>CAYXSN010000006.1:0-79255 GCA_964467655.1 uncultured Candidatus Saccharimonadales bacterium | reverse complement strand
AAACACCACTTAAAAGACTGCAAAGTGTTCAATAAGTTTCTGTCACAGTAAGGAGTTGATACATGAGTGACCAGAGCGGATTCGGTGGATGATGTTGGTGGTTGCTTCGCGCCAAGGCCGGGGACACACAGCTATCAGGCTGTCTTGGTTATATTTTGCCCAGAGCGGAGCTTCGTGTTGCCAGTCATTACCGAGGACGATAATATCGGGCCGCAGCTCGCTGGCTACTCGCATAGATGGTTTGGTGTTCGTGGTGCCGGCCGGTACCGGAAAGGTAAAAGCAATGCTGCCAAGCCCATTCCAGGTAATCGAGATGACCGCCATGGAGCAAATCAAAACTGCCAGTTACAAATCCGATGCGCGAACTTGCGTAATCAGACTTAATTGGATCTAGGTCACTCCACTGAACTATCATGGTGGTGCATTATACACAAGCCCGTCAAAGCTTGGAAATGAAGTGGCCGCAAAGCACAAGCAGAATATTGACAAATTAGCACAAATGGTATATGATGCGTTGACTATGGATTTAACCCCTAAGCAGCAAACATCTGAGGCTGTCCGTCAGGCAGAAAACATCCTCATTATGACCGGCCAGCGTCCTTCGGTTGACCAGGCGGTTTCGGTATTGGCTCTGACGATGATTTTGCGCAAATTTGGCAAGCAGGCGACGGCAGTTATTTCTGACCAGTTGCCGGCGGCTGTGGTGCCCTTGGCGGGTAACTTGATCGAAAAGAATTTGGGTGGTGTGCGTGATTTTATCCTGAAACTTGATACCGCTAAGGCTGAAGTCGATAAATTACGCTACGAAATGGTCGACGGTAAGCTCAACGTAGTCATCACACCTTATAAGGGTAACTTTGCGCCAAGTGACGTGACGTTTGGTTACGGCGAGACGGCGGCTGGCGGTTACGACCTGCTGTTTGTGATTGGCGTGCCCGGCCGAGCCAGAATCGATAAAGTGTATGACCAAAACACTCAAGTGTTGGGTCAAGTTCCTGTGATCAATTTTGATTTCCATCGCTCGAACGAGGGTTATGGCGCGGTTAATATGATCGACGGTAATGCCTCGTCACTGAGTGAAATGCTCGTGGCTTTGAGCGAAAGTCTGCAAAGTGGTCTGATTGATGCCGAGATTGCGACACCTTTGCTGATGGGTATCGTGAGTGCAACCGATAGGTTTACGGCGGCCCACACCACCTCAAAGAGCCTGACCGTGGCTGCTCAAATGATGGCAGCTGGTGCTTCACAACCCCAGGTGGTGCGCGCTCTGTACCGTGGTGGTGACGGAGCCAGAGAAGGTGGCCGCGAGGGTGGCCGTAATCAGGGCCAAGGTTCCCGCGACAATGCCAACCGCGACCGGAATGAGCGTCAAAACCGCCCTGAACGGACGGAGAGGGTGGAGCGGCCCGATAGAAATGAGCGAGTTGAGCAACCGAGACGTGAACCCCAAGCTGTCCGGCCGGCTGAACCAGATAATGATAGTGATTTGATTATTGCCCCGGCCCATATCGAGATGATTGAAGAGCCGGCTGCTCCGGAACTTGCTCAGCCTGTTGTTCAGCCGGCCGGACAACCTACAGCCTCACAATTCTCTGAACCTCGAGTGCAGATGCCTCCGGCTCAAAATGACTTTCAAGCTGCGGCTGAGCCAGTGTCGCTGGCGCCCGGACAGTTGCCGCTTGAGATGTCACCATTGGGTTCGCAGGTTGTCGGCGCCCAGAGGCCAACTCAACAGTCAGTAGCTCCGGCCCCGATGCCCTCAAGTTTTCAAAATGACCGACCAGCTGTATAACGGCTTGTTGCTGGTTGATAAGCCAGTCGGTATCAGTTCATTTGATGTCATTCGGCAACTACGGCGGATAACTCATTGGCGCAAGATTGGCCATGCCGGTACCCTTGATCCGGCGGCGAGCGGCTTGATGCTCATGCTGTTCGGCCCCGCCTGCAAGCAAGCCCAAGCTTATAGCAAACTTGATAAACGCTATCGGGCAGAAATTACTTTGGGAAAGACTAGCTCGACGGGTGATCGGGAAGGGGAGCTCACAAAAGTGAGCGATAGAGTGCCAACCCAGGCCGAGGTGGAGGCGGCTTTAGCTCAGCTCACTGGTGAGATTATTCAGACACCGCCGGCTTATTCGGCAATCAAGATTCATGGTCAAGAGGCCTATAAGAGGGTACGGGCGGGTGAAGTCGTGGACATGCCCTCAAGAACTGTGCAAGTATATGAGAACCATTTGTTGGCTTATGCCTATCCAATGGTGCAACTTGAATGTCGCGTGTCGAGCGGAACTTATATTCGCACTCTAGCCGCCGATCTGGGCGATCTGCTCCAAACAGGGGCTTACTTAAGTGCTCTGAAGCGAACCGAAGTGGGTGAATACTCACTGGTCGAAGCTGTTCAGCTCGAAGATTTAACTCCCTCAACAATTCACCAGGCCCTACTGCCCAGCACGATGCAATAGCAGCCTGGGGTGCTCGCCGGGCTTACTTCCCGGAGGTCGCAGGCTCAAATCCTGCCCCCGCTACTGTCGCAGCTACATCGGTAGTTGCATATGATATAGCTTTGGAGGTGATGCTGAGCGGGATCAGATTAACGTCCGTCACGCGCATATGACGGCCGACACGTGAATCATCCTCCAACCGGGGCTCTTTGGGGCCCCGGTTGGAGGCCAACATTCGCTTGCTTTACATCAGATTGTGGGTGCTCAATTTATGGGAGCGGTAAGTTTGTGTCTTACAATTCGAGTCAGGCAAGAGGCCTCATTGATGTACTATATCTTGGCTCGGTCAATGCCTACGCACAATGCGTCGGGTGAATAGATAATTACGTGGAGAATAAATGGTACACCCCCGAAGAATCGCCGGTGTCACCTGGAGGGTGACGGGCGGTTCTTCGGGGGCAGTGTGGGGCTGGAAGCTAGATCAGTGGGCGCTACGCGGCGGTTGCTGCTGGCCCCTGTGAATCGATCATACCTGGGGGTAGATGATTTCGAAGCCGGCACCGGGCAGGCCGGCGGTGTTGATGGCGGCTCTCATGAGGGTGAGTGCTTCAGCGGACTCAAGAGCTCCGATGAACTCAGCGCGTACGGTCAGATCCGCACCTACTGCTATGGATATCAGGCCACTGCCCTTGACGCAGCATCTGTTGACCAGAGCCCTGATGAGTCCGGTGGGGTCGGTGCTGGCGTTGAGCGGCTTGTCACGGAATCTGTTTGACAGGTATAGGTGATATGAGCTGCCGTCATTCAATGGCCAACTTGAGAGTAAGTAGATGTGCTTCCGTTCCCCTGAATCGGCCAGTCTGACTCTAATGCGCTTCGTTCCGAAGCCGCTGATTCGGGGCTTTCCGTCGGTCGTGCTCATGGTCTTGCTCCTTGCCGTGGGTGGGTGGGTGGGTACGGCTTGTAGAGCGGGATGGCCAGATGACCAGCCGCACTCCAAAAGCTGATATATATATCACTTATATGAATATATGTCAATACCTTTCTCGATTGGGGAAGTCTAACTTGTGGGCTCGGGTGGGCATAACAATAGACGTGAGATCGCGGATCATGCGAGTATATGGGAGCTATCTGGCGGGTCATGCCTATTTGATGGCGCAATTTGAATGTCGCGCGTCGGGCGAGATTAGATTGAAGTAGTGATGATGCATGCAGACCCCGATGATGGTAGCGGTGACCCTATCGACCTTGGAATTGGCCTCGGTTGGAGGTCAACATCTGACTATTTGCGATAATTCTATCTAAAACACTTGATAAGTGTATCGAAAAGTGCTACTATACTTGAGTTATGTTGAAGCCAGAAGCCAAAACAACTGTCATCAAAAGCCTTGCTACCCACAAGGGCGACACTGGTTCGCCTGAGGTTCAGATTGGCATTTTTACCGAGCAGATCAAAGAGCTGACCAAGCATTTGCAAGTCCACAAAAAGGATGAGCATTCCCGTCGTGGTCTCTTGAAAATGGTCGGCAAGCGCCGGTCGCTGTTGGACTACCTGAGTAAGACCGACGTCAACCGTTACCAGGACGTCCTCAAGAAACTCGATCTGCGCCGCTAACCTGGGCGTGATATAATAGTCTACGTACCAGCCAGGAAGCTAGTTTTTTAGCATCATATAAAAGCAGGCTAGTTGTGCGAGAGTAGGGTATGTGTTAGAGCTTTGGGATTAAACTTGTTTAATCTCTTGTCCCTGGCACTTGCTCTCCTGCCTGCAAGAAGGAAGACACATGGGAGATATTATCCACCCCTTTGGTGGTAAGACTTTGGTCTTTGAGACCGAGTTTTGTGGTCGGAAATTAACAATTGAAACCGGTAAGGTGGCCTTTTTGGCCGACGGTGCCGTGTTGGTGCGCTATGGCGACACTGTTGTCATGGGGACGGCCGTGGTGAGTAATCAGCCGCGGGACGGCATCGATTTCTTTCCGCTGCTGATTGATTATGAAGAGCGCTTTTACGCTGCCGGCAAGATTAGCGGTTCTCGGTTTATTAAGCGCGAAGGTCGGGCCAGTGAGCGCGGCACTTTGAGTGCCCGGCTGATCGACCGTCCGATTCGGCCACTGTTTCCCAAGGGTTACCGGCACGATGTGCAGGGCGTAGCCACAGTAGTATCGGCCGACCTGGAATACGCACCCAATATCATTGCGATGACGGCGATATCGACGGCTTTGATGCTTTCTGGTGCGCCTTTCGAGGGGCCGGTAGCTGGTGTGCGCATCGGTAAAATTGACGGCCAACTGGTGGCGTTCCCGAGTGAGGAGCAAATGGCTACCAGCGAGCTCGACCTGACGGTGGCGGGTACGAAAGACGCCATCATGATGGTGGAAGCCGGTGCTATGGAAGTGGACGAAGCTACTATGATTGAGGCTATTGAGTTGGCCCATCAGAGCATTCAGCCGCTGATTAAATTGCAACTTGAGATTGTGGAAGCTCTAGGCGCCAAAGAGAAGCCGTATGAGTTGGTCTTACCCGAAGCTGATCTCAAGGCGGACATCGCTGCATTTTTGAAAGATAAAATGGGACCGGCTGTCCGGCATCAGGATCACTACCAACGTCATGGTGCTATCAAGAACCTTGAAGAAGAAGTAGTAGCTCAGTTTGGTGAATCGCATGATCATGCGGCGATTGAGGTGGCCTTTCAAAAAGTGATTGACGGCGAAATCCGCCGGGCGATCCTGGAAGATGGTGCTCGGCCCGACGGTCGTAAGATGGACGAGATCAGACCCTTGAGTGCCCAGGTGAGTGTATTGCCCCGGACTCACGGTAGCGCCATCTTCACTCGTGGCACCACGCAGGTACTCAATGTGACGACGCTGGCTTCAACGAGCTACGCTCAGTTGATTGACACTATGGAAGAAGACACCACCAAGCGCTATATGCATCACTACAATGCACCTGGTTATTCGAGTGGTGAGGTCAAACCGATGCGTTCACCGGGCCGGCGTGAAATTGGCCACGGTGCTTTGGCCGAGCGGGCATTGTTACCAGTGATTCCCTCAGTTGAAGATTTCCCTTACACCATTCGGACTGTCAGCGAGGTGCTGTCTCAAAACGGCTCGAGTAGCATGGCCTCAGTCTGTGGTTCGACGCTGAGCTTAATGGATGCTGGTGTGCCCATCAAGAAACCTGTAGCCGGTATTGCTATGGGTCTCATTACCAAGGAAGACGGTGGATATGTGATTTTGAGCGATATCCAAGGTGCTGAAGACTTTGCCGGAGACATGGACTTCAAAGTGGCTGGTACTCCAGATGGTATTACTGCCTTGCAGATGGATATCAAGGTAAAAGGGATTACGCCTGCCATCATGAAGGCAGCGCTGGCCCAGGCAAAAACCGGGCGGGCGCATATCATGGCGGCTATTACGAATGAGCTGGCGGCACCACGGGCTGAACTATCGCAGTTTGCTCCCCGCATCGACAAGATCATGATTGATCCTGGTAAGATCGCCTTGGTGATTGGTAAGGGTGGCGAAACCATCAATAAGATTATTGCCGAAACCGGCGTCGAAATTGACATCGAAGATTCGGGCTTGGTGATGATTGCTTCAACGAATCCAGAAGGATCGAAGCGGGCGATTGAGATCATCAAGGGCCTGACCGAAGATCCTGAGATCGGCCGCATTTACAACGGCTCAGTGGTTAAACTGATGGAGTTCGGGGCTTTTGTAAACATCCTCCCCGGTAAAGACGGTTTGGTGCACATTAGCCAATTGTCCGATAAACGGGTGGAAAAAGTCGGTGATGTGGTAAAATTGGGTGACAAAGTGCGCGTGAAGTTGGTAGATATTGATGCGCAAGGACGTCTCAACCTGAGCATCAAAGCCGCCAATGTTACGAAGAAAGAGGAGCAATAAGCATGGGTGGCAACTAGTTTTCCACGGTGCTTCAAGCGCCTCACCCAACAACGGTGAGGCGCCCAAGGGCCGCGGCAAAAAGAAGATTATTTTTCGCATCCCGTTTTCCATGAGGGTACTACTATGGCAGACACAACGGTCGACAAAGCCAAGGCTTTAGCCGAGATTGCCAAGGAAATTGAGGCCAACGGCGTGACGCCGCATTTACAAGCGACGGCTACGCAGCTGGTATTTGGAGCGGGTAATCCCGATGCCGACATCATGTTTGTCGGTGAGGCGCCTGGTAAAAATGAAGACTTACAGGGCGAGCCCTTTGTAGGGGCGGCCGGCAAGTTTTTGAATGAGATGCTCGGCAGTATCGGCCTGACCCGTCAGGACATTTATATCAGTAACATCGTGAAGTATCGGCCACCAGATAACCGTGATCCAACGCCCGAAGAGATCGAGGAGTTTAAGCCGTACTTACTGAAGCAGATCGCTGTGATCCGGCCGAAATTGGTGGTGTTTTTGGGCCGACATAGCATGAGTGTGTTTTTACCCGAGCTCAAGATCAGCCAAGCCCATGGCCAGCCGGTACGCAAAGGGGGACAAGTATACTTGCCCTTGTTCCATCCGGCTGCGGCACTATACAACGGGGGCATGCGCCAAACCCTCATGGATGACTTCAGCTTGATTCCAGCGATTCTGAAGAAAATTAGCTGATAATTTTAATCCCTGCAATTATTTAAAACTTTTTATCCGAATAGATACAGAAAGGAGATCCGATTCATATGGATCCACAAACGAACAAACAATCAAATACCGGCGCAAACGAATCGCGGCCTGAGCAAAAACTGGAGCCGCGCATCCAGATGCCGCCTCAGGCTATGCCCGTGCAACCGGGTGGACCGCAAATGGCCCAGGCGCCGGTGCGGCCGGTCGCTCAATCGCCGGCGAGACCGGCTAGGCCTGTGACGCAGTCGCAGCCTCGGGCGGCGGTTCGCCAACCAAGTACTTCAAGCAAAGCGCCAACAGCTGTAGCGGCAGTGGGCGGTATACCACAAGGCATGGTGGTGAGCCCCAAGGTAGTTCGCGGAACCCGGCCTGAAGCCAGCCGTGGCGTCCAGCCTGCCCGGCCGCAGGCGGCTATGCGCCAAGGTGCCAAACCAGTGGCCGGCGCCCGGCCTCAACCTCAAGCTAGGCCCATGACCCAGCCGGCAGCAGGAGGTGGTAACAAGCCAGTTAAAGCCGTCAGTAATGCTGTCAGCCGCGAACGGCGGCGATTAAGCCAAATGGCGCCCACTCACACAGACCTCATGCCGTCACTGGATACTATGCCGGTGAACAAAAGTGAGTTTAATGGCTTTGGCGGTAACCAGCAGACCAAAAAAGGTGGCGCAAAACGCGCTAACTATACCGAGAGAGTGCCAGTGGTCAAGGTGATGCCTCTGGGCGGCTTGGGTGAAATTGGTAAAAACATGATGGCCATTGAATGTGGCCAAGACATCGTGATAATCGATATGGGCTTTGCCTTCCCCGATGAAAAGCAGCCAGGCGTCGATTACATCATTCCCGACGTCACCTACCTCGAGAAAAATCGTCACAAAGTGCGAGCTATCATTATTACCCACGGCCATATGGATCACATTGGCGCCTCGGGTTACATGATCCCGAAATTCCAGGTGCCGGTATACGGGTCGAGGTTATCCCTGGGTATGGTGGCCAAACAGATCGAGGAGTTTAAGATCCAGACACCGCGTTGGGTGGTGCTTGACCCGGACAAGGGTGAGCGAGTGCAAATTGGTAGTGCGTTTAACATTGAGCTGGTGCGGGTCAACCACACCATCGCTGACTCAACTGCTGTGGTCTTGCGGACGCCGGCCGGTATGCTCATTAATACCGGCGACTGGCGGCTTGACCCCACGCCGTTGAATGGCCAGGTTACCGACATGCCGAAGTTTGAAAAGCTCGGCCAAGAAGGCGTGTTGCTGCTCATGAGTGACTCGACGAGCTGCGATCGTGCCGGACGGGGTGGGAGCGAGGTCACGATCGTGCCTACCATTGACGACTTGTTTGGCCGGGCCAACGGCCGCATCATTATCTCGGCGTTTTCCAGCTCTATTACCCGGATGCAGCTCATCATTGATGCTACGGCCAAGGCTGGCCGCAAGATTGCCTTGGTAGGTCGCTCGGTGCTCTCGAACATTGAGTTGTGCGTGCGCATGGGCTACATCAAGATCCCGGCTGGCTTGGTGGTTAAGGTCCAAGACATTACCGGCTTGCCTGATGAGCGGGTAGTGGTGCTGTGTACTGGTTCACAGGGTGAAGAAAACTCAGCTCTCGTGCGTATGAGTACCGGTGACCATCAGAATATCAAGATTAAGGCCGGTGACACCATCATTTTGTCATCGAGTGTTATCCCGGGTAACGAAGTGTCTGTGGTTACGCTCATCGACAACTTGATGCGCGAGGGGGCAAACGTGTATGCCCGCTCTACAGAGGCGTTGCGAGGACACGGTCCGGTGCACGTTGGTGGACACGCATTCAGGGATGACCAGGCTGACCTCATTCGGGCGGTACGGCCGAAGTACTACATGCCGATCCACGGTGAGTTCCATCACCTGGTATTTAATGCCGAAGTGGCGGTTGAAGAGGGTATCCCTAAGGAAAACATCTTTGTGATGGACAACGGTGATTGTCTGGAGCTGACGGCCAATAGCGCCCAAAAAGTGGCCCGTATTCCGGCTGGTGTCGTCATGGTAGACGGTGCCGGAGTGGGAGACGTGGAAGGTGTGGTCCTCAGGGACAGACTGGCATTGTCGAACGATGGTATGTTTATGATCGTAGCCACGGTGTCACGCAAGACCGGTCGGCTTATCACGAGTCCCGACATCATCTCGCGTGGATTCATCTATATGAAAGAACATGAAGAGTTGATTAATCGGACCAGAGCTGAGGTGCGGCGGATCTTCGAAAAGCGAGTGCCTGGTGAGGACTGGACCAAGTTCAAACTCCGCCTGCGGGACGAGATTGCCGACATTCTGTACTCAAAGACCAAGCGCAATCCGATGGTCTTGCCGGTGATTAACGAAGTCTAGTCAGATATAGCGAACAAGTTTGGTGTTCGACGTGTTTGGTTAATTGTAAAGTCCAGAATGCAATTGCGATCTCTAGTTTTTGGTTTGCCTGGTGTATGCTAGATACCATGAGCAACTCCAACCAACAAACCATCCAGGCATACGAAACTCATGTCCAAGAATATGTTGATGGCACAGCACAAAACATTACCGCTGGTACTGTCAAAAATTGGATCGATGAATTTGTAGGCGATCTTCCAAAAACTGCGCGCATCCTTGAGATCGGAAGCGCCTTTGGTCGCGATGCAGCATATTTGCAAAGTTTGGGCTATAAGGTGGAATGTACCGATGCAACCCGAGCTTTTGTTGATCTGCTTAATCAGGAGGGCTTTAATGCTCGTATACTAAACGCCATAACCGATGACATTGAAGGCTCGTATGATCTCATATTCGCTAATGCTGTACTCCTGCATTTCACTCGTGATGAGGCCAAACGGGTTATGCGCAAAGTTATGAATGCTCTAAATAGCCATGGTACTTTTGCATTTACGGTCAAACAGGGTGAGGGAGAAAGGTGGTCGGTGCCTGCGGAGGACAAGCTTGGTGTCTCTCGCTATTTTTGCTACTGGACAGAAGACCGCATACGACGTGCTGTCCAGGAAGTTGGCTTTACTAGTGTAAAGGCGGCAGGCGATCAGTCGACATCTCATGCAACGTGGGTACAGGTAATTGCCCACAAAGGCTAAGTAGCTTCCATTTGTTGAAGCCACTCATGATGCCGACGTATACTAAGAGGCAATTGTTGTTGGAGGTCCCAGGTTATTAACCGGGCAGTGTATCGGTATTTGCTATCGACCTTTGGTCGTAGTCCAGGCTACTGGGTGGGGTTTGGTGCCGCACTGGCCCAATCGGTGATGGGGCGGATTGGTTTAGCCCTTATCCAGGCATACATTGTGGCTGCAGTGGCGCGCGGTGACGTGGCAGCGGCCCAGCGGGGAATTCTGTGGTACGTTGTGGCCGGTTTGGCCGGTTTGGCCTTACGCTATATTCGTGATGCGGTTGGAAACCTAGCCGAAAACAAAGTTTATACCCGACTGATGGTGACGTATTATGAGCGGCTGGTAGCCAAGGATTTGTCATTCTACCGCGATAATCAGACCGGCTACTTGGCTGGCGTTTACCGGCAGCATCTTGATTCGGCTATGCAGTTTGTGCGGCTCTTCCGGGGTGATATTCAACAGACTGTGGTGCTCTTGATAATGCCAATGAGTGTCCTCATGGTGTTGTCGTGGCCGGTTGGACTAGCTGTTTTGGGCGTTGTGATTATTCAGGTGATTTACGTAATCTGGGCTTCTCGCTTGACTCAAGGCTACCGCCACATCACTCACGAGGTTTACCGGCGAGTATCGGGGTTAGTGGCCGATGACGTCACCAATATTGTGGCGTTCAAGGCTTCGGGGAATGCGGTCCAGTCGAGGCAGCGGATGACGGCTTTAGCACAAGAAGAGCAAGATGCCTATTCGAAACGGCGGCTGTTGTTGGCCCGGCTGGAGACGCCGCGTGACGCCATTACTTTCGCTGGTGCTGGCATTGCCTTGTGGCTGGCGGTGCAATCGGGAGCAAATAGCTTAGGTTCGGTAGGGCTGTTGGTACTGGTGGTGGTGTATATGGTGCAAGTGTATAACGCGGTACAGGGTATTCCGGCAGTGGTGGAGCAACACGATGATCTGATATCTAAGCTGTATCCAACCCTGGAGTATCAGACTGATAATTATGAGACAGTCCGTGATGTGGCCGAGCCTCAAGAGTTGCCGCGGCAGGGTGGAACTGTGGCATTTCAGGATGTTGATTTTGCCTACCGGACGCCCGGCGGCAAGCGGGTGCCGGTGTTTACGGGGCTTGATTTGAATGTTGGAGCAGGTGAGCAAGTGGGGATTGTGGGCTTGAGTGGCGCCGGTAAGAGCACACTTGCCAGTCTCCTGATGCGGTTTGATGACATCGATGGCGGCAGTATTGAAGTGGATGGCGTCGACATCAGGCAGGCAGCCCAAGTGGAGCTGAGGCAGCGGATGGCGTATGTGCCGCAGGAACCGTTACTGTTCCACAGGACGGTGCGGGAGAATATTTCGTATTTCAAACCTGAGGCCAGTCAGGCCGAGATTGAGCGGGCGGCTGCGGCGGCACATGCCAAAGAGTTTATTCAGCGTCTGCCTGACGGCTACGATACTTTGGTGGGGGAGCGGGGAGTTAAGCTCAGTGGGGGCCAAAAGCAGCGGATCGTGTTGGCACGGTCGATCCTGAAGGATGCTGAGATCATGATTTTTGACGAGGCTACGAGCGCGTTGGATAGTGTTAGTGAAAAGATCATCCAGGCGTCGTTGCCTGGGATTATTGGTAAACGCACCGCCATTGTGATTGCGCACCGTCTGAGCACTGTGGCGGACCTCGACCGCATCGTGGTAATGCACCAGGGTAAGATCGTCGAGCAAGGGACACACCACGAACTCTTGGCAAGGCAAGGACGGTATCACGAACTGTGGCAGAAGCAGAGTCGGCTCGCAAGCGAGTAGTTATAGGTATGCCGACTATGCTTACGGTCTGATATAATGGGCGCGTATGGCAAATCGCAAAGCAAAGGCAAAACCGAAGTCGGCTCCGCGGCGCCGTGGCAAGCAAGCCAAACCTGAGCTGGCCCCCGAGTCAAAGCGCCAGATAGGTGGTGTGATCCTGGCGGCCCTGGGAATTTTGTTTGGTTTGGGGGCCATGGGTCTCGGTGGTACAGCTGTGGTGGGGTTGTTCGACGGGGCTCGTTTGGCTATTGGCTATGCGGCCTATTTGTTATGGCTGACGTGCGGTATGTTGGCTTGGATGCTGTTTTTGCCAGCTGAGCGGACCGTGCGTGGTTGGAATTATTTTGGCCATTTTGGTTTCTTGCTCAGTTTGGCGACGTTGTTTCACCTGGGCCTCGTTGAGCCTCATGGTTTGGTGAAAGCCCAAGCTGGAGAAGGCGGTGGTATTATTGGCTATAATTTGGCCGTAGGCCTGCTGACTGTAGTGAACGGGTTGGCCGGCACGGTTATTTTGGTTGCTTTGGTACTGGTGTTTCTGATTGTGGCGACAAATGCGTCGTTGCGGAATGTGGCAGCGACGCTAGCTTTATTATTCACGCGATCGAAATCGGCTGATGAGCCAGCGGAGGTTCCTCAAGAATCGGGCGCCTTGGCCGGATTGAAGGTCAACGATAATTCGGGAGCGGCGCCGACGGCACTGCCGATGCGCGGCGAACTCAACTTGGGTTCGGCTCCACGCAAACTGCCTTCGCCGACGCCAGTGGCTCCGGCGGCCCAACCTGAAGCATTGACCGCAAACTCAGAAGAGGCTTGGACGCCGCCGGCACTTGATCTGCTGTCGTCGGTCGGTTCGAAAGCTGATGCCGGCGATGTGAAGGCAAATGCCTCGACGATTCAACAAACATTGGAGAGCTTTGGCATCAATGTCACGATGGCCGAGGTGAATGTGGGCCCAACTGTGACACAATATACTTTTACACCGCCAGCTGGGGTTAAGCTCAATAAGATTACTGGTTTGGATACCAATCTGGCGCTGAGCCTGGCCGCCCATCCTATTCGGATTGAGGCGCCGATTCCGGGCAAGAGTGCTGTGGGGGTGGAAATTCCCAATAAATCGATTGCAACTGTGCGCTTGCGGGGTGTGCTTGAAAGCACAGAATGGAAGAAAGAAACGGCGCCTTTGACGTTTGCTTTGGGTCGCGATGTAAGCGGTACGCCGATGACGGCGGATTTGGCCAAGATGCCTCATATGCTCATCGCTGGTGCTACCGGTTCCGGTAAATCCGGTATGATCAATTCGCTTTTGGCTAGTCTCTTGTACCGGAGCTCACCAAATGACCTCAAACTTATTCTGGTGGATCCTAAACGGGTTGAGCTAGGTTTGTATAACGATATACCGCATCTGCTCACGCCGGTGATTGTTGAGCCGGAGAAGACGATCTCGGCGCTTAAATGGGCTGTGGCTGAGATGGAACGGCGATACAAGTTGCTGGCAGAGGTCGGTAATCGCAATATCATTGAGTACAACAAAGCTCACGCCGATGAGGCGATGCCGTATATTGTGATCATTATCGACGAAATGGCCGACCTCATGGTGTTGGCGGCGGCTGACGTGGAATCACTGATTGTGCGACTGGCTCAGATGGCTCGAGCGATCGGTATCCATCTCGTGCTGGCCACGCAGCGGCCGAGCGTGGATGTGATTACTGGTATCATCAAAGCCAACATTCCGGCCCGGCTGGCGTTTAGTGTGGCGTCGCAAGTGGATTCGCGGACGATTCTTGACCAGATGGGAGCCGAAAAATTGCTTGGCAAAGGCGACATGTTGTTCATGAGCCCCGATTTCATGAAACCGCGTCGGATTCAAGGTGCCTGGGTGGATGAGAAAGAGGTCAAAGCCGTGACAGATTATTTGAGGACTGTCCGACCACCTCATTACAATGAAGAGATTTTGGCTCAAAAAGTAACCATTGGTGGCAAGAGTGTTGGTGGTGGCGTCGGCGGTGAGATGGGAGAGCCTGATGACGATATGTTTGATGAGGCGGCTGAGGCAGTCTTTCGGGCCGGCAAGGCGTCGGCCAGCATGCTTCAGCGGCGACTGAGGATTGGCTACGCGCGGGCAGCACGGCTACTCGATCTACTGGAGGAACGGGGGATCATCGGTCCGGCTGATGGCGCTCGGCCGAGAGACGTACTCATATCTGACTTGAGTCAAATTCGAGGTACGGGAGCTGCTAGCGGCATGGTGGCGGCTGAGATGCGCCCGGCCGAACCATACGATGACTAATTAGCTCTGTTGTGGTTCTTGTGATGGACAAGCCGGAGAATTCTTTGTCTTAAAGATTAGTATAAGATAAATCTATGGTTGAGAATATCAAGCCGAAATCAGTGGTTCAGATGAAAGTTGGACCCCAGCTCAAAGCCCGACGACAGGCCTTGCGTATGAGCTTGGCCCAGGTGGAAGTGGCCACCAAAATCAGGGGCAAGTATTTAACGGCTCTGGAAGCTGGTAATTACGATAAATTGCCGAACGATATATATTCGCGGGGGTTTGTTCAAAATTATGCCAACCATTTGGGGCTAGACGGTGCAGCTCTGGCGACTGATTATGTCGCTGAAAGAGGTGGCATTGAAAGGGGCGAGACTCACAGCCCACAGCTGGATCGGCCCGCTAAACTGGTATTTACTGGCAAAATCTTAGCCGTATTGGGGTTGGTGGTGATTGTAGTATCGGTGATTGGCTACCTGCTATGGCAGATGTCGGCTCTGGCTGGTGCCCCCCGGTTGGATGTGATGAGCCCAGAGCAAGACCAGTCAATCACGGGCAGCGTCGTGGAGATTAGGGGAGCAGCCACTCCTGGTTCTGACGTGTTTATTGATAGCTCGCCGGTACTTGTGGATACTGACGGCAATTTCACCGAAAAAGTGGCAGTACAAGATGGTATCAACGAGATTACCGTCCTCGCCAGGAGTAAGCTGGGCAAAGAGACAACAGTGACCCGCAATATTCTGGCTACGGTTCCTAAGCTTGAATTGACTCAAGCGCAAGTGCCAACGGTGATATTTGATGGTGTGGCTGTGGTAGCCAAGGCGTCAGAGACTACTTCTATGGTAGTGGTGGTAGATGGTAAAGAGGTCTGGCGCGGCACTGTGATTGCTGGCTGGTCGAGGTTGTTTGTCGGCAAGGATTCAGTCAATATTACGACAGGTAATGCTGGAGCGACCAGCGTTCAGATAACGAACAAGGTAGTGGCAGCCAAAGATTTGGGTATAATCGGGGCGACCGGTGAGGTTCGCCGTAATCAGGTGTTTAGTAAAGACAGCGCCTTCTGACCCTTGTATAATAGTCAACGTAATAGGGGAGCAAATCATGGCTAAAGACTTTTCGTTCGATGTCGTGAGTGATTATAACGCTGCCGAGATGCTCAATGCCGTTGATCAGGCTCAAAAGGAAATCGCTCAACGTTACGATTTTAAGGGTACGAGTGCGGCAGTGGAGTTTGCTGATGGCAAATCAGGACTCAATCTGACTGGTGATAGTAAGAACCAACTTGATGCGATTATCGATGTAGTTCAAAGCAAACTTGTGAAGCGCAGCGTGCCACTGAAGGTTTTGGATATGAGTCACGAACCGGTTCAGGGTGGCAAAGATATGCGCTGGAGTGTGCCATTCAAGAAAGGTCTTGATCAGGATAAAGCTAAACAGATCACCAAATTGATTCGGGATGTCGCGCCCAAGGTTAAAACCCAGATCCAAGGTGACACGGTGCGAGTGACGAGCTCAAGTAAGGACGACTTACAGAGTGTGATGGCGGCTTTACGATCAAAAGATTTTGATTTCCCTCTCGACTTTGTGAACCTGCGTTGACTTTGGTCTGAGCAGGCTTGACGTTTGGTTTTTGTGCGGTTACACTAGTAGGACAATCAAGTTTTAATGTATGGATGAATCATGAAGAGCGACGAACAGAAGGTAGTAGAAACAGCAGCTAAGGAAACAAAGCGGTCGGGGGCAGAGCAGGCTGAGCGTCTCAAAGCCATTGATCTGGCAGTTGCACAAATCGAAAAGCAATTTGGATCCGGCTCTATTATGAAGCTAGGTGAGGCTCACAAGATCGATGTGGCAACTATCCCAACCGGTTCGTTATCTTTGGACTTGGCTTTGGGCGGCGGTCTGCCCCAGGGCCGGATTATTGAAATTTACGGACCTGAGTCGAGCGGTAAAACGACCTTGGCTTTGCATGCAGTGGCTGAAGTTCAAAAGAGTGGCGGCGTAGCAGCCTTTGTAGACGCTGAGCATGCATTAGACCCCGAGTACGCTGCCCGGATCGGTATTGATCTTGATTCGCTCCTGATCAGTCAGCCTGATACTGGCGAACAGGCCTTGGAGATTACAGAGACTCTGGTGCGTAGCCAGGCAGTCGATATCATTGTGGTTGATTCTGTGGCTGCGCTGGTGCCACGAGCTGAAATCGAAGGCGAGATGGGTGATGCCCACGTGGGGCTGCAGGCTCGACTCATGAGTCAAGCTCTCAGGAAGCTGACGGGAGTAATTTCCAAGAGTAAAACGACTGTCGTGTTCTTAAATCAGCTTAGATTGAAAATCGGTGTAATGTTCGGCAATCCAGAGACTACAGCGGGTGGTCAAGCGCTTAAATATTATGCTTCTGTGCGGATGGATATCAGAGGTACTGAGCAGATTAAGGATGGCGATCAATCGATTGGCAAACATGTCAAAGTAAAAGTTGTCAAAAACAAGGTAGCGCCACCTTTCCGAATTGCCGAATTTGACATCATGTTCAACGAAGGTATTTCGGTAGCTGGTGATGTACTGGATTTGGCGGTTAAATATAATTTAGTTCAGAAGGCGGGGGCTTGGTACTCATACCAGGATGAAAAAATTGGTCAGGGCCGTGAAGCTGCTAAGCAATATATTAAGGATCATCCCGAACTCATCAAGCAACTTGATGGTCAAATCCGTAAGTTAGCGGCCGAGGCTTAATTGTCTGATGCGTCGCTGAGTCCGAAGGAACAAGAACGCTATTTCGCGCATGCTGCCAACTACATCTTGCGCCGGGCTCGAAGCCGTCGGGAAATGCTTGAGTATATGACTCGGCGCGAATGGCCTGAGAGCGCTCAGCAGATGGTACTCCAGCGTCTAGAAGAGAGTGGGTTGGTCGATGATCTAGAATTTGGCCGGAGGTGGGTGGCTGATCGTCAAGCCTTGCGACCTCGGAGCCGGCGTGAGCTAGTGCAGGAATTGCGCGGTAAAGGGTTAGAAAAGTCGACCATTGCCCAGGTGTTAGATGACAGACCTGATACAGCCGAATTTGAGGCACTACAGCTGCTGGTAGCCAAAAAACGCCGCACGAGCCATATGGACGATAAGCAACTGCAAAATTGGCTCGTCAGGAAGGGCTTTGATTGGCGCCTGGTCCAAAAGATTGTGCAAGCAGATGACTTGATAGAGACTTAGTATCTTGTACGATGATGCGATGAGCTGTAACTTCAAGGATCTGGCGACGATCGATATAGGGACTATCGGTTCTGATGCTACTAAACAAACCAGGTTTTATTTGTAGCTTATGAATGTACCAAGATTCAGTGTCAAAGTTGAAGTCAGTCACAAATCCAAGTCTTTTACCGCTTTCCGTGTAGACTCCCTTACCGATGGGCGTGTAGCGTAGCTTTACGAGATTCTGCAGGCGCCATACATCCTGAGTATCGACGAGATCTGATTGGCTGTTAATGATGATATGACGCTGATCGAGATGCAAAACATCCGTGGGTAGCAGTAATTGCCGCGAACGCATACCTGGTATTTGGCACAGCCACGCACATAACTGGAGTTTGCTAGGATCGACAACCCAAGCGTCCAGTCGGCCGGCTATTGCACTATCCTGGAAGCTGACGATGGGCAGAGTCTGGTGATTGCGCCAGGTGGTAACCATTTCATGATAGTGTACTCCTTTTTTATCTGATTGACTAAATTATGCTGATGTTTTACAATGATTTGGCTAACTTTTAAATTTAACCTTTTTGCGGCAGTTGGAGTCGTGTTGCATGATTGCCGCAATTTACTCTCTCTCGGGTAGTAGTGCCCAGACAAGTAAATTTCCAGAGAAAGGATGTGATGTATGCGTAAAGCATATGAACTGGTGGTGTTATTACACCCTGACCTAGAGATTGACGTTGATGCGCCAATAGCTAAGGTTGAATCATTAATTTCAGCTGCGGGTGGTAAAGTCACCAAGCGCGATAATTGGGGCAAAAAACGGCTGGCTTATCGCATTAAGCGGCAGGATTTTGCCATTTATATTTACTTCGAAGTTGAGCTTGAGGCGACCAAGGTCCGTGAGCTTGAGAATACCATTCTCATCACCGAGGAAGTCTTACGACACTTGCTGGTAGTCAAAGAAGATGAGGCTCAGTCAGCTCGTGAGAAAAAAACTGATAAACCAGCAGTTGAAAAAAACGAGAAGGAAGTCAGTAAACCGGCCGAGGAGGCTGGCGATAAAGAGGGAGATCAATAATGGCTAAGAGCTTTAACCAAGCTATCGTCATGGGTAACTTAACCCGTGATCCTGAACTTAGGACTACGCCTAGTGGTCAGCAAGTGGCATCATTTGCGGTTGCCACCAATCGCACGTGGATGGATGCGAGCGGTGAAAGAAAAGAAGCCGTTGAGTATCATGAGATTGTGGCCTGGGGTAAACTCGGTGAATTGGCTGCCCAATATTTGGCGAAGGGTCGTAAAGTGATGGTAGTGGGTCGTTTGCAAACTCAAAGCTGGGAAAAAGATGGCGTTAAGCGTTCGCGAACCGAAATTGTCGCCACTGACGTCAACTTCCTTGATGCTCCTGGTGCAGCTGGTGGCGGTTTTACTGGCGGAGCGGCAGCCGGTGGCGGCCAGACAAGTTCCAAGAAATCTGACGACGTGGTGATTCAGGACCTTGATGGCGATCAGACCATTAATTTAGATGACATTCCATTCTAGGAGAGAATACTATGGCTAATTTTTATTCCAAAAAAGTCTGCCGGTTTTGCGCTGAAAAGCTTGAGGCCGTTGACTACAAAGACGTCAAATTGCTACAGCGGTACGTTTCGATGTACGGCAAAATCGAAGGCCGCAAGCGTACAGGTAACTGTCTGCGTCACCAACGCCGGGTTGCTGTAGCCCTCAAGCGGGCCCGCCACATTGCATTGCTGCCATTTGTGGTTCGGTAGGGGAGGTAGGTTTCATTATGGCGGTATTGGGTCACACAGACCTCAAAGTTGGTACGCTCATTGAACTCGAAGGTGTACCTTATCGCGTGACTGACTACACCCATAAGGCTATGGGCCGGGGTGGAGCAGTCGTTCAGGTTAAAATTAAAAATCTCTTGACTGGTAATATTCTTGAGAAGTCGTTTCGATCGGCTGACAAAATTAATTCGGCCGAGGTTGTGAGAAGCAATATGCAGCTTTTGTACCGTGAAGGCGATAACTTCGTGCTCATGGACAATGAGACGTATGATCAGGACACTGTGCCGGTCAAGGTTTTAGGCGATCAAGCTAAATATGTTGCTGAGGGTGCTACGATCCAGGTGTTGAGGTTTGTCGGTAGTGTGATTGGTATGGAAATGCCCAATGCTGTTTATCTGGCTGTTACTCAGACTGAGCCGGGCGCCAAAGGTGACACCGCAACGACCGCGCTCAAACCAGCAACTCTTGAGACAGGAGCCGAGGTCATGGTACCGTTGTTTATCAACGAAGGTGATCGAGTGAAGGTTAACACTCTTAGTGGCGACTACTTGGAGCGCGCAAAGTAAACCAGGTGAAGCGGCGGCTCGATCAGTTAATGGTAGACAGGGGTTTGGCGTCGAGTCGTAGGGCAGCCCAAGCTATGATTATGGCCGGCTTAGTCTCAGGTGATGATCGTATACTTGATAAGCCCGGTGTTCAGTTGCGGGACGATATTGAAATGCAGGTGAAGGCCCAGTCGCGCTACGTCAGTCGGGCAGGCGATAAGCTGGCGAGTGTCGCTCATGATCTAGAAATCGATTTTTCCGACCAAATCGTGCTTGACGTTGGGTCTTCGACGGGTGGTTTTACTGATTATGCCCTTCAGCACGGAGCAGCCAGGGTGTATGCCGTTGATGTTGGCACTGCTCAGTTGGCCTATAAACTGCGTCAAGATGAGCGGGTGATTAGTCTGGAGCAGACCGACATTAGAAATGCTGAGCTACCAGAAATGACAGACATGGCGGTCATCGATGTATCTTTTATATCGTTGACCAAAATTCTTGAGGCTGTAGCTGTATTAGTTAACGATGGTGGCTTCATTGTAGCTATGGCTAAACCTCAGTTTGAAGCTGGTAAAGCTTTAGCTGATCGGTATCGGGGAGTGATACCTCAAGGCGAGGTACGTGATGCTATCTTGGGTCAGTTGGAAACCTGGTTTGACGAGCATGGTTTCCGGGTTTTGGGCCGAGCTGATTCCGCAATAGCCGGCGCCCATGGCAATGTCGAGCGATTTTACACGTTGAAACGGAACTCAACGACATCGCCGTCAGTCATGATGTAGTCTTTACCTTCGAGTCTGACTTTGCCAGCAGCTTTGGCGGCGGCGTATGAGCCAGCAGCGATGAGATCCTGGTAGTTGATGACCTCGGCTTTAATGAAGCCTTTTTCGAAATCGGTATGGATGACACCGGCGGCTTCTGGGGCTGTGGCGCCTTGGGGGATAGTCCAGGCGCGTGATTCAGTTGGTCCTGTGGTGAGATAGGTTTGCAGGCCAAGCACATCGAAACCGATGGTGGCAAGTTGGTCGAGTCCGCTTTGATTCTGCCCGAGAGAAGCCAGTAGTTCGGCGGCTTCAGCAGTCGGCAAGTCCATGAGTTCACTCTCCACTTGGGCGCATAGGCAGACAGCCGGAAAAGGCTTTACAGATTCGATGAGCTGGTTTCGAGCATCATTATTGCTCAAGTCGGCTTCATCAAGGTTGAACACAAAAATAAAAGGTTTGGCTGTGAGCAATTGTAGGTCAGTGAGATTGTCGAGCTTAACACCTGAGCCTGGCTGTTGGGCGGCGGCCGCGATCAGCTGTCCGCGTCCCAGGGTGTCACGGGCAGCCTGCAGCGAATTGAGGATGTCTTGCTGGGCAGGTGATAACCCCCTTTTAGCCTCCTGACTTAATCGAGCCAGTCTTTGGTCAACTGTCGCGATGTCGGCCATAATAAGCTCGGTATTAATGGTTTCAATGTCTCTACTCGGGTTGGGGGTGCCATCAACATGGATGACGTCAGTTGAAGAGAAAGCCCTCACTACTTGCACGATGGCGTTGGTCTCTCTGATGTGGCTCAAGAACTTATTGCCCAATCCTTCACCGGTACTGGCTCCTTTGACTAGGCCGGCAATGTCGACAAACGTTACCAGAGCTGGAGTAATTTTGGCACTTGTCGATAGTTCAGCCAATTTCTGGAGCCGGTCATCAGGTAATGGCACGACACCAACATTGGGCTCAATAGTTGCAAAAGGATAATTTGCAGCGAGGGCATGGTTGCGGGTGAGGGCATTAAAGAGGGTTGATTTGCCAACGTTGGGTAGGCCGACAATACCAATTGATAAACTCATAGCCGGGTAATTGTACCTGATTTTGTCGAAATAATCCATTAACCGCAGTGTGATGAGTGATTGCGTCTGATGGTGGGGCGCGGTATAGTTGGTTCATTAAACGTAAGTGGAATTATGCCTCACGTTGTACATCGAGACCTATCTCGGTCCCGCCGTGTCTTGCTCATAATTGTGGTTTTTGGCTTGTTGGCTGGTGGGGGAGTGGTTTTTTGGCAATACAAAGAAATGCTGCGGCGAAACACTGAGGCAGCAGCGGCAGATGCTCGCGATAAGGCTAGTTATGACACCGCTTTTAATCTACTCACTACCGATAAAAGCCGACGTCTGTACGATGATGCCGTAAAGGCAGGTGAAAATTATATTGCATCGGCTATCAATAATCAGCGAGCAGCCCAGATGTACGCACATATCGGGGCAGTATATGAGCAAAAAGGTGATTTTCAGCAAGCCCTGCTTGTTTATCGGCAAGCCGAAGCCAAGGCTACTGAAGCAATCTTGGCGGTCTTAACTGGTATCGGCCGATGCGCTTATACTCTAGGAGATAAGCAAACGGCACTCGACTATAACCGTAAAGCTATAGAATTTATGAAAGCTACCAACGACAAGCATTTCGGTATGGATATCGACACGCTTGAGCGCATTAACCAACGCATAGAGGGCAGTCGGTGAGATTAGCGGCGTGGCGCCGGATCATTTTGATTGCCGCCTTGGTGGCTACATTGATGCCGGCACTACCGGTGAGTGCTGGTGGTCCAGATTATGGTAGGACACTTGATCATTGGTATTATACCGATACCTATGATTGGGATGCTTGGTATATGTTTGATGTGTCACCAGACATCCCATATCCAGGCTTTATGCCTGATCCATATAGTTCACCAGCTAACTATATGGATGCCACAATTTTTATCAACGAGATCCAGAAGCGGTTATGGTCACCAACCGACCATAACCGGGCTCGGGCCTCGGTGCTCGTAAATATTATGTTGGGAGTCGATGCGACTGATCCAGCCTTCGACGGGCCGTTTCCTAACCGCTGGCAAAATGGGGTGCAAATTGCCCAATCACGATGGGCGGAGTGGGTTAATCTAGTTAACGCTTATGATGCAGCGGGTCAGGCGAATTTTAATGCTAACTTCTCGGGTGACTGGCCTCATGACTGGTCGGGAGCAGTATCGGCTCATTCGCCGGGTCCGGGTATTCCGCCGACACCGGCCAATGACGGCATTTACCATATTCTCGAAGAAACTATCAACGGACCAACGGTTGAGTTTTCGGCTCCTGACGGTACGCCATTGGTTACCATTTTAAAATCCTGCGCCAATATGATCGGTCTAACCTCTAATTATGGCGTCGATGTAAATATGGGGCCCGATGCTACAGTTTTACCGGGCCAGACGGTGCAAACCCAAGTTTCCCTGACGAACATATCGGCTACATCGTCGGTGCCGGCCGGCAAAGTGGAGGTGTACCGGCCTCTAGGCGGACAGGTGGCGGTGCCATGTGCTGGTAGTCCTTGTGCTCCGGCCGGGCAATTGCCTTTTGACTCAGGCATGAGCTCCGGGCAAGGGTATGCCACAAGCTCAACTTTGGCTTCGGGTTATAGCGGCAGTAACTGGTTCTGGATGACCAATGCGCTACCTGCCTCAACTGTTACCATGGCCCAGTTTGAATTTACTGTTCCGCTTAGTGCGCCGCCAGGGCCGTTCTCATTTCCGGTTTGTTTCGTAGCCTCTAGCGGCATTACCACGCCCTTTTGCCATGTGGCGACTTTTACCGTAGCAGCCGTCGCTCAACGGTACCCGGCAATATCTGTTCAGAATGGCAATGTACAGGCGGGTGGTGCACTCGAAGGTGGGTCGTGTGGAGCTCTCGTCACCTTAGGCGATATTCGCGGCCAGGTGGCGGCGGGTTCTTATGGCGATTATGCAGTGGCAGCGTCGGGTACTATTAGCAATTTCAGCTCTGGCGGAGGTAGCAATACGCTTAATCTAGGAGCGAATGGGGGCTACGCTACTATGTGTCGGCCCGACCTCTTGGATATCGCTCAAAAGTATACTGGTCCTCGTGGTCCAAATATTTTAGGTTCGAGCTTCAGTGTGACCGGCAAGTCAGGGGTGTTTTACTACTTTGGCGCTGCGCCCTTGCAATTGTCTGGTAATGTATCGGGTAATCTGACAGTTGTAGCTCCAAACAGTTCAGTATTCATTAACGGACCAGTCCAAAATAATACGGGGGGTTACGCTGCCCGGTCATTGCCGAGTTTGGGCATTATTGCCCGTGACGATATTACCATTGCGGCGAGTGTCACCCGGGTAGACGCGTATTTATTCGCTTCCCAAGGCCGTATCGATACCTGTATTGAACACTCAAGTTTATGCGCCAATACCTTGGTGGTTAACGGCTTCCTGATGGGCCGACAGTTGAGCCTGAGCCGGATGGGTCCGGCTGGTAGTGGTGCCGTGATGGCCGAAAAAATTGTGATGACGCCTCAAATATACCTCAACCCGCCTCAGCTGTTCACAGCGAGTGCTGCCGAGATCAAATTGGGCGGTAGCGGCGAAAAACAGCCACTCTATTGAGCTTGAGATATCGATTCACTGGTTGCGGTAGATATGTCCAGAGTCTATACTTTAGAGTGTTAAGCGTAAGTGGATTCATGCCCAAAGTTGAACGCAGACAAAATAATCGTCAACATAGGCTCCTACTAATACTAGGTGCCATAGTTGCAGTAGTTACTATCATGTCTGTGGTTGTATGGATGACCGCAAAATCAGCTGATGCTAAAGACTTCGATGCAGCCAAGAGTAGGCTTGATGCAGCAAGAGCTGCCCACCAGTTTGATGTTGGAATATCGGCTATGGACAGTTACCTCCATGGAGGCTGGTATCGAGCGAATCGTTATGAGGCATATATTTACATTGGTACTATGTATGAAATGAAAGGTGAGTGGTCGGATGCATTAGCGGCTTACCGCAATGCTGAGTCTCATAATCCGGGAGGTCGCCAAGCAGAATATGGGGCAATCGCTCGGGTATCGGAGCGGATGGGCGATAAAGCTACAGCTGTTCAATATTATGAAAAACAGTTGAATGCTATGCAGTCAACTGGCACGCCCGATGCTGAAGATGTGGCGTGGCTTAAAAAACGGATAGCAACTTTGGGAGCTAACAAGTGAACAAACGGCAGTATCAACGGACATTTATGGTATTTATGATGTGGTTCGTAGGTTGGTGCGCGAACATATTGGTGGCTGCTCCAGTTATTAAGGCTGATACGTTTGGGGTTGTGGGTCAGAATGGTTATTACGATGGTGCTTGGCATGACTGGGCTAATCATACCTGGGTTATGTCGCATGGTATCCCACTGGACTGGGATACGCCTGACTATGTGACTGATATTACGACGGTTGATGAGTTTATAAATGTAATGCAGGCGTTTTTGAACAATCCTGCGAATCCTGACGGTGACGCTGCTCGGGCATCTGCCATCATCAATATGATGATGGGTGTGAGGACTGACGACCCAAGGCTAGGCCCGCCAAGTCCAACGCGTTGGCAAATAGGAGTGTCATTGGCCCAATCATTGTTTCCACAATGGGAAGCTACTGTGCGGGCGTATGCTAACGGTAGCATACCAGGAGCATCGGTAAACTTTGATGAAATGGTGTTTATGCCGTTCGGTACTATCAATGGGTTTGGCGTAGCAACTGACGCCTCAGGAGCCGTGGCTATGTCAGATGTTATTTTTGGTGGCGTTCATGATGAAGGCACTGAAGAAATGATAGTCTTTCATCATCCTGATGGAACGGTTTTTTCGATTAAGAAGAAATGCGCCAATATGACTGGTGTGCAATCGGCGTTCCCCAGCTCGGTGTTGGCTGAAGTGAGTATTTCGGCTGGGCCGGCACTCACAGTTAATCCAGGTGATTTCGTGGATATGAATATTACTCTGACTAATAATTCAGCGTTGGCAGCTTCATTACCCGGGAAGGTCGAGGCTTATCGCCCAGGCCAGGTTAATGTACCTTGTGCCGGCAACCCCTGCTCACCGGCAAATCAGAATGACTTTGGTGGCTTGACGGCCAGTAGGGGATATAGCACTGGCTCAACCTTGGTGTCACCTTATAGTGGTGGTAGTTGGTTCTGGAATACTAATTCGTTACCGGGCGGCGCTGTGACAACCGCGAGCTTTAGGTTCCAGGTGTCGGCTGCGGCATCGGGGATATTCTCGTTTCCGGTGTGCTTTGGGCCAGCAGATGCCACTAATACTGTGGTGTGTACGACGGTATCTTATACAGTGGTATCACCCAGGTATCCTGGCATATCAGCCCAAAATGGTGACGTTTATGCTGGGGGTGGGATTTGCGGGGGTGTGATGTCACTAGCTAGTCCTGTTACTGGTAACCTGGTTGCCGGATCGTATGGCGATTATGTGGTTGCGGCTTCAGGTACTATCAGCCATTTCAGCTCAAATCGAGGGTCAAATACCCTGAACCTCGGCGCTAATGGCGGGTATGCTACATTGTGTCGCCCCAATTTACTGGCAGTGGCCGCAGCTTACACCGGTCCACGAGGTCCCGATATTGCCGGCCCAAGTTTTAACGTGAGCGGCAAGTCGGGCGTGTATTACTACAACGGAGGCGGTGCGTTACAACTCTATGGTACGATTTCGGGCAACCTGACGATCGTGGTACCCAATGGATCGGTGCTGATCAACGGCAGTATCCAAGTTGATCCAGGCGGTTTTAGCGCCCGGTCATTACCAGGTTTGGGTATTATCGCTCAGGGTAATATTGGTATTGCGGCTGGTGTTACCAGGGTTGATGCTTATCTTTTTTCATCGCAGGGCCGTATTGACACTTGCCTCGATCACTCATCGGCCTGCGCCAATCAACTGACTGTCAACGGCTTTTTGATGGCTAGACAGATGAGTTTTAGCCGGCTGGGGGCGTCGGGCAGTGGAGCAGTGATTGCCGAGAGGGTAGTACTCAATCCCCAAATTTATTTGAACCCGCCGCCGTTGTTTAGCTCCAGTGTGTCAGCGATTGAACTGGACGGCCAAGGGGAAAAGCAGCCATTATTCTAAATGAAGTGTGTTAGGAGGATACAAAGAGGTGAGTACAAAAAAGTCTGTCGTTTCTAAAGTGGTTATGGTAAGCTAGCGGCAATGGGACTTTTTGTAAAAGAGACAGAATTCTTCGGCCTCGATATTGGATCGACGGCTGTGCGCTTGGTACAGTTACGCCGTAGTGGTGTGCATCCTGCCCTTGTAGCATATGGGGCTTTGCCGGTGCCGGCTAACTTGGCGCTGAGTGACTCCAGGGCCGACCAAGACAAGATTAGTCAGCTGGTAGCTCAACTCGTTCGTGAGAACCGTGTGCCCGCCAAAGAGGTTGTGGTGGGCTTACCGGGTAGCAAGGTTTTCACCACTGTTATTACCACACCTAAGCTGGATAGTGCCCAGCTGGCTAAAGCTATACGTTATCAAGCAGAGCAATACATTCCGATGGCCATCGACCAGGTTAAGCTAGACTGGGCTGTCGTCGACGAAACCAAGGATGGTAAGCAACTCGAAGTGTTATTGACAGCGGCTCCAGTATCGGTAGTCGAGAAATATGTCCAATTGCTCGAGAATGCCGGTCTCGAACCGCTGGCGCTGGAAACCAATGCCATGGCGACTGCCCGGGCGCTGGTGCCGGCGAGTCCGAACGGTGTGATGGTGGTTGACCTTGGTTCTCTTGATAGTGACGTTTCCATCGTGCTTAATAATACGCCTCGCCTGATCAGGAGCGTGCCTGTAGGCGGTCTGACCTTCGTGAGAACTGTAGCCCAAACCTTGGGACTGAACGAAACTCAAGCTACCCAGTTTACTTACAAATTTGGTTTGACTCAATCGAAGCTGGAAGGCCAAGTGTACAAAGCAATTAAGCCGACACTCGATAGTATGGTGACTGAAATTGAGAAGTCTTCCAAATACTTTCTGGGCCGCTACCCTGAAGCTAAGCTGGAGAAATTGGTAGTCACTGGTGCGGCTTCAGCATTGCCTGAGTTGGGGCCATTCTTGGCTAACTCAACGGGTCTGCCGGTAGAATTTGGAAATGCCTGGATCAACACATCTTACCCCTCTGGTTTACAAGATAAACTGATGGCCTTGTCGTCGGAGTACGCCACGGCTGTGGGCTTAGCTGCCCGAGGAATGGTGTAATATGGGTGTTCTAATCAATCTATTACCAGATATCAAGCAGGCCAAGCAACGGGAGTCGCAACGCCGACAAATGGCCATCGCCGTGTCGTTCTTTGTGTGGATGCTATGTGGGGGTGTCGTCCTCGTGATGTTTCTGTACTCGGCCGGTCAGGGAGTGAGGATTACGGTGCTCAACCGTCAGATTCAAGAGCGTAAAGAAGCACTTGAGGGAACGCAAGGCCTCATGACAGCTTTAAATGCTCAGCAGCATGTGGCGGCTTTGGGTCCTCTGTATACAAATCGGGTTCTGTTTACCAAGTTCTTTGAAGCGTATGTGACGGCGAGCCCTCTTGATGTCACGATTGAAGCTCTTACGGTGAACGACCAAAATGTGTTAGTGGTAACTGGTACCGCCAAGACTTACTCCGCAGTAGCCAAGCTGCAACGATCTATGAGCCGAGTCAGCAAAACAGGTGTTGGTACCGATGTGCCAAACAGCGCTTACTTCTCGTCTGTTAACATTCCGACAGCTACCAGTTCAGGTAATTCTGGAGTGAAGTTCATTATCAACGGGGTCGTATCTCAGGAGGTGCTCAGTGGCAACTAGGAAACAAGCCGAAGCCGTACTGGCAGGCAATAACCTCATTATCGCATTGATCGTGGTGTCGTTTATCGTGATAGCATTAACCGCCTTGGCTGGTAAAACATTGTGGTCCAGGATTGCGCTCGATCAAAAAGTGGTGACCGCCAAAGATGAGGCGGCTTCAACCCTCAAACAGAACGTTGAGAATGCTCCTTTGTTGGTGGCGGCCTATAGTCAATTGGGCGAGCTTCAGCGAGTGGTAGCCGATGCCCTGCCCAATGATAAAGATTCGGCTTCAATTTTAACGACTATCGAAAATATGGGTGGGCAGTCTGGTGTAACGGTTCGGGCAGTCGTGCCAGGTGCCGGCACATTACCAACTGCTACTGCTACGGCGACTGGTGCTACAACTGGCACATCAGGCACTGCCACTGTCGGAGCTCCGGCACCTCAGAGTACTAAGTTCAATGTGACGGTTGAAGGTAGCTTTGACTCAACCGTGAGGTTCTTGAAAGCCATTGAAACCTCCGCCCGGCCGATGAAGGTTACTAATATGCAGATTAGCGGCAATAAAACTCTGAGTAGCCAACTCGAGATTACCACCTACTTCCAGGAGAAAACTTCCAAGTTGCCGATTGTAACGGAGACGATTAAATAATGAAACAGCGAGACCTGGTCTATCTACTCTTGGCAGCAACCATTTTTCTTGCGGCAGGTTATGTTGCTTACACGCAGCTCATGCCAAAAAGTAGTACGAAACAAGATGGCGTGGAGATCGAAAGGGTCGGGGCGATTCCGGCCACATTGGACGGGGCTGGCTTACAGGCTCTGCAAGGTAAAGACGGAGCACACAAAACCCAAGATTATAATCCAGTCATGGATTTGTCGGGTTTGGGCAACAAGCAGCCGTTTGGTCAGTGAGGCTAGCCTATGCTATCCGTTGAAGGCCAGAAAAAGATTGAACAGCTGCTGCTTGAAGGTAATTACATGCCTTCAGAGAAGCTTGATGCCATGCGGGCAGAAGCCGAGAAAGCTCACAAGCCTTTCATCGCCTATATTGCCGAGCAGGGGGTAGTCAAGGAGGAGGACCTCACCAGATTGTCTGCGGCTGCTATGGGGGTGCCGTATGTCAATCTGACTAACATGACTGTGCCTCAGGACATCACCAAGATGTTGCCACGACCAACAGCTGAAACCTATATGGCTGTGCCTTTCGGTATGCAACAAGGCAAATTAGCCGTGGCGATGCTTGATCCCACCAACATCCAGGCTGTTGATTTTCTGAGCCGCAAAGTGGGTAACACCGTGATCGTGTATTTGGCTTCTCGGGCCTCTATTGATCACATCCTCGGCCAGTTCCATAGCGATGTGGCAGCAGACGTGGCTTCGGCGATCGATGTTGCCAGGGTGGATGACCACCCTCAAGTGCCCGTCAAGGACGCCAAGTCGATGCAGACGCTGGTGCAGGACGCGCCTATTACCAGAGCTCTGAATGCCATTCTGGATTATGCGGCCCAGAGCCGGGCGTCAGATATTCATATTGAGCCTCGGGAAAAGGAGCTCAAGATCCGCTATCGTGTTGACGGTATTTTGCAGGAAACCATGACGCTACCCAAAGGCATCGAACCGGCCCTCATTTCGCGTATAAAAATTTTGAGCAACTTACGGATTGATGAGCACCGTGTGCCACAGGACGGTCAGTTCCAGATTAGCTCAGGTGGTAAAGAGATCGACTTGCGTATTGCCATATCGCCCGTGGTCTGGGGGGAGCAAGTGGTCATTCGCTTGTTGGAAAAGGATTCGAGCATCATGACGCTTGAGGCCCTTGGCTTTCATGGCCGGGCTTTGCGGGTGATTAGCGATGGTATTCACCGACCTCATGGCATGACATTGTCAACGGGTCCTACAGGTTCGGGGAAGAGCACGACTTTGTATGCTGTGGTTCAGGCGCTCAAAGATGTATCGATTAACATTGTGACACTGGAAGATCCGGTTGAGTACAAAATGGATGGTATTAACCAAATCCAAGTCAATGCTGATGTCGGCCTGACTTTCGCTAGTGGCCTGCGTAGTATCTTGCGCCAAGATCCCAATGTGGTGTTGGTGGGGGAGATCCGGGATAAGGAAACCGCAGATTTGGCAGTGCAGGCTGCCCTGACCGGCCACGTGGTTTTAAGTACAATCCATACCAACAGCGCTGCTGGTGTGCTACCCCGGTTACTTGATATGGGCATCGAGCCTTTTTTGATTGCTAGCACGATTAATACTGTGATTGGGCAGCGCTTAGTGAGGCGTTTGTGCGAAAAATGTAAAACCGCCTACGAAACGAGTCCGATTGAGACCAAATCCGTTATGACCACGTTGGGCGAGGTTTTACCAAAGTCTGAGTCCGGCATGAAGAAAAGCGGTGAAGACATCGGCTACGACATATTGCCGTTAGCCGGCAAGGAATCGTACACCATGTACAAAGCTGTGGGTTGTAAGGCTTGCTCCAAGGGCTATAAAGGCCGGGTGGGTATTTACGAAGTATTTGGGATAACGACTGATATGGAGCGACTGCTGAGTCAGCACGCTACGACTACCGACGTCCAAAACCAAGCCCAAAAAGACGGTATGTTGACCATGAAACAGGACGGCTACCTCAAAGCTTTGAATGGCTTAACAACCCTAGAAGAAGTTGCCCGGGTGGCAGCTGATTTCTAAAGCTTGTGAAGCTCATACAGCTTGTGCTTTAATAGATGTAACTTTTGAGGTGACGAGTGGAAAAAACTGCGTTGAAGATTGAGCTGCTACTGGAACAAGTGATTCGGGCTGACGCCTCTGACTTGCATTTGCAAGTAGGTCTGGCGCCGATGTTGCGGGTGGACGGCGCCTTACGGCCGGTGTCTGATGCGCCGGTTCTGGCGCCTGATGATGTCGAAAAGCTGATCTTTTCAATTCTTGATGATGACCAGAAAGAAATCTTGATCAAGGATAAGGAAGTCGACTTCTCATTCTCTTTTGGCAACTATGGTCGCTTCCGCGTCAATGCCTTCCACGAGCGCGGTAATTTAGCAGCTGCTTTAAGGCTAATTCCCAGTAAGATCCGCACGCTTGAAGATCTGCAAATGCCCAAGATCTTGAGTGGGTTTACTGAGTTTCCGCGTGGGTTGGTGCTGGTAACGGGACCGACTGGATCGGGTAAGAGTACGACTCTGGCGGCTATGGTTGATAAGATCAACTCTGAACGGGCCTGTCACATTGTGACGATTGAAGACCCGATTGAGTACGCCCACAATTCCAAAAAATCGATTGTGGTTCAGCGGGAAATTCACTACGATACCTACAGTTTTGCTGCTGCCTTGAGGTCGAGTTTGCGCCAGGATCCAGATGTTGTGCTCATCGGTGAGATGCGCGATCTTGAGACTATTTCGGCGGCAGTAACTATTGCTGAAACCGGCCACTTGGTGCTAGCTACTCTGCATACCAACAATGCCGCCCAGTCTATCGATCGTATGATTGACGTATTCCCGCCTCACCAGCAACAGCAGATCAGGGTACAGATTGCTGGTATGCTGCAAGGCATTTGTAGCCAGCGCTTGGTGCCGGGTATTGGCGGCGGCCGGGTGGTGGCAGCTGAAATTCTCGTAGTGACGGGAGCCGTCCGCAATATTATCCGTGAAGGTAAAACCCACCAGCTAGATGCCGTGATTCAGACCGGTGCAGAACATGGTATGCAGAGTATGGATCACACGTTAGTTAGCTTAATTCAGCAAGGCAAGATTACTTACGATGAAGCCAAGAACTTTGCCGTGGATGTTCAAGAGTTAGAAAGGCTGATGAGGGGCTAGTACAGGTATGCGGAGCTTTGTTTATACTGCCCATCGCGCCGAAGGCGACCAAGTCATCAAGGCTGAAGTTCAGGCCGAATCGGAATCGGCCGCCGCTAAAGTTCTCATGGGTCAGGGTTTGTTCCCGATTTCGATTGAACCTAAGGAGTCAGCTGGTTTTTTCAAGAAAGCTGGATTTGGTGGCCGGGTTCCTACAAAAGACAGAATCATCTTTACCCGCCAGCTTTCAACTTTGATTAATGCCGGCTTGCCTCTGGCTCAAAGCTTGAGAACAGTTAGCGAGCAGGTTCAAAACAAGAACTTGAAGCAAATCCTGCAAGAGGTGGTTACTAGTGTCGAAGGCGGGACTACCTTAAACCAGGCATTTTCGCGGTACCCCAACGTATTTAGTGACGTGTACGTTAGTTTGGTGGCAGCCGGTGAGGCATCGGGCTCGCTCGATAAATCTCTAGAACGCATTGCTAACCAACAAGAAAAAGATGCTGCCATTTTGGGTAAAGTCAGGAGCGCTTTGGTCTACCCTGTGATTGTTTTGGCGGTGATTGTGGGGGTGTTGGTATTCATGTTGACGACAGTCCTACCTCAAGTGGGTGGTTTGTATAAGGATTTAAATGCTGACCTGCCTATAACTACTAAAATCCTCCTAGCCTTGTCTGATTTTATGGTTCGTTTCTGGTATATCTGTATTGTGGCATTGGTGGGTATGGTTATGGGTTTGCGCAGTTACGCTCGGACTCCCGTCGGTCGCTCTACTTTGGACAGACTTAAGCTCGAAATGCCATTGTTTTCACGGATTTTTCGTAAGGTTTATATGGCTAGGTTTGCCCGCACCTTAAGCACCATGTTGGCCAGCGGTATTCCGATGCTTGAAGCTATGAGAATTGTCAAAGAATCCATCGGTAACGTGCACGTGGAAAACGATCTGGAAAAGTCGATATCGAGCGTGAAAGGCGGTAAGGCGTTATCGTCGACCCTTGAAGATAAATCCACCTTTTTGAAGCTTGTGCCTCAAATGATCAAGATTGGCGAACAGTCTGGCGCTATTGACTCTATGCTTGATCGGGTAGCTATTTATTATGAAAGTGAAGTCGATGAAGAGGTCAAGAATTTGTCGACTACTATCGAGCCCCTGTTGATGGTAGTGCTGGGTGTAGTGGTCGGGGGAGTGATCGTGGCGGTGTTGCTGCCAGTGTACGGTCTGGTTGGATCGGGTGGGGCCAATAAACTCAAGTAGTTGTCAGATGAAATTTCCGCGAACTCCTCAACACCAAAAGGGTTTTACACTGATTGAGATCGTGATTGTTTTGGCGATTGCCGGTTTACTTTTGATCGTTGTATTTGTGGCAGTGCAAGGCGCTCAAAGATCTCGACGTGATGGTCAACGCCAACAGGATGCTAGTCGAGCACTGGCAGCTATGGAGTTGTGCTCATCGAGAAACGCCGGTGCCTATAACGGTACGACTGACTGCGCCGCTCAACTCATAGCTGATCATTTTCTTGATCCAGCCAACCAGGTTGGCAGTTCGGCGAGCTATAGCATAGTGACATCGGGAAATCCCGGTGTTGGCGAGCTACTGATCCCGGCAACCTGCGGCGGCACTATGTCGGTGGCGGTAGGCCAAGAATCCGGCACCTCATATTGTGTTCATAATTAGAGCATCAGCTTGTCAGTTGCGAAGACATTGACCGGCGCAAGCATAAGTGCAATACTATTGCTTAAGCAACATTATTAAAGAAAGGTATTAATAGGTGAGCAACCTTTTGAAAAAGGAGAAGGGTTTTACCCTGATTGAAATCGTCCTGGTGCTGGCGATTGCCGGTTTGCTGCTGGTAATCGTGTTCCTGGCGGTTCAAGGTGCCCAGCGGTCACGGCGTGATTCGCAGCGGCAGACTGACGCGGGTAGGATGCTATCGGCGGTTGAGTCATGTGCGGCCAATAATGGCGGTGCATACACGAACTGTACGAACACGGCCCAGTTGATTACGGCTCCGAACACCTACTTTAGCCCGGCAACGGTGGTAGGTGGTGGTGCGACCTACACTGCTGATGCGGCGGCTGCTACCCAGACTAAGTTCCAAATTACTTTTGGTACTGAGTGTGGTGGTGCTGCCCGGGCGACGGCTGTAGCGGTTCGGATTGCTCAAGAAGCTGGTGCAGCTTACTGCGTCAACAACTAGTTCTGTCTAGTTTTTCCCAAAAAAGAGGCCTTTGCGGTCTCTTTTTTGTATACTATGCTTATGCTTGAACGAGATTTACTAGTTGTGTGGGCTGGGGCTTTGGGTCTTGTGGTTGGCTCGGGAGTAAATGCCTTGGTCTGGCGACTCCATGAAGGCATGAGCTGGGTGCGTGGCCGGAGTCATTGCAGTCATTGTGGCCATCTGCTGGCCGCCAGAGACTTGGTGCCGGTAGTAAGCTGGATCGTCCTGGGCGGAAAGTGCCGTTACTGTCGCAAAAGTATTACCGATGGCCCTGTCGTCGAACTGGTAGCAGGCGTGGTCTTTGCGTGGAGTATGTGGGTGTTTTACCCGGTTTTACCGGGTAGTGTTCTGCAGTTTGGTACGTGGCTCTTAGTGACTGCTTTGCTTCTAGCCTTAGCTGCCTACGACTGGCGCTGGATGCTATTGCCCGATAAATTAATGCTGCCGTTGACGATGGTGGTGGCGGTCTTGGCGGCAGCCAGCGCGATAGTAACTAGTGAACTGCGGGTGGTGCAAGGGGCGTTGGCGGCTGCCTTATTGGGCGGCGGGGCTTTTTGGCTGATGGCAGCGGCCAGCCGCGGCCGGGCTATGGGTGGGGGCGATATCAAGCTGGCGTTTGCTATGGGTCTGCTGCTTGGGTTGCAAGGAACGATGGTGGCAATGTTTGTGGCTTTTAACGTGGCGGCTCTGGCGGGAGTCTGGCTGATTGTTACCAGAAAACGCGGGCGCCGCGATCATATACCATTCGGCCCGTATTTGGTGCTCGGCACGATTGTGGCTTATTTGTATGGGCGCGAAATTGTGGCTGCCTATTTGCGTTTAGGCGGAATTGACTAAGGATCATGGTACAATTGAAAGTACTTATGGTGACAAGGAACCAAGCTGGTTTTTCGTTAATTGAACTTATGTTTGTGTTTGCTATTTCCGGCCTGCTCGTTCTGACTGTCTTTGCCGGCCAACGGGGGTTGCGGACCAGGACTCAGTTTGACGCGGCGGTGAACAACATAATTTCCAGTGCGACTACAGCCCGCAATCAGGCGTTGGCTGCAGTTAATAACGTCGGTACCGGCGATGGTACCGATAGCTGTCCAGGTGGGCCCGGCCAATACGTGTACGCCGGTGTGGAGTGGGTGGCCACGAATACCTCGCCGGCGGTTACCTTGAGATCCTGGAAGGCTTTGCCTGGAGTGCGGGCCTGTGTCTATCAGACAGTTGATGTGACATTACCTGATGGAGTGAGGGTGACATCACCGTCGGCGGCTGGTGGACGGGTTTTGTTTATCAAGAATGATGATGGTTCAGCCCGCACCTGCATGGTGGCCGACCAATCAACGCCGGTTGACGGCTATTTCGCGGGTGGAGTTTGTGCTGCCAGCAGTATGCAGTTCCAAATTGTTGATAACGAAGGCCATGGCTCGACTATCCAGGTAGATGAGTCGGGGTTAGCGAGGCGGCTATGAGGCGCTCGGGTGGCTTTACTCTCATTGAGCTGACCATTGCCATGGCGGTCTTTAGCGGCATGTTCCTCATAATTGTGATGGGCTTTATCAACATTACCAATATGCGCAACCGAGCGAATGCGCTCAATGAGGCACAGGATAATGCCAGACTGGCCATGGAAGAGATGGTGCAGTCAGTGAGAGCTTCATCGGCAACCACCAATGCCTCTGTTGGCGGCGTGCCGCCGACAGGTACAGCTTTGTGCCTCGCCAAAACGGCAGGGGAACAGGTCTATTACGTGAATGGTACATACCTGATGGTGGCTGATGGCTGCTTGAGTCGCCTCAATGCCCGGCGACTCACGACCGATAAGGTTTCGGTAGTTAATTTTGTGCCTCAGGTTATTGTACCGACACCAGGCGACAAACCCCAGATCGAAATTAGCCTGACTGTGGCTACCAATAATGGTACGACGACCGGGTCTGGTGCTGCCACCAAATGTAACGCTGCTTCATCATATTGTGCTGTGGTAACGTTAAATTCAGGAGCAACCCCGCGATGAGTACTATGAAGCCTTCGGGCCAACGTGGTTTCGTATCGATGATTACTGTTATTTTGATAAGCCTGCTCTTGCTCTTGGTAACTACCACGATGGTGACCCTTGAGGTGGCTCAGCTACGCAAGGCTTCCGACACTGAACAGTCGATGAGGGCCTATTATACGGCCGAAGCCGGTGTCGAGGAGGCGGTTAAACGGGTGCTGGCCGGTTCGGTATTGGCTGACCAGCCCTGTGCTCGGGTGACGTATGACACTGCCGAATGGAGCTGCCAGCAGATTGAAGTGTCAGGTCAGCCCTCGGGCAGGTTATCGAGCCCCAATACCTCGGTGACGGTGGATCCGGGTTTTGTAGTTGCTCCAGGCTATAATAGCGTCAAGCTTGAGTGGGACCAGTCACCCAACGTGAATGCCGCCTATTACAACACCAGCCTGCCGTTGCCTAGTCAGTCGGAATATGATGCAACTTTGCCCTTTGCGCCACCTTTGGAGATGACGATCGTTCAATACCCACCTGGCAACGTAACGGTCAATGATGTTTGTGTGAACGGAGCGGTGCCGCCGGCCTGCAGAATGTTAATCCAGAATGCATTGTTTTTGCCGGGAGGCGCTGCGGCTGGTGCCGTCAACTATGGGGCGGCGGCGGCTTTTAGCACCGGGGGACCTTATTACGGCAACTGCAGTGCCGTGCGGACGCCGTATCACTGTCAGGTGGTGCTGAGCGGGTTTACCGGTGCTAATGCCCATATGTTCCGCTTACAATCTAGATATGGTGCGTCGGGTTACCGGATGACGTTTTACGCCGGTAATAATGCTACCGGAGCTGTAGTAGATGTGCCCGACGGTATGGTGACCATTGATGTCACGGCCAAGGCCGGTACGGCTTACCGGCGGGTGATTAGCAAAGTACCGAGTCCTCAGGCGCCGGCGTCGGGCTTAAACTATGTCATATTTTCTGATACTGGGGTTTGCAAAGACTTCGTGGTGTTGGGTAATGCATTTCCGGGAGGAGGATACACATGTCCTTAAGGCGTGATAGCCGGGGTGATACTCTGGTTGAAGTAACTGTTGCTCTGGCAATCTTGTCGCTGGTGCTTTTGAGTTCAACCCGCCTGGCCATTCGGGCTTTCCAGCAGGGCCAGACAGCCCGCGAGCGCACAACGGTTGCTTTGGTGGCCCAAAACCAACTGGAGTATCTGCGCAACTTCCGTGATAACCACAGTTGGAGCGAGTTTACTACTGGTAACGGTGCTACCTACACCGGCGTACTTAATACCAGCGCCTTGAGTGGCTGTCGGGGGGCAGGGCCCGATCGGTGCTTTCATATGATCAAAACTGGTGACGGCTATGTGCCGGTGGTTGGATCGGTGACTCCAGACGTGATTACTGTGCCTGATTCCTATGTGGAGATCGTGGCTACTCCTGATAACCCTGGTAGCCCCGAAACTGTTAATTTCCAGGTATATTGGGGCTTTCGTGATTTGAGCGGAGGCCCAACCAACGTCAATCACGTGGCTACCCAGCTGACTCGGCTGGTAGCCACGACTCCGGCGCCGGTTCCGCCCGTGTGTGTGAACAACAGCGATATTGTTTTCGTGCTTGACTCTTCGGAATCGATGAAATGGGACTGGAATGGACCCGATTGGAACTATCAAGCATATAACCGAATGCAGATTATGATCGACTTGCTAGTAGGTGCTGGCGGATTTTTGAATAACGTTGGAATTGGTAGCGGAAACCAAGGTGCTATCATTGCATTTAATGATACGAATCCTGTAGTCAAACAGAGTTTAACGACCAATGTGCCAAATCTTATGGCGACTGTCGATAACCAGTCAGATTTTACAACCACGACTGAAACACGGTATAAGCCGGCCTTGCAGCGGGCTTGGACGGTGCTCAATAGTGGCGCAGCTCGGCCCGGGGCCGACAAGATCGTCGTGTTTATATCTGATGGTTTTCCTGACGACTATCGTGAGGTTGATCCGACGTCCGGTTATTGGAACCAGCCAGAGAATGAAGCTTATCTGAAAAACTTCATCGATAACAATATTGTACCTCCATATACCACTATGAAAGTCTATACGGTGGGCATTCAGGCAGGTGTGCCAGATAACCCGGTTCTACACTATTTAGCCGATCAAACAACTGGTGCTGCCGGTAATTACCATGCAGTACTTACTCCGGCAGATTTTGGTACCACCCTTAACGCCCTAGCCGACCTGCTCGATTGTTAGGCTGATTGGTTGTGAAACCGCTCATGGACGCTTTTGAGCTGCGGGTCGGTCAGGTGGGTATAAATTTGCGTGGTTTGGACATTGGCGTGACCTAGGAGGCCCTGGACGCTTCTGAGGTCGGCGCCGTTGTGGAGCAGGTCGGTCGCGAAGCTGTGGCGCAGGGTGTGGGGCGTGACGTGCTTGATGATACCGGCAGCTCCAGCATAGCGCTTGATCAGGCGTTGGACGCTGCGGGCGGTAAGCCGCTGGAAGGCGCCGTTTTCACTTTGGTCGCCAGTACCTGAATAATGGATGAACAGGGGAGCGGCCGAATCTTGGCGGGTGGCCAAATACCGATCGAGCCAGTCGGCGGCTGATTCCGAGATAAAGATCGGCCTGTCTTTTTGGCCCTTGCCGCGGACCATAAACTCGCGCCGGGCGATATTGACCTGGGAACGATCGAGGCCGATTAGTTCGCTGACGCGCAAGCCTCCAGAGAATAATAGCTCAACTATCGCCCTGTCTCTGAGGCCGATGGGGTTTGAGGTATCAATGGCATTAAATAGACGGCCGAGTTCTTCATTGTCTAAAAACGTGACCTGGGGTCTGATAGTTTTGGCGAGTTCAATTTTGGCGGAGTCGAGCGCTTTCACGTCGCGCTTGGCCAGGTACTTGAGGAAGCTTCTCAGGGCGATCAGGTGATAGTTTTGGGTCGTCTTGGACAACTCAGCTCCGCGGCTATCACGGGTACGGTTGAGATTGAGCCGCCACTGCCTGACCATCTCGGCATCGAGTTGGTTAATGTCGCAGTTATCAGTAAATTCTACCAGTCTCTGGAGGTAGTGGTCGTAATTGGTGATGGTTTTTTGGGAGCGGTTCTGCTCGATCTCGAGATGCTCGAGATAATCTGTCACCAGGTCTGATAGCGGTAAGGTAGCCATAGTTCCATTATACTAGGGTACAGAGCTATGGATACCGTGAGGCCAATTATTACGAGAACGTGGGTAGTTTGTTTGGTGCTGGCCACGTTTCCCTGGCTGACTGGAGGTAAGGAGCCACTCGCTGGCCTCGTAAGCGCTATGGCGTTGGTGCTGGCGGCTCTGCTGGCCTATCGCGAAGGGCAGCTGAGGCGAAGCATGCCGTTGTGGGTAGCGTTATGTTTTCTGGCATTTGTTGGTTGGGGGGCTTTGAGTGGGTGGTGGACAGCCAACCGCTACAGTACATTGCTCTGGGTGCAGCTGTGGGCGATCGCTGGGGGAGTGTTTTGGTTGAGCAGGTTGGTTATAAGGCAACCTCAGGGGCGTGAGCTCATCAAACTTGGTTATTTGGTTTCGGCGGCAGCTTTCGCAGTCTGGGGAATTGTTTTATATGTCTTCGGCGATTATGACCGATTGGTTGGACCTGTTTACTGGCCGAACCCCGCTGCTACCTATTTGCTGCCGGCAGTTTTGATGCTGTTGTCTGACTGGCTCGTAGTCCAAAAAAGCCGTCGAAAGGCTTGGTTTACCGGCATGGTTTTAGCCGTAACTGGAGTGGCAATCTGGCTGACGGCTTCAAGGGCGGCCATCGTAATATTGGCTTTTTATAGCCTTATTCTGGTAATTGTGATCCCTACAACAAAGCGTTTTTGGATAAAAATATTGTTCATCCTTTTGGTATGCTCATTGGTGAACCTTGGGACGGTGCAACTAGCCGATTTGATGGGGCGCCATCACACGGCCAGTGCTGGGTTGTCGGCGCGAGTGGCCGAAGTGGCCGACGGACAATCGCAAAGCTTGCAAGACCGGTGGCTGTATGTAGCAAGCGCCGGAGCGATGTGGGCGGCTCAGCCAATTAGCGGGGTGGGGGCCGGAGCCTTTGGTGACGTCCACCCACAATACCAGCACAGTCCGATAGATGCGTCCCAAAGCGTTCATAGTCTGCCGTTGCAAGTGTTGGCGGAACTAGGGTTCGTTGGGTTTGGTCTATTGGGCTGGTTGATAGTTGGCTTGACGGTGTTGATGATGGCTGGTTTATGGCAACTGGGACGGGCCTGGTTGGGGCTGTTTTTGGGAGTCCTGGCAGCCATAAGTCATATGGCTGTTGATATTGGTGGTTCGTATCCAGCCATTGTGGCGAGCCTGGCCATGCTCATTGCCTTACTGTGTTGGCAACCTCGGCAGCATAAGCCTGGCCGTGGTTGGGTGCTACTTGGACTCATACTGGTAGCTGTGCTGGCTGCTTCGCAATACACCGCAGCTTCGGCGGCTGAACGGGCCAAGATTTATCTGGAGAACGACGACTATCCGGCGGCGGCCAGTGCTTATGATGACGCTAACAAATACGGAATAGGTAATCCAGACTGGTTGACGGCACGTGGGATTGTGGCATTGGCTCAAGCGCAACTTTCGCATAACAAGCCACAACGGCAATCGTATCTGGATGAGGCGCTGGACTACGCTCGCCGAGCCGAAGCCCTTGACCATTACGACGGCCAACATTGGCAGCTTGAGTCGCGAGTCTGGCTGGCCCAAAATCAGCTGCAGGCGGCGACTGACGCGGCGATCCGGGCATTGGCTCGCGACTCCAACAACCATCCTGAATACGCAGGTGATCTAGCGGCGGCTCAGTGGCGGCAAGGCCGGTATGACGAAGCGTTGGCTGTAATAGATGCCATGCTGGCTCGTTACTCCAAGGATGTCCGTGAGAATCGGGCGGTTGATCTAACACTCAAGCCGAGGCTTGAGCAACTTGAGGCTGTCCGCGCAAGCATTGAAGCGGCCAGGGTTTCGGTTCGGCCGTGACGCCAATGCGACCTTGTGGGTATAATGGTGGTTATGAACTTTAGTCAGATAGCCTTAGATTTGATTTCAGCTTTGGGATATGCCGGTATGGCAGTTGGCCTGATACTAGATAGTTTTGGCATACCGATTCCATCAGAAATTCTGTTGGCTGTTGGTGGCATGCTGGCAGCTCGCGGCACCATGAGCTGGCCAGTGGTTTTAGTATTTGGTACCTTGGCCCAGCTGGTCGGTGGTATGGTCGGGTATGGAATCGGTCGCTATGGCGGTTACCCGTTCCTCGCAAAATATGGTAAATATTTTTTGATTTCCCAGAAAGATCTCGCCAAAACCCAGGTGGCTTTTGACAAATATGGGCCGCTGTTGACCATGGCTGGCCGCTGCTTGCCGGTTATTCGAGGATTGGTGGCTTATCCGGCTGGTATTGCTCAAATGAAAGTGGGTAGCTTTGTCCTGTATTCTTTGATTGGCTCATTTGTGTGGTCGTCTTTGTGGGTTTGGCTGGGTTATACGGTGGGTGAACATTTTGAGGCGATCAGTCATCGGATGAACCAAGTAGCTGTCGTACTGATTGTATTGATTATCTTATATGTCTTGTGGCATGTGCGTGAGCGCTTACTGAAGGCGATCAAGAATTTGCGCAAATCTCCCGCAAGGGGAGCCTAATCTGATATAGTAGCGACGTGAAGATTCAGCAAACTACTTTGGCCAACGGCCTACAAATAGTAACGGCCAGCATGCCCGACGCCCGGAGCGTGACAGTCAACATTGTGGCCGGAACCGGTTCCCGCTACGAAACCTACGATACCAACGGTGGGGTGTCGCATTTTTTGGAGCATTTATTGTTTAAAGGCACCAAGAAATATCCGACGGCCGCCAAGATAGCTGAGGCCGTTGATGCTGTTGGTGGCTACAATAATGCCTATACTGGTGAAGATATTACGTCGTTTTACATCAAGGTGCCGGCGAGGCATGGACAACTGGCGCTCGACATCTTGGCCGACATGGTGAAATCACCGTTACTTGAAAGCTCTGAAATCGATAGAGAGCGGGGCGTCATCGTAGAGGAAATGAACGTTTTTCAGGATGACCCGCCGCGGTTCATTGGCACATTGGTACCGTCACTGATCTTCCCCGATAATCCACTGGGCCAAGATATCATTGGATCCGAGAAAGTTATCGAAAATCTGAGCCGGGCCGAGATTGCCGGTTATATGCGCCAACACTACCGGCCAAACAACTTGGTGGTGGCAGTGGCTGGAGCCATCGACCATGCTGCCGTCGTTCAACAAATGGAAGCAGTGCTGGGGAGTATGGAGTCGGGCGAAAAGGCCCGCCCGGTACCGGTGACCAAAGGCATTTCCAGCCAGTTGGCTCTGCCGTATGCCAAGGATACGGCCCAAGCCCACATCATGGTGGCGGCCCGGTCGTACGCGTATCTTGATGAAGATGAGCCGGCTAGCCGGGTAGTGGCAGCCATCCTGGGCCGGGGAATGAGCTCAAGGCTTTTTTTGAATGTGCGTGAGCGCCAAGGTTTGGCCTACAATGTGTTCGCCGAGACCAATAGTTACGTGGACACCGGTATTTTTGAAGCGTATGCCGGGGTGGGTATCGATAAAATCGACCAAGCAATCGAGTCGGTGTTGGCTGAGCTCGATGGTATTCGGCAGGACGAAGTAGGCAAGGCTGAGCTCGCCAAAGCTAAGCAGCAATTGGTGGCAGGGCTAGAGATGAGCCTCGAGAGTAACGCCAGCATTGCCGATAGGTTGGGCGCACAACTGGCCTTGCTCGGTCGAGTGCAGCCAGTAGATGAGCTGATTGCAGCTATCGAAGGGGTGACAGCGGACGATGTGCTACGGGTAGCCCGGCAGATGCTGGCACCTGAGCGCTTGAGAATGGCCATTATTGCACCTGATCCTAATCGGGCGGCTGAGCAATTTGCCAAGCTGATACAAACTAAATAGGTAAAAAGGAGACTATAGATGAAACCTAATGAAGAAAAACTTGAGCAGTTGCGCCATGAACGAAGTCTGGTCCTCATTAAGCCGGATGCTGTCGCGCGCCACCTCGTGGGCGAGATTCTGACCCGGTTTGAGCGCAAGGGTCTCAAGATTGCCGCTCTGAAGCTGGTTTGGCCAACTCTCGATATGGCCGGTGAGCATTATGAGTTAACCGAAGAGTGGTTGAAGTCATCGGGTGAACGCACGTATCAGGGCTACCTCGACAAGGGCATTACGCCGCCGGCTGAGCCGCGCGAGCTGGCCATGAACACCCGCCGAAAACTGATGGATGCCCTGACCGCCGGTCCGGTGGTGGCTATGGTGCTGGAAGGCGCCCATGTCATTGAAGTGGTGCGTAAGATGCGCGGCAACACCAGCCCGCTGTTTGCCGAAGTGGGTACGATTGGTTTTGACTACTCGCTGGAGTCGTATGAGCTAAGCGACGCCGGTGACTGGGCCATTAAGAACATCATTCACGGTTCCGATAGCCGCGACAGCTACGAGCGGGAACAGGCCATTTGGTTCACGCCCGACGAGATTGTGGACTATGAAACGGTTGTGACCGAAATTGCCTACAAAAAAGACTGGACGCCCAAAAAGCGCGGTAAATAAATCCTTGGTGCCCCGGGAGGGAATCGAACCCCCGACGCCCTCCTTAGGACGGAGGCGCTCTATCCGCTGAGCTACCGGGGCATACCAGGGATGCGTGCCTCATTATACCTTGGCGCCGGACGATTTGCTACAATGACGCTATGAATAAGCTCAAAGCTCAGGAAAAAGATTTTCCGGGGCAGCACGAAGGTGAGGAAGTCCAGTTCTTATTTCGGCAGCACCCTTTGGTCATGCGTAAAGCCCTGATCTCGGGCTTGTTCGTGATAGTGCTGGGCGTAGTGCCTCTGGACATTCCTTGGGTGTGGACTCACGAAACTTTAGCTGGCTGGCTGATCAAACTGGCGCTGGTGGTGCCAGTGATTGTGCTGGCGGCTTGGGCATACCGCTGGCTGGGTTGGTATTATACGGTGTATCTGGTCACCAACGAACGGCTGATTCTCATTACCCAGAAAGGTTTTTTTGACCGCAAGGTTGAAGAATGGCAGCTTGATGCCATAACCAATGTGAATTACCATATCGGCGGTTTTCAGGCTGCGCTGTTTGGCTTCGGTGAGATTAACGCCAAAACGTATGTGGGCGATGTGAAACTTGAGTACATCCATAAGCCCGTGGAGATCCATGAAGAATTGCTCGAGGCAGTACGGGCGGCGGGCGGCTCGACACAATCGCCGGTTGTGCGTTAGGATAGGTGTACATATCTTTTGACCTGTGAGAGGAGTGCACGTTTTGGCGAAAGCAGACCAGGACCCGGCCGTGGAAGAGGCGACCGTGCCGGCCGATGATGATAGCAAGGTAGAGTCCAAAAAGAAGAAGCCTGACAAAAGTAAAGATGATAACAAGTCTGACGTTGTAGCCGAAGACGTTGAAGCTACCGATGAGACTGACGATACTGATTCCTCTGAGGTCAAAGATGAAGTCGCTGATAAGGTAGAAACCAAGGCGGTAACGGTCAAAAAGCGACGGTTTGGTGGCTTCAAGAATCCGCTGGCCGGGGCTGGTTCACGGACATGGTTGACTCGGTTGGTAGCCGTGGTTGTAGCTCTGGGAGCCATTGCTCTCGTGGTGTTTGGAGTGTTGATTTACTACTACCGTAGTGAAAACCCTGCTGTGCGGACAGTTGCCAAAGTGGTGCCGTACCCGGTGCAACAAGTGAATGGGCGGTTTGTTAGCTATGGTGATTATTTGTTTGAGGTGGATGCTAATAAGCGCGCCTACCAGAACAATGCCAAGTTGAACGGCCAGTCTGAAGTTGATTTCAACTCTGATGAAGGTAAGAAGCTGTTGCTGCAAATCAAGCAGCATGCCTTAGAGAAACTCAAAGATGATGCTTTGGTGGCCCAACTGGCCAGCCAGCGCAACGTGAAGGTGACCGACAAAGAAGTCGATGATCTGCTCAGCCAGTTGTATGAACGCTATGGCGGTAAAGACACCTTACTGAAGACCCTCAACGACATTTATGGCTGGAACGTCGAAGATTTGCGCCGGGTCTTGCGTAAGCAGATCCTGGCCAAAAACTTAGAGACAAACGTAACTGCCGATAAAGCTGCCGACGAGGCGGCCAAAGCCAAAGCCACCGAAGTACTCGACAAGGTTAAGAATGGAGCCGACTTTGGCGACCTAGCCAAGCAGTACTCGCAGGCGTCTGATGCCGCCAACGGCGGAGACCTGGGCTTTTTCACCAAGGGCCAACTGCCCGATAACGTCCAGGCTGCGGCTGAAGCTTTGCAGCCAAATCAGGTGAGCGATGTCATCAAGACAGACTACGGCTACGAGATTCTCAAAGTCGTCGAAAAGAAAGATGATGGCTCGATCCACGGTCTTCACGTTCTTATCAAGACCATCGACTTTAACGACTACTTCCAAGAGCAGCTCGACAAAGCCAAAACCAAGACGTTCATCAAAGTGAGCTAATCGATACTTATTTGAATGGCTGATGTAACAATAGCTGTCATTGAGGGAACCAAGCGCGAGCGGCGAGAGAGTATTCGTGCCGCCCGCTTGGTTGCCGAAATCGGCCGTCAGCAGCCTGGGGTCGAAATAATATGGGTGGATGTGGCCGAATTTGAATTTGCCGGTGACGGCAACGATCCCGAAGGTAAAAACCCTCAATACACCTCAATCACTGAAAAGGCAGATGCTTTTTTGATCGTTGTGCCAGAGTATAACCACTCATTTCCAGGTTCGCTTAAACGGTTGCTCGATTCAGAATTGAAGAATTATATCCATAAACCAGTGGCCTTTGCCGGCGTATCGAATGGAAATTGGGGAGGAGTCAGAGCAATTGAGTCTTTGGTCAACACAGTCAGGGAGATGGGCTTAGTGGCCACGTTTACTGATGTGCATTTTCCCAGAGTGCAAGATATGTTCGATGACCAAGACAAACTTAGACCCGAGTTTGGTGACCAAACTCGGCGGATCCAGCGGACATATGACGAGCTAATTTGGATGGCAAAAGTGCTTAAATGGGGGCGTAATAACCTGTCTTAGCTACCAAGGTTGTGCCGCAGTGAGGAATCTGGTATGATTTGGCGGTTAGAAATACGGGCTCGTGGTGTAGAGGCCTAACATGCCTCCCTGTCACGGAGGAGATCGCCGGTTCGAATCCGGTCGAGCCCGCCAGTTCTTATTCTCATCCACATTTAGCAAGAGGTCGTATGGTTTCCTAGGGGAAAATGCGACCTTTTTGCTTTGTAAAACCCAGTTCGAGCCAAGGAATTGAAGCATTCTTCGTTTTTCGTCATCTTCTGCTAAATCGTAGGTATCGCGAAGCGCTACTAGATTACTGAAGAACCCTTCGGCCAGTTCTAACCATGCCGAGGCTGTCTGGTTCACATCGCTTATCAAGGACTCGGTTCGATCCAGTCGCTCTTGGTACTCTGATCTATACTCTTTGAACTCGATTTCATTGATTTCTTCATTGAGGCGCATTTGCAAAAGCCGGTCTAGCTTGTTCCGTAAGTCTTTGTGCTCTTTGCGCCAGTTATCGAGATTTATGCTACGGTTTGCCACTTGCTGCTTATGGTAGCTGCGGATGATTTCGATGCAGTGTGAGGCAGCTTCTTTGCTGATTACGAGTTTGGATACCTCGTATTCAATAAGTTTTTCGAGCTCGGTCTCGGTAATGGCCGGTTCTTTGCACTTAGGAAGTCGTTTATTCTTTCGTGTGCAGTGGTAATAAACGTAGCTGGCTGTGCCACCTGTCTTGAGCTTCTTTACCTTGGTTTCGGCTGTTATGGTGCACTTGCAGTAGCCGCATACAAGAATACCCTTCAGGCGGTGATTGAGGACGCGTGGGGCTTCGCTACGTTGAGGGAATATGGGCTAGGTAGATCGCCTTAAACTCGTCGGCTGTCATGATGCGGGTGCCGGATAGCTGTTCAAGCTGGTGGCGTTTGGGGGTGCCGGGCTTCCCGATGAACTTGGTGTCGTTACTGACGAAGATATGGAAATTGTGGATACAGTGTATCTGGAGGATCTTGGCGTCATTGATGCTATTAAGGATGCCATGGTGAGGTGAATGCAGGTCACGAAGGTACTTCACGCTACCGGTGGTGGTGATGTCGAGTATGGCTTGAAGGAAGTCGGTGCCTTTGCCGTCGGGGGCAATTCGATCTTCGCCGCCGATTGTCGAACTGCCGATGGTGAATACCCGGGGTAGGGCCTTGTTGGGGACGAATGGGTTATCGCCCCACATGTGCTCTCCCCACATCCAGCTGCCAACCTGGGAGCCCATAATTACCTCGCGGCCGGCCTCGTCTTCGGTGATCTTGGTTGCGTAGATGTGCAGATAGGGTAGCCCGCGGCCCAGTTCAATAATTACTGGGTCCTGGTAGAGATTGGTGTCCACGGTTACATATGTAGTTTTGGTGTCCATCCCTGGGGTGCTCCTGATGGCTAGATGGTAACACCAATCAGATAAAAAGTTCTAACTTCCTCCGCTACGGCCCGCCAAGTATTGACTTATTATGTCTAATATGTTATTGTATTTTGTATTCCGAGATTTCTCGGATCTTTTGACAAGCAGACAGTACAAAGTGAGTTGCGAGTTCGCTATTTGCGGGTTTGCATCTCACTTTGTGCGTTCATAAGGGGCGTACACCGACCTGTCGGAGTATCATGCTGAGTGAGGTTCGAGAAAGGCTCAGAGATGAGCGAGCGTAAGCGTCGGTTCAGCTTCAACACTGCGATCACCGGTGTCGACGAGACCACCGGCAAGTTCGACGAGGATGCCCATCGCAAGCAGGTCCTGCCGCTCCGTGGCCGGATCATGCAGCTCGACGGCATGACGGGTTGCTACATCGCGCGCTACGGCTTGGAGGTCGAGTTTCTCGACACCGTGACCGAAGAGGCTACGGTGGAGGCGCACGTTCTGGAGGCGGTCCGCTGGGCGGCCGGCCAGGACGGGTTCTTCCTGCTTCGGGGCGACAAGACGCCTGCCGCGACGATGGACCGGCCGGAGCCGCGGGAACCGCAGCACCGGGGTTGGTTGTACATCAACTTCGGGACCAACGTGGTCGACTACCCCGTGTCCGACAAGGCCGAAGGGTGGGACGATGAGACGTTCCGAGCGAGCGTGCAGGAGCTGGCGAAGAAGATGACCGGGTTCGACGGAGCCGTGAACTACCAGCTTCGGCTGCGTACGGCTTCCATCACCTTCGACACCCAGGTCACCAACCGCGAGGCCGTCGAGGCTCACCTGCGTCAGGTCTTCACGGACGCGGCGGCGGGCGGAGAGTTCTTCCCCTTCGTCGGTCAGGGTGGGCTGAACGTGACGTTCCAGTACAGCGAGGAGTGATCTGAGCTGTGCGGAGATGGCAAGCGGCAGGCTACATGAGTGGCCGTCGTCTGGCCTCTTGTGAATGTGACCTGTCTGCTTGTCATCTCCGCTTCCATGAGTGCAGCTCATGCTGATGAGTCCAAAAGGACGAAAAGCGAACCAACTTTATTTGGCGGTACGTAGTGCTGTTAAGGTGTGGGTCCTAAGGAAGAAAGTTCTAATCTCCTCCGCTACGGCCCGCCAGGAAATATTTTTGTAAAAGAGGCCTTCTTGGGCTTCTTTTTGTTATACTGCTAGCCATGCGATTTGAAGACATTCAAGCTCAGATCAGTGATGTTATCGACTTTGGAATCGAGGACATGACGTTGCTTGGCAAGGGAACTGATCATACTGCCTACGTAGTGAATGATGCTTGGGTATTTCGTTTTGCTCAAACCGACAATGCTCAACAGACCCTGATGAAAGAAATCGATGTACTGCCGGTGTTGGAGGCTGCGGTGACTGTTAAAATCCCAGTCTTTGTATATTCACATGTAGTGAATGACGGGTTGCCGTTTGGCGGTTACAGCTTATTGCCGGGTGAAGCGATGACTCGGGAGAGGTTTAACAAACTCGAACCTCATGTTCAGCAGCGGTTGTTTCAAGAGCTGTACGATTTCCTGATGTCACTGCATGGGGTTGATCCCGCTAAAGTCCCGGTGCTCAAGGAAGAGGCGCTTGTGGGAGCATATAACCAAACCCAGCGCCACTTTCATGATCGATTGAGCCAGCTGCTTGAATCCGAAGTTGTTCACAAAATTGAAGCGGTTTTCATGGCCTACGAGGCTAATCTCGCGAACCTGTCGACTGGACCGGAGCTGATTTTTTAGGCCGATTGTTGGATTGTGGGTCAGTTGTCGATAAGGAGCGTATATTAAGGAAAGTGCCGTTTTTACTCTTGGTGAGGGCACTCCAGGATCTGACATTGGATGTTGCGCGACACAATGAAGAGACTATCGCCTCGGCGTTGCACAATGTGCTTTCAAAACTTAGCGTTTTTAGATCCGATGGTAGCTATACTGGCTGAGAAGTAAGCTTGAGATTCTTTTGCTATGGTTAGCAAAGTTGTGTTACTTAATAAACACAGCCTGGCCGGTGAAGTCGTCGGAAACGGCCAGTTGGATGAGCGCTGTTACTACGTCGTGGCGGTGGATGGTGGCCCAGGGCAGGGGAGGGGTGGTGGTGACTTTGTAGCGGCCATGAGGCCCGAAGCTCCGCATGACCGGTGAGCGCAGGCTGGTCCAGTCGAGCGAGCTCTGTTGGAGCATTTCCAGATGGTTTTCGGCGTCAGCTAAGATTTTGGGTGCTATGGTCAAAAAGACAGGGCGCAAGAGTTGCTGGAAAACAGTGGGGTGGTCTTTCGGACTGCGGGCATCGGCGCCGGTGAGGGTGACTAGTCGATTGATGCCTAATTCCGGCATGACTTTGATGAGATGTTTGGTGGTGCTTGAGAGAATGTCTTGAGTGGGCGTGTGCCAGCTACCCAGAGCGCTGATGACAGTGTTCGATCCCGAGACGGCCCGGCGGAGGTCGTCTGCGTGATGGACATCACCTTGGACTGCTCGCAATCCGTTGTGATGAGGAAACGGACTCATGCCATGGCAAAAGGCGGTTACTTGGTAGCCTTCGTCGAGCAGCGTGGTAACCAAACGGCGTCCAATATGGCCGGTGGCACCTAAGACACTGATTGTCACAGAGAAGTTCCTTGTTGCTTCATGGCTTCCCACTGGGCGAAAGTGGCTTTGCGGGGCCAGTGGCGCCATTGCTCCTGATCGCGATAAGCCGCAAACTCATCATCGTTGACCCAATGAAGGTGGTCAGGATTGGTGATGCGGGCGATAAAGACTTGGCCGTTAAGATGGTCAATTTCATGCTGCAGTACTCGGGCGGTGTAACCCTTGAATTCGTGGGTTTGCGGTCTGCCTTGGCGGTCAAGGGACATTACTTTGATGGCGTCAGGTCGACTGACGATTCCGCATATCGGACCAGTTGAATAGCAGCCCTCGTACCAGTCGCCTAGGTGGCTGCTTTGCCAGATGATTTCGGGGTTGATCAAAACTTCAAGTCGGCCGGTGCCGCCATGACCATCGGCGGCGGTGTCAGTTAGTACTACTCTTTGACCGATGCCGATCTGGGAAGCAGCCAGTCCGACCAACACTCGTTTCTGATTGTCTGATTGCTTGGCTTGGGCAATGTCAAGCATACGGTTAATCAGGTTTTGAATGTCGTCCGAAGCAATTGCATCGGGCTTCACTGCTGCAGCTACTTGCCACAGTCGGGGATCGGCTGGAGGTAAGAAAGGGCAAGGGCTGTTCATAGGTTTGACATAAGGGTTTTGAGGCTTTGGACGTAGGCGTTATTGCGGTGTGCCACAGTAAAAACCTGGTCTCGGTACCATGATACAACGGTGACATTATCGTCAAAGGCCACAGCACTGTGGTCGAGTATCAAAGCTGTTGAAGTGAGTGTGTGGTACTTTAAACCACGGATTCGGGGAGCCTGTAAGATTGGGTCCATGTTACTGACGAAGATCTTGGCTTGCAAGCGTCGGTTTTGAAACTGTCGTGACCAGTCGTCCCAAAAGGTTTTGCCTAAGGTGGCGTAGACTTTTGGATCTTGATATCCCAGGATTAATGATTGGCTGTCGAGCAGCTGCCACCAGCTTTGGCGTAATCCATCGACCTGAGAGTAGGTGGTAATTTCGTCAGTCGGCGTAAAAATCTTGCGATCGCCCAAGGAATTCTCGATGAGTACCAGGTTGTCTTTGAGCTGCTTGATTGTTTGTATACGAGAGTCGAGGACATGATGCAAGTTACTCAGTGGGGCTGCCCGAAACAGGCTTTTTTTGGCATTTTGATCTGAAGTAACTAGCTGCTTTAAGGTAGCATCATCAAGCAGGCGGTAGACGCGCGTCCGTTCAATACCTGATTGTCGTGACAGCTCGGATAAGGTCAGTGGTCCATTGGCTACCAATGTCAGATAGATCAGGCTTGATTCCTGACTTAGGCCGATGTGTTCGAAGTACTCGCGGATGATCGCTTGGGGATCCATAACCAGCATGCTAACAGTTGTGCAAAATTTGCACAACTGTTACACACAACCTGTGGGAAAGGCATGTGAAGTTGTGCATTTTTTTGCGCAACTTGTTATTTGAGGCTGTTTTCAAAGGTTGAGACGATCTGTTCGCGGTCCTGGAAATAGCGTTGGTACTGCTCTTCAAGGCCTTTGGGCAACGATCTTATTTCGGTTCCAGCAATAGCAAACGCTTCGTCGCGTCGTTCCTCGCTGTTGGTGTAGGCTTTTAGCTCAACTTCAAGGCTTGGGTCCTGTTGAACTTGAGTGAGCTCGTACGACAGGCCGGCTTTGGCTGACTCGGGTAACCGCCGGTAAGCCAGATGCAACATTTCATGGAGAGCTGTAATGACTGATTGGCCTTGGTTGGTTGGATCATCGAGGATATAAATCTGGCCTTTTGGAGTGAGGCAGCCTAGCTCCTGGGTGTCACAAACGCTTTCGATGGTAGCGATGCCGACAAATTGGGGGTCACCCCGGTAGAGTAGCCTGGTGCCAGTGTCAGTTAATTTGGCGGACTTGGCGAGGTTGACCACCCGCTCGGCCGGCTGGTGCGACGCAAAGAACAGCCAGTCGCCGAGCGCCACTCTGTACAGATAGGCTACTACCAGAACGCCCAGTAAACAGCCAATAAACAAGACGTCAAACGTCCGGCTGGTGCGGAAACTACTCATGCTGGCTTCAATATAGCATGGGATTGGAGAGGAAAAGGAAAAGGTTGTGGTATATTTAAAGTTAATGGATCAACCACGCCCCACCCGGAGAATGGATATGGCACCGCGCTCGATGGACGGATTTGGCCGTTCGCGGCAGCCAGCGCCAACTCGGCAGTCCGCGCGACCAGTACCCGCTAGGTCTATGTCTGCGGCCCGTCCGGCTGCCCCGGCGAGGCAGCCTGTGGCTGCGGCGCCTGTGCGGCGGCCGGCACCAATGCCAGTACCAGCTCCCCGCCAGGCCAGCCGACCCGTCGTGGCTCGTCAGGTGGCTTCCAGGCGACGCGACGATGCGTATCAGTATGAAGACTATCAGGATGAGCCGTTATCGATGCGCCGCGAGCCGTCCCGGGAGTCTCAAGACCCCAGAATGTGGAAAGTGGTGCTACAGTTTGTTATTGGCTTAGCGGTAATTGCGGCCGTCGCTACAGCTGTCGTTTGGCTGTGGTTAACGTATTACCAAGGGTAACTGGTCGGGTTATAAACCGTCATGATTGAGGTGAGCAACAAATGAACCGGTGGGTAGCAATGGCAAGTGGGGGAGTCGGTTTAGCCTTGGCGGCTGCAATCTTAGCTGAGACCACCTATGCTATAGGAGCCGGTTCAAATTTGCTTGAACACTGGCGTGTGCAGTCGGGGCCGGTAACTTTTGGTTCCTGGAGGTTCAACTGGCCAGTCGACTTACCAACAGTCACACCTAGTCCAAGTCCAACTGCAACAGCTTCAGTTACTCCTGTTCCCACCGTAGCAATCACTCTCACAGCTACGCCAAGCCCTACGGTCGCACCACGGGTTTTCCGGACGGCGCGTACCAGTGCGTTCGTGCACCTGAGGGCGGGGGCATCGACTGCCTCAGCTATACTTCTGGACCTCAACGGCGGTACAACTGTAGAGTTACTTGATTACCAGGATGCTTCATGGCAGCAAGTGCGGTACAACGGTGTGATGGGTTACATATTCCGCAGTTACCTGACATATTAAGTTTGTAATTTATGCTAATGCTCGATTGATCCTCATTGCCCATAATACGGGTTGTTAGTAAACAAGAGGGAAACAACAGTGAGCCAATCAAGAATCCGCAAAATTCGGTCTTCGGCAGCCGCTCAACAGGACTTATATGATGTGTTTTACATGAGTCCAGAGGAAGCCAAGCGGGCCCTTGAGCAAAAGTATGAATTTCTGGCCGATCGTTACGCCACGCGCTATCCGAAGCACAAAGGTCTCAATTAGCTTTATCATTCTGCTAAGTGTATGGAGCACCCCTTCAATAAGGGGTGCTTTTTTTGCTAGCTGTTTTTTGCTAAGCTAGCCTGGTTAGACGTGCCGATGTAGCTCAGTTGGTAGAGCAGTGCTTTCGTAAAGCAAAGGTCATGGGTTCGAATCCCTTCATCGGCTCCAGTGCGGGTATAGTTTATTGGTAGAATGCGACCTTCCCAAGGTTGAGAGACGGGTTCGATTCCCGTTACCCGCTCCAATGGTGTGTCAGGCGCCAATGCTATAATGATAACTATGAGTTCTGCATCGCCAATCACCACCGCACGGCGGGGAGTGGGGGCATTTTTTGAGCGGGTAGCCCAGTCCCGTTTTTTTCACGATTTGTTTTCAGTGGCCTTGCTTGGGCTGACAGCTCTGATCTTCTTGGCCAGCTTAGCTTGGCTCGTATTGCATGTGAGGCCGGCTGACGTGCCGGTGCCAGTACGATATTCGAATCTGACCGGCTTTGATACCTTGGGTCCCTGGTACTTTCCTTATGTGCTGTTGGCCCAGTGTCTGGCAGTGGCTTTAGCCAACACGTTCTTTGCCTACCGTAGTTTTCATCGGAATCGGATGGTGAGTTTCTTCTTGTTGGCGACATCAGTGGTAGTGTCCGCATTCGGCGGGGTGATTGCCGCCGCTTTTGGGAGCGTCAGGTAATGCAATCGAGTACGCTCAAATGGGTAGATGCTCGCTGGTTTACTAGATTGCTTGAGACTATCCCGGGTCTGGCAACTTGGTTTACTCTGATCGCGCCCATCCTTTTGAGTTTGCGGTGGCCGGTAGCTGTAGCCTACTTCATTATTGGATTTGATTTGTATTGGATGGCTAAATCCTACCGTATGAGTTATTACCTGGTAAGAGCCTATCAGCAGATGCGTCGGGCGAGTCAGATTAACTGGCAAGACAGGCTCGTTCAATTAGCTGATGTCGAAGCAGCTCGTAGTTTCGCTCAAATGCGCCGACAGACGGCTTATCGGCGGATGTCAGCTTGGAGTTGGCGATGGCACCGATTATTGCAAACCAAAGCCTGGCATGATTATCAGGTGTTAGTAGCCGAGGAAGCTAGGCTCACGGTATTGGCAGCTAGGGGGCATGACATTTTTGACCCCTCAACTATTTACCATGTGGTCATCATGGCAACCTATAATGAGTCTCTTGATATTTTGGAGCCATCAGTTAAGGCCCTGACCGAGGCTGATTATCCTTTGGAGCGTATTATTTTTGTCTTGGCCTACGAGGAGCGTGGTGGTCCTCAAACTGCTCGCAATGCTGAAATTTTGATGGAGAAATATGGTCATAGGTTTGGTATGGCTTTAGCCGTTAAGCACCCTGACAACTTGCCAGGGGAGGTGATTGGCAAAGGTGGCAATATTACGTATGCCGGCCGACACTTGGCCAAAGCCATCAAGGCTCAAGGAATTGCTCCAGAACGAGTGATCGTGACAACTTTTGACTCAGATCATCGGGCTAGTCGGCAGTATTTCAATTATCTGACCTATGAATATGCTATTGATCCCGAGCGTCAACATAAGAGCTACCAGCCAATACCGATGTTTTACAATAACATTTGGGACGTACCGGCAGCTATGCGGGTGTTGGCAACTGGTAATTCATTTTGGATTTTCATTGAAATGATGCGCCCTAACCGTTTGCGCAATTTTGCAGCCCATGCTCAATGTCTGGCGGCCTTGATTGATACCGATTTTTGGAGTGTTACCACCATTGTCGAAGATGGTCACCAGTATTGGCGGACCTATTTCCGCTACAGCGGACAACATTATGTGGTGCCCTTGTTTACGCCCGTCTATCAAGATGCCGTGATGGCTGAAACCTATATCAAAACCATGAGGGTTCAATTCCTTCAACTCCGGCGTTGGGCCTGGGGGGCTAGTGATTTCGCCTTTGCCGTTCGTGAGTCAATTATCCATCGGGAGATTCCTTGGTCGAACAAATTAGTGCAACTCGCACGGCTCATCGAAGGTCACTATTCATGGTCGACTTCATCATTACTTTTGATGTTTACTGCCTGGCTACCGTTGTATTTGAATCAACAGTTCAGCTACACGTCACTTGCTCACAACTTGCCCGTCATCACATCGAGGATTCTGATGGTGGCTTCAGTATCCCTGGCTTTGACCATTGTCATCAGTATAATTTTATTACCCAAACGTCCTCAGCGTTACGGCATGTGGCGGTCTTTGGCGATGTTGTGGCAATGGTGCCTGATGCCGGCTACCGCAATTGTGTTTTCTAGCTTTGCGGCCATCAATGCCCAGACCAGACTGATGTTTGGTAAATACCTGGAGTTTTATGTAACCGACAAGGCTGTCAAAAAATGATATATATTCTGGGGTTTGGTTTGGCCTTTGCCTTGGCGGCAGCCTTCACGCCAGTGGTGCGTCGGTATGCGCTTGAGCACGCTATTGTGGACATGCCGGTTGGTGGCCGGAAGATTCATCGGCAGCCAGTGGCGTATTTGGGTGGTGTTGCCATCTTTGGGGCATTTTTAGCGTCTTCATTGTTGTTTGTGCCGCCTAGTCGTGAGTATGGCGCATTACTGTTGGGATGCGCCATACTCGTGGCGATCGGGGTGATAGATGATACCCGGGGACTTTCGGCTACCACCAAATTAGGGTGGCAGATCGTGGCGGCTGCGGTTGCTTTGGCTGGAGGTATCGGCATTACCTCAGTAACTAACCCTTTTGGTGGAGTGGTTGACCTGACCTGGGGCCGGACCTTGGTTGATCTGGGTCCCTGGCAGTTTCACATCATGCCCGTAGCAAATTTCCTGAGTATTTTATGGATGGTAGGCATGGCTAATACTATCAACTTTCTTGATGGACTCGATGGACTGGCTAGTGGTGTTTCGGGAATTGCCGCCGTGGTGATGTTTGTATTGGCGGTGCGCCCGGCCGTCGACCAGCCAGTAGTGGCATTGATAGCTATAGTAGTGGCTGGCGCTGCCTTTGGCTTCTTGCCTCACAACTTTTATCCCGCTCGTATATTCATGGGTGATAGCGGGGCTTATTTCCTGGGGTTGGTACTCGCTATGCTGGCTATTTACTCGGGTGCCAAATTGGCAACTGCAGCCTTAGTGCTGGGTGTGCCGTTGGTTGATACAGCGTGGGCGATTATTCGTCGGTTGGCTCATGGCGAATCGCCCTTTCGGGCTGATCGTAAACACTTCCATCATTTATTGCTTGATGCGGGTTTAAATCAGCGCCAGGCAGTGTTGGTTTTGTACACAATTGTCGCCCTGTTTGGCGTGGTGGCACTTATGGCCGGATCAATGTTAAAGTTAGTAGCTTTGCTCGTGCTCGTGGCTCTTATGAGCCTAGCAATTGTGGTCCTGGTACGGCGACAACGCTTAAATGTGGTAAGATAAGAGAGTAACAGGGAGTTTTTCCCATGAAACCACGGTATCTGCAGGAGCTCATCCGCAACTTGCAAGCATTTTATAAGTGTCCCTCGTGCGACACAAGTTACGTGTTTGACGATATCAGGTTTTTGGGCGAGCTCGAAGATTATTGCTTTATGCAATTGTCCTGTCACAATTGTTCACTGCCGGTACTAGCGACAGTTACTGTTGGTGTGCAGTCTCAAAAAGAGACGCGTAGGACTGATTTGCGGCAAGGTGAGGCAGCGCAGTTTACGGCAAAAGGCGCCATTTCGGCTGGCGAAATCGCGGAATTTCACCGTTGGATTTCCAAATCGAAGCGGCTGTCTTAGAAGAGTAAGGCATTTTTCGAGAAAAGGAGCATAGCCAAATGTCAGAAAATATTGAATTAGTTGCCCATAAACGAACGGTTCGTGGTAAGAGCGTGAGGACAGTGAGAGCTTCAGGACAGGTTCCGGCTGTCATTTATGGCCGCGACATGAAGAACGAGTCGATCACTGTCGACGGACGAGAAATGGAGAAGGCATTCGCCCAGGCTGGCGGTAGCAAGTTGATTGCCCTCAAAGTTGGCACAGCGCCGTTGCGCAATGTGCTAATCCATGATGTTCAAACGGGAGCACTCAGAGGCGAGCTTCGGCACGTTGATTTTTATGCAGTTCGCATGAACGAAAAGCTGACTGCTGAAGTGCCATTGCATTTCGTGGGTGAATCCAACGCCGTGTATCAAGGTGAAGGTACGCTTGTTAAGCCTCTGGAAATGGTTGAGGTTGAGTGTTTACCTGCAGATTTGCCTGAGGCGATCGAAGTTGATATTAGTGTGCTATCTGATTTTGAGGCCACTATTACGCTTGGTGATTTGAAATTGCCCAAGGGTGTCGACCTAGTTGATAGTGATGATTTAGGTCAGCTAGTTGCAAAAGTCGAGCCACCGCGATCAGAAGCCGAGATGGCCGAACTCGAAGAAGCCGTATCTGAGGAATTGCCCGAGGCAGTGGCCGAAGATCAGACGGCTGTCAAAGAGGAGAGTGGTGGTGGCGCAGACCGCTAAAAAGCACATTGTCACGATTGCGGGACGGCCTGGAAGTGGTAAATCGGCTACGGCTAAAGCTGTAGCGGCTGAGCTGGGTTTCCAACATTTTTCTTCAGGTGATTTGCTCCGTAAAATTGGAGAAGAAATGGGCCTCGATATTTTGCAGACTAATATTACCGCCGAAAAAGATGCTGAACTGGACCGGCGAGTAGATCAACGGTTAGTAGAACTTGGAGAAACTCAGGATGATTTGGTCATTGATTCCAGATTGGCCTGGCATTGGATTCCCAATTCTTTTAAGGTTTTTCTGGATCTTGATCTTGAGACGGCAGCCGTCCGTATTCTGAAAGGTATCGATTCGGCGCGCATGGAGAGTGAGAACATTCCCACAAATCCTCAAGAGTATGCCGAGCTCCTCCAGGATCGTTTGGACAGCGAAACCCGTCGATATCAGGCAAAGTACCAAGTGAATGCCTATGACAAGCATAATTTCGACCTTGTCGTCGACACGGCGATCAATGACATAGAAGCCGTTGCGGGTATTGTCATCCGAAATTATCGGGAATGGCTGAGCCGCTCCTAACATCATTGCCAATGATGGCTAGAATTGGCATTCTGACAGGTACTTTCGACCCTGTGCATGAAGGTCATGTAGCCGTGGCTCGGGTGGTTCGACAGCAATGCGGCCTGGAGTCGGTGTGGTTTTGGCCCAATGCCCGTCCAGCTCATAAAGTACCGGTGGCGGATCTGGGCGCGCGCTTAGCTATGCTGCAACTAGCATTGTCGGATGAGGCGTTTCTAGAGGTGGCGCCGTTGGAGGTAAATGATTTTGACCAGCCCCATACTCTAGAGTATTTTACCGAGGTACTGGCGCGTTTTGGTGGTCAGGAGTTTGTATTTATTGTAGGCGAGGATACTTTGTCTGGTCTTGATACCTGGAGAGATGTCGAATCTGTAGTAAATAATACTTCATATATTATGGTTCAGCGACCGGGAGCTCCTACTCATTCCTTAACTGATTTGCGGCAGCGGTTGGGTGATTTAGGTACCAGTTTGCGAGTTGAGGTGGTGCAAGCACCTTTAGTCTACAACGTATCATCGACTGCTATCCGTCAGAGCTTGAGCTGTAGTCGGCAGCCAGCCGGTCTTCATCCCTTAGTGGCTCAGTATGCCAGGAGCGTGGGCTTCTACTCCTAAGAAATCATGCTTGCGTTTGGTCTTTGTACGGTATAATATGATACTGGAGGGTCTATTATGCAACAAAGACTGGCTGATTCAGTAGGCGTATTAGCTGTGTTCAGTGCGCGTCCCGGGGGAGCGGTACGAGTTATACCCCAGGCTATGCAATGGCAAGGACGTCGCTGGCTGATTGATAAAATGGGTTTTTATCATCCTGAGCGGCGGGGAGCCAAACGATACCATATCTTTAGTTTTGCCAGCGGCGAGACGGCCTTTCGGGTTGAATTAGATCCTGATACTTTAGTCTGGACGTTAACCGATGTGTTTTATGGATGAATATCGAGATTAGCCGTTCTAAGCCGGAGATTATGCACATTGATCTTAACTCGGCTTTTGCTATGGCAGAACAACAGGCCAACCCCCTCTTGAGGGGTCGCCCAGTGGGGGTAAGTAACCGGTTGAGTGATACTGCTATTTGTATTGCGGCTTCGCCTGAAGCCAAAGATCAGGGGGTAGGCTTGGGCACCAGGCTACCCGAAGCGCGCCTCAAGGCACCGGGGTTTGTCATGGTAGAAAGCGATCCGGCTAAATATCAACATGTCTATCAATTGGTTCAGCAGATTTTTAGTTCATATACGCCTGGTTTCGTGATGCGCTCGGTGGATGAGGGTATTTTGGATTTTCAGGGGATGAATAGTCTCCTTAACGGTAGGAGCCTGGTGGATGTCGGCTTAGAGATCAAGCAAAGAGTGCGAGAAGAAGTGGGTGATTATATGAAGATAAACGTGGGTATAGCACCCAACCGCTGGTTGGCTAAGTTGGCTGCAGGTTTCCTGAAACCCGATGGTTTATTTGTGATTGACCATCAAAATTTGGAGGCAGTGTATGCGTCGCTCGATCTCGTGGATTTGCCTTACATAAAACAGCGTAACCGCTTGAGGCTCAATGGCGCTGGTATTTTGACACCACTTGAGTTTTTGAGGGCTCCCGAGCCGGTTTTGACTAAGCAGGTCTTCAAAAGTATTAACGGGCGACACTGGTATCTCAAGCTCAGAGGCTACGAGACAGAAGTGGAGTGGGGTATTCGATCGGCTGGCCGGAGCTACGTTTTAGACCATAGGACGGCCGACTCAGAAGAGCTTAAGGCTTTATTATGTAGGGCTAGCATGAAGGTGGCGCGCCGGTTGGGCCGGAATCATTTGGCGGCGCGTGGTGTGTTCTTACAACTTAATTATGTCGGCCACCCGAGCCGTAATGTCGGCTACTATCGGAGTGGTTGGCAGCAGCGCCGTATGTATCCAACAGCGGCTTGGCGCGGCCAACAGATATTTGACCGTGTTTTGGATTTATTTGCTCAGAGTCCTCAGGGTAGAGTGGTAAGTAGTATGGCGTTAACTACATATGCTTTGGAGCCGGCGCCTGACCGCCAACTGAGTCTTGATGACTATTGGTTTGGCCGGACCGATAGTTTGGAACGGGTTATGAATTCAGTAAATAACAAATACGGGGAATTGGTATTGGCACCGGCTACAGCTTGGAAGTCTCGTAACCGGATGCCTGATAAAATACCATTTGGGTCAGTTCGTTACTTTCATTAAGCCGGAGCGGCGGCCAAAGCTTCTTTAGCTGACACCTCGGTTTTTTGTTGCTTTTCTTTCAATTTAGCCGATAGCCATTTTGATAGTCCCCAGGCTTGTTTTATGACAGAGGTGTAGCCATTCACTAGTTCAGTTTGGTCACCATACAATTTGGCTGACTCAAGATGATGCAATGTGATCTCTGCCTGGCGGCGGGCGGCGGCTAGTTCATCAAGCTTTAGGGTGTAACTAAAGTATTGATGGGTATTCATGATGTGGTGAGAGACTCCAGCGCTGGATCGGCGCAGATCATTGCCTAAGGCATAAAATTGGTCCTTGGGAAGGCTTTTGACGAGTTCGTAAATTTGGTCTTCGAGTTCACGCGCCTGTTTGTAGATCCTGAGATCTTCAATAGATTGAGACATGTCCTGTTTGGGCTCCTTGTTTAGATACTGTGCCTCACCTCTATATCTCAAGTTACCGAACTTTTTCCGAACATTCAAGACTAATGATACTAATGTAGTTTTCGATTGGGTTTACCTGAGGCCTGGCCCTGGCGTGAAGGCAGAAGTGCAGCTTCGAGGGCATCAATAGCTAAAGCCGAAACCTGTTCCCGAGATAGTCCTTTCTTGGAGGACGATGATGAAACTTCATATGCTTCTTGGATCTCTATGTCTTGGAAGTAATCGATACCAGGCTTAAGTGCGGGGATTTCTGAAAAGAAATAATCAAGGCGGTTTAGGTGTTTATTTTGATTCATTATGGTTGCCCCTCATATAATGCTAAAGATTCGATAGTTAGAAGGTATGATAATCTTGATATAAGTAACTAACTACTAAAAATGTTACAAAAACTACAACGCGTAAGCATCAAATTTTGTAACAAGTGTTAACCTATGTCGCTGGTTCGGCGTAAAACATGAGGCCCAATTTGATTTGAAGAGCATCATCAAAGTGTCGGGGATCGAGGCCAATCAGTTTTTGGGTTTTATCTAACCGATAAATGAGAGTGTTACGGTGGATATGGAGTTCTTCGGCGGCGTCAGTTAAATTGAGCCCTTTACTTAAGAAGCTTGATACGGTTTTAAAGAGCTGCTCGTCCCGCATGAGGGGAGCTAAAATCTGGTGAGCTAGCTCGGCTTTTCGATCAGGTGTAGCTCCAGAGAGCGTTATGTACATCCCTACATCTTTGATGTGGTAGATACGTCCAGACCCCCAGATTCTTTGCCCTACAGTCAATGCCAATTTAGCGTCCTCGTAGCTTTTGCGCAGACCAGCCAGCTCTGGATAATACTGACCGACACCAAGTGTAATATTTTTTCCAGGCAGGTAACTTGATATGGTGTGGTTGATGAGCTCCGCTTGTTCCTTGAGATATTTAATCGTGTTTGTCGTCGTAGGTTGAGTAGCAATAACGCCTTTGATAATCACAAATTGGTCACCTTCAAAATGACAGATGGTATTGGCAGGGTAAGCCGTGAAGCTTGCGGCAAGGTGAGCACAAATGGCCGCGGCCGCTTGACTGAGCTTAAGGCCTGCTTCTTCTGGAGATAGTGAAGCGTTCTCTGATAATACTTCTTTGGTAAAGCCCTCGATATGTATTAATATGACGGATGAAGGACTTTTTAGATTTAGCTTGAGAATATCGGCCTGGTGATAGGTTTTGATGGAGTTTACCTGTGTACTCGTGAGGGTTTCATGTAGGAAACTGGCCCTTAGTCTTTCACTCGATTGCATCTTATCGAGGAGAGTGTGCTGATAAATAATGACTTCCGCCAAACCCTGGAGCAGCGCGATGGCTTCCTGGGTAATCGGACCGTGGTCAAGTGGCACGCCAAAGATAGCAACCGTGCTTTCGTCGTACATAAACGGCCACCATTTCATGGAGAGTCCTTTAAAAGTACCAGTTTGGGGGTGGCCACTTTGAGCTGCAGCTAGGGCTTCAGGAATTGCTGGTTCGTTGTCGGCGATGCATGATAGTAAATACCCTGTTGTATCTGCTACAACAATATCTCGTTTTAGGACTTGTCGGGCTTTGTCTGCTATCAGGGAGGCGAGTGAATGATTAAGCTGCATTGTCTGGCTCCAAAAAGCGGGTGTACAAAATGGCTAGCCTAATCTGCATAGCATCTTCAAAGTCGCGCGGATCGAGTCCGAGGGCTTCTTTGATACGGTCGAGTCGGTAGACTAGCGTATTGCGATGTATCTTCATGGCATCAGCAGTTCGGGTAAGTGACATATCATAATTGAAAAAAGCATTGAGCGTTTCAATAATCTCCTGATTTCGGCCGAGTTTGTCGAGAAGATCACGTGAAAAATAGATATTGTTTTCATCAATACCTGATAACAAAGGGGCTACTACGCCAAAATCATCGATGTGATAGATTTTATCGTAGTCCCAGTTAACTGATCCAAGCTCAATGGCTGATTTGGCCTCCAAATAGCTCTGGCGCAGGCCGGTTAGTTCTTCGTGGTAATTACCTACACCTATGGTCGCTGGAGTATTGAGTTCACCCTTGATGATACCGTAGAAGGCATTCAAGCTCTTCTTAAATCTTTCAACGCTCGTTACAGTATCTGAGTCGTCTTCATCGTTGGCTAGTATGTCCTTGAGTATGCAAAACGTATTACTGCCCAAATAGGCTACAATGTTGGCCCGGCTAGAGGTATAAAAAGAATCAAGGGCTCGGGATAAGTTCGATTTATAACGGCTGACCCTGATGTCTCGGTCGCTGCTGGGGTCTTGCAGGCTGCTTGTAAGTACGTCGTCATCGATGCGGACGATTATGGCTATGCGGGGCCTTTCGAGTTCAATATCAAACAGCCTAGCTTCGGCGCTCAACAGTTTCCAGTCAGGATCAGGTTCGTTTAAGAGGTCATAGACAAACTTATCCAGGCGCTCATCTTGATGGGGGATTTGTTCGAGTACCAGGGACTGATGCATAATCAGCTCTGCAATAGATTTGATGAGTGGAGCAATGTCGGTGTGGCCTGAAAGTTGTTTTTCCAACACGATATAGCCCACGACGTTGCCTCCGTAAGAAAAGGCAATGGCCCAATCTGTGGTAGCAAGATCAACGGATGCTGGTGCGAGATGAGTGGTGTGAGATAAGCTTTGACCGGCCAAATCCACTACCCATAGCTCCTGGCTTATCAGAGAGCTTACTTTGGTACGGATTTTTTCGGCAATTTGCTGAGTTAGCATAAGCCTATGCCTCTTAAGCTGTTATTTCTCACAACCTGAGCTACCAATAGCGTACCTTGGCAGGGAGTGAGCAGCAAGCTTAAGCGGGATTAACTAACAATAATACCTGGTGGGCAATACAGGACTCGAACCTGTGACCTCACGGATGTGAACCGTGCGCTCTAACCAGCTGAGCTAATTGCCCGTGAATGGGGCAGGGTCAACGCTATAACGAGGGAAATTGTATCGCAATTGCGTTTTGGGCGCAAATGCCGTATATTTTGTGTCTGGAACCTGGGTTCTTAGCTCAGTTGGTTAGAGCGCTTCCTTGACGTGGAAGAGGTCAGAGGTTCGAATCCTCTAGGACCCACCAGTAATTATCTTTTGGTTAGATTTGAGGAGGGGATGATATTTTGGAACGAGATGATCCGCAGGCAGAGCTTGGTGGCGGTCTTAGGTCTCATCGAGAACCAGACGGTGAACAAACCGCTGGTGCCGCATACGATAGAGCCATTGGGGTGAGGATCGCCGCGGGTTTACCACCCAGGCCATTGGTGGGCGGTCCGACCGCTGAGCGGCGGCCGGCTCAACGTACACCTGAACAAATAGCGAGCGACGAGGCGCGGGGAGCAGAGCAGGCGGCGCGGTTGCGGGCTGCCTATGAGGGAATGCATAAAAACGATGCCGAAAAGGGTGTAGGTGACACGGCCGTGAACTAGCTACCGACGATTGGCAGCTTCATGGTATAATAGCTTGAGTTCAAGAGAGTGTTGATGCGGGAGTAACCGCCCTGCTAGCTCCGTCTTAGCCTGTGACGTGATATGGGCTGCATGAGAGCCTTATAGTAGCCCCAGAGCTTTTATAAGGAAGTCTGGTGGAACCGTCCGCAGCGTTGTGGACCCAGACACGCACAAAGAAAATGTGTGCGTGTTTTTTGGATTATTAGCACTAACTATAGGATATGAATGATGGCAGAAAAAATAGAAAATCCACAATTATTCGCTATGAGGCATTCGCTGGCTCATATTATGGCCACGGCGATTGCGCAGTTGTACCCAGATGCCAAGTTTGGAGTAGGGCCTGTTGTTGAGCATGGTTTTTACTATGATGTCGACCTGTCGGCTAAACTGGGTGACGCTGATCTGGCCAAAATCGAAACCAAAATGAATGAGGTCATCAAGGCAGATTATCCGTTCGAGCATTCCACAATGAAACTTGATGAGGCAATCGCTTATTTTGATGAGCGCCAACAGACTTATAAAATTGATTTGCTTAATGACCTCAAGGTCCATGGTACGACTGTGGCCCGGGATATTGATAGATCCCAGCTGGGGGTAGATGACGATGCTAAGGTTGATGAGGTTGGTATATATACCGATGGTCCGTTTACCGACTTGTGCCGCGGGCCTCATGTAGAGTCGACGGGTAAGGTTGGCGCCTTTAAACTGATGCGGGTTTCGGGTGCTTATTGGCGAGGTAATGAGAAAAACGCCCAGTTGCAGCGGGTATATGGTGTAGGCTTTACAACACAATCGGAGCTTGATGATCATTTGGCCTTGCTGGAACAAGCGGCGGCACGTGACCACCGCAAGCTCGGCAAAGAATTAGACTTATTTGTCTTTAGTGACCTCGTTGGGCCGGGGCTGCCACTATGGACGCCGCGGGGAACGGTTATTCGGGAACAACTCAACAACTACGTGCAAGAGTTACGCGAGACTTTGGGCGGTGGGTACCAGGCGGTGACGATTCCTCATATCACCAAGAAAGATTTGTATGAAAAAAGCGGCCATTGGAAGAAGTTTTCCGAGGAACTTTTTAAGATCAAAACTCGCGAAGGCCACTTGTTTGCCATGAAGCCTATGAACTGCCCTCACCACACGCAAATTTACGCAAGTCAGCCACGCAGTTACCGTGATCTGCCGATTCGCTACCGAGAGACTACCATGGTGTATCGTGACGAGCAAAGTGGTGAGTTATCGGGCTTGAGCCGGGTGCGTTCAATTACCCAAGATGACGCTCACGTTTTCTGCCGGACGAGCCAGATAGAAGCCGAAATTAGCCGGATTTGGGAGATTGTGACCACTCTAAACCTGACGTTTGGCATTGACTTGCGGGTACGTTTGAGTCGTCACGATAGCACGCAAATGGAAAACTATTTAGGTACGGCTGACATGTGGCAGCGGGCTGAAGAGCAGCTTGAGGCAGTGGTGCGGTCAAAGGTTGGTGATGATTTTGTTGATGGGGTAGGTGACGCAGCCTTTTATGGGCCAAAGATCGACTTTGTAGGCCGGGATGTATTTGGGCGAGAGTTTCAGGCGGGCACAATCCAGCTCGATTTTGGGCAGCCTGAAGGCTTTGACTTGGTTTGCATCAACGAGACTGGGGGCCGCGAGCGAATCGTGATGATCCATGCAGCAATTATGGGATCAATCGAAAGATTCATGGTTTTGCTCATTGAGTCCACCGGTGGAGCCTTCCCGCTCTGGCTAGCTCCAGAGCAAGTCAGATTAGCTCCCGTTAACGACAGCCAGCAAATTAAGCAAGTTGTTGAGCAGTGGCGACAATTGTTGGTTCAAGCTGGATTGCGCGTCGGCATTGATGCCACCGCCGAAAGCGTCGGCAAAAAAATCAGGGCGGCTGGTGTCGCCAAAGTGCCGTATACGTTGGTTATTGGCGAGAAAGAGCTCCAGCAGCAAAAAGTGACTCCGCGGCTGCGGCAAGGTCACGGAGAGTTTACTGGTGAGCTGAGCATCGCTGAATTTATTGAAGCTCTGGTGCTTGAGGTAGCTGAGCGGGCGCCTCAATCAAAATTGACTTAGCTACCTATATCTGTAATGTGTATTAGGTTAGATGTGGATATTACAACATATGCTTGATATTCGAGGCATTATGATCGAGGGTAATAAGCCATTCTTGGCCATTATTGGGCCCACTGCAAGCGGTAAGACTGCTATATCTCTCGATATAGCCCATCAAATTAATGGCGAGATTATTTGTGCAGACTCGCGTACTATCTATAAGTATATGGATATTGGCACCGCTAAGCCAACGCGCTCAGAACGCCAAGCTGTCAAACATCATTTGCTCGATGTTATTGAGCCAAACGAAATACTGAGTGCGGCCAGATTTCGTCGTTTGGCCGAGGCGGCGGCTATAGAGATATGGGCCAGAGGGCACGTACCAATTATGGTAGGTGGCAGTGGTCTATACATCGATAGCGTACTGTATAGTTTTGATTTTCCGCCGCCACCGCCTCCGAGTTTACGCTCAGAACTTAATGACTTGCCATTGCCTGAGCTGGTTCAACGCTTACATGCGGCGGACCCTGAGAGGGCCTCCAAACTTGACTTACACAACAAGCGGCGGGTCGTGCGGGCTTTAGAAACCTTAGACGTGGGTAGCGGTCAACGGCAGGCGCTTCTACCAGGTAGTTTCGTGATTGGAATGAGCTTGAACAAAGATATTGCTCGGAAGCGGATTACCTCGAGAGTTGAAAAAATGCTTTCCCAAGGCTTTATTGAGGAGGTGGAGCGGATTGGCACCATGTACGGATGGGACAGTCCGGCCATGAATGTCATTGGATACCGGGCCTTTAAACCGGTGGTTTTGGGCGAGGTCTCCGAGCAAGTGGGTAAGCACAACTTCGTCCAAGGTGACATGGCATTATTTAAAAAACAACAAACATGGTTTAAAAGAAACGAAGATGTTGTATGGGTAGATAATGCTCATGAAGTCGCCGATGAAGTTATTCGGTACATGGCCCGTTGGCAGGTATAATTAAGTTATGGCAGTTTGGTCTACATTGTTGGCCGGTAAAACCGCAGCCCGCATCAGCAGGGTAACGGGTCGGGGTGGCGGACAAGCACTGCCTGGTCTTGTGGCTGAGCGGCTCGACAAAAATTTATTGGCAAAAATTGCCGGTCGTTTTAGCCAAGGTGTCATTTTGGTAACTGGCACGAATGGCAAGACAACAACCGTCAAGCTGTTAACTTCAATGCTTGAGAAAAAAGGCTGGCGGGTACTTACGAACTCGACGGGGTCGAATTTAAAAAGAGGCATTGTGTCGGCGGTCATTGATAAAGCTCACATAAATGGCCGGCTTAATTATGATGTGGCAGTATTTGAGGTGGATGAGGCTAGTTTGCGCCGCGTGGCCGGATTATTGAAGCCACGCTACATTGTTGTATTAAATTTATTTCGTGACCAACTCGACCGGTATGGTGAGCTTGATACTACTGCGGCGTTAATCGGTGAGGGTATTGGCCAAACAGAAGCAACATTGTGCTTAAATGCCGATGATCCACTGGTCGCCAATTTGGCCAAGTATGCGGTTGATCCTCAATCGACAGTGTATTTTGGGGTAGGTGATACCGTTGATCATCGACCGTCATTGATCACCGCTACCGATTCTGACCGTTGCCCGATATGTCATGAGGTACTAGTATTTCCAAGGATTTGGTTCGGTCATATTGGGCATTACCGTTGCCCAAAATGTCATTATAAGCGTCCCATACCCGATGTTGAAGTTACATCAATAAGTGATATGACAACCCGGTCAAGCAGATTAAAAATTAAGCTTTTTGATCATCGGGTAAAAGTTCAATATCAGCTCCCTGGCATATATAACGTCTATAATGCGGTGGCCGCTGCTGCTGTCGCAGCCCGCTATGGGGTGACTATGTCAACTATCGAAAGGGCCATGTCGGAATCGGTGCCGGCATTTGGCAGAGTCGAGCGGGTAGCGTACCGGGGTCGAACCATTTGCATCCTACTCATTAAAAACCCCGCCGGCTTTGCCCAGGTAGTACAAACATTTCTTCAAGACCGGCAAGACTTGGCGGTGTTGTTTGCCATTAACGATCTGCACGCAGATGGTCGTGATGTTTCATGGTTGTGGGACGTACCTTTAGAGGGCCTTGCGGGACAAGATCTTGCGGCTGGCGTAACGGGTTTGCGCCGGTTGGATATGGCATTGAGGTTAAAATACGCTGGTATAACGGCCCATATTGAATCAGATCTGCCAGCAGCAATCGACTGGTTGGTTTTAAGCCGGCCAGTAGGCAGTGAAGTGCTCATCCTGCCCACCTATACGGCGATGAACGAAATTCGCGAAGTATTGTCGAAGCATACCAAAATGGAGCCGGTATCATGAGAACCCCAACCATCACCATTGGACACTTGTATCCTCGTGAGATGAATATCTATGGTGATATGGGTAATGTGCTGACTTTGCGACAACGGTTAGCGTGGAGAAATATCAAGACTGAGGTAGTGCCGATCGAGCCTCATGCCAGAGTAAATTGGTCTGATATCGACTTAGTTTTTGGTGGGGGAGGACAAGACTCGGGACAGGTGATTATGAGCCAAGATTTAAGCCGCCATGGTGTTGAGCTAAAAAAAATGGCAGCTGATGGTGTGCCAATGCTGGTAATTTGTGGTAGCTACCAGTTGTTTGGGCACGGTTTTACTACAAGTGCGGGACAAGAATTGGCAGGAATTAGTATATTTGGCGCTCATACTCGGGGCAGTGACCAGCGTATGATAGGTAATGTGTTGATTGATTCACAGCGGTTTGGTAATCTTATCGGCTTTGAGAACCATTCTGGTCAAACGATACTTGAGCAAGATCAACAAGCTTTGGGCACAGTTATCCAGGGCTATGGCAATGATGGTGCAGGTCGAGCTGAGGGTGCTCTCTATAACAACGTGGTTGGTACGTATCTACATGGGCCGGTATTGCCGAAAAACCCCCGGCTTGCAGATGATTTGCTGGTGCAAGCTTTAAATCACAGAGGGGTTTCGGTTGCGTTTGATCACCTCGATGATAGCTTAGAGATGGCAGCTGCGAGGTTGGCTACCACCCGACCCCGGTAGACGCAGCCATGCAATGTGGTTATGCTTGGTTGTATGATCATCATGCCCGATGAGGCTATAACTGAAGTCGAGCTGAACCAAGCTAAAACTCCGGCTGTATCCAAGAGGCTGCCGTTACAAAACCGTTTTGGTAGACTCTTGCGCATCTTGGGTCCTGGAGTAATTACTGGTGCTGCAGATGACGATCCTTCAGGTATAGCTGCGTATTCACAAACTGGTGCGATGTTCGGCTTGAGCATGGCCTGGGTGATGCCTTTCACATACCCTTTGATGACAGCCGTCCAAGAGGCTTGTGCGAGAATCGGAGCAGTCACCGGTAAGGGGCTGGCAGCAGTCGTCCGCGAGCATTATCCACCACCGGTTTTATATGCTGTAGTGTTGCTGGTAGTATTTGCTAATACACTCAATATTGGGGCAGATATTGGAGCGATGGCGGCTAGTACTCAGCTGCTGTGGCCTGAGGTGCCGTTTGTGGTGGCTGCGGTAATTTTTGCTTTGTTGATGCTGGCATTGGAAATATGGATTCCTTATAAGACATACGTCAAATTACTCAAGTGGTTAGCTTTTACATTGGTGTCATATGTGATAACGGCATTTATCGTTCAGGTGCCTTGGGCTGAAGTATGGCACGCCACTTGGGTGCCTCATGTGGTTTGGTCATCGGCTTATTTGTACGCGTTGGTTGGAATCCTGGGCACTACTATTTCGCCTTATTTATTCTTTTGGCAGACGAGTGAAGTGGTTGAAGATGAAATTGCTGCTCATCGATTAGCTCAACGAGGTGGTGTGCCGAGGTTAAGTCGGCCTTATTTGTTTAATTTGCGGCTCGATAACGCGATCGGTATGTTCTTTAGCAATATTGTGGCGTGGTTTGTGATTATCGTGGGAGCAGTTGTACTACATGCCAATGGCGTAACTGAGGTTACTTCGGCGTCAGATGCCGCCCGAGCATTGGAACCGCTTGTGCAAGGTTGGCCGAACGCCGGTTACTGGGCCAAGGCAATATTTGCGACAGGCATTATCGGAATTGGCCTGTTGAGCGTGCCGGTTTTGGCCGGTGCGTCCTCATATGCTATCGCTGAAACTTTCGGCTGGAAAGAAGGACTGTACCGCCCCTGGCGGAAGGCTCGGGGGTTTTATGCTGTGATTGCCCTCGGTACACTCGCTGGGCTGGCTTTTAACTTCTTAGGTATTGATACGATGCGGGCCTTGGTATTTGCCGCTGTATTTAACGGTTTGGCGGCAGTGCCGTTGGTATTGCTCATCCTGCTTATTTCGATTCGCAAGGATATCATGGGTGAATATTTGAGTGGGTTGTGGTCGCGGTTGGGTTTGCTGGCGACTTTTGTTTTAATGCTTGGTGCAGCTTGTGCGTTGATTGTGTCGTTTTTGCTTTGAGCTGGCAACATCTGGTATACTTTGACCTAAAGTAGAGTGCCAAGGGGAGCTTTTAAGTTTTAAGACCATGGTAGAGCAATTGTTTGGTTCTAAGACCAGGGTGAAGTTATTAAGCTTGTTTTTTAATAATCCAGGCCGACCCTTCTATGTCCGGGAGATCACACGCAAAATCGATGAGCAGATTAATTCTGTGCGGCGTGAGCTGGCGAACTTACTCTCGGTTGGACTCGTGTCTTCTGATGGTGCGAACAACCGGCTTTATTATGAAGTTAATCCCAAGTATGAATACTATGAACAGCTGAGGAGCATCTTTACTTCCATACCGGCAAAATCTAAAGATCCGGTTGTGAAAGAGATGCGAGAGGAAGATAAAATTATCAAAAAGCTGAAATCTGCCGGGTCCATTAGTTTTGCCTTTTTAACAGGCAGTTTTGCTCGCGAGACGTCTACCAACGTTGATATTTTCATTGTCGGTGACGTCAACAAAGCCAGGTTAGCCAAGGCCGTAGCCGATCTTGAAAAAGAACTGGGCCGAGAGCTCAACTATTCGGCCTTGACACCCGAAGAGTATGACTACCGGCTTGGCCTGAATGACAGGTTTGTGAGTTCAATTCTGGAAGCCCGCAAGATCGTTATTATTGACGGTGACACCAAACCTTTAGCCCACAATGAGGTAACATTTGGCGAGTATATTGAGGCCGGCAGAATTCCGGTGCGTTCAGGTGTCCGTCCTGGCAGGGGCCAAGCAATAGTCGATAAAGTTTAATAGGAGTAAATGATTGGATATCTCATATCTAGGTAGTGGCAGTGTGCGGATTTCGGGTAAAGACATTGAAATCGTGGTTGATCCAGTAGCTGGCACCAAAGCTAAAGCCAATGTGGTAACATGGTCGGCGCCGGCGGATGCTGGCATGGACTTTGTGACGTTGCCAGACGCTCTGTTAATTGATGACCCAGGTGAGTACGAAGTTAAAAGCTGTGCCATTACTGGAGTGCCAATGCGGTTACATATAGATGAAGCCGGTGAGCGGGGGACAGCATATAGCTTTAGTGTTGATGGTATTAACGTTTTGGTCGTTGGCAATGTGGCCGGTAAACTTGGTGATGACCAGGTGGAGGCTTTGGGACAGGCCGATGTCTTGGTCGTGCCAGTCGGGGGTGGTGGTTTGACGCTCGACGCCCAGGGTGCTGCTGAATTGGTGGCGCAGCTTGAGCCTAGCTGGGTCATACCTGTGCATTATGATGATGGTGTATCAAAATACGCTATGCCCCAGGCCAAAGTCGACGAGTTTTTAGGTGAAATGGGCGTGAAGCCCGAACTGGTTTCGAAATTCCGGCTTACAGCTAAGGATGCCGCAACCGAAACTCAGGTAGTATTGTTACAACGCCAAGGTTAAGCTTGGCGTTGTAACAACCGGAATGACTTTTAGGTAGCCTGGGTTTTGGCGGTTGCTTGACGGTCCCATTTCTTGAGTGTGCGAAGGGTTGAAGTGGCGATTTTCAGACGAACCTTCTGACCGCCAACCACCACAGTTAGGGGCTGGAGATTGGGCTTCCAGACCTTGCGGGTTTTTTTCTGCGAAAAAGGCACACGGTTGCCGAATTGTTTGCCTTTTCCGGTAATGTCGCAGGCGTGAGCCATGAATTTAATCCTTCGATAACCCGGGTAGTGTACATCATCTCTGGTACCTGTGTCAACCTGTTATAATGGCTACATGGAGACTTTGGAGATCGTAGCCCAGCTGGTAGCGCTGCTGTTTGGAATGACAGCCCATGAGTTCGCCCATGCATTTGTGGGGCATCAGCTTGGAGATACAACGGCCAAAGACCAAGGGAGGCTAACAATTAATCCGTTGGCTCATATTGATCCAATTGCGACGCTCCTTTTGCCCGTACTCTTACTCCTTGTTGGTTCGCCGGTAGTATTTGCGGCTGCCAGACCTGTACCGTTTAATCCCTGGGCGTTACAGGGTGGCAGGCGGGGAGCGGCTCTGGTGGCCGCCGCCGGTCCCTTAACTAACTTAGCTATTGCTGGATTTGTGGCGTTATGGCTTCAGTTGATGCCCTTGAACCGGGTGTCGGCAACTTTCTTGCTGGCAATGGTGCTGGTGAATGTTGGACTGTTTGTCTTCAATATGATACCGTTTCCGCCGCTTGACGGATCACGGGTGCTGTACGCTGTGGCACCGGCAACTTGGCGGGAAATATTGGATCGAATCGAGCGGATGGGTTTTGCAATCTTCCTCATTATTATGCTATTTGGCTACCAGTTTATTGCGCCATTTGTTGCTAAAATTACATCATTTATTACCTCTATACTGATAGGGCGTCTAGGGATGTCGTGATGAGCGGGCGTCAGACGGTACAAACTTACCAACCAGTACTAGTCTTGCGCTACCATGACCGCTTGGACGTAGTGAGACAACGGTTGCGTTGGCTTCGAACTCTTAACCCAGGAGTCCCGGTACATGGTATATACGGTGGTCAGGATGTATTGCCGACTTCATTTGCGGACTTATTCGACAGTCATTATCAATTAGATCTATTGCCTGAGCTGGCCTGGCGCAATATGGATCTCGCACTTTTGGAATGGTATAGAGCTAAAGGTCAGAGCATGTCATTTAGTCATTTGTATGTCCATGAATGGGATTTAGTCTATCTGGCGCCTTTAACTCAAGTTGTACCACAGCCTCGGGTGGGCCAGTCTTTATTGACGGGCTATACACCCTTGTCGATGGTTGAGTGGAAATGGGATTGGACGAACGGTAAGCGGCTCGGGCCTTTAAACGAATGGCTCGAACTGAAGCGCTTTGTGGCGGGTGTTTACCATTTTTACGGTCCATATTATGCCAGTATTGGGCCAGGTGCGGTTTTATCCCGCGAATTTTTGGAATATTATATGACGCTGGAGCTGCCGCTGTTGTGCAATGATGCTTTGAGGCTGCCCTTGGTTCACGCGATCGGTAAGCTGTCGGTGGCTGATACTGGGCTGTATCCGCCAGATTGGTATCAGCCTGAGCATGTTGATTGGATTAGGCGGTTCAATGTCCGTAAATGGGATGTGGAACCGTCCCTGGTTGTTCGTGAAGCCCGTCATGGCTACACTGCTTTTCATCCGGTAAGTAATCTGCTTGATGAAAAGTTGCTAAAACGCTCATTATCTCGGTACAATGTGAGCGGCTCTGCGCCACACGTTATTGGCTCTTAATTTTTCTCTGTACCATTACCAACGGGAGTTCAAGATTGTGATGTGTCCGTGGACTTGTCACTGAGGACACCCACCTGCATTTCGCAGGGAAAAGTTGGGTGAGCTAGACGGTGGCGGCGGAGTCATATAGAATAATTTGGTTTGAACGGGGTGTGGCGCAGTTGGTAGCGCGTACGGCTGGGGGCCGTGAGGCCGCAGGTTCGAGTCCTGTCACCCCGACCAGGAATTATATGTCGGCAGATAGTGTATAATAACCTTGCCAGATCAGAAGATAATCGCGCCCGAGTTTCGGCTTGGGTGAGGAAAGTCCGGACAGCATAGAGCAGGATGGTTGCTAACGGCAACCGCAGGTGACTGTAGGGAAAGTGTCACAGAAACGAAACCGCCCGCCTGAGTAAGGCGGGTAAGGGTGAAACGAGTGGGGTAAGCGCCCACAGCTTGTATAGGTGACTATGCAAGGAGGTAAACCCCATCTGCTGCAAGGCATGCCAGAACATGTTCACTTTCGAGTGAATGGGTTGCTCGCTCGTTTTGGCGATAGACCGCATGAGGCCTATGGCGACATAGGTTCGAGATAGATGATTATCCTTTGACAGAATCCGGCTTACCCCTGGTCTGGCTGCAATTATTAAACTAAGATAGCCGTATATGCGTAAACGCAGTGAGTTTTTCTTCAGTATTATTCAGGTACCGATAGACTTTTTAGCCCTGATGTCGGCTTTTGTGCTGGCTTACATCATCCGTGTTAAATTGGCAGACCGCCCGGTAGCCCACGCCATACCGGCGATGGAGTTCCTGCAAGTCATACTGATTCTTGTGCCCTTATGGATACTCATATTTGCGGTCTCTGGCTTGTATAGTCAGACCAATCTGCGCGGGCGCTGGAACGAGCTAGGCAAAATATTTGTCGCGGTTTCTGGTGGCGTCATGATGACAATATTGTTGGATTTTTTGCAGCCAATTTCGTTTTTCCCATCAAAATCGGTGCCTATTTATGCGTATGGAATAGGGCTTCTCCTCGTCATAATTGGTCGATATATGATCTTAGCATTACAGCAATACTTATTCACTTTTGGTATTGGCGTCCAGAATGCTCTACTGGTAGGCAGTGGGGAAGCGGCTCAGCAGTTGTATCGTTATTTAGGTCAGAAGCGTAGTGGCTTTCGAGTGTTGGGTTGTGTCGACAAAGCTAAAGGTGCCGCTCGGCGGATGCCCGGTTTGCCAGTGTATACTAGCTTCCAAGAGGCCCTGTCGGTGACGGGCACTGGTTCGAACAGGCGACAGCTCGACCAGATTATTCAGGCCGATTCGGCTTTTGATGCCGAAGCGGTGCTCGAGATGGTTAGCTATGCGTCTAACCATCATATTAATTATCGGTTTGTGCCAAACCAATTTGGCTTATATGCGGCTCGATCAGTTGTCGGAACTCTTGGGGGAGTGACGATGGTGGAAATGCGCCTGACGCCACTCGAAGGTTGGGGCCGGATAGCGAAACGCTTGTTTGATATTATCGGTTCGCTCATGTTTCTCGTGCTGCTGGCCCCTGCATTTGTCGCCATTGCGGCTTTAATCAAACTGAAGGATCCTAAAGGGCCTTTAATCTTTCGTCATCGGCGGCTCAGTCGGGATGGACAACCGGTTTTTATCTATAAATTTAGAACGATGTTATGGAAATACTGCGATGGTCCTAACCGGCCCTTTAGATCGGCTGAAGAGACTTTTAAGGCTATGGGGCGTGAAGACCTGGTGAGGGAGTTTCAGAAAACCCAGAAAGTTGAGCAAGACCCACGGGTGAGCCGTTTCGGGAAGTTTCTGAGGCGGACAAGTCTTGATGAATTACCTCAGCTCTGGAACGTACTCAAGGGTGATTTGAGCATGGTGGGGCCGCGACCAATCATACCAGCAGAACTTGATCATTATGGTGAGCATAAGGCCAGCTTCTTGGCGTTGAAACCGGGACTAACTGGTTTGTGGCAGATTTCAGGTCGCAGTGACTTGAGTTATGAAGAGCGGGTTAAATTGGACATCTATTATGTCGAACACTGGAGTCTGCTGCTTGATGTGCGTATTTTACTCAAAACCGTTTTTGCACTGCTGGGTACTCGGGGTGCATACTAAGTATGGCTCACGAAGGTCTACCCGAGAAACTCAAAGTAGCTCTTGTGCATCATTGGTTGACATCCCAGGGTGGTGCCGAGAAAGTGTTGTACGAATTGCATCAAATGTTTCCCGATGCTCCGATATATACGGCTGCCTACATACCGGAGAAGTTCCCGGAATTTGCTCAGGCCGATATCCATACCTCATACCTAAACAAAATTCCCTGGTTGAAGCGTAAGCACCAGTTGTTTCCTTTGTTTCTGGGGACGCCATTCAAGTTTTTTGATATGAAAGACTATGATCTTGTCATTTCTTCTTGTGCAGCTGAGGCAAAATATGTTCGCACAGCTGATAAAACTCTTCATATTTGTTATTGCCATACACCTGTCAGGTACTATTGGAGTGATTATGATTGGTTTATGAGGGATATCCATCGGCTGCCCTTTGGGATGTTTAACCGGGTGGCGAAGCCGGTTTTTGCCTTATTAGTGGGTTGGTTGAGACGTATTGATTATGCTGCGGCTCAAAACGTTACGTTATTCATCGCCAATTCACTTCATATTCAACAAAGGATCTCTCGATATTATCATCGTCGATCCGTTGTAATTTATCCTCCAATTCAGACCGACGATCTCATGAAAGTTAGGGCTGATAAGCAGGATTTTTATTTAATTCTTGGTCGTCAGGTGGCCTCTAAGCGTCTTGATATTGCAGTAGAGGCATTCAACCAGCTTGGCTTACCGCTTAAGGTGGCTGGGGTAGGGGAGCAAATTCAGCGTTGGCGTAAACTGGCCCGGCCGAATATCGAGTTCTTGGGTCGGGTGACCGATGAGCGGCGTAACGAACTGTTTGCTCAAGCTAAAGCCTTTGTATTTCCTCCCGAGGAGGACTTCGGGATGACACCTGTTGAAGCGTTGGCTGCCGGTACGCCAGTCATTGCCTTTAATGGTGGAGGTGCTCCTGAATACGTGCGGGAAGGTATAACCGGTGTTCTTTTCGATGAGCAAACCGCCGACTCATTAGTGGAAGCGATCAAGCGGTTTCATGATCTGAAGTTTGAGCAAGAGCAGTTGCGTCATGAGGCGGAAAGGTTTTCACAACAAGTGTTTCGGCAAAAGATGACGAGCTTTATCGTTGGTTCGTGGAAACAGTTTGAGGAGTTGCGCAAATCGGCACGATCGTTAAAATCGTTGTCAGAAAATCAACAGATACCAAAATAGCCGCTTGTATTTGACACAATTGGCTACTTGGGAATGAGGCTTATTATTTTACGGCTTTGGCGGCTTTGGCGATTTGTGCGAAAGCTTGAGGCTGGTGAACGGCTAGTTCAGCCAAGATTTTGCGGTCGATTGTAATATTAGCAGCCTTGAGCTTACCCATGAATTGTGAATAAGAGGTTCCAAGTGCAGTAGCGGCCGCATTGATGCGGGTGATCCAAAGAGCTCGGAAATCCTGCTTTTTGGTGCGGCGGTCGCGATATTGGTACGACAGCGCCTTTAATACGGCCTGGCGGGCCTGGCGGATACTTGAGCGGCGAACTAAGCTGTATCCCTTAGTTTGAGCTCGTAATTTTTGGTGTTTGGCGTGGGTGGTAACGCCGCGTTTGACGCGCATGTTTTCTCCTTAGCAGCAGTTAACGGTAGGTGCCAAGCATCTTTTTGACGTTGGCTACATCACCAGATGCGATTTCGAACTCTTTGACAAACTCGCGCTTGGTTGAAGCTTGTTTGTGAGCCAGCATGTGGCTACGGAAAGCGCGACGGCGCATTAATTTGCCGTTAGCGGTGAGTTTAATTCTTTTGGCGATACCCTTGTGGGTTTTAAGCTTTGGCATCCTTCTTGGGTCCTACAATCATATTTAAATCACGTCCAGACAGTTGGGGAGCTTGCTCCTGTGTGCCGTGTTCCTGCAAGGTAGTCATTACCCTGTCAAGAATGGCCCGGCCGAGGTCAGGCCTCGTGATCTCGCGCCCCCTGAAGAGGAGACTGACTTTCACTTTATGGCCTTGGTCTAAAAATTTGATAGCTTGGGTGACCTTAACGGTCAAGTCATGCTCACCAATTTTTAAGCCTATCCGGACTTGTTTGACCTCGACTTGCTTTTGGTTCTTTTTGCTCTTGGCTAATTGCTTGGTTTGCTCATAACGGTATTTGCCCCAATCGAGAATTTTCACGACTGGAGGATTAGCGCTTGGGGCAATCTCTGCCAGATCTAAATCCGCTTCAGCAGCGGCATCGAGGGCCTCACGGAGGCTGACGACACCTTGCTGTGAGCCATCGGCACCTACTAGACGGACTGTAGGAGCTGTGATCTCACGGTTCAAGCGGATTTTATTTATCTGGAGTTCTCCTTGCAAAGCTCCTGCGTACTATAGCAGTTTGTCTGCGTATGGTCAACTGGGACGAGACGGGTAATCTAAACCAGTTGGTACACATCCAGACCAGGAGGTCACAATATGGATA
>CAYXSN010000005.1:0-82627 GCA_964467655.1 uncultured Candidatus Saccharimonadales bacterium | reverse complement strand
TCCCATACTGCCCTTTCTCTCACGAGATGGCGGACAGTTCAAATGTCATTTTTGAAGGTTGGCCGTTGTAGTAACGAAGCCTTATTTCGACTAGTAGCTCTTCGGCACGTTTTTCACTTTCGATTATTCGCATCAGTCGAGATAAGCTATGGCGGCGGTTGAGGTTTTGGTCAGGGTAGCATAGGTTTTGGCAGATTCGGCACCCAAAGTAGTCACCGGACTTATACAGCTTGCGAACTCGTCTCCTGCAGGGGGTGCCATTGGTGACTAGTGGGCAGATAAACCACCATCTATGGCCCCCATAATTACATTTTGTACTTGTAAGCCTGACCCTATAATCGAAGTCTACTTTTTCGCCGGTTGTATATCGAGTTGTTGTATATTCGAGTCGCATATGGGGGTCGGTTTCGTTTAGGCTGACACCGATGCCGATGCGGTTTTGATGGCCACTAGGACGGTGGGTCCACGATAAGGTTCCCCCACGATAGACACCTTGAAAATATCCAAATCCCTTGAGCTTGGAAGCGTCAATCCAGAGAAGGCCAGCCAGTTCCTCCTTGGAGCCATATCCATAATATCGGCCCATTATGGTCTCCTTTGCAATGAATCAAACTTTGCCGAAATCATTAGACTTTTGCGTCCTTTCTATCTGGAGTTTGCGGAGTCGGATGTTAACCTTTTACGCTGGCTCATGAGCTGGTCTCATCATCTACCCCACCATTGGGCTCACTGTTGTTTTCGGGTTTGTTTAGCATTACCGGGTATACCAGGCGCCTACGTTTGTCGGTTGGGTCATCTTCTTGGGTTATCAACCCTACCGCTTCAAGCATTGGCAGTATTTGCTGTCGGAGCTGTATGGTATCCAAGGGTCGGCCATGGACTTGGATATGCTTTTGCTGAATATCTTGCCGAGTTACGCCAACGGATAGGCCGACAATGGGCTCTGGCACTTGATTCTTGTCTTGCCACGCCGCTACGACTACCTCTTGGTAAAGGTTGTATAGATATGGCGGGATATTGAGTTCTTGGCTAACTGATATTTTGTCCCATATTTTGAAGCCCTCATCTACATCCGCATGATTAGCGGTAATGGTGTTACCGGTGTAGTCTCGCCACCAGAGGTTCAACAGTGCACATGCTTTAATGAGAGCGATGAGACGCCTAATGTCGCGTTGGTGCCTTGGCTTTAGGAGCGGCCGGGCAGCCAGGAAACGTTGTTCAATCTCGGTGTAATTGTCGAGCTTAATTTCGCCGATATGTGCCTTTTTGATGGCGCGGATGCGATCTTTGAGGAGCTTACGTTCTGGATTAGCGTCCAGCCAAGATTTGAATTTATTATTGTCGGCTTCTCGCCGAATTGCCGCCATGATACCTTGGCGGATTTTTTCTTGGTTGACCTCGGGGCTTAACAGTAAAAATCGTGTGGCTTCTTGTTCATCTAGTTTTAACCCGGCGGTGCAGAAAATTACTGAAGGGTAACCTCGGAGGATGACCGTCTTGGTTTTAAGCCCGTATTTTTGAGTTTTATCAGTAATCTTGAGGCTAATTTCGGGTTGGTCGTGGGACAGGAGTGGCCGCAGGTGCTCCAGGAGCATGGTATGGGGTTGGTCAAGAAAGATAAGTATTTTTCGTGAGAGGTCAACCACCATTACCTGCTTTTTGGCATCCCACTCCCCTGCGTCATGAAAGAAGGCGGTTGGGCTACAGTAGCCGATTTCCCGTACATCAGTATCTGGGAACAAGCGGGCAATTTCGGTAGGGATATAGCTCTTGCCGGTGGAGGAAGGGGCATTAAAGCTGATATTGAATTGGCTCGAATCGCTGTAGGCGGCTAGCTGGCACAAGAATGTGACCGCCTTGTTCTCCGTATCCATTTTGATGGTTAGCCCAAGAATATCGGTAAGTTCGTTTATGGTGAGCGGGTTGAAAAGAGTTGGGTCGGTGGGTTCTGGTCCGGCGATTTGTTTTGGCAACTCGGACATAAGCTCATCGACGTTGCCTTCATATTTGGTGAAGTAGTCAGTGATGTCGTTGCCGTCAGTCATGCGTTCCGGGAGATAAATCCGGTAGATTGGCTTATCTGGAAATTTTGTGGCTAGGCGGCGGGATAAATTGCTGGCTTCACGAACGCCTGCTTCGTCGGTATCAAAGCAGAGGTAAATGTTTTCAACTCGTTCTAGCTTGTCGAACCACTCATCTTTAAATGTTCCGGCACCGGCGGTCGAGGTTATGCTTGGGACGCCATTCGCTTCTAGCATCAGACAGTCAAATTCGCCCTCGCATAGCACTATGTCATCACTGTCCTTCAGAGCGGATTGATTATAAATTGCAGCCTTGGCACCGGTTGGGAAGTTTTTGTACTTGGCTGGGTTTTTAGCGTCTTCGGGGTCGCGGCGTAGCTTTAGGAAGGCCCATTTCCCGTTCTCGTCTGGTACGGGAATGGTTATCCAGTGATACCCGTAGAGTTCACCGTAGCCAAGTTTGCGAGATTCGATTGCCTCGTTGCTAATGCCGCGTTGGTTTAGGTAGGTGCGAATATGGTCGGGCATGGCGGCGGCGTACCGTTCAATCGCTGCCGGTGATAGTTGGGGCGGCTTCTTGGTTGTTGATTGTTGGGCTCGCGGCCCGTTGCTATCACCGCTTAGGTGATTGGATAGCTTTGTGATATTCCCCCGCTCACCGCATTTCTTGCAGTCAAAGAGGCCAGTATCTGCGTTGATGTAACAATGAGCTTCGCCAGGACGGCTGTCGGCATCGCAGTCGCTAAAGGGGCAGGCGATGATTAATTCACCATTACGCTCCCGGTATTGGATATTATTGCGTGTGAGTAGGCTTTCAGGTGTTTCGTTGCGGGGAGTCATTTTCATTGTCCTTGTAATCTTTGGGTGATTTGGTTCGGGTTGAGGCTTTCACGAGTTGGAGTAACGCCAGGCCTTGTACTAAGGCGTTCTCTTTGGATATGGGTTTACCAAACGCCTTTAGGTGTGCTTCCTGGTATTTGGCTAGCTGCTCATCTGAAAGCCTCATGGTTTTAGCGAAGGCTATAGAGCCTCGTTTTAAGGTTCTTTGATTCGTTCCAAAACTGCTTGGCATCGACCGTTAGTTTGCCGTTCCAGTATTCCTGGGCGGCTTCATCGATTCCTGGAGTGGCCTCAAAGTGGAATGTATACCGTGAGCCACCAGCGGATGGGCCAAGGTCTTGCAGTGCAAAGTCTTTGCAAACCAGCGCTACCGCCAGGCCCATGTCCTGCGTATTAAATTGTTCGTTATGTCTCATACTCATTAGTTCCTCTGGCTTATAGGCCAAGGATAAAAACGAAAAAAGGACGCCATGTCGGCGTCGAGTGAGATTGAGCGCTGGTTCTTGCTGTTGAGCTTAAGTTCTAGTTGGGATTGAACTGAATAAAGTCGAACCGGTCTTGACACGATTTGCGAATTTCATCGGCTTCGGTTGGGTTTAGCAAGGCATCTTCTTTGAGCGTAACCGTTTCTGCACCGCAGCCAGCGAGCAGTTTTGAATGCACTATCCCCGTGAAGCCCAACTCCTGAACGAGATTGCTGATTTTGAGATTGCCGGGCAGACCGGCCCGGTCTCTGGCGACCTCGTGGCCCTTATTAGCTACCATGCATTGGGGTAGCTTATGTGGGTTGCTTTTGTAAATGCAGCGTCTCTTGCTGATGAGCTTGTAGGCGTCTCCAATTTTAAGAACTAGCCGCCGGTCTTCAGAATCGGCCGATAGAACCAAGAGTGGAGTCTGGCCAGTAGCTGCCGGTGGCGTGCTTTGGGCTTGCTGAGGTTGGTACGGTATGTTTTGCCTCAACGGCTCCAGGATCTCTAGCTTGGCGAAGGGCGTGGGGTGCTCGTAAGTATAAGCTTTGGCGCCGGTATACTTACTGCTTTGGTACCGACCCTCATACCCGATATTAATGAGCCTAATAGAGTTACTGAAGTGCGCTAGAAACAGCAATTCCCAAAATCGGGCTTTGGCGGGTGATCGCTTAAACTTATCGAGCCAGATGTCGGTTAGCTTGACCACCGGTTTATGGAGGAAGGACTCGTATTGCCTGTTCAAGGCATTAAACAAGTGCATGAATTGGATTTCGTAGCTCTCTGGCTCATCCTCCGCTCCCCCGCTTGTTAAATCACCGGCGTGGAATTTATTGAGGTACTCGATGAGCCTTACCTGAACTTTGGTTTGGTCGAGCGCAATTATCTTGAATCGTAGGTAAGTGTCGCATTCCTTGTGTAGGTGCCCAAGCAGGTGTTTGAGCTCGGCTTCGGTTAGAGGGTGGTTACCTTTGACGCTTTCGTAAGCTGGCCCCAGGCCATATTTTTCTCTGAGCTTATACCCCGTGGAAGAGTTGCCTATAAGAGTGACTGCCGCCGACATCTTGATTAGAGCTTCTTCTTGTTTGATATAGGAGGGGCTAAATCTAATTTCAAGTTGGAAGAGTCCTTCGCTCACATATGACTGCAAGGTTTGGAGCACGGTGGTGGCATTGTCGCCGAGATCGTACGGCGAGAGCTCGCGATTGGTTAATCGCTCAGGGAATAAAGCTAGTTGGCCAAGGAAATATACCTTACTTAGTGGCCAGTATCGATCCATGTGTAATGCTCATCCTCATATCTGTTTGCCACCTAGTTTATACCTGGATGGAATAGTGAGCTAGATGGTGGGGTGGCCTAACTTAGCCTAAAACCCCACTAACCTGAAAGCTTGCTGGCGGTGGTAGAGTGGCTCCAGGGGCTGCATCGCTAAAGCTAATCTAAATCGCGCAATAACTCTGCCAACTCAATACCCATTGCCTTGGCTAAGCGTGACATGGTGTAGACTGTCGGGCTGTAGGTGCCAGTTTCAATATGGCCCACATAAGTCCTGTAAATGTTGGCGCGGTTAGCGAGCTCTTCTTGCGTAATCTGCTTCGACTCGCGGACTTCGCGCAGGCGTTTACCCAGCCGTAGGCTGAATTGCTGTTTCAGCTCGCGATCTTCGTTTTCGGGTTCCTGGAGATTGCCTGACATGTTTCCATTAGATATGGAGCTCCATGTCTACTCCACGCAGTATACATGGAGTTTATCTTGAAAAAACTGTATTATGGCTTTAACAAAGGGAGCCAGAAATGGTACTTATTCTTGGTTGTATTGCTTTAATGATTGGTTGTGGCGTTGGGGCGCTAGCGACGGCTCAAATTATCTATCCCCTGTTTTTGGCGCTACCTCAGTTGTATCGCTGGAAGAGGGCTGGCCGAGTAGACAAAATTCCGTGGGTTGTAACATTGGCTAGCCCGTTAGTCTGGCTGGCAATATCGGCTGCTGTTTATGCTGGTCTACGGGCCTGGTTCCCGGCTTACCTCATTGCCTTTATGGTTGGCTATGGGTTCAGCGGTCTTATGATACTGGGTCAGCTCAATAATCCGCGCAATCGTGAGGACCTTATGGATACTTATGGTCGGTATCTTAAGAACTAGCGATTATAAAAAGGAGGCAATTGTGAAGAAATAGTGAGCGGAGTGGTGGGTGAACTCTTGCCAAGCCATAAACCAAGCATGTACTGTTTAAAATACTAATGGTGGAGCCAATCAGATGTGGTATCAGCGTGTCAAAAAAGTAATTGATCGTAAGCTCCATTATTCTGCGTTCAATATATTTATGGTTGGCGCAATTACTTTGAGTTCAGTTGGCGTGGGATTGCTCATCGACGCCTACAATAAGCATCAGGCTCGGACACCGCATGCTTTAGCTGAGACCACCCCCGCAAGCGCCCCGGCCGCCGACGCCACCCTCCCTACTGGCAAAGCCTCCGCACTCCCAATCTCTGTCCAACAGCAGCTGGATGCTGACCGCAAAGCACAGCAAGATGGTCATCCAAGCGATAGACGGCACGTGCAAGCTCTCAATGAAGGTCGGACTGAAAATGACACCGTTTTCCTCAACGCCGACGGCAGCAAAAGCCTTCGCCGTAGCCTAGTAGCTACGAGCTATCGAGAAAATGGCCAATGGAAAGACGTCGATGTGTCTCTGGCTCAAGACGCCACGGATGGTAAATGGAAGACCAAAGCTAACTCCTGGCAGGCTCGCTTTGGCGCAGTTTCGCCTACACAAGGAGTTGAGCTAAATCAAGGCGGACAGACAGTCACTTTCAAACCCCTCGGCGCAAGCCAAGTCCAGCCAGAAGTCACCGGTACCGCCCCTAACCAGATCGTGAAGTACCGTAATGTCTGGCCGGGCATTGATCTGATGTACCAGTTGTCGGGTTCAGAGGTTAAAGAGAGCATCGTCATAAAGAGCCGGGCCGCCGCTAGCACTTTTTCGTTTGATTTCTCGGGCGCAAACCTCTTGCCTGATACCGACAATCCGGGCGGTTTTAAGCTCGACGGGGCTTTGAGCAACATTAAGCTTCCGGTTCCGACTATCGCCACTGCTACTGAGGGCATCTTGGGGGCCGCACCAATTGTCCGGCAATCGGTAAATGGTTCACGCCTCACCGTTACGCTTGATTCGGACTGGATGCAAAAGCAGACCACCGATAAATTCCCTCTGGTGATTGATCCGTCGTTTTGGAGCTATAGCGGGAGCAACTACGTTAACTACAAGTCGGACGGCTATGTCTGCAACCCGGGCCAGGGCTGTGGCAACAGTGTGGGTAACGTTAGTGGCAATATCTGGCGGTTCATGTTCTATTCCCCATATTCGTCGGTGGCGGGCAAATATATCGTCCAAGCCATCTTCCACGTCGAGATGCCCACTCCCGACGGGGTTCATTACTACGGCACCTACGATAACCGCTCAGTTTACCTCGACCACGCGGGATGCTTCGGGTATGGCTGTATCGACTATGCTTATGGTGAGCAGAGTGGGACGGTTGGCTCGACAGGCGACATTGATGTGTCGGATATGTACCGGAGAGCGGCCGCGGCTGGCGATTACAGCGCTTGGATGATTGTCCACGGCGAAGAGGCTAACACGAACTCCTACAAACTACTGGCCTACGACCGTACGCTCGTCTGGTTTGACTACGAATCGCTTCCGTCACAAAGCCTGATTGCGGCCGGTTCCCCTGCCGACCAAGGCATAACCACGACCAACCAGCCACTTCTAAAAACTACGGCTTCGACCGACCCAGATGGACCCGGGCCATTGCAGTATCGGTACATCATTGGAACGAGCAAAACCGTTCCTGGTTCGAACCCATATAACACGATTCAAAGCGTGAGCGGTGTCGTTGCCGATTCGGGGCTTACCCCGATATCACAGTGGACCGTGCCGGACAACGTCTTGCAGGACGGGACAACCTATTATTGGCAGTCTTTGGTGTGGGATAGCTACCAGGGCACCTATCTCAAATCTGCTTCGGTTTATAGCCCTACATACTCGTTTAAAGTTGATATGCGCAACGGCAAGGATGCGACCCAAGCGTTTGATACGGTGGGCCCGGTTAGTGTCGACCTGGCTACGGGTAATTTAACGACTGGAGCCAAGAGTCATTCAATCGCGGCACTTGGCGGTAGCTTGGGCATCGGTCTTGACTACAACTCGCCGCAACGGTCTCGCCAGGGTCTGGTAGCACAGTACTGGAACAACACCACCTTTTCCGGCAACCCCGTTTTGACCCGAGTCGAGCCCAACGTCGACTACAACTGGAATACCGGCTCTCCGTACACCGGCATGGTAACGACAGATAACTTTAGCGCTCGCTGGAGCGGCTACTTTGTGGCTCCCTATACCACCACCTACACGATGGGCTGTGTTGGTGATGATACGGTTAAAGTTACCCTCAATAGTCAGGTAGTCCTGGATACGACCAGCGGAGGTTGCTACACCAACCAACATTGGGGAACGGGAGTTGCCCTGACGGCTGGTCAGGCCGTGCCCATTACGGTTGATTACACCGAGGCGACTGGAGCAGCTTATAACAGTTTATGGGTTCGCGGCGTTGGCTTCTCTGACCAAGTTGTGCCAACTGAATGGCTTCAGACCGGGGTGCGGCCAGTGGCTACGCCGCACGGTCTCATCGGGCGTTATTACACCGGAAGCTCATTCCCTTCGAGCGAGTCGGATGTCAGTAGCCGCTTCTTGGCTCGTACTGACACGACGCTCGGGATGGATTGGGGTGCTGGTTCGCCGGTACCAAACGGGCCAGCAGACAACTTTGTAGTGCGTTGGTCGGGGTACTTTAAGGCACCCCAAGACGGCACCTATAAGTTTGGCGGTCAGGCCGATGATGGTATCAAGATTATCGTGGATGGCGTAACCCAGCTCGATAACTGGTCTACTTCCACCACCTCACCCGCTTGGCCAACGACTGCGCCGGGTTCAACTGGCGTCACCATGACTGCCGGACAGACTAAGTCGATCACGGTTGAATACCGTGAGGTGACTGGCAATGCCAGTCTTGGACTCTATGTTGATGGGCCAGGTATCGACAAGACCCTACCGGTGCCGTCGGACTGGCTGCTGCCGCAGGCTCAAGTGCTGCCAGATGGCTGGGGCTTAAGCATTGATGCCGATGGCGATCTTGGTTATGATTTTGCGACCATTGGCGTAAATAGTGTGGTTCTGCGTGACTCGACCGGTGAAACGCATGAGTATAAATGGACCGGCTCGGGCTACACGCCTCCGGTCAACGAGACCGGCCACATGGTCCGCAATGGTGACGGCACCATCACTCTCCAGGATAGTGATGGCCGTACCTATGTCTTCGACACTGACGGCACGCTCAAGCTGAGCACGAGCCCGGCTGACGATCGCAATCCGGCGGCTTTGCAGTACAGTTACAGTGGTCTCCCTGCCCATCTCACCCAGGTTACCGATGGGGTAGATTCAAGTCGTTGGGCTAAGGTTTACTACAGTGGCGACGCCGGATGTCCTTCGGTTCCCTCGGGCTTCTCGGCCGTACCAGCTGGCATGATTTGTGCGGTTACTACGTCAGACAGCCAGGTTACGCAGTTTGCCTACTCGTCTACGGGGCGGCTTGCTCGGCTAATCCACCCCGGGAGTGAGATTAGCGACTATGGCTTTGATTCGCTCGGCCGCATCACATCGATGCGGGATTCGTTGGCGAATGATGCTATCTCGGCTGGCGTTCGTACTCAGGATGGAAACGAGCTTACGACCATTTCCTATGACGCCATTGGCCGCGTTTCAAGCATAACCATGCCCGCTGCTACTGCTGGAGCCGCTCATCAGTCTCATAGCTACAGCTATTACTCGGCTGCTGGTAGCGATGCTGGCTACACCATCATGCACCCGGATACTGCCGTAACCGGAGGTCGTAAAGTCACGTACGATACAACGTATCGCACGCTGACCGATACTGAGCAGTACGGCTTCAACTGGAACGGCACGATCCCCATCACGGGTGACTTTAACGGCGACGGTAAAGCCGATGTTGCCTTGCTCAACAACGGTGCCAGCGGTGCGAGTGGCTCGGAGGTTATGTTTGCAGCATCTACGGGTAGCGGTTACCAACCGCTGGTGCGTTGGGCTAACCTGCCGGGCTGGAGCTGGGATGGCATCAAGCCCCTTGTGGGTGACTTTAACGGCGATGGGAAAGCTGATCTAGCTTTGGTTCGACAGGCCACCGGAGACGGGGCCGATGTCTACGCACTATATGGAACCAGCTCACCCTCCAATAACAGCCCCACCTTACTACGCAATATGCCCTCTTCTAGCGGTTGGGCCTGGTCCAAGTTCAAGCTGGTGCCTGGTGATATTAACGGTGATGGTAAAGCTGACCTTACTATCTTCCATCAGCTCTCTGATGATGGTGTCGGGATACACGCCCTCTACGGTGGCTCGACGCCTTTCGGCAATAGCTCTACCTGGGTAGTAAACTTACCGGCTTCAAACGGTTGGGCCTGGTCCAAGATGAAACTGGCGGGCGGGAAGTTTAACGCCGATGGCTACTCTGACGTGGCTATCTTCCATCAGGTAGCCAGTGACGGCATTGATGTTCATATGCTCAATGGTGGTACGACACCATTCGCTAATACCTCGACCTACATCCGCAGCCTCCCTGCTGCAAATGGCTGGGTTTGGTCGAAGGTAAACCTGGCTGCGGGCAACTTTAATGGCGATGCTTATGATGACGTAGCATTGGTCCACAGTACACCGAGCGGCACTGACCTTCATACCCTGTATGGAGCGAGCTCACCGTTGGCTAACAGCACCACCTATGTTCAGAGCCTAGCGGGATGGAACTGGTTTGGCATGAAGCCGTTTACGGGTGATGCAAACGCTGACGGTAAGGCCGACTTCGGCTCGTTCAATAACGGCACCGCCGGGGCGGGTGGTGACCAGATTATGGCTGGTATTTCAACCGGAACAACCTTTGGTACGCCGTCGAGCTGGTTATCTGGACTCACCACCAAGACCGAGTGGGATGTTGACCCAACTACGGGGGCACCTCGCAAGGATATGGTGCTTTCTTCGACGGATGCGGCTGGACTCAAGTCCACTACTATCTATGACGAGGACGACCGGCCGACGGATCAATATGGCCCCGCTCCGAGCAGTTGGTATGGGACCGACCGCAAGCCGCTGACGGCTAATGTCAGCTCAACTCCCCATACGCAAACTGGCTATGACGAGGGCATTACCGGCCTAGCCGCCACCTACTACGACGTCGCAATTGCTACCAATGGCACCGGCGTGAGCACCAAGGTCCTCACCGGCGCCCCCAGGAGCCACCAAACTGGCGTTGGCCCCACAAACGGCGATGTGGTGAAGAATTGGGGCTCGACGCAGCCCATTACGCCGAGCCAGTCCACTTACGGTTGGGGCTTGCGGCTGAGCGGTTCAATTAAGCTGGCCGAAACCGGCGACCACACTTTCAAAGTTAAGTCCGACGATGGTGCCCGCCTCTGGATTGACGATATTCTTGTGGCTGATGATTGGGCTGACGGTGTTTACCGCGACCATACCGTTGGCGTGTTCACGAATCCGACCGCCAACTCCTGGCACCGCGTCCGGCTCGACTATTACAATAAAGCCGTCGGCTCCACGCTCGACGCCGACGGTCATCTGGAACTGTTCAAGACCGCGCCGGGTGGGAGTGAGACGAGCGTGCTTGGTTCGATCTTGACGCCCCGTTACGGACTAGCGACGAGCCAAAAGACCTTTGACTCAAGCGCTGCGGTTGGTGATACGCAATCGACTACCAATTACGGCGCTAATCCCGAGCTCGGCCTCGCACAGTCCAATACCCTCGATTCTGCTGGTCTCAACTACACTAGCTCAAGTACCTACGAAGCCCAAGGCACTAGCGGTAGCTACTTGCGGCAGCTCACTAAGGTGCTGCCGGGCAACGATGCAGGTAACCCGAGTACGCAATACGCCTATTACGGTGCCACCGAAACCCGGGCTAACCCCTGCGTGGGCGGAGCGGCCGTGAGCCAGGCAGGTATGCTGAAGCTCAAGGCTGAAGCCGACCCAGATGGAGCTGGCGCTCAAATTAGCCGTACCACTGAAACAGTTTACGACGCAGCTGGTCGGGTGGTGGCTACTCGCTACAATAGTGATTCCTGGACTTGCACCACCTACGACTCTCGCGGCCGAGTCACACAAGTTGCCATCCCGGCCTTTGGTAGCGCTCCGGCCCGCACCGTCACTAACAACTGGTCCGTTGGTGGTAATCCCTTCGTTGTGAGCACGGCCGATGCTAATGGCACCATTACCAGCACTAGCGACCTCCTTGGCCGTACAGTCAGCTACACCGACGCCAACAACCAGACCACCACAACGAGCTACGACTCTCTCGGCCGCCTCAGCTCGCGTTCCGGTCCGCTCGGCGCAGAAGGGTTCACATACGATAGTTACAATCGTTTAACCACCCAAACCCTCGACGGGGTTACCCAGGCGGTTCCGAGCTACGATGGCTACGGTCGCCTGTCAGGCGTCACCTACCCTACCGCTGGCTCGCAAGCTCTGGCCATCTCCCGCGACTCTCTCGGCCGGACGGTGGGCATGGATTACACGCTCGGTAATGGTACGACGCATGTTACCGACGCTGTTACTCGCAGCCAATCCGGCCAAATCATCTCTGGCACCGAGCTTGGTCAAAGCAAGAGCTACACTTACGACAAAGCAGGCCGCCTAACCTCTGCGACCATTGGCTCAAATACCTACAGCTACGGTTTTGGCTCCCCTACTAGTTGCACGGGTACCTACAATGCCAATGCCAACAAAAACTCCAACCGAACCAGCCAAACGGTAAATGGGGTCACGACGACCTACTGTTACGATTACGCTGACCGCCTCGTAAGTAGCTCCGATGCCTCCGTCACGAGCCCCGTCTACGATGCGCATGGCAACACCACTCAAATTGGCACCACGCCTGTCACTCAGTTTGCGTACGATTCAAGTGATCGCAACAGCTCGATTACTGTAGGTAGCAAGTCTGCTACCTACACTCGCGATGTCCAGGGTAGGACTATCCAGCGGGTGCTGGTCAATGGCTCTACGACTACCAACAAGTATGGGTTTACGGGCGCTGGCGACTCTCCCGATCTACTCCTCGATGCAAGCAATGCCATCGTCGAGAAGTATGAGCAACTGCCCGGTGGAGTTCTTCTGACTGTACGACCGAACCAAACAGCTCCGGCTAACCGCGTCTTCTCCCTCGTCAATGTTCATGGCGACACTATGGCAACCACCGACGCCAATGGTACGCAAACGGGTACCTTCATGTACGATCCCTTCGGTAACCCGGTCGCTAGCTCCCCCAACAACACCGCAACCGGCTCTACCTATGGCTGGGTCGGTCAGCACGAAAAGGACACCGAAACAGCCTTTGCTCTTGCTCCGACTGAGATGGGGGCACGGGTGTACCTGGCGAAGATTGGGAGGTTCCTCCAGGTCGATCCGCAGGAGGGTGGAAACGAGAACGGCTATGTGTACCCGACTGATCCAGTAAACGGTTTCGACTTAGATGGGAATGCTGGATTCTGGGACAAGTTTAAGGCTGCGGCAAAAGTTGTTACCACAGTTGCTACAATAGGCTCGTTTATACCTGGTCCGATCGGCATAGCATGCTCTGCGGTTGCTGTCGCAGGGAATGTCGCTCAGGGACGGTACGGGGAGGCGTTGGTTGCTGCTGGTGGTTTGGTGGGCGCGGGCTTGTTGACCAAGGTTGCAGCAAAGGCGGTAAATGCCGGTAGGGCGGGGATGTTTCTTAAGGGAGTTGAAGCGGTTAGTACTAAGTTGGCGCGTGTACAGTCACGAATGCCGGTCATTGGGGTAAATAGTAAGCTCTTTGGACACGCAACTCTGGGCAGTGGTGCCGGTAAACTAAATAATTATGGAAGTTTCAAGTTAGGGTGGTCGCGCTTTCCGGGTAACCGCCAGACTTTCCGTGCTGGTTGGAAGTGGCGCGGTAAAGATCGTCACTGGGACTTCATCGTAGGAGGAAGGTGGTAGAAATGGCTAAATTAAATGCAGTTAATAGGGTTGAAGAACTCGCTCAAAAATATTCAGGGCAATGTGAGGTAACTCGGCCTTTAACGGCGAGCAAAGAAAGTCCCAACCTAAGCTTTATGGAGATCGAGATTCGCCCAGGTAACTCGAACAATGTCGTAGTCGTGGAACTCGTCGAGAATAAAAATAATTCCCTAGGCGCGCAATTGATTGCGGTGAAATATCTCAACGGAGAATACACCGACGAAAGCCCAGAAAGCTTATTTGAAGCACTCGATGGCATATTATCGGGGAAAATAGCCGAGAAAAAAACATTGTTTGGCTTTGGTCAAAAAAAATATGTTGTGACGGGCCAGTCTGGAAAAGAATATTGGCCTCGAGATTAGGTCTCTTTCTTGGTGGGGCGTGACTTGAGTTGACCCCATACATGGGTAAGATTGGTCGGAACATTATGCAAATGTAGGCCGAATATGAGATTACAGTCACCATGGAGGTTCTAAAATGCATATCATAGTTAACCCTCAAAACTACCAACCCCAACTCCCGATAACCATCGGGCATGACGGCAAAACCGAAACATATAAAGACCTAGCCGATCTTGAAGGAGGTCTGGAACATTTCATTGAGCCAAAATCCGAATATAAGGCGACCGATGCGGCGGGGACAGTTCTTGAAGTAGTTCTTTTTGCCACTGAGCTGATAATGCTTAGAAAAAGGGTTGATAGCGGCTTAAAGTACTACGAATATGTTACGGGTAATCCTAAAGCAGCGAAGCTGATAACAGAAGAGCTTGATGGCAACATTCTTAGGGCGGCAGTGTTTAAGGCGGATGGTAACCAAACTCGCTCGCTACCAAAGCAATGGGATAAACAGACCGAAATAGAAATCGGTGAGGATGTGGGCAGAACTGAGACCACGGAGGCCGTCTTCAATCAGTCCTGGGCAAACAGGCTTTATTAAGTGTGCCCTTACCGTTCGATTTCCTAGTAGGAGGGAAAATAAAGTGACCATAACGCAATTACTAGATCAAATTAAGGACAAATACGACGTCTCTATTGAGCAGCCATCCGTAGGCGTAGATAGTACGAGTTTGACGGTAACGATTAGAGACAATAAAAATGAACATCGCGTAATCTACATATACCTGCTTAAAAAGAATGACGCTTGGTCGATTATCTCTATCGGATTTGGGGGAAATGAATTTCCAGATAACCCTGATGAAATTTATGAGTTGATAATCCGCGCGCTTCTCGAAAAACAATATGTCGTGAAGCTGACGCTCACAAGGAAAAAACAATATATTTTTACCGATAAGTCGGGAAAAGAACTCGATGTTTGGCAGCGCATAAATCCTGAAAGTCGAAAAGTGCCCGCCGCTGCGCTAGAGCAATTCTCGCCTCGATGAAAGAAAATAACATGCCCGAAGAATTAAAACAGTTGTTATCGGATCGCGGCGTCGAGTACAGATATAACGAGCATTCCTCAAATGATAGGGTTTTTGGCGATGTCGTAATTCACGATGATAAATTTGATGCAAAAGTCAGCGTCGTTCATTTGCCAAAAGGAGATTGGGATTTTATCCATATCGAGTATAAGAATTGTATATATCAGGACGAACCCAAACAGGTGATGCTCAAGGGTCTGGCATCAATCCTGGAAGGCAAGGTTAAACTTGAGCGTACTTTGTTCCGGAAGAAGGAAAAATGGCAGGTTCTCGATAGCGATGGCGGAGTAATACTTTCTCCTTACGATGTCTTCTAGATAGGATTTTACTGCAGTGGCAATGGAACCAAGGAGAGAATCCAGTATGAAGAAGCTTACCGCAATCGATTTGACGGCTGAGGTCTACTGCGAAATTTACATAGGCTTTTCGGATGCATCTGAGATTTATATAGGTGACGAAACCCCCGGACCAATTTCGAAGTCATCTGAGCATGCGGTAGTGCTAACGGCTAAAGATTTTGAAAAACGCTTTGAGGTATCTCATGAGGTAGCCGTTAGGTTGGCCGGATACCAAAATGATATTCATACAGAATTTCTTTCGGCAGTTGGGCGAATGAAGCAACAATCAGTAAGGTATCTCGCTGTTAAGGAATATCTGAAGAACAGAAACTACGATCAAACGATGCTTGATGCTTACGTCTACCGGGATGAGGCGCCAAAATATATAGAGCCAAGAGTTTATCTGTTTAAAGCCGTGCGAAATGTCGTTATATCGCTGGTACTGCTTGTATTAATTGCTGCATTCGTTAGAAACCCCAAATTTGATGTCGGGTTCGACCCGGTTGGCGGATGGATACTGGCAATTATTTGGCTCGGGTTAACATTACTTGTTGCGGCAGGAACCCCAAAAAGATACACCACCATCAAACTTCTCAGCTCATTAGATAAGCCCGAGAGCGAACCAACAACCAACTAGTGAATAATCGGGTTGCAGTTGTCTGTTCCGTCCAGTATGCCCTTAATGCCTCTGGTAGTTAGCAAAGCTAGCTAATTGTCCGTGCATAAGCTTCAATTAGGGTCTTTGCTCGCGTAATGCACTCCTTCTCGGTTAGGTGCTGGCGAGCTTGAGTAACTGCATGCCGGCTGTACTGTGTGGTCTCCATGAGGTCGGAGATGTATGATTCGCTCTGGCTAGCCAGTTGGGCTAGCTTTTTACGGCCCTGTTTGCCAAGGTGGTTGGTTATGGATTCGATGGCTTTGTATACGCCGTAGAGGGGCTTACTGGCATCGGCTACTTCGTCACCGAAATATGCTATAGCCTGCTTTAGCGCCGGGTCTTTCAAAGCTTTTTGCACCATGAGAGTGTCGTTAGTGAAACTGGCGGTGTCTACCATTTGTTGGCTGACGATACGGGCACGACCGGAGATTGTGGCTTGGTGGATTGTTGCCTGCAAGCGATCGTTAAATTTTACTGAGCTTTGAAGTGCCATGGCATGGGCTACTCCGCCAGCTGGGGTTGGCTTCCATGTACGGTTGAAGTTGGCCGCGACTTTAAAGCCCATACGCAGACTATGGGTTTGTAGATATAGCGTGGCTACCTCCTTAGCTTTTGCCTCATCTTCCTCTCGGTCATAGCCGACTTCTAGGGCGCCGTTTTCGATTTTGAGGTGTATGTCGTTGAGGTCCAGCTCTTCACGCAAATCACGCCAAGGGTAATCTTTAAGCTCAGCTTTCATTCCGTAAGGTTTGGTCATGCTTGAATTATCTCATGGTTAGCCAGATATAGTGAGCTGGGTGGTGGGTTGGCTAGTGGGCAATTTGATATCATATATCCATGAGACCATTTGGACCTAAAGGCAAGCCAAAAGATGAAATGACTGAGGTTGTTGCGGCTTTAGAGCGAGCCAAAGCATCAATGCCGCCGGAAATCGTAAAAGCGCATGAACATTCTTCGCAGCACCGTGTTGAACTTGGTGCGAGTAAGGTGTGCGGGTGCTTTTACTGTCTCAAGATTTTTACGCCGGATGAAATTGATGATTGGGTTGATAATGGTAAAACGGCGCTATGCCCCTCATGCGAAATTGATTCGGTTATTGGTGATGCTTCGGGGTTTCCTATAACAAAAGAGTTCATGGGGCAGATGCACCACTATTGGTTTGAGGACTAGGGTAGCAGGCCGCAATGTCCGCATTACGAGCCGACGGGTTTCGGTGCCTCTACCACATTTCCAAGTCCATGAGCTTATTGTATCTCTGAATAGTCAAATTCAACGCCGTCATGAGGAATCTCGCTATTGCCGGTGGGTGTTTCCTTTATGGGTGGAAAGACCCAGCAGCTTAGGCTCGTGTACTTCATATGGTTGCCACCGGCTGTTATGGGAGCCTCGGCATGTTTCATTTGGTCAAAAGTTCCCCAAACGTCGATATCGACTTCCCTCCCCCGGTTTAGGATGATTGGACACGTCCAATAGGGACTATAGGGTTCAGTTGAGCCATCGGCGTAGGTTGCGATGCATCTAAAAACGTTTTGGCCATTCTTGAGGCGAAATGGTTTTGATATGGGTCTGCCGTTGTTATCGACGATTTCAAGCTTAACGATATTAAAATCATTTTTTGCCAAGGGCTGAATTATGGAGTGCGGTTGATGTGGCTCTTGTGGTGTGCCGGGTTTACTTGGTTCGTGATGTACCGGTTTCTCGCCTGACAACAGCTGCAAGCAGTCTTTGCCTAACTCAGTTAGCTTCCAGTATGGTTTGTAGCCATACCGGCCCAAGCCGTTATTCCAAACGAGACCATTGCTAAGCATTGGTTCAATGAGGGCCGGGAGGACAATTTCGTAACTGGGTAATGCCTTGGCGATGTCATTGTTTGCCCAGCCTAAGTCAGCGTCGTCTTTAGGAGTAATGTTGGGTGATGGCTTGGAGATAACGTGTAGAATCTCCAGATGTGGTTTTTCAATGAGGGCCAGGGTGAGAAAGCGGATTTTTACCGCATCGAGCATGTCTTCGTGGCTATCGATCTCGCCCGCCAGGATTTTTGCGTACAGGTCTATTTTGGACTTGAGAGCCGTTTTTGACCCGGCCTCAAGCGCAACCAGTGCTAGGTCAAGCAGCTTTTCGGATTGACATATGAGGCTCCAGAACTCCTCTGGGCTTTTTCCGGCGTTTTCGGCGGCTTGCTTGATTAACCGTTTTGCTCGGTTGATTCTGAGGTTATTAATGGCCGACCCAGCTGCCTGTAAGGCGAGTGTGATACCTTCCGCTCCGGTGGCAATTGCCGCACCGGCCACTGGATCATTCATGCCGATAATGCCGCTCGTGCCCACCGCTAGGGCTTTCATCGCAGCTTCGGTTATTTCGTCATTATTCGATGCCATACCTACGATTCTACCCTGGTTTCGATATTTATAGTGAGCTGAGTGGTGGGGTGGGCTAGCTCCAGGGTCGATGATTAATGTCGGGGATAAACCACTCCCCACATATCAGGCAGGTTTTGGGTGGCTGGGGCTCCCGTTGCCAAGGGAAATTGTATTCTTGCGTTACGATGACTCCCTGGGGTAAGCAATTGGAGCAAGTATTTGCAAGCTTATGCTTTTCATCCTTGGATAGCGTCAGCGGGTCTCCTTGAAAATCGGTCTGAAACATAAATCCGATGTGGATTTCTCTCGGGTAGACGGTGTTAATCCAAGCATCTTCCTGCTCGGCAATCTCTGCCTCGATGGTATCGAATATATCCTTCAGGGTATGCTTTCCTTCGACAAGGCCGTGGTCAATGGACCAAATGTTTTGATTTTCGGGGTATTTAAGCGTGTCGAGCTTTAGCCCCATAAGCTTGTAATGATGGAGCTGTTTTTTAATCAGCACAGCCAATTTGGGCGGTGCTAGTCTTTGGATTTGCTCATAGAGCTTGCTGAAGTTGTGCTCAAGTTTTCTGAGTTTTGTGGTGTCGGCGTAATCAGTGTCTATGAGGACGATATACGCTTTGAGGTAAAGTTCCAAAGCAGAAAATAAGCAATAAATGGCCGGGAGTGCCGCAATCACATCACGGTCTTTGACAGCATAGTCGTACAGTCCAAGCCACACTCGTCCTTGACGCAGCAATTGCATGGGTGATGTTTTGCGGTCACCTCCGGTATTGAATAGTTCCATAGCACTAGTATCGGATACCGGAGCTTAGTGGGCTATAGGTTGTTGAGCGGTGCTCCTAGTTTTTCTTCCCTAATTCTGGTTCGAACATCTGTGACTATGGTGTACCATTAAAATAACCCAACCTCTCGGTTGGGTTATTTTAATATGATCACCGGAGGACTCGAACGTCGCCGGTTCGGCTAGCACCGACTCATTGGCTTATAGGTAATCCTATGAAAGCTATAATTACTATTTTTCGCGAGTGCTGATCTTTCCGAAGACTTGTGAACATATTTGTTGAGGTCTACACCGCCGAGTCATCCAGCCTCAGCAAGAAGTCTTCCGAATCATTTCGGGAAGCGGCAGGTGTATTGGCTTCAATCCATCTGTTTTTTTTCGACGATAAGAAGCCTCACGTAAAAAGCAGTTGAGGAAGCCGGCATGAGAGTGCTCCAGTATCGATTACATCATACAGTTATCGATTTCATAGGTAGACCTTATCAAACCAGCATTGATATACCCGTTGGCGCGGATGACACTTCTAACGACGTCTTGACGTTATGACGTTGTTAAGATAAAATGAAATCAATTAAGGAGAGCACTATGGCTACCCTCACAGAGCGAACAACTGTTTATTTAAATCCTTACGTCAAAAAATATTTGCAACACGAAGCGGTTGAGCAAAATAAATCCATCTCGGAGCTGATTAATGATCAACTTGCTGAACTTCTAGAAGATGCCGAGGATGCAGCGACTGTAGAGGAGCGCAAGGCTGAGCCGTTGCTTGCGTGGGACAAAGTCAAGGCCGATTTAGTGCGAGACGGGCTGCTTTAGCGGATGGTTTATTCGGTAATATTTCGGACTAGTGCCACTAAGGAGTTACGCAAGTTGCCTATTGCTGCTCGAAAGCAGGTCTCGGAATTGATTGATTCCCTAGCGCATGATCCTAGGCCTCATGGTGTGAAGAAAATGATCGGAGTGGAAGCGTGGCGGATCAGGATTGGCGACTATCGGGTTATATACTCAATTACAGATGAGCAACTAGTGGTCGAAATTATTAAGATTGGCAATCGCCGGGAAGTTTATCGGTAGATTTGCTTTGTGGTGGATGCCATATCGGTATGATATCAGAGCCTTAGGCGTCAGGGGCTTCCGGACATCCGGAAGCCCCTGACGGCCGATGAGCCGGTCGTCTCAGCTGGCGTTGAATGCTGCTGCGATCCTGTCAGCGACGGCGTACAGACTGGCCCGCTCCTCGGGCTCGTAGATGATGCCGTGCGGCCAGCCGAACGAGTCTTGCGTTCGACTCACCGTGAAGCGCAAGAAGCGCGGCAGCCGCCACTCCTCCGTGGCACCAGCTGGTTGCACCAGCACCGAGCCGTTGCGCACGAGGTTATTGTTGATGTCGCGCGCCCAGAGCGGACGGCGAGTGCCGTCCCAAGCGTTCAGGTGAACGCGTGCAGAGCTGTGCTGGTCGCTGAGCCGGAAATCTGGCGGCAGGTCGTTGACGTCACTAGCGATGTGGGCGGCCAGCTGATCGCCGGTGTAGTCGCCGAGGCCGATGGCGGCCAGGACCTGGGCGATCTGGTTGCAGTCGACCTCGCAATTGCCGGTATCGGTCTGGAGCGCCACGTTGACGCTGAAGCCGAACAGGCCGACGGGGAGGTCATTGAGGCCCAGATACAGAGGCCAGTTCCAATAAGCCAGATCGTCCTTCCTGACCAAGATGGCCGGTTGCCCGGCGATGGGCAGCCAGAACGGATACGTGTTCGCGTATGAGCGACCGCCACTGACTGCTCGATCGGCCGGATCGGGCGTCTTGGGAGATCGTGTCCGGCTGTCCATCTGGTACCGTGCGTCGCGCTCGTCGGCGTCCAGCTCATAGCCCTGTGCCGGGACCCATACGCATGGCAGGCCGCTGGAACGCACGAGCTGGAGCTGGTGGGACATGTCTGAATATGGCAAGTCGCCCAGCTTCTGCCCGGTGGATGCCAGGATGTGAAGTGATCGCGACGCGGCCGTCAGAGCAACCCCCAGGGCTCCGGTGCTGCCGAACAGGTAGGCTGCAACGCTGGGCTCGATGGTCGCGCGAACGGCGGCGGTAGTGGCGTCTTGCATGATGTCACCTCGGAATAGTTGGTGGCTTATGCCAGGCTGAAATCTCTATTGAGACAGGCGGACTATACCATATGCGCCGACGGTCTTCAAATGTGATTATTTAGACTGTTGTCGCAGGCAGGTAACAAAGCCATCTGACGACCAGCGGTACCAATGTTCTTATGCTCATAACGATCCGGTTTGGGTCGTTAGCTGTTGTTTATACTTCCTGGGATGTCACACTCTATCGTCCATTCAATCCCATATTTATCTCGAAACATAGCAAAGTAGGTGCCCCAGGGACTTTCGTCAATTGGCATCTCAACGGTCCCACCCTCTGAAAGACTATTGAAAATCCTGTCCGCCTCTGCCTTGCTTTCCGCCGTAATTGCGATCTTGGATCTATTTTCGTTTTCGTCTACTCGCCCCATGGCTTCAGGTACATCGTTCGCAATCAAGACGTTCGTACCGATGGGGAGCACAATGCGCATTATCTTGTTTGCCTCTTTTTTGGATACCGGGAACTCTGCGCTGGCTATATCTTTAAAACGAATAACCCCCGCAAACTCTCCGCCGAACACTGACTTATAGAAATTAAAAGCTTCTTCGGCATTGCCGTTGAAATTAATGTACGGATTGATGGTTGTCATTTGATTATCCTCTGGTGGTTAGCGTATATCTTGATCTGGTTTACATTTCTGGCATTGGGGTGATTTCAAGTAGACCAATTTCGGCAGTCCCCATTCGAAACCGACCGATTGAATGGCTGCTTGCTGCCACCCCATTCACTTGTCATTGGTTCCTTGGCTGTGGTTGATGAGTTAACAAGAACGAGCTATTTTGGCATGCGCTGCTCCTCAGCGCTATCCGCAAGTATAGCTGAATTGGATCGTTCGAACATGCGGGGAGTTCTAACGTCTGTGGCTAAGCTCCGTTTGATCGCAGGACCGGGAGGCCAAAAGTACTTTTCTCTCTAAACGAGTCCACAAACTCACCGGTTTCAGTGATTGAAATATCGGTGTTTAGATCAGTAGGAATTGTTGATCGAACAAACGTGCCCGATCGAATGAATGTAACCTCAAATACATTGATGCGGTCATAATCGGTCCAATGACACAGCCGATATGGCATATTAGCTGATGATTTGAGGATGCTGCATGTTGGTTTCGTGCTTTTTGGGTCGTAGTTTTGATCAGCATGGCCGATTGTTTCGGACCCATGGCGGTTATCTGATTTGTATTCGTTGATTGCGTAGACCCAATCCTCTGTCCGGAAACTTTGATTGATTTGGGTATTGCTGTCGAAATATACCAATTCGCTTAGCCTGAATGGATGTGCCGGCTGGCAGGTGGGTTGGCTCATTATAGGTTGGGTATCATCGTCTGCATAGCGTCTTGACGCTATGACGTTGGTGATCGAGGTTATTAAGATTGGTAATCGCTGGGAAGTTTATCGGTAATAACTAGTCATGCTCAGTATAAAATAGTTCTTACTGTATGGTGATCGTCTTTTCGTCTGAGTAATTACTACAGGCTTGGGTGGCAGTAATCATACAGGCTTTGACGTACCAAGTACCGGTGGTGTTTGGAATGCTACCTGAGCTGGCATTACTCCAGACTGGCTGGAAGCTTTGGCTCTGATCGGCCGGGTAGGCGGGGTTGGCGTGGGCTGCCCACACAAGCCTGAAGCCGTAGGGTGCGTAGCCTTCGGTGATCCAATGGAAACCGCCGTTTGAAGTTGAGGGTAATAGCGTGATGGACCCGCTGGTTTCGGCGGCTACGTTGTTGGTGTCGAGACTGATGACGTTGGAACAAGCCGTGGTACCAGAGACTGCATTACCGGCATCTTTGTGGTAGCCACAAATTTTGAAGTACCTGGTTTGGCCGTCGCCAACTTTCCAGAGGGCCGACCTGACGGTTGGGCTCGAGAGGTATTTGAAATTGCTAAAGGTCCCGGTAGTAGAGTTGTCGATAGCGAGCTTGAATCCTTGGCTGACGTCGTAGCCGGCCACGTCCCAGTCAAGCTGGACCCCATCGGCTGTCGCATCGCCTGCGAGCGTGAAGTATTTACTGGGAGTGGGTTGGGGTGTGGTAGTAGGAGTCGGTGTTGGGCCTGTTGTTGTGCTGGGACTGGGTGGCGCCGGGCTGGCGGTAGTCGGCGTGGGAGTTTGGGTAGACGGCTGGGTGACGGTATGGTTGTCGGGTTGATTGAGTGTGCGGGTGTAGGCATAGCCTCCGCCAGCCAGGATGAGGGCTAGCCCTAAACCTACAACAATGACTTTGCGGTTGAGTTTTGGTAGTTTCATATACTCTCATTTAAGCATAAGAATTGTGTATCGTATGCGAGCCGGTCAAAAAATAGGCGGAAACTGCCCTATTTAGTAAACACCAATACTGAGATGCTAATTTGCTGAACGTTCGAGCTCAAAACCTCGATCACGAATGGTTTTGATCAGTTCAGGCAAAACGGCAATGGTGTTGTCGGCATGAATGTGCATGAGAATGACGGCGCCCTGATGGAGCTCATTTGAGACTTTGGCGATGATCTGCTCGCCTGAAACTCCCTGCCAGTCGTCACTGTCGATGCTCCAGTAGGCAATTTTTTTGCCGAGACCGTGGATAATGTTCCTGATGCGCCGGTTGTACCGTCCCATAGGTGGACGCACGAATTCGGTGTCGGGACCATCCAAGATCTCCTGCTTCACTTGTTCGTCGGTCAATTCGAGTAAATTAGGGTGAGTGGTGGTGTGATTGCCAATGATATGCCCGGCACTTTCGAGCCTGGTTACGAGTTCTGGGTGCTCACTCGCCCAGTCGCCTTGCAGGAAAAACATAGCTCTCACGTTGGCGGCGCGCAAAGCCTTGAGGATTCTCTTGATTTGATCGGCACTACCATAGTCGTCAAACGTAAGTAGAACGTTGGGTGAAGTACGGTACACAAACTTTTCGTCGCGGGTAGCACCAACTCTCCAGTCGGCATAGCGGCGCAATACAGCCGATTTGGCAGAACTGATTTTCTGGGCAATAGTGGCGTGAGTGCTCATAAGATAAGCCAATACTTGTTACATCTGTTGGGTTTTGTTATAGTAAGGGCCTTATTCAAGAGTGTCAATGTTGGTGGCTGCTCCGGTGATGAAATCTGTGCCATTTATATCGGTTATTATCAATACGTACAACGGTGCGGGGACGATCGCGCGCACGATAGAATCTTTCAAATCTCAGGATTACCCCGGGGATTGTTTTGAGATTATTGTGGCTGATGATGGTTCGAGTGATGACACAGCTGAGGTGGCGCAGGCTCACGGGGCTCTGGTAGTCAGGTTACCGGTTAATCGGGGTATCTCGGCGGCACGCAATGCGGGTTTAGATCTGGCCAAGGGTAGTATTATTTTGGCTACTGATGACGACTGTGTGGCGTTGCCGGATCTATTGCGGCAGATTGCCGCTGGCTATCAGTCGCCCGACATCATGGGTGTTGGAAGTTTTCTCATACCATCGCGGCAAGCTTGCACTCTGGTGGAAGACTACATGAACGAAACAGCCACCGGCATGGAGTCGGCGCTGGTAAAACCTTTTGGTGGCAATCCTCTGAGTAGACTCTGGTACTACCTAGTATCAAAGGTCAAAATTCCGGCATGCTTGCCAGAATCGATGGCAGTCGATGTCTTGTATGGTGCTACTGGAACCTTTAGAGCCGATGCTTTGCGAGCTGTGGGCGGTTGGGATGTGAGTATGTCTGGCATCGAGGACCGCGACATCTGCATGCGACTTAACCATCAGTTCCCAGACAAGCGGTTTGTACTACGGCGCGAGGCCCGGATGGTCCATGATCCTGATATGACGCTCATGAAATACCTGCTGAGGCCGTTTCAACGGGGGCCAAGAAACCTGGAGTTTCATCAGCGTTATAAATTGCTGCCGCCGGTTTTTCCAATGCCGATTCTGGCCGGTGTGGGCTTTTTGGCAGGCGCCAGTCACCATCCACTGACGGCACTTAGCTGTTTGGTGCTGATGCCCCAGCTCCTCTATTTCTGGTGGCCGTTGCGTGCGTGGCACCGACGAGATGCAGGCCTACTTCTGTTTACATATGTGCAACTCGCCGAAGAATCCATGGTGATTCTCGGGCTTTTGAGAGGCTACATTCGGCCCTTCAAGCGATCGTATCGGGCATTTGCCCAGTCGCTATCGCACAATTTTATTCTCTAGACTGAGTATAAAAACGGTTATGTTTGGTGTAACATATGGTCATGAATCCCTTCAAGGCCTTTTTCCAGTTGTTGGTTGCCCAGGTGGCGGTTGCATATGGGTTGCTGCTTGCACAAACGCTACTGGCTCAAAGACTTTATGATGCATCAAGCGCCTACGTCTTGAAAATTCTAGTGGTAGTGGGACTGCTGGCGGCGGCAGTGGTTTGGCTGGGATATTTGGCATACCGCAAACGTTGGGTATGGCTCATATGGCTGATCGTAGCCGGTGAAACACTGGTTTGTTTGGGGACATTGTCCCGGTTCGGCTCGATGGCTCACGTATTTTCGGGCATGCTCACCGGCATTGTTTTGGCGGTAGCTGTGGCTGGAGCCGGCATTATGGCCGTGCGTCCGGTAGCCAAACGAGTCAAGCGTAAGTAGTACATCGTTGTGAACGAACCTGATGGCGGCTATTATTTTATCGCGCTTAAGCTTATAATAGGTATTGAACATTAATCTATGGGATTTTCATGTACCGCCACATAAAGTTCTTCAAAGACGTCTCGCTGACCGATATTCCTCAAGTCGGTGGTAAAAATGCTTCGCTCGGCGAGATGGTGAAGTACTTGGCACCAAAAGGTGTGAAACTGCCTAACGGATTGGCGACTACGGCCGATGCTTACCGTTATTTTCTCAAAAGCTCAGGTGTTGACGCCAAAATCAGGACGCTTCTTGAGGGGCTCGATGTCAAGGATGTAGCTGACCTTGGGCGGCGCGGGGCCAAAATTCGCTCCGCCATCATGAATTCGGCACTGCCTGAGGATTTTGAATCCGAGATTAAGCAGGGATACCAAGAACTGAGCAAAATATGCGGTCACCAAGATCTAGTGGTGGCGGTGCGCTCATCGGCTACGGCTGAAGACTTGCCCAACGCTTCGTTTGCCGGTCAGCAAGAGACATTCCTGAATATCTCAGGCGAGCACGAGGTGCTGCACGCCACCAAGGCCTGCATTGCATCACTCTTTACTGATAGGGCGATCGTTTATCGGGTAGAAAATGGGTTTGATCACATGAGCGTGGCTCTGTCGGTGGGTATCCAACAGATGGTGGCCGTGCGTTCCAAAGCTGCCGGTGTCATGTTTACGATTGATACCGAATCGGGCTTCAAAAATGCCGTGGTAGTAACTTCGATTTACGGCTTGGGTGAAAACATCGTGCAGGGTCGCGTCAGCCCCGATGAGTTTACTGTTTTTAAGCCAACCATGGCTATTCTCAAGAAACGCCTAGGCGCCAAGCAGGAGCGGATGGTTCCTGTCGTGGGCTCAAAGACCAAGAATTTGCCGGTGCCCAAATCTGAGCGCGACAAATACGCTATCACTGATGAACAGGTCAAAACGCTCGCGGCCTGGGGTATCGAGATTGAAAAGCATTATGGTCACCCTATGGATATTGAATGGGCCTTAGATGAAGACGACAACCAGCTGTATATCGTGCAGGCTCGCGGCGAGACAGTTGAGTCGCGCAAGGATGTTCATGTTATCGAAGAATATCAGCTTGTCGGTAAGGGTAACCAGCTCGTGAAAGGTACCAGTGTGGGTAATAAAATCGGGGCTGGCAAAGCGAGCAAAATCGTTGATCTCAAAGACATTAGTTCGTTCCGGCCCGGAGACGTTCTGGTAACAGAGATGACTGATCCCGACTGGGTGCCAATCATGAAGATGGCTGCCGCTATCGTGACCGACAAAGGTGGCCGGACTTGCCACGCGGCGATTGTGTCGCGGGAACTGGGTATCCCCTGTGTGGTTGGTACTGGTGACGCCACAGCTAAGATTGTCGACAAGGCACCTATTACCGTGAGTTGCGCCGAGGGTGACGAAGGCTACGTATATGCCGGTAAGCTTGAGTTTAAGGTGAAACGGACAGATATTACCAACCTGGAACGACCTAAAACCAAAATCATGATGAACATCGGTTCTCCTGACCACGCTTTTGCCTATTCGCATATTCCCAACGATGGTGTTGGTTTGGCCCGAGAGGAGTTTATCATTGACTCCCATATCAAGGTTCATCCCTTGGCGCTTCTGAAATTTGGCGAAGTGACCGACAAGGCTGTTCGGAACCAGATCAATGAGCTGACGGCTGGTTACAAAGATAAATCGCAATATTTTATCGACAAGCTCTGTGAAGGTATCAGTATTATTGGCGCGGCGTTTTACCCCAATGATGTGATCATTAGGTTTAGCGATTTTAAGACCAATGAGTATGCGGGGTTGATTGGCGGTCAGCAATTCGAGCCACAGGAGAACAATCCCATGATTGGCTGGCGCGGCGCGAGCCGCTATTATTCGCCAGAATACCGCGAAGCCTTTGCGCTTGAGTGTAAGGCTTTCAAGAAGGCCCGCGACGAGCACGGACTAACCAACATCAAGGCCATGATCCCCTTCTGTCGCAGCCTCGATGAAGCTCATAAAGTGCTGGACATTATGGCCGAAAACGGTCTGAAGCGTGGCGAGAACGGTTTCCAAGCGTATTGTATGATTGAGATTCCGGCCAACGTCATTTTGGCTGAACAGTTTGCGGAACTGTTTGACGGATTTTCGATTGGCTCCAATGATTTGACCCAGTTGACGTTAGGTGTCGATCGTGACAACCATACCGTGGCGCATGTGTACGACGAGAACAATCTGGCAGTTAAGTCGCTCATTGATCATGTCATCAAAATCGCCAAAGCCAAGGGTGTGAAGATCGGGCTTTGTGGTCAAGCGCCGTCTGATTATCCCGAATTTGCCCGTTTCCTGGTGCAGTGTGGTATCGATAGCATATCGCTGGCTCCAGATACCATCATCAAGACCACTATCGACCTTAAACAAACTGAAGTTTCTCTCGGTCGCTAGTTCGTCGAGGTGTCACATGCCGATACGTCAGCACTATCATCAGCTTCGCCGTCAGGTTCGTTTTCGTCAAAAACCGGCCTTGGTCGTTGTGGCGGCGACGGCTGTCGTGGGCGCTGTGGTGGTTGTGTTAGCTCGGGCGGCCGGACCAGCTGCCTTTGAAGCTGAAACTGGGGTTACTACCGGTGGTGCTCTAGTGGCAGTTGCTACCGGCGCTTCCGGGGGCAGTGTCGTCAAATTTGGGCCGGATGGCGCAAGCGATATTACCGTAGCAATCGCCGGCGATATCCAAAACCCCACATCTGCCTTAAGCTATGGTCTCGAGACAGCCGATCTTATCGCCAATACCATTCGGCCTCAGTATGTGTTGGCGCTTGGTGATTTACAATACGATTCGGGTACCGCCAGTGAATTTGCCAACTATTACACCAAGACTTGGGGCCGGCCAGCCGTTAAATCTTTGACGTATCCGACGCCAGGTAATCATGAATACAACTCCAGTGGTGCTGCTCCCTACTACAGCTACTTTGGGGCAGCCAATAATTCTATGAATGGCAAAACGGTGACCGGTCCAGCCAACTTAGGCTACTATGCTTTTGATGTAGGGACTAGCTGGCGATTCTATAGCCTGAATTCAGAGGCCAATACGGCTGCCCAACAAAGCTGGTTGGCTGCCGATATGACTGCTAATCCCCGGCCCTGTACCCTTATGTTTACTCATCGGCCTTATTTAGATTACAGTCTTCAGCACGATGGCGAGGGGGCCATCACCTTGCCTTGGCTTAAGATGTTTTACGACAATGGTGGCGAGCTGGTGTTTGCCGGACATGAGCATAATTACCAAAGGTTCCAACCAATCAATCCTTATACCAACCAAGCTGATACGGCGCGTGGTTTTATAAGTTTTGTTGTGGGTACCGGTGGCACGACCAATTTGTATAATACCTTTGGTGCCACGGGTAGCAACTCACAAAACTTGGTCAGCGTGTATAGTGGGGCTACCCAGGGAGTGTTGAAACTAACCCTGAAGCCGAATGCTACGTATAGTTGGGTGTATCTGCCGGTGACGGGTAGTTTTAGTGACTCCGGTAGTGGGACGTGCCATTAGGGCGCAACATGTTGCTACGGTACGAGCGACTGAAAAATCGAGGTAATTTCACTGCTGAGCAGCGCGTCGTAGGTTTGGCGCTCATCAACGCAGGCCATGAGGGTACTGGTAGGACCGTTTAAGTAGTATGTTTGACTACCTAATTGAGTGCTGGCACTCGAGTTGTCGGCTTTTGTCTGCGATACTTCTGCCGATAGATAATTGCAGCCTTGCCCAGAGATCCTAACTACTGGCTTATTGTTGCTGTCGGTTGCCGATTCCACCTTAATGTTAAATTTTGATTCATAGGTTTGGCTGACGGTGTAGCGCCAATTAGTTCCTGTGACCGTTCGGCTGATGCGAGTTAAACTGTTCGGCGTTGGTGTCGCTGTCGGCTGGGAAGCACCGGGTGATTTTGGCTGAATGGCTGCCCATGCGGCTAGTAAGCTTAAGCCACTCATGATGATTATTGCGATGGCGATAACATAACGATTTTGGGTTTTCATACGATTCATATTAGCACAGGATTATTTGGTGCTGGTGTGCAGGATTGGCCAAAAATTGGTGCAAGATTTTGTAGGTATCGAGGTCGAAGACGGCGGCATCATTATCGGCGGCTGACATGAGGCACCAATTGTCGATCCTGAGCTGCCGCTGTTGGCCGTTGACCTGGCTGGTCTCGGTGACAGTGATAGGTCCAGGATACGGCCAAGCCTGAAGGCGCTGATGCTCAAAGGCGGTTTCATAGCGCTGGTTATAGGCGGCTGGTGTCTCGATTCCCAGACAGGCGCCATGGCATTTGTGGAGCTGGTATTGAAAGCAGGCGCCGGAGCCTTTTTCGAGCCCCATCAGTTTGGGACAAAGCAAAAAATTGCGGGCGGTAGTGTGGAGGCTCCGCCGCGCCGCGCCAGCGGTGGCGTAAATAGCCATGACGTCCCCGGTGCTATCTGGTGTGATAGCCGAGTTATCGATGGTCAACCTCATATACCCTTGTTCATCAAAATGTCTGACGGCTCGACACACCGGTTGCTTGCGTCGCAGCTGCCGGTTATAGAGCGGTTGTAGCTGTTTGACGAGCCTTGATTCTAGCAGGAGAGCGCTGAGTTCACCCGCGGTTGGTATGGTCCTGATGTGTCTGATTTGCTGGCTGATTTTGAGCTCAACTGTTGAGGTATGATAATCGGCAAAATGCGACAGTACCCGTGACCTGATGTTGACGCTTTTGCCGACATAGAGGGGCTGCCGTTGAGCATCTTCAAAGATATAGACGCCAGGTCCGCTAGGCAGTTTGGCTGTAATTTTCTCATTTAGGCTACTAGGTAATGATGGGTGTTTAAGCTGTTTTTTGAGTACGTTTTCGATGGTATCAAGGTCAAAATCTCTCATGATAATCTGGTAAAACTGCCAGATGGCATCGGCGTCAGCCAGGGCCCGGTGCCGGTCGGGTGTGACAATGCCATGCCGCTCAATGATTGATTGCAAGTTGTGCCGCCTAAACTGCGGGTAGAGAGCTCTTGACAAGCGGACAGTGCACAATAAGGGTGGACTGAACCGCGCGCCCAGTTTGTCGAATTCCATTTTGAGGAATCCGTGGTCGAAGTGGACATTGTGAGCCACAAACACTGCATCTTCGAGGACCTCAGCTAGCTCGTCGGCAATTGTTCCAAATTGGGGCGCGCTGGTGATATCGGCTGTCGTGATGCCAGTGAGTTGGGTGATACTGGCCGGTACCGGTGTGCCGGGGTTGATGAGTGACTGAAACGTACGAGTGACTCTCCCCTCCTCAATCCGAATAGCAGCTACTTCGAGGACTCGGCTGCTGGCCGGATGGCCGCCTGTCGTCTCGACGTCTACAAATACCAGCGGTTGCTTCATACCGCTCATGATACATTTTCGTTATTTGTACGGCAAGAGCCTTGGACTTATTGTGTGCGGCTTACGACCTATGGTAAGCACTGGCAATGCAGTTTTGGAACAGCTTTTCGACTGGTGCAAAATCATCAGTCAGGTCTTGGCCGCCCGATAGCTCGACTTTTTGCACGCCGCTGACCTGGTCGGTCCAGCTAAGGTCGGACGGACTGAAGATACCAATGATATTTTGAAAAATACCTGTGTCATTGTGGCTTGCTGGCAAATAGCGGCTTTGAGATAAACTGCTGGTGTAAGAATGGTGTAGGGCGGCTAGATACGGACGACAGCCTTTGGTATTGCCGATGAAGTTGACGAGCACGCTGCCTCCAGGTGCAACAATACGGGCTAGGTCTTGGGCATATTCATGGGTAGTGAGGCTAAATGGGACCGAGTTATCGCTATAGGCGTCCACTATGACTACATCATAGGTTCTAGCTGATACCTGGGCGATAAATCGACGACCATCGGCGGCATAACTCCTCACGTTGGGCATAGTCTGGTAGTCGAGATATTTGGCGGCTATGCTTTCGAGTTTCGGGTCGATTTCGACGACATCGATGGTTGAGTCGGGGTAATTGCGGCCGAAGTACTCAGGTAGCGAGTAACCTCCACCACCTAACACTAAAATATGATGATGACTGGGTGTGGCGGCGGTTAATCGGGCGATCGTCTTGGTGTAGGTAAATAATAGCTCATTGGGCGAATCATTGGCGACGCCTGATTGGATACCGTAAGGCCCCATGAGAATACCCCGGGCTGGTATGCCATGGTAATTGATGTTCCTAATGTCGTAATGGGCCGTGCTGGTATCGAGCTGGACGACGATGCCATTGCCCGGGCGAGTCGGTAGGTATAACCCAATCAGAATAGTGATACCCACGGTGGCAGCAACTCGTCTGATAGTGTCGGTATGGGGTGTGAGTAACCAGCTCAAGGCTACTACCAAGCCTGTGAGCACCATGAGCGTGGTGCGTGAACCAACTACATCAAACAGAATGAAGCCGGTGGTGAAGGTGCCGGTGATGCCGCCAAGTGAGTTAAAAGCACTCAACGAAGCTACGGTGCTGCCTGATTTCTCGAGTGAGCTCAAAGCTTGTCTTGCTAGATACGGGCTGACCATGCCAAGCACCAGGCTAGTGGGGGCAAACAGTAATAATGCTGCCATCACGCCCTGTAGTCGGGAGTCGGGAATATTGCGGGTGACTAGTTCGAGGATTGGGCTGGCAAGTGCCATGGTAACAGTTATGGCTAAAGCTCCTAGTAGGAGTAGCCAGGCAATGTCGCTGGTGTGATGGCGGATGTCGGCTATCCGGCCACCTAGCCAGTAGCCGACGGCTAGGGCGGCGATCATGGTGCCAATCACGCTGGTCCAGACGTACATAGAAGTTCCCAGGCTCGGTGCCAGCAGGCGGGCGGCTACCAGCTCGAAGGCCATCAGGATAAAACCGGTGCCAAAGCTAATGATCTTAAACTTAGTGTGGTTACTCATTGCGCATATCGTTTATGGGATTGCGGCGGACGTTGGTGAGTAGCGGCAGGCAGGCACCGAGAATGGCTGTCAGTAGCACCAATGCCAGGATGAGGCCCAAATCGAGTGGGTTCCAACCAATGAGATGGAATTGTTTGTCGAGGTTGGCGGTATTAAGAGCCGTGGCTGCTTCAACACTTAGGCCGGCCGAGGTTTTGAGATCGATTAGTAACGCCAAGGCGCCACCGACGACAAAAGCGAATGCAAAACTTAAGCCTCCTAGCATGAGCGCGTAGAGTAGGTAAATTTGAGCGATTTGACTACGGGTGGCACCCAGCGCGCGAAAGACGCTGGTTTCTTTGCGTGAATCGGCAATCACTTTGCCGATAGTGCCCATCGTAATGAGGGCTGACAGGGCGGCGATAATGCCGAGCACCCACATGAGGAACGTCTTGGTGGCGTCGCGGGCTTCATATAAGACGGCGATGGGGTTACCGTAAGGTGTGGCCATAAACTTGCCAGGTTGTTCGCAGTCTTTGAAATTCATACCTGGGTTACAGCTCTCGTTGGTCATAAAGGCTTTTTGATGCTCGCGGTCGGCAAATTCCACGATGATGTACTGGCTGCCCCAGACTTCTTGGCTGAGTGAAAAATCGAGCTTGCCCAAAATCGGGTGCTGTTTAACTGCTTCTTGGGGCACCATGAAGTTTGATATTTGAGTGGAGGTCAGCATGGTTTGTACCAGATTACTGATGCTAAAACCTGTTGAGTCGTAGTTGGGTGTGGCAACTAAGCCCACAATTCGAAAGGTAACAAGGCTCGTGAAAGGTTTGGCGGCGCCGAACTGCTCTTGAAAATCCTCAAGCTTAGCAGCCAAGAGCTTAGCTTGGGCGGTGCGGGTATCTTTGGTGATGGTTACCGGTTGGCACGGCTTATCAGATATCTGATAAGTAACCTCAGGGGCTTGATAGCCGGCATCTTTGCTGTGCGCGGCCATGTCTTTGGCCTGGGCCGTAGCTTCGGCCAGCCTGGTGGCAGCTGCGGGATTACGGTAGCAGCTTTCAAATTTGAGGTTGAGGGCTTTTTGTCGCAAGGCTTTGAGATGGTCGAGGCGTTCTTTGGAAGTGGCAGTATTGGAGACGGCGGCCAGGCCGGTAATCTTTTCGGCCGCGGCTGTGGCCATTACAACCGGAATGATGTTGCCGTCTGTCGACATGTCGGCCCCTGGCAACTGGTAGTCTTTGAGCATATTGCTGTCGATGCCGATAATTTGCCCGCCAAAGTTAACGTCCTGGGTAGTGTAGGCTGACGTTTTGGACTGGTCGGTGGGCGCAGCTTCTTGGTTGTTAATGATCAAATTGAGACTGACATGGTCGTTGGGACCGGAGAGCGGTGTGGTTATATAGCTTTTTTTGGCGCCGTGACGTTGGGCGGCGGCTTCCACTGAGCGTGAGAAAGCCTTGATATCGGTGAGCTCAGCAGTGGCCTGGATGCTCGCCGGATGGGTGGGATCTAAGATTTTTTTACCCGTACCACCCTGCCCGTTTGGACCCTCCATCAAACTGTAGGGTTTGAGCTCGGTGGCGGGGTCATATGGCACGCCTTGTTTCTTGGCGGCAGCGGTTTTTTTGGCGATCAGCTCATCGTTGATAGCGATGGCGCGGTTTAATATTTTGGTGGACTCATCAGTGGGCTCGGCTGTTGGGTCCTGGTACATTGTGCTACCTACTTTATTGGTGAGCACGTAAAAGCGATTGAGGAGGCCTTCGTGAGTGTATGACGTAACGCTGGCGACCAGACCACGAACGGTCAGTGAGGCCAGTATGAGTACACTAAATAGTAGACCCGACATCACAAGTGTGATGGCAAGTCTGATGCGGCGGGTGCGTAGTTTGGTGAGGGCCAGTACCCAGTTGTCTTTGAATTTCATCATGAGGCGACTTTGCCATCGTGCATGGTGATGACCCTGTCGGCGCCGGCTGCAATTTTGGCGTCGTGGGTAACGATGATAACCGTGGTACCAAAGGTGTCGCGCACTTCATGGAAGAGATCGATAATAGCCTCGGCGTTGACAGAATCAAGGTTGCCGGTGGGCTCGTCGGCCAAAAGGATGCGGGGTTGGTTGACGAGGGCCCGAGCGATGGCGGCGCGTTGCATCTGGCCGCCTGAGAGTTCGTTGGGACGGTGGCCGAGCCTGTCGGTCAGGCCGACAGCTTCAGCCAGGGTTCTGATTCTGTCGATTCGTTTGGCTGCGGGTAACTGGCTAAACATCGCCGGTACTTCCAGGTTGCGGCTGACGGTCAAAAAGGGCTGCAAATAGAAAAACTGAAAAACAAAACCAATCGTTTGGCCGCGGTAACCTGACAGGGCGCTGTCTGATAGTTTGGTGAGGTCGTGGCCGGCGACTGTGATGGTACCAGCATTCGGCTTGTCGAGCCCGCCAATCAGATTTAGCAAGGTACTTTTACCTGAGCCGCTGGCGCCAGTGATGGCCACAAACTCATGTTCAGAAATCGAGATTGAAACGTCGTTGATGGCGCCGACAGCTTCAGATTTGCCCATCTTGTACCGGCGCGATACTCCTTGGAGCTTAATAATGGTGTCTCCCAGAGCGATGTGGCGTGCTGCTCGCCGGCGACGGTTAGGCCGGCCGGCATCTTCGAGTGCCTTGATGACTTTATGGGTGTCGCCGCCAAATGCCTCAAGCGCTTGAGCGATAGCTGTTTGCTGATCTGAGGTTAGCTGGTTTGGCATACTTCTCAGTTTAGCATAGGCGTTACCAAATCGTGTCATCGGCTTGTTTGAGGGCTTGGTCGAGCGCCTGATACAGCTGGCTTTGCGTATAGGTGGCTGCTGCGGGCAGCACAGCAGCGGTTTGCTTGACAATGTACGCCGCACAGGTCAGTCCTGACAAAGCTTTGGGTGCGTGCCGGATCCACCAGGCACACATTACTGCCGTCATGAACATTTTTTCTTGGGCCATAACTGCTGGTATGGGGGTGACTGTTGCGCCTTCGGTGGTCATAACGACGATGTGAGGTCCAACGAGAACGAGGTTGATCGGTAGCTCGATATGAAGCTTGTGTAGCAATTCAAGTTTGTGCACTACGGTGTCTTGGGCCGGACCGATGCCAATGCCCAGCCGGGCTGCCAATTTAGTGGCCTCGGTTTGGGTCAGAATGAGACAGTTGCTTGAGGAAGTGGCAATGGCTTTCGGCCGGTGTCTGAGCGCGACTAAACCGTCGCCAAACAGGGCTAGGGGTTTGTCTGACTTGTCGATGACGTGCTCAAGCAAAATCGTGGTATCGGAATTGCCTGACAAATCCCAGCCCATGGCCAAGCCGTCGGCATCGGCAGTTGCTTGGAGTATTTCCTGGAGTGCTGCTTGGGCAATGGAGCCGGCCGGTGTTGAGGGTAGGAAATCGACGCCACTGGCATAGCCAATTAACTTCTGCAAACTATCGGGTAACAATAACCGGCAAACGCCTAAGCCGGCGGCTTCGGCTAGACCGGGCCAGGCTGCGGCTGAGGCAAACGACTGCAAGTGTCCCCCAATTGTCACCAGTTGCCCGCTTGTCCGACCGACCCGGGACAAGGGTCGGTTATATAAAGCGTCCGGGTATAAGGCTGCGCCGGTTTGAAGCTGGTAGTCGGAAGTATTCATCTATGGTGTATCATACCATTATGGCGAAATCATCTATGGTTGAAGTGGCGAATTTGAGGGTTGATTTTGGTCAGACAACTGTCGTAAAAGATCTGTCGTTTACGGTTGAAAAAGGCCAAACTCTGGCCTTTTTGGGCGCCAATGGTTCAGGTAAAACTACGACGATTCGGGCACTTTTGGGTATTATCGAACCGGTGGCCGGTACATTGCTCATCGACGGCCTACCCTATCGCCCCGACCGGAACCGCCTCTTGGGGTACCTACCCGAGGAAAGAGGTTTGTACAAAAAAGAGCCGGTGTTGGCTACTATGCAGTATTTTGGGCAACTCAAGGGACTGTCGCCGCAGGCGGCCCGGCAGTGGTCGAAGAACTACCTGGAAGCAGTTGATTTGGCAGATGTGGGCCATCGGCGTCTGGAGACGCTTTCGGGTGGACAGCAGCAAAAAATCCAACTGGGGGTGACACTCATGGGCGACCCTGAGCTCTTAATCCTTGACGAGCCAACCAAAGGCTTTGATCCCGTAAACCGCCGTTTGCTTCTGGATATGGTGGCCGAGCGATCCAAGGCCGGAGCTACCGTTATACTGGTGACGCACCAGATGGAAGAGGTCGAAAGATTGTGCGACCATGTATTGCTGCTTAAGGATGGATGCAATTATGTATCAGGCGAAATCGAAGCGGTTCGGCAGCAATACGGGATGCCATTGATTGATTTGGAATTCCAGGGCCGGTTAGCTGCCAAAGCGACTTCGTATACTATCAAACGGCAAACGGGTCGCCAGGCAGAGCTTGAATTTACATACGGGTCCCGTGTGGCTGATGTCTGGCGGGAGCTAGCATCACAACCCCAGCTGATTGTTACTCGTTTTGAACAACGCCAGTCGCGCATTGATGATATTTTTCTGGAGATTTACCGTGAGGCTTAATCGTTGGTGGACTGTCTACTGGTTTGAACTGTGGCGCAGTATTACTAAGAAAAGCTTTTGGATCAGGACACTGTCGGTTCCACTGATGATTGCTGCAGTGCTCAGTCTGTCGTTTTTCTCGGCCCAAGTGGGTACCGAAGCCGGTGAAGCTCTCAAGGCTAGCAAGTTTAGTTTTAGCGTACTTGATGAATCAGGTTTGGTATCGCCTGAAATAGTGATTGCGAGCGGTGGGCATCTCGCGACTAATGCCTCCGTTGAGGCTGCTCAAGTAACCGCCGGTGAATTAACGGCGTTTATTCATTTTCCGGTTGATCCTACGAAACAAAAAACTTTGGTGGTGGCGGCTGATGCGGGACTCATGGATAACAACAAGTACAGCAGCTTGGCGCAGCAACTGATGCAAGGCAGCCTGGCTATCAAACTTGGATCATCTGAGGCGGTTACCCTATTTCAATCTGGTCTCAACGTAGACCTGACGACCTATGACAAAGGTAAGCCCACTAAGGGTTTCGGCCGGGTGGTGGCTCCGGGAATCTTTTTGGTCCTCATGTACGTGGTGATTGTGCTGTTGGGTAACCAAATGCTCACCAGTACGACCGAAGAGAAAGAAAACAGAGTGGTGGAGCTGTTGTTGACGAGTATGCCGGCGCGCACCTTGATGAGCGGCAAGCTTTGGGCCCTAGTAACTATGGGTGTCATTCAGATCGTGGCAGTGTTGCTACCGGTAGTAGTCGCCTATATCGGCTGGCGGGATCAGTTAAAGTTACCCTCATTTGATCTGGCTAGTGTCAGTCTGGCACCTTGGCCAATCCTGGTGGGTGCCTTACTGCTGGCCGGTGGGTTCTTGATGTTTACCGGGATATTAGTAACGATCGGGGCAGCTGTGCCTACGGCCAAGGAGGCTAGTGGTTACTTTGGTGCTGCTATTATCTCGATGTTTTTGCCGTTTTATGCTCTGACTGCCATCGTGTCGTCACCGGGTCAAGTATTGGTCCAGGTTCTCACCTACTTTCCTTTGACGGCACCCATTACGCTCATGTTGCGCAATGCGGTTGGCAATGCGTCCTGGGAAGTACTGGCTGTTGGGGTCTTTATAGTTTGGTGTACGGCAGTATTGTGTATGCGGTTGGCTATTAGAACTTTTCAATACGGTTCATTGGAATATGCTCGCAAGCTGGACTGGCGGGAACTTATTCGTAGCGCAAAGAATTAATCGGGTCTTGGCGGGCAGCCCGAATGGCCGGCAGAGTTCCGGCTACAAAGGCCAGTCCCATGACAATGGCCATAATCGGCAAGACTGATTCGACTGAGAAGCTCAAAGGTTGTAAGCCCGATAGATCTTTGAGGAGTCCCTTCATGAGAATTTGGTTCACGATAGTTCCGGTAGCAATAGCAAACAGTACTCCTGAAACGCTACCCCAGAATCCTAAAATGACGGCTTCAAACGAGAACAGTAGGAAGATTTTGTGGGCGTACATACCCATAGCTTTCATGAGTCCAATTTCCTTCGTGCGTTCCTGGACGCTCATTAACAGTGTATTAATAATGCCAAAGCCGGCGGCCAGTAAAGCAATAATGGCGAAACCGTTGAGTACGGCGATAATGGCATTTATGATGGTTTTGATGACGCCGATCTGGTCTTGCACGGTTACGCCCTCAAAACCTAATTTTTTCAACTCAGCTTTAATCTGAGCTAATTTACTCGTGGCCACATTGTCTCCCAGATTCGCCGTCGCCACTTGAAAATATTTGGTGGCTGTTTCAGGGGCGCCTTGGTTTTGTAAACTCACTAGTTTGGCCATGGCGGCTTGATTGACGTAAATGTAGCCGCTTGTGAGTAAGCTTTTTTGGGCGACACCAATGTTGGTAATTTTCAGAACGGCTGCTTCGCCTCGGCCATTGGTCAGGCCGATGGTAATCGTCTGGTTAATGCTGCCCGCAGCGTCATCGAAACCGAGGGCAGTTGCATAGTTGCTCGGGATCATAATCTGGGGTATATCAGATGAATTGAGCGGCACCTGGCCGGCTTCAGTGGCGTGAGTTTCGCCGTCTAAGAGCAAATTCAAATTGCCTACGAGCTTTTGATTATTTGGCCCACTGATATAATCCATGGCGGCTTGCCGGTAAGCGGTGACCGATTTGATACCATCGATTTTGCGGAATTTATCTAAATCCTCTTCACTCATCAATGAGATGGTTCGGTTGCCCTCAGATTCAATGCTTTGGGTCTTTTTGGCTGGATCATATTTTTTGGGTGGATCGTTGGGCGAACTAAAGCCATTGTCTGAAGACGGCATAATCATGAGGACATTCTTGGCACCCAGGCTACCGAGCTGATCATCGATATAGTGCGAAATGCCACGGCCCAAACCAGTGGTGAGTGTGAGGGTATAGGCTCCAATGAAAATAGCGATTACTGTGAGAACTGTTCTGAGCTTGGAGCGGAAGGTATTGGTGCTAGCAGTAACTAAGATATCAAGTAGTTTCACGGCTATAGCCTCCTCATGGGCGCCATGACCTGGCCGTCTTTGATATGGACCTGGCGGTGGCAGCGTTTGGCTAAATCGTTGTCATGAGTGACGACTACCAGGGTAATGCCTTGTTCGGCATTGAGCTTAAATAGCAGATTTTCAACTAATTGACCGGTTGCCGAATCAAGATTGCCTGTCGGTTCGTCGGCAAATATAACCTTGGGCTGGTTGACGAGGGCGCGGGCGATGACGACCCGCTGTTTCTGGCCACCCGAAAGGTCGCCGGCGTTTGCATTGGCTTTGTCAGCGAGATCGACTTGTTTGAGCACCTCGAGAGCTTTGGCCCGACGTTCTCGTCGGCCCATGCCGGCAATTTTGAGAGGTAGTGTGACGTTGTCGAGCACTGAGTTTGAACTATTCAGAAAGAATTGCTGGAACACAAACCCAAATGTCTGATTGCGCAACCGGGCTAATTCACGACTCGATAAGTCGGCCGCCAATTGCCCTGATACCGAGAGCCGACCTTGAGTTGGGCTATCAAGCAATGCCAGAATATGCATAAGCGTACTTTTGCCTGAACCACTCTTACCGACTATGGCAATCGTCTCGCCTGAGGCGATCGCCAATGATACATCCGACAGTGCAGTAAAAGCGTTGGCGCCGCGGCCGTACGTTTTGGAGATATGTTCGGCAACAAGTACGTGGGGGGTTTCGGTCATAATGCTAGCTATTATAGGCTAGATCCGCACGTTAAACTAGGTGTGTCGGTTGGGCGCGGGCAGGTCATCGAGATCAGCAAAGTTGAGTGTCTCGTAATACTCGGGTTGTCGCCGACCCAAATGGTGACGCTCAACCAGTTCGTCGGCAATTTCGGGATCGAAACCAAGTCTGATGATGGCTTGGGATTTGCCGACGTCATCCAAGCGACTGGCGCCTAGAATTTCGCTTAAACGTTGTTCCTGGAACCTTTGGTCATGGTCTTTCATAACGCGCACACCTCACTACTCACTTTACTTCTATAGCAGCCATCATAGTGCCAGAGCTTGATAGTATCACTGGTCGAAGTTCCAAGTTTTGGCGCATAATAGTGAGGTTATGCGCGTAGAATTGTCAGTCGAACAAGCGGCAGCCATCAGGGAAATTGGTCGTTGGTACCGGTCCCAATCGACGCCTTTTATAACCCTGGGCGGATATGCGGGAACGGGGAAAACGACGTTGATTGGGTATTTGCGACAGGCATTGGGAGATCTCGATGAATCCGCTAAGGTGGGTTTTTGTGCCTATACCGGCAAAGCTGCCAGAGTACTGGCGAGTCGGTTACGGGAAGCAGGAGCAGCCCGACGGGGTGATAGTGTCGGTACCTTGCACAGCCTCATTTATGACGCCGAAGATGCCGGTGGCGGGGCTGTCCGTTGGGTTCGTAAAGACCGCCTAGACCGCAGTCTAGTAATTGTTGACGAAGCTTCGATGGTTGACGAAACCATCTGGCGCGACTTGTTGGGATTTGGTATTCCGGTATTAGCCGTGGGCGACCATGGACAATTGCCGCCCGTCGGTTCAAGTTTTAACCTTATGGCCGAGCCGCAGGTGCGCCTGGAGAAGATCTGGCGGCAAGCCGCCCTTTCCCCCATCATTGAAGTGGCTACTTTGGCCCGACAAACCGGTGTAATTCCGGTGAAAGAATATGGGCCTGGTGTGCGTAAACTGGATCGGCGTGAGGCTGAAACTGGTCAACTTGTTGAAGAATTGCTCGGTGGCGATATGAATTCCATGATGGTTTTGTGTGGCTACAATACTACTCGCGTTAAATTAAACCAAGCTATGAGAAGCATGCGTGACCATACTTCGAGTGGTCCCGAGAGTGGAGATATCGTGGTATGTTTGCGCAATAATCGTACTAAACATCTCTATAACGGGATGTTGGGTACTGTTCTTCGGGTTGTGCCAGCGCTGGATGACACCAATGGTTGGTATGAGGCACAAATCGAACTTATGGGTGAAGATTATGAATACGACGGCTACATCTGGCGTGACCAATTTGGCGCCGCTGAAACAACTCGTGATATGCCGCTGGCGCCCGATGGTGGTCGGGGTGATTTATGGGACTTTGGCTATGCTCTGACAGTGCATAAGGCCCAAGGTTCACAGGCGGCGCGGGTGTTATTATTCGAAGAAAGATTTCCTCGTTCGAGTGACGAGGATTGGCGCCGATGGTTGTATACGGCAGTCACCCGGGCCGAGACGGAATTGACTATCATTGGGTACTAATGCAAGTTGATAAGCTGCAGGATACTGATCCTTACCCAGAATAAACCTAGGATCCAAAGGGCACATAGGAAAGCCAAGGGTTGGAATGTCCAAGCGCTCAAAACCATAGTGATTGCGAGTACTACCAACAGGGCTGTCCAGTCGAGTCGTAAGCCTTCATGGTGCTTGATGGAGCTTTCGGTGGCTCGGGCGAATTCATTACCAATACCAACCATCGTCCAGCCCGTGATGAGTGCGGCGGTAACCGTCAGCCATGCCTGCCAGGGGTCTGTTGTCAGATAGGCGTTTGAGGCCAAATATATAAAGCCACCGCCAAGGCTGGCAAACATCATGAGGCTACCAAACACAATCGCCAGACTGCCGAATAGCTTGATGTCTCTGACTAAACTTTGAGCAGTGGCCATACCTCTAGCATAACGCAAAATCTGTACTATGATAGCTTATGGATAAATACGTTAGCTGATTACTACTAAGAAGGAACCACATGGACGAACAAGAAGACCAAACTACTTTGCAGGCTGTGCATCGCTTGATGATTGAAATGGTTGAAACTAGGCAGAAGATGAAGACTGTCAAAGACCAGCTTAAAGACGTGATGGAACAAAACGATGAATACCGCGCGATTGCCGAAGAACTCAAAGGTGTGGCCGAGAAACGAGCCAAAGCCAAGAAACTTCTGGAATCAGATAAAGACTACCAGTTAGTCAACTCAGAGCTTGAGGAGCTCAAGTTTAAGTACAAAGACTTAATGGAAATTATGAGCCATCATTTAGTTACCTATTTCAGTGAAACTCAGGCTACTGAGATTGCAACGCCTGACGGTGACAGTATGCAAGTGGTGGTGAGTGCCAAGCTCGGCAAGCCTACAGCCTAAACCATCACAGAGTTTGTTTGATCGTTTGGGATTCGTCAACGCGGCAGGTCTGCCACAGACCCTTGCCGGTAGTACGGGCAACTGATTCGAGTGAGCGGAATTCATCTATCTTGGTGTAGTCAAAGACAGTATAAGCGAACCCATATCCTTCAGTGATGAGTCTGGCGTTTACTAAGCTTCCATCGCTGAGGTAGACATAGCGTAGCAGGCGGTTGTACTTATCGCGGTTTGAGTCGCGGGGATCGGCTTCCAGCCTGACTTTTTGGCCAGTTAGTAGCTTGGTCGTGTACTTGGCAGCTGTTTGGCCGTAGCATTGGACCGGCTTACGGGGATCATGGGTCTCGGGTGTATCAACGCCAATGAACCTAACGGTCTCACGTTGGCCGTTGAGATCGACTTCAATGGTATCGCCGTCGAATATCTGAGTAACCGAAACTAAGCCTGGTTGCAGTTTCTGAACCTTATCACCAAGCGTTTCGCCAGACGTTTGACTATCGGCTGCCTCATGATTATCGGTAGTGGTTGCTGTTGGCGTGGGGGTTACCGTGTGGGCCGCAATATAGTAACTGGTTCCTAGAACAGCCGCAATCAGAGCGGCTAGTGCTAGCAATCGGCGGCCGTGGTGCTGAGGTTTGTTTGGGTATTTGTGCGGCATTTACCCATCTTGGCATAACCATAGCCAGCTGACAATGACTTTTGGGGACAAATATTGTCAGACTTACCTGATTAGGGGTAAGATGGCGTTAAGTAATATGAAGGATACGTGAAGGCAATGATGAAGGACTTTAAAGCATTCCTGTTACGAGGTAATGTCGTTGACTTGGCCGTTGGTGTGGTGATTGGTACTGCTTTTGGTGGAATTGTGAAATCCATCGTTGAAGACCTCATTATGCCGCTGATTGCAGTCCTGGGTGGTTTGCCCGATTTCACTAGCCTCAAATGGACGATTAACGATGCTACTATCACGTACGGTAATTTCCTGACGGCCTTGGTTTCGTTTGCGATTGTGGCTTCGGTGATATTCTTCTTTGTCGTCAGACCGATGAATGCCCTGCTGGCCCGGATGCAAAGTGGTAAAGAGGCTGAGCCCGAGCCTCGTGATCCTCAGATTGAATTGTTAGAAGAGATCCGCGATCTCCTCAAGAAGCGCTAGGTTTATTTGGAACAGTACCGAAACGATATTGTTGAGCTGGCGGGGGCGGTGTTTGCGGCCGCACCCCGCCGGCGCGTGTTGAAGGCCGGTGAGTTTATGTTTGAAGGTGATGCTCAGCGGGTGGTGGCCGAAGAAGCCCAGCTTGATACTCCTGAAGGGCGGATACGGGTAGCCCTATCAAAACCGGCGGAGCGGCCGCCGTTTGAATGGCAGTGGGAGATCACCTCTGATATTGGCGAAGCAGATTTCTTCAAGCATTATTTAGTGCGCGATGAAGACGTTGTGCTGGCTCAGAAGAAAGTACTGACGCCGATTGACGATTACCACGCTCGTATCGTTCTGAGCGATTTAAGGGCTGCGCTTAAGCATGTCCCCCAGCCGTCAGAACCTGTTTAGAAACAACCCTCCCCTCTGCATTCACATCGTAGACAATTGCTTGGCCAGTGCCGATCTCTAGTTTTTCAACCTCAGTCTCACTGAGGTTGTCGAGGTATTTGGTGAGGGCGCGCAACGTGTTGCCGTGGCTGGAGATTAATACATTCTGATTCGCTTTGAGGTCTTTGATTATGATCGACTGGTAATACGGTACGACTCTTTCGTAGACATCCTTGAGTGTCTCACCACCAGGAATCGGTTCGTCCCATGACCTGCGCCAGGCTGTAAACTGGTCATCGCCAAACTCAGCTTTGACTTTCCATTTATTCTTGCCGGTTAACTCGCCGTAATCACGTTCATTGAGGGCTGGATTTTGGGTAATTTCTAGGTCTGGTTGTCCGGCGGCGGCTAAGGCTAGCTGGGCAGTCCTGTAGGCCCGCTTAAGTGCCGAACTGTAGGCTCTGTGTAGGTGCTGCCCAGCTAAGGCCTGTTTGACCATTTCGCCGGCAGCCTGCGCTTCGGCCTCACCTTTGGCAGTTAAGTCTACATTGGTCAGGCCGGTCCATTGGCCGAGTTCGTTCCAGGTTGATTGGCCGTGTCTGATGAGAATAAGTCTACTCATGACCACTCCTCGGCTAGCTGATGGATCGCCTGTTTGCCGGCAAACCGGGCATGGTCTCCCAGTTGTTCCTCGATGCGCAAGAGCTGGTTGTATTTGGCGACTCTATCGGTGCGTGAAAGCGAGCCGGTTTTGATCTGGCCAGTGCTCAATCCTACAACGAGGTCGGCAATGGTGACGTCTTCAGTTTCGCCTGAGCGGTGAGAAATGACGGCGGTGTATCCGGCCTGATGAGCCATAGCGACAGCCTGCAAGGTTTCGGTGAGGGTACCTATTTGATTAACTTTGACCAAAATTGAGTTGGCAACATGTTGCGCGATGCCTTTCTTCAGGAATGAGGTATTGGTGACGAACAAATCATCGCCGACGAGTTGAACTTTATCACCCAATGTGGCGGTCAAACTGTGCCAACCTTCCCAATCGTCTTCTGCTAGGCCGTCTTCAATACTGATAATCGGGTATTCGGTGACGAGTTTTTCCAGATAGCTGATCATTTGGTGGCTGCTAAACTTTTGGTTGTCGACTTTGAGGTGATAGACACCGTTTTCGTGAAACTCACTTGAGGCCACATCAAGACCTAGAGCAATTTGTTTGCCCAAATCGTAGCCGGCCATTTGGATGGCTTCGGCAATCAGCTGGAGCGCTTCAGTGTTACCTCCCTTGACTGCCGGCGCATAGCCGCCTTCATCGCCAACGGTAGTAGGGTAGCCATGGATTTTGAGGACTTTACCGAGGGCGTGGAAGACTTCGGTACCCCAGCGTAGGGCTTCGCTGAAGGATGAGGCGCCAATTGGCAGAATCATAAATTCCTGGATATCAGTTGAGCTCCAGCCAGTGTGGGCACCGCCATTAATGATGTTCATCATTGGTAGCGGCAACTGAGGATCCTGTACGCCCGGAGCTAATTTCTGGAAGTGCTCCCAAGGCGCAACTTTATCTGAAGCTGCCTGAGCTTTGGCGGCCGCCAGGGATACGGCCAGAATAGCATTGGCTCCCAGTCGGCTTTTGGTAGGCGTTCCATCGAGCTCGATAAGAGTTTGATCGAGTGTTTCCTGATCAGCGGCATCGAGGTCGATGACGGCATCGGCGATTGTGGAATTGACGTAGCCCACGGCCCTGGTTACTCCTTTGCCGCCCCACTGTGGGCCGCCGTCCCTGAGCTCATGGGCTTCATGCGAGCCGGTGCTGGCTCCAGATGGCACAGCAGCGACGGCTGTGGCTCCGTCGGCCAGTGTCACTTCGGCTTCGACGGTTGGGTTGCCCCTTGAATCAAGAATTTGGCGGGCGTGTACAGAGGTAATCTTCATACCTCTTAGTGTACGCTATGGCTCCGGAACCTGTGAAGCAATTTTAGGTATCGTCTCAGCTGTTATTTTTGGCCCTTTGCGTTTGTGGGTATACTCGAGATTTCGGCGCATCTCCGAGACGAATACGAGCAAGCTGGGATCAAATTGTTTGAGTAGTGTGGAATAGCGGAATTGGTTGGGCACGATGACCTTGGCTAGCTTGCCTTGGGCGAGTAAATAATTTATCAAGCTATAAAAGTCGCCGTCTCCTGTGACGATGACGGCTTGGTGGTAGCTCGGCATTTCCAAGATGGTATGCATGACCATTTCAACGTCGACATTGCCTTTGGTTGACCCATCTTTGTAGCTGAGGGTTGGTTTGTAAATTAGCTCATATCCGGCTAGCTCCAGATGATGATAGAGATCGGCTTGTTCTTCCATATATCCAATAAAAATCAGAGCCCTTGATACGTTATGGGTATCACGTAAATAGGCCCGAAACCGGGCAAAATCAAGCTTCCAACCAAGATTCTGGATCGAGAGGTTGAGATTTTGACTATCAATAAATGCGTAGTTGGGCAGCGCAGGCTGGGTCATGTGGCGATCATATCATATTTAGTATCAAAATGGTTTTGGTTCCAAGAGTACTCAAGGCACTCTTGGAACGAATGGACTCACCCTTACAACCACACAATTCATGCCGGTAGACCAGATGGTTCGCCTTTACGTCTAAAGAGCTTGTGAACCAGGTTGAGGCCTAAAATGGGCGGGAAAACCCTTTCCTCATGCGGTCGTGAGCCTATAATGCCTGATAAGGTTAGAACCGTCCATGGACATTTCTCCAAATTATGGCATCGTTAAATTTGTTAGAATGTATTAGAACTAGATTATATGGCTTTGGCAAGCTCGGGTTTCTTAACCGGCCGCCCTGCTAGGTCGATTACCCTGGTATGTACATGGACGGTACCGGCTGGTACTCTTTCAGCTAACAGTGCTTCAGTTATGAGTCTGCGGGCAGTGGCTAAATCCTGGTGTAAACGGCTAATTTCTGTCGTCTGGTCGGCAAAGGTTACGCCGGCAAGACTATACGCTCCACAGCTGAGGTGGCTTTCGAGGTAAATATCAGTGATCTTGTTGATGTGATATGCGGCGATCACTTGCTTGAGGGCTACGGCTTTGTCTGAGTCAAAGCTAAAGGCGCCTCCCCCGCCGGCCAGGGCAGCATGAAAGGCACCACCAGGCAGTGAGTGGATAATTTTTTCGACATGGTTGCTTAAGCGTTCATCCATGCAGGTGAAGACGATTGCCTTTGCTGTGTGCGGCAGTGCGGCGGACATAATCTAGTGAACTCCTGACAAATAATTATTTTTGACAAACAATATTTACAAAAACCACCGTTAATTGTAACACGAGTTTTGATCAGGTTCTATAACTCATCCTGCTTATCGCTTAGGAATCTGAGCCACTGTCGGGCTAACCTAATAATTGTCTTGAAGGGTAGCTCAATCGCCAGATCTAAAATGAGTGTTACGAGGTTGGCTCGAGCGTACCGGTCTGAAATCCAGTGTCCAATAGCAATAAAGGGTGCCGAAAGAAAATCAACCAACGCCTGGATTAAACCTTGATTGCGGTCGAGTATTTGTAACTCGGCCGATGTGCGCCTGATGCGCCACGCCAAAAAACTCACTGCCGAAAAGAAGAAGAAAAAGATGCCGCCGTTGACTACATTGAAGCCCAACTGGTAGAGCGCCCAGACCATGAGTGCGAGGGAGCCCATGAAACCGAACGCGTAAACCGTGTTAAACGATGCGGACAGTCCTGGCGAGAATCGTCGTTTGCGCAAGGTGTACGTGAGGGGCTCAATTGGGCCTACGTAGAAGAGTCTATCGACGTAGCCGCTAATAACTTCAGTATTACGGTTACCTGGCGCGGTAATCGATAGGCTCAACAGGGCCATATAGAGCGGTGGAAACAAAATATTAATTACGAGTGGTTGCCACAAGATATGCCCGTAGACAGCCATATCATAGGGTATTTCGATGGATACACCTATGAGGGTTTTGGTGATCAAAATGAATAGAATTGATCGTATGATACGTGTAGAAATTTGTTTCTGGTTGTGAGCATAGGCCTCAGTGCACACCAGCTTAACCTTAGCGAGCGTCGACTGACGGTTTGCCAGTAGCGCCGGTGCGTTGGTTGTTTCCATGACGAGTTTGTGCACAATGCGCATGGGTGCGCCGTAGCGGTTAATAAAGCTTGCTAGTTTGTTGGTGAGGGGGTGTTGGTAATAGTCGTCGACGAGGCGGCAGAGGTCGACGATAGCCTGCGCTTGTTGGGGGTCGGGTTCGCCAAAGGCGGCTTTGAGCAGGTAGTACCTGGTGGTAGCAGTATCGGATTTAAAAATGACTCTCTGGATGGCGCAGGTAAGGGCAACACGGTATATCGTTTCGGGTGCTTGAGGCGCCAGGCTCGACTTATCAACACTGGTAAGATAGTGCTCGTAAGCAAATTGCATGATGGCAGCCGTTTTGGTGTCGGGCGCCAGGGTAGCTTCAATGCTCATGGCGACGAATTGCCTGACCCAACCGGTGGCCTCAAGTTCATCGGCGCATGCCCGCATGGCGAAGAGGAGCTGACTTGCTTGGGTCGTGATATTGTCAATTTGGTTTGCGGTTCCGCGACTGATACTGTCATTGGCGAGGTAACCTGCCTGAGTGAGCTCGACCACCAGGTCTTGGGCGAAGGGTTCGGGACTCTCGAGCCTGACGTAACGGCTTAAATAGCGGCCGATTGCCCCCCTTAGTAATAAGTGGTGCTCACGGTATTCGGCAATGTTCCTAAGTTGCTCGTACGCCAAATAAAAGCCCGCCCCGATATCTGATACGTGGATCAGTTGGGCGTTGGCGTCCTGGTCTGGCTGGGGGCTGGGGGCAGACAGGTTGATTACAAGCCGCTGAGTACTAGAAAGAAGGGTGGTATCGGCCATGCCGCTCATTATAATAGATAGCATGAAGACCCGGGAAGTCGCTATTATGGGCATGCCGATCAAGGTGATGGTGGGCGGACCGCGGTCTGGTGAGCATATCAGGGATGTTTTTGCGCTACTCCGAGCAGTCGATAAGCGGTTTAGTACCTATAAAGCTTCGAGTGAGATCTCGGCTATTAACCGCGGCGAACTTGCACCAGATGACTACAGTGTGCCCATGAAAGAGGTTTTTGAGCTGTCTGAGAAGGCAAAGTCGGCTACAGCGGGTTACTTCAATATCCGTCGGCCAGACGGCCTGATCGATCCTTCAGGGCTCGTCAAAGGTTGGGCGATTGAAAAAGCTTCCCAGCTGCTTGATGAGCGGGGTATCAAAAATTACTTTTTGGACGTTGGCGGCGATATTATGACCCGTGGTGGCCGGTCCGGACGGCCGTGGTGGATTGGTGTAAGGCACCCGCTCAACCGTGATCAAAATGTGAAACGCCTGGCTCTCTCGGGCTTAGGCATCGCAACATCAGGTACGGCTGAACGCGGCGAGCACATCTATGATCCCCTGACAGGCCGGGCGCCGGTTGGTATGCAATCAGTGACCGTGATAGGTCCCAGCATCATGGTAGCCGACGTATACGCTACTACCCTGTTTGCTATGGGTGTCGAGCGGGGTTTAGAGTTTATCGAACGCCAGGCGGGGTATGAGGCATTTATTATCACCAATGACTGGAATGGCTTGTTAACACAGGGCTTTGACCGCTATAGTGTTGATTATGAAGCATGAGCAATTTGCCGGCGGTGTCGATCCTGCTGCTGCCGGGCCACTCAGTACCATCCCGGGAATGACCTATGTAACGCCGCTGCCGCCCTCGCGCCCCGTGTCAAAACTGCCGTTGGCGTTGGGTTTGGTTGCCCTGGTGTTTGCCATAGTTGCGGGCACCGCTTTGGTTATGAGATTGACGGCGCAAACTGGTCCGACGAATGCCGAGACGCTCCTATCGGTGGTTGACAATAACCTGCAAACGGCCTCGTATCGTCAGGATATGACGTACGGCAGTATTACCTATACCCTGCTGGTTGATACGGCTGTCGCGACCAATCCTCGGATTAATGCGTACCGCGTCACATCAACGGCGGGTCAGGCCAGTCAGGTATCGACCTACGCCGACAATCGCAACGCCTATCTCAAATATGTGGCAGCTGATAGCGGTTTGGTACCGGCCAAAGCGATTGGTCAATGGATTGCGTTCCGGCAAAACTCGGTGATACCCGCAACAGCCCCGGTCCAACTCAGTCAGTTAACTGAACCGGCCTTCCAGCTGCTGGGGCCGTTTGTGACCGGACAATTTAGCTCTGACCAGCGGCAAGCTTTGCTCAAGCAGTGGTCGGTCAAGCCGGTCTTGAGCTTTTCTGACAAAGCAGTCAAATCGGCGACTGTTGAGGGCAAGGATGTCTTGGTCTACGAAGTACAGTACAATTCGGCGAACCTTGAAGCGTATGCTCGGATGGTGGCGGGCTATATGGGTATGCCCGATGTTGCCCTGCAACGGGCACTTGCTGGGCTCGCCCAATACCGCACCAACACTCTCTATGTCGATCCTGTTGCTAAAAGGGTTATCAAAGCCGAGTATAGTTCATCAGCCGGCAATGTGTCGACGGTCTTCAGTGGTTTTGGTACTACTCCGGTGGCCAATGAACCTAAGGCCGCCTTCCAATATGGCGACCTCACTCCTATCCCCCACCTTTAACCGGTAATAATACCGCCGGGGACAATGAAGTTGATGATGGCGAACGCCATCAAGAACAATACGAGGGCAATGATGGCATTGGTGAGCCGGCTTTTGGCCGCCTGGACTCGGCTGGAACTGCCGGCCGACAAAATATACTGGATGCCCGAGATAACGATCATGAGCACGATGACGCCGCCAATACTGCCAGACAGTAATTTGGCGATTTCTTTGGCATACACCATGATGACGCCGCCGTTCGCGTCGTCCCCGCAATATTGTTTCTGGGTGCCAGAGATTGGTAGCGCTATGGTGACGCAGTTGTCGCCGGTGCCTACCACGAAAGGATTACTGGCCGATGGTGCAGGCGGAATATAATCTGGGCTTTCGTCAATGCGGGTACCACTGTGCTCGCCAGCGGGTGGGGCGGGGGTTGGGGCTTGTGCTGTTCCGCCGCCGCCGTCAGTATTAGTGATAGCGCTGGCAGTATCAACCGGTCCGATCACGAGGACGACTGCCTGGCTTATTACTTTCAGTGCTTCATGGTATGAGTCGGTTGCGGCAGCGGGCGTCGTGGGTAGCCTGTTGCTCGTGAATGTAGTATGAGCGTAGTTGGCTCCAAAGGCCGCCAAAGCAGTTATTGAGCCGGTGGCAATTTTGGCTGAGCGCTTCATGAGTTTATTCTATCACGCTTATGGTTCAATTTAGGATCCAAAAATAAAGTTGATAAACCATAATGAGGCCAGGCCGAACGTCACTCCACCGAGGCTGTAGTAGAAGAGCTTTTGAGCCGATGCTTTCACCGGCTTTGTAGTTTGGCGGTTGGTTAGCTTGAGGCTGCTCACGACCGTGAGAATAATTGACATGAGCGTAATACCGCCAGCAATACCAGTACTAGCATGCTGGACGAGGGCGGTCTTCTCGCGATCAAGCACTATGGGTTCTGGTGTCGGTTGGGGCTCGGGCGTCGGTGTTTCCTGAGTATCTGGCTCAGTGCTGGGGGTAGGCTGGTTGTCTTCTGATCCCGGCGTGAGGGTTGGCGAAGGCGATTCGGTCGGTGAACCTGGTAGTGGTGTAGGCGTCGGTGACGTGTTTCCGGGATTCGGTGTAGCTGTTGGTGAGGTGGTGGGGGCTGGTGTCTGTCCCGGTTTGGGGGTGGGTGTCGTGGTGGGCTTGGGGGTGGGAGTAGCCGACTTGGGTGTTGGTGTGGGCGTAGGCGGCCTGGGTGTCGGTGTGCGAGTTGGTACCGGGGTGGGTGTTAGGCAGCCTTGTCCGACGTAACCACCGGTGCAGGCGGTGATGGCACTGGCGCTGTCGGTATCGCCTAGAACGATTTCAACCGCCTGCTTGATGCTGGTTGAGATATTTGCTGCGATATTGTCGGCAAACGAGCTATACACTTGAGGGCTCTGACCTGGCGGCGGTTCGGTTAGAGTCCTGATGAGCGGCAGACTGCCGAGCGCTAGGGCGCCAAGACCAACTCTTTTGAGTGTCTGGCGGTTTCGGGGTTTGAGGAGCGTATCAAATTTTGATTTTGATTTTTTCACGGCAGGGTTACCCAGATTTAGCTAAAGCCGAGAGTAAGAAACTAACAATGGCGAATGATACTACAGCGACTACAATACCAATGACTGAATAGAGAATAGTGTTTTTGGCTTGTTCGACGCCTGATTTATCGCCTTGAGAGATGACATAACGGAGGCCGCCGATAATCAGGAATATGACCGAAACGGCACCGATGAGAAAGATCAGGGTATTGGCGATGGTCTGGAAGATGCCACCTTCGCCAAACAGGTTTGAGCTGGTACCGTTGGCTTGGCTACAGCTGGCGCCGGCCGATACTGGGTTACTCAGATCGGCGACGTCGCAGTTGGCGCCGCCGCTCGACAATCCCCCGCCACCGGTGCCACCACCCGAAGTACCACCTCCTCCTGGATTGGTAGTTGGTCGTGGTGTCGGCGTGGGCGTAGCGGGCCGTGGGGTTGGGGTAGGGGTGGTGCAGCCCGGTCCCGTGTAACCACCGGTGCAGGCGGTGATGGCACTGGCGGTGTCGGTGGTGCCTGTCGCCACGCTGACTGCCTGGTGAACCACTTGGGCCAAGACGTTTGGGCGTGATACCGTTTCTGAGGCTGGAGCCTCAGACCTGGAAGGCTGTTCGCCCGTCGGCACCCAGGCAGCTTTCATTATTGGCAGACCGGTCAGAGCCATGACGCCAAGCGTCGTTCGGCGCAGGGTACGATTCATACCTTCATACTATCACGCTTACGCTTGAAAAGGCTATGGTGCTCAATGACCTATTTTGAACCGATAGTGAAACGGCTACCCAGAGGAAGGTATAAGGAAAATTGGTTGGCATCGTCGGTTTTGAAGGCTTTGGTTAGTGGTGAATAAGTGCTGACATTGAGGAGTGATTTATCGGTATCAAATTCCAGGATCCTGAGATAGCCCTCGCCTCCTTGCTTAAACTCCTGGTAGTTTGACAGCATCTGGTGCACGGGGTAGCCGGCCACCATATCTGTTCGTCTAGCGGCTCCGGCAGTCGACCAAATGTCGTGGCCGCTCAAGAACATGAGGACATTGTTGTGACGACCAGAAGCGATTACTCTGTCCCAGATGTCGACAGCCGCGTTTTGACCTGGTCCTCTCCAGAACAGACAACTGTGCCCGGCTCTTTCGCGATCGCCGTTGGCGCTGGTGAACGAATGAGTGGTAATGATGGCGCCGTAGTTGGCGAACTTGGACAGGGTATCGTCGAGCCACTGGACAGTATCATCGGTTGGGCAAAATTCATAATTAATCGCAATAAACTGCTTGCCTGCCGCTGTAAACAGATGGTAGGTGTTGTTGGGGCCAAAGCTGCCGGCCCCGGTCAATAACGGCTGGTTTAACGGTGCTGGTGCCGGGTTGGCTAACAGACGTGGCAACGGAAAGTACTGGTTAAAATACGGTGCGGTACCTTCGGGTCCAATGTCATGGTTACCTGGCGCCATACCATAGGGTATGTGCCCATCGAGACTGGCAAAGGCCCTGTCGGCGGCCTGCCATTGGCGCTGGTTATCCCAGTTTTCCACAATATCACCGGTTTGACTGACAAACACAATATTTTGGGCGTTGGCGTTTTGAGCAATCCAGTCTGTCTGCAGCTTGAGTAGCCAAGGATAGTCCAGTGCGTAATGCTGGGTATCGGGTAAAACAACAATCTTGAAAGGCACACGAGGACTGACTGTCTGGCCGGCGGCTGGAGGTTGCAGTGACCCGGGTATACTTAAACTCAAAATTATGGCAATAAAGGCAACATCGAGCCTGATAATCCGCGAAATCAGCGTAAGTTTATGAGCCGGCATGAAGTTATGGTAGCACGAGCCTTCGGCTTATGGCACTAGCTGATCTATGAGCTCGGTTGGATGGTAACTCGCGGGAATTCAACTTCAAACTCTGTGCCCACCCCCACCATGCTGTCGACGTTTATGGAACCGTGCATGGCCTCAATGTACTGTTTGATAATCCACAGGCCGAGGCCGGTGCCTGGAATACCTTTGGTGGTATCGTTTTGGATGCGGTAGAAGCGACTGAAGAGTCTCTCGCGGTCTTTGGCGGCCATGCCGATGCCGGTGTCGCGCACTGATATGAGTACTTTGTCTTTTGAACTTTTATGCGAGACGACAACAGTGCCTTTTTGAGAGTACTTGATAGCGTTATCAATGAGATTTGTCAGCACTTCGATTAGGCGGTCCTGGTCGACATTGACCATCTCGGGCGTACCTGGGTCTTGGTATTCAAGCTGGAGTCCTTTGGCCTGGGCTTTGGCAGTAAAGGTGCTGACAATTTGTTGACAGATCGTGCGGGCGTCAACATTGGCAAAGGTGTACGAAATGCGGCCTTGTTCGAGACGGGAAACGTTTAACAGGTCTGTCACCAGGTTGCCTAGGCGTTCCGTCTCGCCGTAGATGACGCGCAGGGTGTGACGACCTTTTTCGTCGACGGTGCCGGTAATGCCGTCTTCGAGGTTTTCGATACTCCCCTTGATGACTGTCATGGGCGCTCTGAGCTCATGCGTGGCCACAGAAAGGAAGTCGTTTTTCATCTGGTCAACTTCTTTGAGTCGCTTGAACAACATGGCGTATTGGACAAATCTGAAATGGTTCAAAAGCAGCAAGACTATGAGCACGACTGTAGCCATCACAATACCCAGCGAGCGCATCAAGGTGTTGGCAATGAGATTATCGGTGCGCTTACTGGACACGTCGCTGGTAACGGCAGCCTTGATCGTGTCGCCATCGAGCACTGGATTGACTACCCGCCAGATGCGTTCGCCGTTTGAGGCGGTAATTTCCTGGGCGACCGATTTCTTGGTGCCGACGACTGTCTGGAGCAAGAGCTCGCTGGTGCTGGCATCTTTGGCCTGGGAGCCACCTGTGGCAATAACGTTGCCGACGGCATTCCCACCGATTTTGGCAATGCTAATCCCCAGGAGATCATCATTGCTCGTGGTCCAAGCGGATACTTGCGACTGTACGGCCGCAGGGTCGTTCAATTTGCTTCTGATCGATTCGGTGATGAGCGAGTTAGCGAGGGAGGCTTTGCGGCGCAGCTCGGTGTCGAGGTCGCCCCGCACGGCAAACGCCATCATCAGGGTATTGGCGACAATGAGAACGGGAATGAGGATGAGCAAGACGATAGAGTAGTAAAACTCTAATCGTTCTCGAGAGAGCTGGAGTTTTTCGCGAAACACGTTAGTTGTCTTCGTTGGTTAGCTGTGATCCTGTCAAGCCGATACCCACTGTTACCGGCTTGGATGTGCGGCGGCGGATATATCTCAGGCTGAAGGCGAGGGCGCCCAGCGTAACAATGACTGCGCCGGCGACATAGAGGTTTACAAAATTCTTGGAGTCACTGGTTGTTTCGAGATTCAGGCTTAAACCTGTAGGGTTCAGGGCGGTTTTGGGGGCTGCCACAATGGCGAAGTTGATGCCGGCTGATCGAACGGCTGGTTCGTTACCGCTGCCTTCGACGGTGACGTAAGCTTCGTGACTGCCTGGCTCCATTGGGTCTTCCAATTGGTATGACCATGTGCCGTCTTGGTCAGCCTTGGCTATGAGTACTAAGGGGTCCGAGAACAGGTATATGACCACCGTTTGGTTGGGAGCTGCTTTGCCTGAAAACTTGAGGATCGTGGTGTTGTTTTGGGTGGTTTGGTCGACTTTTTCTACCTTAATACTATCCTTGACGGGCAATTCTTTTATTTTTGTGGGCTCTACGGGCGCAATGATGGCCGGAACGACAGACTTGCGTTGAGCGAAACAAGTTTGGGCCTTGGTGATGTCCGTATAGGTTAGGCGAGCCTGCAGCTTTGTCAACTCCTGGTAGGCGTTGGTTCCCAGGGTTTGCGTTAGGCATGTGTCGAGTACCGCATCGATCTGGCCGTAGCGACTGCCAGCGGTTTGCGTACTGCTCGTGACTGAGCCGGTGGGTGCTGAGGTGGTGCCGGCTGTGGCGCTTGGTACGACTGTTGTTTTAGGTGCGGTTGCTGTGACAGGAGTGGTGGTCGGTAGTGGGGTGGGTGTGGTGCAATTAGGATAGGTGCCGGTAGTACCAGGTGCGCAGCCGATCAAATTGACGGTACCGGCCACCACTACATGATTGGTGCCGTTGACGATCATGACGCCACTGGTGGTGCCGTTGTTGACCGAAAAGGTGGCAGTACCACCGGCGATGGCTTTGAAGGTGGCCGTGATAATCTTCTGTTGGCCACCGTAGCCGTTACCGGTCCCCTTATCTGGTGATGAAACGGTAATCTGGCCGGGGCTGGTGGCGGTGTAACTGGCTAGCGGGTACTCATTGACTACTACACTTTGTAGCTGTACCAGATCTGCTGGGTAGGTCACGGCGCCTTTGATGTAGCCGGTGGCATATTGATCAACCACCATATTGGCCTGTAAATAGACCGTAAATGTGGTACCGGTGGTAGCTTGGGTTACCGACGGGATCACCCTGATGGAGTAAATGCCGGCTTGGACACTGTGCGGCCAACCAAGTAACAGGCTAATAGTCAGAAAAGCCGATGAGACGTGCCAGATGCGTTTGCGGACAAGTTTGAGGTATTTGATGAGTATGTCCATATGTGTTTTTTAGCTTGTTGGACATAGCATACCACAAAAAGCGTAACAATTATAGGTTGGCCTACAGGTCGGCAATCACGATTTTGTGCATCTCCATAAGATTGGCAAAAGCAGTTGGTTTATCCATGAGCTTGTCCATATTCGCTGGTACTACCTGCCAACTCAAGCCATATTGGTCTTTGCACCAGCCACATTGCTCCGACTCGGGGACCTTTGATAGCTTTTCCCAGTAATAGTCGATCTCAGCCTGGTCTTTGCAGGCAATGCTAAAGGAAACGGCTTCGTTGAATTTAAAGTCGGGTCCGGCATTGATGGCCACAAAATTCAGGCCGTTGAGGGTAAAATCGATGGTGAGTACTTGGCCGGCCAGATCTTTTTGGAAATCGCCCAGCCCCTCTTCGGCGGTTTTGGGGTAATAGTGCGTGGCGTTGATGCGGTTATTGGGAAAAACCGAAACGTAATAGTTGACGGCTTCTTCGGCATTGCCGTCAAACCAGAGATTGGGGGTGATGTGTTGAGCCATGGGCGCTTCCTCTTTCGTGATGAATTGTAGTTATTATAGTCACTCAGGCCCCGCCTGAAAGCGGGGCCTGAGTGTGCTGGCTAAGGCAGCAGTCTTTACATACTCGGAATATCGGGTGAACGGCCGTTGGCTGGAGTTAGCTCTTCAATTGCGTTGATGAGCTCGGCCTTCCCCATGCCCGTTGTGTCGGTGACTCCTAGTTCTGTGGCCTTGTCCTTGAGCTGGTCGATGCCCATGTTATCAAGGCTTTCGTAGAACTGGTCTCCTTGCTCGGGCATTTCCATATCGGTGATGTCGGTGTCGTCTTCGGTGTGTGCCATAGTTTACTCCTTATCGTTACCTGGTCATGGTATACGACAGTGAACCTACATACTTTGGTACTATTCATAAATTTTTGGGCTAATAATGGATTAGTCTCTGACTTTGCGGGTTAGCTTGTATCCTAAACTACCATGGTAGGCGGATAGTTGGTACCAGGCTTTGGGCAGTATTCCAGAAGCTACTGCGGCATGGAGGGAACTTGCAAGTTGAAAATCGATTACTCGGTACGGTTTGACTCAAGATCTGTTAGCCGCTTGAGGATTGGCAATAAGCTGTATATCGCGAGTGTCGCAGCTACGAGCGAACCAGCTACCACCCAGATATAGAGGGGCGTTATAACGGCGTCGAGGCTTTTTGACACCATGTTCATAAACATATAGCCGACCGCCACGCCGATGGCAGCAGACAGAACCGACGTTAGAACCAGGGGCACGAGTGCTTCAATGATAACCATCTGCCGTAATTGTTTGATCGTCATACCGCTGAGCCGCAGCGTGAATAAGGAACGCTGACGTTCAAGCAAGCCGCCAATAGTTGATACCAGGAAGCTGCCAATAGCTATGAGCATCGTAACAATTATTCCCACATACGTTATGCCCGATAACTCGCGGATCTCGGGCGGCATGATGGCCTGCTTAGCATATGTTCCGCTCACCACGAGCTGCGTGTTAGCCATGAGGCCTTGGCTATTTGCCAGTACTAGGCTGCGTAATTGTTCAATGGCGCTGGTCGACGTTAGAGTTACGAAGTAACTGTTGTCGTACACCACCTGGCTGCCGTCACCAACATCGATGCCGGCATTTTGAATGGCCTCCGGGACCGTGGCGCCAAGCCCGGGCTGTTCGGTAGCCGGAGCGTCGAGGTTTATGGCTGCGAATAGCTGGTTGTTGTTGCCGGGGCAGCTGCGGGTTGTGTAAGTCGACAGCACAGGGCATGGCATGATGCTCACTGAGTAACGTAGTTGCTGAACCGGCGTAACGGCCGAGATGTACTTCTGGCGGTGCAAGGTTTCCGCGAAGTTGTCGGGCAGAGTACTCGAGCTGATGAACGCGGTGTTGTCGTGCAATCTTGAGTAGCCGTTTTGCTGTACGCTGGCTGCGGTATAGTTTGCCATGCCGCTGACGGCCGTTAGGTAGAAGCTACCGGCAAACAGGGCGACTACTACGCCGCTCACCGCCCGGAATGTTTGCCGCGGCCGTGTGGCGATACGTTTGGCGCCTAGCAATACGGGTGCATGCCTGGTTAGGCGGGCTGCGAGCCGGGCTATGCCACTGGTTAGCCAGGTTCCGCTGAGCACGATACCAACCATAATAGTGAGAATCGCAGCGATGAGTAGTTCCAGCGTGCTATTTGAAGCAGAATCTTTTTTTGTTAGAACATAGGCGGTGGCAAAGGTTCCAAATCCCACAACCAATGGTATGAGGCGCCACCAGTGAGGCTGCTTATCGGGGCGGCTACGCAGCCGGACACTCAGAGGTGAGGCATTCACCTGTCGCATCCCCCACCAGCTCGCTATGACCGTGACGGCAAGGGTGGCGCAGGTAACGAGCAGGTACTGGTAGGGGCTGACCGTTAGGTCCGCTGGCCAGAATCGTAGATCGCTCAATCGGAATTCGGTTAGCCAGAGTCGTGCGGCTGCATAGATACCACTACCTAGTACAATGCCAACCATGCCTGAAATCAATGACTCGACGGCAATAATTCCGCGGATTTGGGCACGGGTGGCGCCAATGAGCCGGAGTGCCGCGTATCGTTGTTCGCGTTGGGCGCTGCCAAGCTGAACGGCAATCGATATGAAGAGAAAAACTGGAAAGAGTAAGATAACAATTCCGAGTATCACCACATATTTCATTATGCCGACGTAGCCAATGCCTGGCGTGCTATTGGCAGCTGATGGTAGCGAGTAGATACGCGGGATTGGGCCGCCCTCCCTCCCAATGGCTCCCGACTCGACTTCGGTTTTTGACATGCCCCGAATGACGTCGAGCGAGTCCGGCGAAGTGGCTAGTTTTTCGGGCAGGACGCCCAATTGTCGCGTGCCAAAACGCGCGCCCAAACTGGCCTCTGGATGGTCGTGCATCAGCTTATCTAAGGCAGGCGAAACGTAGTATTCGCCCGGCTGGGGTGTCGGAATATCTGGTACGTGCGGGCTCGTGCTGCCGGTGGCATAGAGTGATGTTATCCAGATGGTCTGGTTTTGCCACTGGTTAAGGTTACCAGGCACCCAGGTGGCGGCGATGAGCGGGTCGATGCCATGTATGGGCGCTTGCTGCTGTTGGATGGCGGCAAACAACTGCGAACGCCATGTTTGATGGGCATTGCGGGCCTGGAGGCCATGCATTGCGGCCAGAAATACCAGAACCATGGCGACCCCAAGCGAGATAGCGGCTGCCAGTAACGCAAAGCGTTTCCAGGATTGCCGAAATGACCGGGCAAATACGAGCCAGGCAACGCTCATCGTGATGACCTCACAATTTGCCCGTCGCGTACGGTTACTTCCCGATCGGCATAGGCGGCGATCATGGGCTCATGGGTTACAAGGATAACGGTTGTTCCATGATCTTTGGCGGTTTGCACAAACAAATCCATAATGTGTTCGCTGTTTAGGCTATCGAGCGATCCGGTTGGTTCGTCGGCGAAGATGACCGTGGGCTTGATAATCATGGCCCGGGCGATAGCGGTTCGTTGTGCCTCGCCGCCTGAGAGTTCGCCGGATAGGCGGGCGGCTTTGCCTTTGAGCCCAACATTGTTCATCCAGTGGTTTGCGGTGGCATAGGCCTGCTCCCGGTTCACGCCATTGAGTAACAGCGGCAGCGCGACATTGTCTTCGGCGGTTAATTCCGGCACGAGCTGGCTAAACTGGAAGACGAAGCCAAAGGTTGTGCGCCTCAGAACGCTGCGCTTTTCGTCACTGAGGGTGTCGATGCGCAGATTGTTTAGGTATATCTCTCCTTCGTCAATGGCCGTAATGGCCGCCAGGCTGTGCAGGAGTGTTGACTTGCCGCTACCACTTGGCCCCATAATGGCCAGCACTTCGCCGGCTGCCACCGAGAGGTCAATGCCGCCCAGCGCATGGGTAGTGCCAAATGCTTTTTTGACATTTCTAGCCTCAATTATTACCGGTTTTGGCATAATTCCTCCTTGAGTTGAGTTAAGCGGTTGGTGGTTATGTCGATCCAGCGTAAATCTGCTTCCAGGTGGTAGAGGGCATGGTCAATGAGCAACCGTTCAGCGAGCGGTACGGTTTGGCGCTGCGCCGTGAGGCTGCGCATACGGGCTAGGTGGGTCCGGCGTTGCGCCTCCAGATAGGCGGCGGCCTCACCATCACGGATGATAGCTAAGACGGTTTTGATATAGAGTGTTGCTTGCAAATGGGGCGTTGGAGCTTCTGGTGTTTCGAGCCAGGTGACAAAATCGGTGTGACCTTTGGGCGTGATTTCATACTTGACCCGGTCGGGACCACCGCTTTCTTCTCGGTCTGCCGACGGTTTCACCTTGCCGTCGCGAAGCAGGCGTGACAGTGTGGCATAGATCTGCCCGTAGGCCAGTTTGCGACCAGCTCCAAATAGCTGGTCATGTATTTTCTTCAGGGCGTAGCCGTAGTTTGGGCCGGTATCGAGAATTCCGAGGATCGTGTATTGTGCTTCCATTACGCCAAACTATACACTTAGTGTATAGTTGAATGCAAGAGCATGCTTTTGCTCATGTTCGTTAGCCTTACGACGCTGGCGTATACTAGTTGTATGAAGATTACACGATTAGGCCACGCAGCTGTTCTGCTTGAGGGCGGCAAGCGCATTATTATCGATCCGTTTATTACTGGTAACCCGCAAGCTTCAACTCAGCTCAGTGACCTGCCACACGTCGATTACGTGGTGGTGACTCATGATCATAACGATCATTTTGGGGATGCACTGGCTCTTGCTCAGCGCGATCATGCTGTGATTGTCGGCATTCACGAGAATACAATTCGGGATGATGTGGCAGCTGGTGATGTGCGAGTGGAAGGCGGCAATATCGGCGGAACAATTGCCCATGATGGCGTCAGCTTTTCGTTCACGCCGGCGATTCATAGTGCTAGCCACGGTGATCCCTGTGGTGTAGTCGTGAATCTGGAAGGCAAGCGGGTCTATCATGCGGGTGATACGGGGTTGTTTGGGGATATGGCGCTAATACCGAAGCTTTTTGGTCCGTTGGATGTGGCATTATTGCCCATTGGCGGCCGCTACACCATGGACGTGGCAGCGGCGGCTCTGGCTGTTGAGCTGCTGGCGCCAAAGCTGGTTATTCCGATCCACTACAATACCTGGCCGATAATCTCGGCTGATCCAGCTCGCTTGAAGGCTCATGTTCAAGGTAGCCGGGTCGTGGTGCTTGATCCTGGCCAGTCGCACCAGCTTTGAGCTAATTTGCTTTGGAGTAGAAATATTAGAGGAGAAGTTTCGTTATGGTAAATATTGAAGACCTTAAGCGTTTCTACATACTGTCACAGCAACCTCATGCCTTCAGTACGGCGGCTATTAACAAGCAGCCAAACGGTGCTAAGGTCATGGAGTTCTCCGATGGTGATTGGAAGATGGTCGACACGTTTTATGGTGGCGAGCCTTATGGCGGGTGCTTGGTGATCGAATACCATGGCCGTGTTGTGTGGACGCAGGTGTACTATGGGCAGGTTCACGATACTAAACTGAGCGTGCATGAGGTGTATGACTTCTTACGGCTTGCTCTGCGCGAACCAAATCCTGATCGGCCGTTCCGTGGCCCGGTTAGTTTTATTCGCGGTCATCTTGAATATTGCGATGTGTCTAGTGGTGACTTTGCGACCTATTCTGGCAAGGAGGTTATTTTGGAACACGGTAAAGAGATATACTGGGGAGCGTATTTTGGCGGGTTGGTAGATCAGCGCGCTAGTTCGGCTGATTAGTGAGAGCAAGTTTGAACTAATTCATCCCCAGCGCGGCCATTGACAGGATAGCTAACCAGAACCACATAGCGTTTAGTATAATGCATTGGTGAACAAGACCCTTTCAGCCACCACCCGATATAAGCTGATAGTCCCCTGCCTGTACGCTGTTGTGAGTGGGCTGTATATCTATTGGGCGTGGCCGGATCAGCCGACACCGCTTCAGCTTGTAGGTGTATTCATGACGGTGGTTGCTTTTGGGTTCTGGATTGTGGCCAGGATTCAATTGGCAACTCATTCAGCATTGCGCCCAAGGCAATGGCTCTGGTGACTACTGGCTTGTACTCAAAGTTTCGGCACCCCGTATACTATGCCTCAGTGCTGGCAGTGGTTGGCTTGTGCTTGTTTAGCGGTTCTGAGTTGATGTATGGCGCTCTCGTCTTCCTGATAGCGCTTGAGCTGCTGCGCATCCGTCGCGAAGAAAAGCTTCTACAAGCCACATTTGGTCAGGAATATAAGCGGTATAAGCTGTCGACGTGGTTTTAACTGTCGGTGGTCTCTATGACAAACCTTGGCACGGTTGCGCCATCAACGGTAACTGACTCGATCCAATTGGCGACTGGACGGATCCAGGTTAGGTTTTGGTCGTAGTCTGCCCGGTAGATCACGCAGGGTTCGCTATTGGCTTCGCGGAGGGCCAGACCGATTACGGTATAGGTCTGATTCTTGTAATGCCGGTAACGGGCGCCCACGGTTACTTGCTGGGCTGCCTGGGCGAGCTTGGCTGTTAATTGGGTTCGGGATTCGCTGTTAGGCGTTGGCGTGTTCATGACTTAGGCTCTGCTCTAGGATGGCGAAACAGCATGATACTTACTATCCCGATATTCATGGCTATGAGAGCTATGGGATATACCAGCGTTGCCACGTCATACGTAGCGATGGCCACGAGCGAAACGCCGTACTTGATGCCGGCGATAGCGTAACTACTAAGGGTTTCGCTGCCTGGATTGTGCCAGGTTTTTCGGAAGGTTGGCAGGAAAGCCAGGATATCAATGATTGTGATCAGGATGATTGAGTAGACGGGATTTCTGGCGAATACCCATAACGGGATAGCCATCAGGGCGGCACAAAATAACAAGATGTCGATGCGTTTGATGTCTTTGTCTTTGTTTTTGATGGCGGCATACACAATCACGAGACAGATAACGCCGGTTGCCAGATTATGCACGGTCCCCCAGCCTGCTCCGGCTGCCAGTTGCGCCGCACCAACAATAAAGGTGATCAGTGTCCAAACAATCCATGAAAAAGCGTGGGGCTTAGTTTTGCCCCGAAAAATATCGCGTAGGTAGGGAACATACCCAATTATGGACAGTGCGATGGCGATACTTCCGGCTAGCTCTTTCATAGGATGGGCACGCTTGAGTTTACGCCTATTGCTTGGTCGGTAATAACACGGTACTGGTGCAGGCCGTCTTTGACGCCCGGGAGCAATGGCAGGTCCTTGTCGAAATCGCGTTCGTCGGTGGCGCCGGTGGAAATTTTGCCATCGAGTGATTGGAGTAGGAATAAGGTGGTGTAAGGGCGGTTAGTCATTATGGCCTGCCCGAGCAGCCAGCACCTCTCGCGCTTGCTGTAATACTAATTCTGTTCGCAGGGCAGCTTTCATGGTTTCAAGTGAATCGATGCTGAACCAGCCGAAGGCCATGAGTTCATCATGTTTGAGGGTGATTTCGCCATTGATCTGGCCGGTGAACGAGTTGATTTCCAATTGGCCGCGCGGTGTCGATATTGGATACGTTTTGAAGAACTTAGGGTGCTGCAACCCGGCGCCAATTTCTTCTTGCACCTCGCGCCTGACGGCTTGCTCAAGCGTCTCCCCGGCTTCAACATGCCCGCCAGGGAAGCTCCAGAGACCGTACGCTACCTGTTTGCGCTGCTGAACCAGTAGGACAAGGTTATCTTTGGTGATAATGGCGTCGGCGATTTGGACGGCCATCAGTGGTCACCTGCGTGTTGTAGTCGGGCGGCGGATAGTTGGGGCGGCTCAATGTAGTTGCCATCGTTGTCTTGGGCAATGGGGATAATTTCGGACACTGCATCAAGATTGATTGGGCCGTAGATATGCGGATAGGCCACGCCGCTCCCGCTGAGCGACTGCTCGATCTTTCGTGGCGAGGTCAGCTTGGTAGTGTCTACCAATAACAGCATTAGGCCTGGGATGTTTATCTGTTTCCGTTTGATCATGGCCATAGTTTGATCAGGGAATGTGGCATGGATGAACCCAACCTCCTCTAGGGTGGAATCGACGGTTGATTGCGTGTAGGCACCTGTTTCCTGCGCTGCTCGCCACAGCGGGAGGGTGGTGGTGATGACGATGGTGTTCATGGGGTTGTAATATTTTTCTTTACCTGATTTATCGTGGAGAATTATGGCGTTTTTACAGTACTGATTATACAGGTTGCTCTCAAAAGCTGCTTTACTGCCAATGGCTTATTGCAGGCGTCATTGCAGTTGCTCTGGAGAAGTGACAATTATGTCGTTTTGGCGGCGGCTAACATATGCAGTCAGTATCAGGATCGTAGCCACTATGGCCTCAAATAGCAGAATTTTCCTGGTGGCGCCGATACCGAGTCTATCGATCATAATACTGACATATAGTGAGCCTATGCCGTAAACCATGTATTGAATGAGTGAAACAACCGATAGCACAGTAGAGTGGAATTTTTCATCTACAAACTTTTGAGCGGTTGCGATTAGGGGCGTTATTGATACGCCAAAGGCAAAAGCCGCTGGAATAATTGCCAATACATGTACCACTATCGACGGCACTACTAGCAGCATGGCTGTAACAAGTACCAATACAGAAACAAGAGTCTCTATTAAGTGTACGCCGATTCGGCGCATTGCATATTTGGTAACAACTGCTCCAGCCGCTGAGATGATTGCCATAGCCGAGAACAGCAAACCGATGGCCTGTGCTGATAACCCATCATTTGAAAAGAATGGCTGGTATGCTGTCCAGATGGCCTCGCCGACCAGTTGGAATGCTATGTACGTGCCGAATAAGACAAGAACCAATTCTTTCTTGCATAGTAACCGGAAAGTTTCTGTCATATGAGCCCGGTTTGATAACTTCGAGCGCGTTGTTGCTGTATCAATTGCAAACAAACCGACAACAAACATACCAACATAGGCCAGAAAGATGGCTACATAGGGCGCCCTAGGGTTAAGTGCGTACAGGATGCCGCCCGATACACCGCTGATAGCCCGTGCAATGAACACGCCAAGTAGTTGGTTACTCAGGAACGCGTGATAGCTTTTGTCACTGCGGCCATCTTTGCGGTACGAATCATGAGTCAGCGCCACTAGCGCGCCAGAACGCAGTGCCGAGCCAAACGCCGCAATCATGCTCACGAGCGCAATCAACGGTACAGGTAGCTTGGCTACATAGGCCAGAGTATATAGCGAGAACAGCGCTATGCCAACTAGGTACATCTTTTTGCGGCCCAGGCGATCTGCAAGCGCGCCGGTTGGGACCTCGAGTACGCCACTCAGTATCCATACCATCATAAACAGTACGGTTGTAGTTGTGACTGACAGCTTGAGTTGCTCTGTGCCAAATAACACCCAAATGGGTAGAATAAATGCAAGATCGCTCAAGAACGCAGATATGATTGCGACCCGGGCATTGCGTTGGCTCGTTCTCCAACCTGATTTATTGGTGTTCGTCACGCGTCTTTTAGCCTTTCATCCAATCTTTGTTCTCGTATTGTTCTCGGCAGGATATCACAATTACGGTTGGCCTACCGTCCTTTTTCAGCACCAATGTCTACGATCCGGCCGGATTGCACACCAAGTTTGTCTTTGAGGTAATCGACAAAATATATGACACCGCTTGCGGGATCAGCCTGTGCCACTGTGGGTAGCGTGCCCTGGTTGGCGTGTTCGGCCTCCCAGATTTGTTGCTGTTTTCTCATATTACTGAAACACCCTTTTATCTTCAGCGATTTCTACCAATATACCATCGGGATCTTCAATAAAGAAGTACCGAGGTCCGGTGCGACCTTGGGTGATTTCGATATCTTTGTCAACGATGCCTTTGGCGGCAAGATCTTGTCGGGCCGCTTCAATGGAATCAACTTTTAAGCCAAAGTGCTTCGTGCCGATGACTGGAAGGTCGGTCTTGGTTGAATGGATGGTTTCCGGTGCAGGCTGAAATGCCGTGTAGCAAAAGAGCTCAAGGATAACGCCACCGTTTTTAAGATGAGTAATTGTAAGGCTTTTATCTTCAGCTTCCCAAACATGAACCTGGTTGAAACCGAGTTTTTGATAGAAGCTTATCGATCGTTCTCGGTTGGCAATACTTAGCGCGACGTGATGGAAACTATACATGTTAGTATTCTAACTGCATCAGCAGATCAAACAAGTTTCGTTCGTGCCGCTTTACTACTTTCTAACGATGTTCTATGGTTTCTTGCCTGCGCGACGAATCATGTTGCGGGATATGCCAGTTACTTCCATTGACGCTGCCGGTTCTTGGTTTCTTTGGCGATAACGGCGTCAAACATGTCGACATCGAGCATACTGGCAAGTCCCAGTAGGACGATTTGGACGTCGGCCAGTTCTTCTTTGAGCTCGGTTTGCTTGGCTGTGACTGTCATACCGCTCATTATACAGTGAGTGCTGCTGGAAATGGTGTCTACCCGGCGAGTGCCAGTATGGTCAGCGGCCGCCATAGCCGGACCGGCGGTAGCACGTCGTGGTGCGCGAGTCGGGCTACGGTGTAGGTGCTCTCGTTTGCAGCATGACTTCACCGTAGGGCTTGGTCTGCCCTGTCAGTAAGGTGCTGGGTTGGTTCTGTAACTCGTGGTCGAAGAATGCCCGGGAGTAGTCGTTTACAATATCAAACCCGTGTTGAGCTTTTATTGGTCCGCTCAGGCCGAGTATCGGCGTTATAGGTGACCAGGTCGGGATGTCGGTGAAATTGAGGTGGAACATGCCGGCAATATCGAGGTAGTAGCCGTTGCCTTGCAGCTTGTTGTAGGTAGCCTTCATGCTATCGATGGTGAGGGCAATGTCGGCTTCGCTCCAGCCACCGGCGCGTTCACGTTCTAGCCTCATATCGGTGGCAGGGCGAGACATAAACATTGTCGGCTGCTTCAGTCCGTATTTGGCGATGGCTGCCGGCATATATACATCCATGATGAGGCAGGCTTTGAGACGCGCATCATCATGGCAGGCTTGGGCGACGTTCATGCCGCCCAACGATATACCGAAGGCGCCGAGTTGGGCGAGGTTTAGCCTGCCTGATAAATTACTATCCGATTTGGTCGAGTTGAGGTTGGCTAGTTGATCGATTGCAAAGCTGATGTCCTGGGCTGTGTATCCAATGATCCCGTTTGGTAACTCGGTGCCGTTTAGTAGTGGTGCAGGCGTTTGCGGATCGGCGCTTTGGCGCACTAATGGTATCGACACAGCGCGCGAACGGCCAGTGATAACACTGCCGTCTGATAGTGTAACAGCTGCTTCGGTCCCTGGTTGATCAAGCCCCACCACCACGTAGCCGTGAGACACCAGATCTTCTACCTGGAACATGTTCATTTGACGGTAGCCATTTAGACCAGACAAAAAGATGAGCACGGGGTAGTTGGGCTTATCTGTGGCGATGGCTGCGGCGCTTTGCGCATGGGACGTGACGTACTTGAAGTGATCAAAAAAGAAACCCGGGAAGCCAAATAACCGCGCGAGAGCCGGAGCGAATGTAACGGCATCCTGGACATAGGGGGCAGATGAGACCGATGGATTTTGGGCTGCGGGATACCAGACTTGGGCGACAATCTGGCGATGGTCGTCCGGGTTGACGCTAAATAGCTCAGGGCGGCTGCTATCGGTCCACTGATAGGTGATGGTGCCAATGTTGTAGGGGCCAGTTGGTTTTGGTAGCTCAAATACCGGCACGAGTACTGGTAGTGCGATTGAAGTGCCTACAGCAAGCAGCGTGAGGACACTTGCTACGATGGCGCGTACAGCACTACGGTTGGCTGCTGTATGCTGGGTGCGGCTGCGGATCCAAACAACAGTAAACCACACCGACAGCAGGTATGCCGGAATCATCTGCCAGCGGTAGCCCTCCCCTATCCACTGCATCAACGCCAGCATGAGCGTAAGCTGCAAGCAGTACGATAGCCGTTGTATCTGGCGCAGTCTTGGGATAGTCAGCCAGCAATAGACAAACACCAATGATAGTGTGAGGACGTATTCGAGCGGGCGCATTATATGTATGGTAGCATATGTGTTTGTTTAATGATAAACTGTTTAATATTAAACAAAGTATCGAAAGGAATCATATGAATTACTCACAGGTACTCCAGAGCCTTGGACCTTTTATGGAAGTGGTTGATCAGGTGAAACTGACGCGTAATCTGGATATGTTGCAAGCTGGTACGGCGAAGGTTGATGTGTCACTGGTGCCGCTAGCACTGGGCATCACCTATCACGAGATGTGCGTCTTGGGCTATCTGAAGCGGCACGATGCATCGTATGCGTCGTATGCACAAAAAGCCCTCGATCAGCTTGAGTTGGCTCGGGCAGATGCGCCGCAGGCTGCTCTACCCATACTCGATGCCTACGCTACCTCGGCCCGGTCGCTCGTGGCAGCTGTGAAGCGAAACCCATTTGGGCTGCTGGGTGTGATTCGCCGCTACAACCAGCTTATTCGGCGAGATGCTGCCGTTTGCTACTGCGCCGACTTCCTGCGGGCCAGTTTACTCGAGAATTTGCCCAATTTATTTGGCGGACACGCTCAGGCTGCCACATCACTCAATCGTATTCTGGCCATTCAACAAGAGCGGCCAGAATACTGCCCGCCGAAGATCGTTAGCTTTTGTTACTTTGGCCTGGCCGGACTGGCGAAAGATGGTGATAGCAAGCGGCAGTACCTTGCCCGCAGTATCGCCGAAGACTCCGCTGGCGACGGCGCCGCCATCATGGCGCAAGAGGTGTTGGATAAGCTTGGGGCGTACTATGGATGAGTATTTGCAATTTGCCTATGTGGTTAACCAACTTGCTATGTCACTCAATGCCGAGGCCGATCGGCAATTGCGGCAGCGGTTTGGTGTTGGATACTCACACTACTTAGCCCTGTCTGGCGTGGTGTATTTACAAGGCTGCAACCAGAAGCAACTGGCTGAGTTTATGCAGCTTACCAGCGCCGGTGCACTGCATAACCTCAAGGAACTTGAACGGCGCGGTTGGGTTACCAAGCAAAGCCCGTACCCAGGCAGCCGGAGCGTGCTGATTAGTTTAACTAATGAAGGGCGGTCTAGCCACCATGAAATGAACGCGCTCCTTACCAAGCGGCTGCACGAGATTCTTTCGGTGACACCAGCTGAATTACGCCAGCTAAGCGGCCAGCTGGAGTCGCAGATGGCGTGTGTTAGACCTGGTGAGAGTAAAACATGATATGCATCGATTGAAATAGAGTATGGGTATTGTCGTCATAGTCTCACCAAAGCTGCTAGTTTCGATGGTTAAGTGCTGCGCTGAGGATAATTACCACAGCCACTAACGACAATATTGCGTGGTTGGGTTTTGCGCTCTATCGGCTGTTTTGCTAGAATCTATGCATGAAGATAACGAGCCAAGATGTGCAAAGATCGTTCATGTTAGGTGCTGCGGGCGGCCTTGTCGTGTTCGCCCTAGTCGTAGCTAGCCACCATCTTTTCCCGAGCATTCCTCAGGAGGCAATCACGTTTGTTGGGGTGGTTGCGGGCCCAGTTCTGGGCAGTCTCGTTGCGTCGAATCTAAAGAAACAGTAGCAGTCACAGAGTTGGCGGTTCTGCTGTCTGGGCTCTCGTAGCAAACATTTCAAGTTCAGTCGAACATACAATGGATACGCACAGCTTGGGCCGACGAGCAAAGCCGCCGCGATTACCTAGTAGCGCTACCGGCCCATGGTTGCACTGGTGGCGGCCAGGTATTTGGCAAATAGTGCGTTTATCACTACATCTGCCGTAAAGAACGTGGCGCCGGGTGTGCCGGTGAAGTGGCGCAGCAAAAGGGCGATGTCAAATCCGTGACGGGCTAAGAAAAGTGACAATACTGAATACGGTATGACCGCCCTCAAAGTATAAAACTGTTGGTAATCGTAGTGCGCGCGCTAGATCGAGTAAGTATAGGCTTAGTATACCGCACGTTTATATTGTTGCCTTAACGTAAAGTCTGCCCGACTCATGTCGTCACACCGTCCAACACCGATGGCCGCAATCAATCAAACGACGACATTATCGCGCCGAGTAGAACCGCGAAGCTGTAGAGGGATAGGTTGATCAGTGATACGCGTTTGAGTTTGGCGAGCTCGGATTCGGGTAGTTTTTGCTTGGCATCAATATGTGCGACGGCCCGGCGGATGACGGTCGAGGCCAGCTGCGCCGCTACAATAAAGACGACCAGTTTCATATAGATCACCGGGTATTTGAAGTACTCGGTCTTCAATAGCCCCAAACCAATTCCGGTTAGGAACTGGAGCGGCCCGATGGTTTTGCCATACTTAGCCAGAAAGCTATAGATAGCCAGTGATGCGTCGGAAACTTTGCCAGCCGAGATGGCCTGGTAGGCAAAGAAGCTCATACCCAAGATCAAACCGGCGCCGACAACGTGAGCGAAAATGAGAAATAGAGAAAGTAATTGCATGAGTCACATTATACCAGAGCAGTACCTGTAACGAAACAATACAAGCATTTGCGGTTGCCTCTTGTACTTGGCGTTGTGGCAGGAGTGTTACCGTCAGTTTTTAATCATCTCGGTGAATTTTGGAAGTGGAGCTTTCTGGCCAAAACCGCTTCGGAGTATGGCTTCTGGGTCGTATTTGTCACCCTCATTATTCTTTACTCGGTTAGCCGGAAGCTAGCAGTTGCACGTTCTGTGCTGTTCTGCACCGCCATGATGATATCTTATGGCATCATGGAAAGCGTCCTCAACGCTAGCTTTATCAATGGTTTTATCAACTACGAGTTGGCACAGCTAGGTTGGTTTGGCGTAATCGTGTTGCTTGTGCCAGTTTCGGCTATTATCTATGACTACAGCCGTGCGCGGGGTAGCAGTCTGACGGCTATTGGGGCGAACGTGCTGGTAATTGCTCCTTTGCTCATGGCGGTTCGGACAGTTATGGCCCGCTTATCCACGCCGCTGATAGTCTGTGCTGACTTGTCTCATCACTGGAGTCCCGGAGACTGCACCTTCCAGCGCGCCGATACTTGGATCATCGCGAATACGATAGTTGAAGTGGCTATCTACCTGGCATTCACTGTTTTCTGGGTAGTGCGTACTCGTACGATGCGAGCAGAGAGCAAGGCCTGAGCTGAACTGCTAGGTCTGCCCTATTCGTATGGCGACATGTGTTTTTTCCGTTAGGATAATCCACCTGATGTCACCAAGGCAGATAGTCATTTCCCTATCGCTACTATCCGAAACGGGGATGCTCATGGTGTCTAGTATGCCGCATGGTTACTGCGAATCTTGTATTGCCCTACTTCTTTATCTGTGTTATAAGCATAAGTAATATAAACAAGGTAAAAATAAAACAAGCCTATGTCAGTATCACGTCGGCCAAAACGTGTCCGTTCCGCCAAGCGCTCAGGTGGCATGTCGGGCGGGTTCTTGTCGTTATTTAGCCCGTTGTCCAACCCTTTTTCTCGCAAGTCACGCAGTGCTGGATTGGCGCGAAAAGTGACATTTTCTAATCGTGCTATGATGGCCGTTGTTGCTCTCGTTGTGGTTACTGGGGTTGCTGTCATAAACTATAGTATGGCCGCCACGTCTGCCTTTAACTGGTCGGCGACAGTATCATCGACCGTGCGGACTGCCTCATATAAAGTAGTCGCAACCGACACGGGTAGTATTACTGCTAAACTCAAGTGGTCCAAGATAGCTCAATTGCAGCTGCAACTCACAGCTCCGGACGGGATGATTGTTTATAACAAAACGGGGTCCAGCCCATTATTGGTAAATACTGGTGCCACCAAAGGTATCTATACAGTTCAGGTCACCTGGGTGAGCGGTAGCAGAAGTGTGCCGTTTACCTTTACGGGCAATGTTACGACTCCCGATCCTACCCCGACTCCCAGTCTTTCGCCGACGGCTACTCCGATTGCGAGCGCCACTCCCACGCCCAGCCCCACCCCATCACCAATTGGGGGTTGTCCATCGAGCACGCCGAACGCGCCGGGTGGTGCCGATCCTTGGGGCGGCTGCTGGCCCGGCCCGGGCAATACTGGCGTTCCGGCTGGCACAGTCCTCACCACCTACACTGGTCCTTGCATCATCACGGTCGACAATACGGTGATCGACTCCAAGACTATTAATTGTCCGGCCCTTGAGATTCAAGCCAAAGCGGTAGTCGTTAAAAACAGTAAGCTCAATGGTCAGCTCTACATCAATTCCGATGCGGCTGTGACCCAATATAACCTGACCTACTCAGCCATTCTGCAGGACTCCGAGGTGAATGCACCACTTATCCAGGAGCCAGCTGTCTTCGAGGGTGCCATCACGGTTATTCGCTCCAACATCCACGGTGGCATTACGAGTATTCAATGTGGCGATAAGGCGGCGCAGTGCATTATCCAGGATTCCTGGTTGCATGGTCAGCTGATGCCACAGGGTGTGGACTGGCATCTGGGTGGTTTCCATAGCATTGGCGGCACGAACTACACCCTAACCCACAACTACGTCATTTGCGACACGCCTGTTAACGATGTTGGTGGTGGCTGCTCGGGTGACATCGTGTTCATCCCCTACGACAAGAGTATCTCTCACGCGAATGTCTTCAACAACTTCAACGGCGCCAGCACTAGCCTTGCGTATTGCATGTACACAGGCGACAAGGCAGGTTACCCCTCCAGTTACATGGTATTCAAGGACAATGTGTTTGCACGGGGCACGAATGGTCGCTGTGGTGACTACGGACCGGTCGACCAGTTTGTTGCCGGTACCGGAAACCAATGGGTTGGTAACATTTGGGACGACGGCTCGGTCGTTACGCCGTAAAACCCGATCCCGGCATACGATAGAACGAGTCTCGCTCGCGAGCGAGACTCGTTCTATCGTGCTTTAGATGTTCTATTCTTGGAATGGCGCTGGCTCGTTTTCCTGAAGCCCGTGAGCCAAATCGTGGTTATGGGCCTTAAGGAGTGTGGCGTAATCAAAGACAGCGGCGGGGCCGGTAATGAGGACCGTTGTTTGTTTATTGATTTGCTCAAGGTTGCAGATATGCTTAGTGGTTTTGACAAAGGCTGCGTATAGTTTGGACGCACGCGGCATACTTCTGCTTAGATTCGACTGCGGGTCAGTAAGAGCGAGCTTGTGACGACCGAGACCGAGCTGAGGGCCATGGCGAGGCCGGCAATGGCCGGATTGAGCGTGAAGCCAAGACCGCTCAGGGCGCCGGCGGCCAGGGGTATGCCGGCGACATTGTAGATGCAGGCCCAAAACAGATTCAGTTTGATGCGGGCGAAGGTTTTGCGACTGAGCTTGAGGGCGTGAACGACATCGGCAAGATCGTTTTTGACCAGCACGATGCCGCCGGCTTCAATGGCAATATCGGTGCCGGAGCCCATGGCGATGCCGAGATCGGCGCCGGCGAGGGCTGGGGCGTCATTGATGCCATCGCCGACGAATGCCACGTTGCCGCGCGTGCGGAAATTGGTGACCTCACTGGCTTTTTCGCCGGGTAGTACTTCGGCGACAACTTTTTTGATGCCGAGTTGCCCCGCGATGGCCCGGGCGGTCTGCTCGTTGTCGCCGGTGATCATGGCTGGCTTGAGGCCCATGGCTTTGAGTTCGGCGATGACCACCTTGGCGTTTGCTTTTGGTTGGTCTTGGACGGCAATGAGACCCAACACTTTTGCCTGGCGGGCTACGATCATGACGGTTTTGCCTTGGCTTTCGAGCTTGCTCATGGCTTGGTCAAGCGGTAGCTCGATACCCTTGTCTTTGAAGAGCGCGCGGTTGCCGATGAGGGCCTCCTGGCCGCCGATGTTGGCCTGGATACCCTGGCCGCTGATGGCTTCAAACTGGGTGACGGGCTGGGGTGACAGCTGGTTTGCGGCGGCTTTTTCGAGTATGGCGGTAGCCAAGGGATGCTCGGACGCAGCTTCGAGGGAGGCGGCGGTTTGGAGCAAGTGTTTGGGGTCATCCCCCACGACGTCGGTGACCACTGGTTTGCCCTCAGTGAGCGTGCCGGTTTTATCGAACATCACATACTTAATATCGCGGGCTGCTTCCAGGACTTCCCCGCTCTTGATGAGGATGCCCATTTTGGCGCCTCGTCCGGTGCCGACCATGAGCGCCGTCGGGGTGGCCAGGCCAAGGGCGCAGGGGCAGGCAATGACGACGACTGCCACGGCGTAGAGGAGCGCTGAAGTAACGCTGGCTCCCAGGAGCAGATACCAGACATCGAACGTCAGGATGGCCAGGATGAGTACCGTTGGTACAAAGTAACTTGAGACGGTATCGGCGAATTTTTGGATGGGGGCCCGGCTGGCCTGGGCCCGGCTGACCAGCTCAATAATTTGCGCGAGCAGGGTGTCTTGGTCAACTTTGGTGGCTTTGAAGTTGAAGGTTCCGGTTTGGTTGATGGTGGCGCCAATGACGGTGTCGCCGGGCTGCTTTTCGACTGGCAGGCTTTCGCCCGTCACCATCGCTTCATTGACGCTTGAACTGCCCTCGACCACTACGCCATCCAAGGCGATTTTTTCGCCGGGTTTGACCATGATGATCTCGCCGACGGCGATCTGGTCGACGGGTACTTTGGTGGGTTGGCCGCCCCGGATAACGGTGGCGTCTTTGGCTTGGAGGTCGAGCAGTTTTTCGATGGCTTTGGAGGCTCGGCCCTTCGTGAGGTCTTCGAGCCATGATCCCAGCAAGATAAAGGTGATGAGCAAGGCCGAAATCTCGAAGTACATCTCATCGCCCTGGCCAAGGGCATACACGCTATACAGGTAAGCCGTGAGCGTGCCAACGGCTACAAGGGTGTCCATGTTGGCAGAGCGGTTGAGGAAGGCGTGCCAGGCGCCCGTGAGAAACCGCCAGCCACACATGAACTCAACGGCGGTGGCGAGTACTGCCATGGTCAGGCGATCTCCCGGCAGCTGGGCGCCCAGCATTGAGGCGGCGAGCGGCGCACTCAGGACGGCGCTCAAGATGAATAGGTTGCGGGTTGTCATTTGACGATAATCTCCCCGTGAAACATGTTCATGCCGCAGGAATATTTGAAATTGCCGGCGGTGTCGGGGGTAATTTCAACGGTATACGGCTGGCCAACCGGCAGTTTGGTTTTGATGCCAAAATCGGGCAAGACTACTTCGTCGAAACAGCTCGATGAATCTTTCCGGTGAAAGATGAGTTTGGCTGGTACGCCTTGCGCGAGTTGGATGCGGTTGGGGGTGTAGCCGCCGCTGACGGTAATTTCGGCGGTTTGGCTGCCTTCGGACGTTTGGGCGCTGGTGATGGCCGCCTTGGGTTTGCCAAAGAACCACCAGACGATCAGGCCGATGAGGCCAAGGGACGCTGCGGCGATAATCAGCTGGTTCATGACGTTACCTCCTGGGGTATGGCGGTGTAGCCGGTCTGTTTTACGGCCGCGATGATGGCTGCCGCTGTGACTTTGGTTTCATCATACTCTACTATCATGCGGAGTTTGTGGTAGCTGGCGTCAACGCTCTCGATGCCATCAAGTTCGTCCTCGATGGCTTCAATATGCATGACGCAGGCGGTGCAGTTCATGTCGGGCACGGAAAAGGTTTGGGTGGTCATGGGTTACTCCTCGTTAAATTGAATGGTGGCGTTGTACATGCCCATCACACAGGTCAGTTTGAGGGCGCCGGCGGGTTGGGCGGGAAGGTCGATGCTGGTGGGGCCGTTTTCGGGTAGGGTCTTTTGAATGTTGAGCGCCGGGATGACAAATGACCGACCACAACCCGTATTGTGTTCCGAAGTAATGAGGAGTGTATAGGGCTGGCTGGCCTTTGCTTGGATGACGCGCGGGCTGTAGGCGTAATTGCTGGCCGATAGTTTGAGCGTGTTGCCATTGGCTGGGGCAGCGGACGATGCGGCCGGCTGCGTGGTGGGCTCCGTCGGCTGGGTGAGCGATTGCTGGAACGCCGCAAACGTTATGGATGATCCGGCGAGTACCAGTCCCCCGTCAATGGACACGAGCCCAAGGATGAGGACGACGGCCCCGGCGACTTTGAGGAAGTTGGCCTGCAAGCGCTCGCCGAGCTTGGTGGCCAGATATGCGAGCGTAAAGAACACCGGCGTGGTGCCCAGCACGAATGCGCCCAAAATGAGCGCGCCGGCTACCGGGCTGCCCGATCCAATGGCGAGGGCCATCATGGCGACGGTGACGCCGCAGGGAATCAGCACGGTGAGCGCGCCCAGGAAAATGGGCGTTATGATGTCGTCGCTCCCCTGCTTGGCGGTGCGCCGGATGTAGCGGGTGATGCGCTTGGGCGGCTCGATGCTGAAATAGCGAAAGATTGGATGCACGTTGAGTAGCCGCAGGGCGGTGCCCACCATGAACAGGCCGATGGCTATTTGCACGGCGGCGCGCAGGTGCGGGGTGAGCTGGAGGGCGGAACCGACCAGGCCGAGCAAGGCGCCCAGTATGATGTACGTTATGAGCTTGGCGCCCAGGAACAGGGCGATGGGTTGGGCGGCGCGTTTTCCCCTACCCGGCTGATCTTTGTCGGTTTCGGCCAGGTCTTTTTGGGCTTGGCTGGCTATGCTGGAAGCCAGTAACCCGCCTTGCACCGCCAGGCAGCTCAAGCCGCCTGCGGTCAGGCCGGTCATAAATACGATGGCTAAATTTGTCATACAGAAACTCCTCGTTTAACGTGGGAACGTCAAAAACGGGAGGCTTCTAAATGAGATAGGCGCTGCCGAGGCTGAGGATGTCGGGCGGTTTCGGCCGGAACACCTGCAGGCCGAGGCGCGGGGTGCGTATCTGGAGAACGGTGTACATCAGGGTCAGGAACACGGCAAATACGACCATGAGCTGCGGTGCCTGGGCGGGTATGCCGGTGATGCTCATCTGGTTAAGGTTTGCGAGGCAGTAGGTTAAACAGTCGGATGGCATGTCCATGGCGGTGTGGTCCATGGTTGTGGCCATCTCGGCGGTGTGCGGCATCATCGGCGCGGCGGCTATGGCTAGCGCGTGCAGGCTGAGCGCGAGGGCCAGCGCGGCGATGAATATGGTGAGCAGGCGCTTCATGGTTTTAGTATACTCCTCTGCTTAAGAACGCTAAAAAGTTAGCTCCGTAAATGGCTTTCCTGGGTTATCATACGGACATGCCAACGATTGCCATGACTAAGCGATATAGGGAACTAAATTACCGATTTTTAAAGTTGGTTCAACTTTATGCGGTTATGTCTGAATTGCGATTGCATGCTAACAAGGCGGTAGACCCTGAAACATCCGAGTACTATCACCGCAAGTTATATGTCTGGGGAGAGTATGCCTCATTTCTCACCGCAAGTTTGGAGTCGATGACGCAAGTGTTTTATATCGAGCTCGATGGGTTTATAGGTGCATTTTGGAACCTGCAGCAAAATCGAATGCAATTAAGAGGCTACGATCAAGGCAGTTTAGCCGAATATTTGGATGACGGCAAACGTATTGCCAGAAAGCGGTCCGCACGGCAAGCATTCGAAACATTACTAAAGGATGAGTCCAGTGATCTGGCTATGATCCATGACTTACGAGGCATGCTAGCGCATTTCAAGAAATTGAGCGAACGAAATGCAGCCTTTGCGCCGGGGGATCTTAAAATAAGACAAATACTCAACAAACTGGCTGAGATTCTTTACCTACTGGGATTTCAAAAATGGAATCAACCACATTACATACAACAAGATGATGCCGCGAGTGAATCAGTGCAAAATGTGGTGGATGAACTGGTGGGGCATGATGATAAAGCTAAAATTATGCGCAAGTCGTATACAGAAGCGCGTAGCAAGTGGTACGGCAAATAATCTGCTCTTAGGGAAATGAAAGTGATTGGGAATATGCAAATTCAAGTAAGCAATGTTAGAAAGCAAGGCATCCGTATTACCGCCGAGGTTTGCGTTACCCATATATGGAGTGCTACTGAGGGGAATTCGGATATATTTCCGCTTACTATAACAACGGAATTATTGAACAAATGGAATTTCACGGCCGATTAGGCTGAGGCGGCAATAAAACAGTTGGTAACTGGGTTGTATGATGAAAGCGTTGGATTTTTGGTCGTGTCTAAGCAACAGCCCAACGGTGGGTATTGGTTTGACACGCATAACTCGAAGCCATCTATAAGAGAGACGATAAACGATTTTATCAACGCCCAGGATCACTTGCCGTTTTTGAGTAATCCTGCCGAAACGCACCGGATTAGCGGCATTTTCGGCGGTGCAATCTTGAGTGAGCTAGAAGATGCAAATGTGACAATACGGCAAACAACAGGGCTGCCTTTATTAGGTGATATCGACAACGCTTTTGATAGGAGTCTTGCGGCAATGGAACTGAGTGCTCCGCCGAGGGACGAAAAAGAGTTAGGGCACAAAATCAATCTACTTGCCACGGTCATTGATAAGCTCATAGGCAAAAACCCAAATAATGAAAAAAACGTGAGGAGCATTCGTGCACTTGAATATTGGCTTAAAGAACATGTAGATGATCAAACAGCAAACATGATTGTTGCTCCGTTCGACGGAGTGATAGGCTTGCGCAACCAGTATCCGGTACATGATCAATTTGACAAAGGCCGCAAGGAATTAAAGCACGTGAAAGAAGCCGAAGCTTTTTATGGTTTCAAAGATACTGATGACAGTGCAGCCAAATGGAAGAAAGTATGCGATGCTTTTCGACAGACAGTGAGCAGGGTTTCGGAGGTGTTGACTGACGTCAACCAAGGATAAATCTCTTGGTTTGGCTTAATGATTTTGGTTTGAATGGCGAGCATAAAAAAGAAGCCTTGCGGTAGGTGCATACTGCTCCGTGCAAGGCTTCGATACACGTATATTATCAACTTATAGTGCTTATGTCAATAACCTCGCCCTTCCGGTTAATGAATAGGAGCTTGTTAATGGCCTTTTGTTGCTTGAATTTTTGGGACAGAAACCTCTGGATGGCTGAATCGTGGAGTTTACTCATTCGCCGGGAGTCGATAATGATGTTACTCGACTGTTTGGTGGCTTTTTTAAGATTACGCTCTATGGCCGACAGTTTATCAGTTACGGGGGATTTCATCTCATATAACTCACCATCAATGACCACGTCGGCCGATTTGGCTCTGTGTGTATTACTGACCGCTACAAACTCTACTTCGAAACCACTTTGTGCTAGAGCCTGAGCAGTTTTAAGCTCGTGAGCCCATGGTTCGACACTCGCCGGTATAATGACTTTACCTGATTTACGCGACATGGTGCAGATTGTACCATGAACTCCTAGAGTATCAACGCCAGCAGCATCACTATTGGCGGGCAGCTAGTTGTTTGCTTCAAACTTCCGCAATATCTCCAGATACGGATCCGTCTCATGCTTCGGCAGCCGTGCATCATCGAGCGGCTTGATCCAACCTTCGGCCTCAATGATCTCGTCGATACTGCTAAAGTAGAAGCCACCCTGCGTGGCGATGAAGAGGTATGACGGATTCCACGACTTGTGCATGCGTTGGGCGATGATGAGCGTTTTGGCTGGGTCAAGTTCCCGACGGTATTTTACTTCCACCAGGCGGACCTTCTCGCCATCGGCCAATGGATCAATGACGGCAAAATCCGGGGCGGTTTTGAGGGTATCCACGATGCCGCCCTCAATGTCTTCACGGTAGCCGTGCTGTACGAGTTCGGGAACAATATTCTCGTAGCCAAATTGCAGGACCGTAAAATGCCCCACTTCGCGGTACATCTGCGAAAAGATATTCTCGGCGATCCGGCCTTTAATAAGATTGCGGGTGAATTCGATGTTTGTGCTCATGGTTATGACTGTAACACCAATCGCTGGATTCATGCCGCAGAAAACAAGATGAGGGTCCGGGCCGTGGTGTTATAGCTCCTTCCGAAATAGTCGCATGTGCGTGCCGTCTTGAATTGTGATCGGGTCGCCTTCGACGTAGCCGTGTTTGATCGGCACGGCCAATGACGCCGTATTCTCGGGCTCGATTCGGATTACCGCGTGCTTGATTCCACGCTCTCGCAGAAAACCTTCGAGCAGCGTGATGGCATGAGCCATGAGACCGCGACCGCGAAAGCCAGGGTAGAGTGCATACGAGATGTTGGCGTCGCCTTCGTGAAGACCGTCGAGCCGTCGCCAGTCGACGTTTGCCTCGACCATGCCGGTAAGCAGCCCTGATGAGAGATCGACGACTGCGAAGTTGAAAACAGGTCCCCCATTCTGCCAAGACTCGTGATTACGATCAACCCACGCCGTTGTGCCTGCGATTGTGCTGGGTCCGCCACTGAGCCATTTGACCTGCTCGGGGTCGTCACCGGCAACATGTGCAGTAATGTCGTCGCGGGTGAAAGGCCGGATTTGGACGCGGTCATCTGAGATGTTGGGAAGGTTGATGGGCATAGTTGTTCCTTTGTACGAGCGAAAGAGCTTAAGCTAAATTACAACATATGTGCTAACTTGTCAATCTCGTCTCGTGAAGCGAATATCAAGATGAATGAAGCGACGCAATAGAACGTTTGGATGACGAAACTCAACCATACCGCAGTTACTAGACCAACTGTCTAACCGTCGTAACTCGTATCGCTATTCAATAAGTCGTGGGTATAAGCCATAGACTCGGCTATAAATAGCTCCAGCGGATCATAAGCTTCGCGTAACTGGGCAGCTTCCAGGTACTTATAGTATGCGTGTTTTCGTTCTTTGGCGACGAGTGGTGGCATATACCCGGCTTTCAACGCATACGCCAGCATGACCAATCGTCCCGTCCGTCCGTTGCCATCACTAAATGGGTGTATTTTCTCGAAGATGGCGTGGTTTTTGGCCACGGTCGCTATGATATCCGAATCTGATTCGTGCGTTGACTGCGTAAGCTGGGCTATGAGCTCGGGTACCTTTAGATAATTAGCGAGTGGGACGTTTGCTCCCATAATCCTGACGGCATGACTTCTGTATTTACCTGCGTCCCCCATGATCCCATTCATAAGTCGAAGATGAAGCCCAAGAATGAGCGCTTCATCAATGCGGAGATCACTACCTTTATCAGCGAGCTGCTCTATGAGCCAATAGAGCGCAGCCTGGTGATTACGTGCTTCTGTTTGTTCGATGGCCGTCCTGTTCGTAAGCACTTTGTGTTCAAAAATAACCTCTTCAACATCAGAGAGTGTCATTGTACTGCCTTCGATGGTGTTGGTGTGGTACGTCAGGTGGAGCGTTAGCTTATCGAGTGATGTCCTGTCGCCTAATAGTTCCTTCGCGGTCAGTCTGTGGCGTAATGCGCTGCTTTTGGCGCGTCCAAGTGTGCCTTGCTCGACATCGGATACGCCTACTATATCTTGGTACAGGGAGTGTATTCGAGCGACAGCTTTTGTCCGCGGTTCTGAGCGGCCGTTGAGCCATGAGTTGAGAGTCGGAAATGAGACATCAAGGGCACGTGCAAGCCGCTCCTGTGACCAGCTTGAAGCATCCAAAATAGCGGAAAGTTGTTCGCGATAATTCATAACTTTATAATGATAGCAGAAACACTATAAAGTTACAACCAAACCGTACTGTGACACGACATATTGAACACCTTCCATTTAAACTTCACACTAGGAG
>CAYXSN010000004.1:0-85728 GCA_964467655.1 uncultured Candidatus Saccharimonadales bacterium | reverse complement strand
TATCCATATTGTGACCTCCTGGTCTGGATGTGTACCAACTGGTTTAGATTACCCCCGGAATAACACTAGCCAAATACGGCTCGATATGCTATAAAAACTAAGTCTGTCACATGACCAAGAGCTTCAGTTGGCCCAGGCCGTCAGGCCGCAAGGATAAAGTAAGCAGCGGGGCTGCTCGAACCAACTGACGTTCATTCAAATTGCGGGCCATTAGCTCAGTTGGTTAGAGCAGCTGCCTCTTAAGCAGCGTGTCCTGGGTTCGAGCCCCAGATGGCCCTCCATTGAAAATGCCTCACGCCAGTGGGGCTTTTTCAATGGAGAAGGTAATATACTCGAACCGTTACGGATCCGGTGACGAGGTAATCGCGCCACCACAGTCACGGTTAGTTGTGCCATAATTATCTTCATATGAATAACTCGTCTATCGGACTTCAGCGGGGAACGGTAGTACTTCAGAGCCATCAGCCTACGTGGAACGAAGCCTTTGAAGTCGAAAAAGCCCAACTAGCATCCGTGCTGGGGAACCGGCCAATTGAGCATGTCGGCAGTACGGCTATCTCCGGGCTTGATGCTAAACCAATCATCGACATTGCGGTGGCCGTCGAATCACTGGCAGCAGCAGACAAGCTCGCCCAATCCTTGGCCGCCCTGGGTTATGAGTATAAAGGTGAAGCCGGCACTCCCGGCCGCCGATTCTTTGTCAAAGGCCCCGAAGCGAAACGCACCTTTTATCTACACTGCGGCCTCCCCGACGGAGAGTTTGGCACACTCATCAAGTTTCGCGACACACTACGCGCCCGTCCCGATCGAGTAGCGCAATACAATGAACTGAAACGGGCACTAGCCGCTAAGTTCGCCGACGATCGCAAAGCCTATACCAGGGGCAAAGCCGACTTCATCCAAAATGTACTCGGTAACTCCTGAGGGTTATTTCGAGGTCCGTTTGATTACCCTACAATGAGATTATGATCCAAATCAAAGACTCAGTTGTAATGGACGAACTTCTTGAACATATTGCCGAACAGCGCGTACGGGCAAAACTTACCGACAAGCCGTTTGAGCTTGGAATCCTGACTGATATCAGGCCCAGTCAGATACTTGATCTGGTACATAGTGAGGAAAATGAAGCTTTACTAAAGGAAATCGGGATGACCTCGTACCAGTGGCGCGATGATGCCCTTCGCTCCGAACTCAAGTTGGCAGGCGAAAACCTGCTGATCTCAATTTGTGGCCCTCGTTAGCGTTTCTCAAGCAACCAAGGCCGCCGCGTCATCATCGGTAAAAAGTTTCTTCATGCACCAAGTATAGCCAGCCAACCACCCGACGGATTTATATAGCATATAATCAACCCATGATGATCAAAACTCGCAGCTTCCAGCTGGCAGCCTATGCCCAAGGCAATAAGTCTGCCGAAAACTTAGCGATTGTGTTGCCAGGCTTTCTCGATACCAAAAATCATCCCCACATGCGCAGCCATGTTGATTTTTTGGCGACCAAAGGATATTTCGCCCTATCGTTCGATCCGCCCGGCACTTGGGGAAGCGCCGGAGACATCGACCAATACACCATGACAAATTGGCTACGAGCCATCGAGGAGGTCATTGAGTTTTTTGGCTCTCGTCCCACCCTCACCGCTGGCACCAGCCGAGGTGGCAGCATGGCCATGCTGGCGGCAATCCGCAACCCAGCGGTTATGGCCTTTGCTGCCATCATGTCGAAAGCCTCCTACGCGCCTGATGCCGAGACCATTCATCCAATGGGTGAGTGGCAAGCAGCGGGGCGCCGGGAGTTTAACGTTACAATTCCGGGGCGACCCGGCGTCAAGCAGCACTTTGTCGTCCCGTATTCAGTAGTCGAAGATACCCAGCAGTACAATCTGCTCGGTGATCTATGCAAGTTATCTAAGCCCAAGTTATTCATTGCCGGCCGGCAAGACACAACGGTTAAGCCCGAGATCGTCGAGGCGGCCTACCATGCCGCGGCGGAGCCAAAAAAGCTCGTCGTAGTCGATGCCGACCACATCTACCGCCGCCGGCCAGAAGTTATTGCCGAGATAAATCAGGCGTTGGGTGAATTTGTTGACCAGATCAATCCAGTACGCGCCGCCGCACAGTGCCGGGTCGTGAACGGGACGCACGTCGGCAAATCCGGCACCGTCACCGATATCAAAACTAGTAAAACCGGCGCCGTCACCATTACTGTCGTGCAAGCCGATGGTGGACGTTTCAAAACGCTGGCCAAAAACGTCGTGATTGATGCTTAAGGTCAACCTGCCTTAATTGGCTCCCCATGCTCATTAAAATTGGTTTTATAACCCATCTTATGCGCGGCCAGCACCATGAGACGGCGGTCGCCTTCGGAGCTGCGGCCGGCACAGGCCAGGGCGCATAGCAGCTGCCCCTCGTCGTTCATTACCATGATGCCGCCGTCCCATGGGCAAAACATCGGCGCCGTCGTCTGACGAAACAGCATATCTACCTCAGACCACGAACCATCCGTTATCTTATTGGCGTGCTTAATGGAATCGGCTCTGTAGGCCAACACGGTAAAGGCTTTGTGGAGTGCAGTGGTCACGCTTAGTGCCTTGGCGCCGTCCATCCTCCGTGAAACGGTTGGTACTGCCATCACGTCAGGCTGGTAGGCGATGCAGCAAATGGCCACCGGTTTAGGCTTGTTGTCATCAGTTGTGGTAGTACGGCACAATTGTACCGCGCAATCAACCAAGGCCGCCGCGTCATCATCGGTAAAAAGTTTCTTCATGCACCAAGTATAGCAACAGCCTCCCAGGCTCGTTCCGGCCAAATCCGCGCTACAATGAAACACATGCAAAACCCGGCCATAAGTTTAAAACCCGCTACCAAAGCAGATGAGCCTCGTTTATCCCAGCTTTTATCTGATTACCAAAGCGAATTGTTACCATACAGTGGCCACAGCGAAGCCGATATTGCCACCTACAAATATTTACCGCATTACTTCACCGACCCCGAGCGGACGGCGTACTTCATTCTGGTCGGCCATGAAGTCGCCGGGTTCGTACTCGTCAATACCCACACACTTGTTGAACCTCACGCTCATGCCATTGCAGAATTCTATATTGCTCCAGCGTTCCGCCGTGGTGGGGTAGGGGCGCAAGTCGCCGCCCAAACGTTTGCCCAATTCCCCGGCAAGTGGGAGGTAGCGCAAATGGCAACAAACCAATCCGCCATCCAGTTTTGGCGCAGTGTCATTCATGGCGTCACCAACGGCCAGTATCGCGAGACGGTGTTGAACACTGCTCGTTGGCGCGGCCCGGTCCAGATATTTGAGGTCAGGTAGGTAAGTCCTGATGAGCCCTAGAGGCAACAGCCGATCATACTTGCAAAATAACCATTTTTAGTATATAAATACACAAGAGTCGTGAATTTGCCAGCTCGTCCTTGTATATCTCCAGACAACGTTAGGTGGGATCTATGCCGAAACCTCGCCGTGGTGTGCGCCGGTTCTCCATACACAGTCGCGCAATCGTGTTGCCCGATACCCGCCCCGCACAGAGTGGCCCAAGTGATCCAGTGACCTTTCGGGGTCCAGCGTTTCCGGACAGACCACTACCTCCCATTGAGGTCGGGCAGCTACCGCGCACCGAGAAAAGGATTTGTGCTGAGTGTGGCCGCAGCGTGAAGTTCAACTTAGGGAGCATGCAGTTCTATTCGCATCATCTACCCGGCACCACCACAATGTGTTCAAACAGCTGATACCAGAAATGGAGCACCCGATAGGGCACCGTGGATGATCATGCCAGCGCCCGCCAGGACTCATGTCCTGGCGGGCGCCCAAACCTTATAACACTGCTCGTGATAGAATAAACCCACTATGAACCGTACCAAAATCATCATCCTCCTGCCCCTCATTGCACTGATCGCTATCGCCTGGTACGTCCGGCCGCTGTTCCATGGCTACGTTATGTCGATCTGGATCGAGCCGCTCGGCACCGTCCTCATGACGGCCGCCGCCATCGCCTTTATTACTGCCGCCGTCCTCTATGCCAAGGCCTATATGCGCACCAAACTTGGCCGCCCCAAGCGCGTCAACGTCTTAAGCTACGCCGTCCTCCTGGTGATCGGGGCACTGCTGTTGACCGGCTCGGCTTTTTACAAAGCGGCAGCTTCAGATCTGCGCTACCGCCAGGCCTACAAGGCCTATACCTTCGAAGATACTGCCACCCTGCCGGCCGACCAGCAGAGCCGCCTGGTGCCACTACCGGTGGCCGAGCGGTTTGGTGCCGACTCGCTCCAACGCTCCACCGAGCGGGCCTACTCCTGGCACCCTCAGTTGTGGGACGGTAAGTTTAGCTGGGTGACCGCTCTAGTGCCCAATAGCCCAGTGCGGCAGTGGTTCGACCAGGCCCGCGGCGTTCAAGTTGTGGATGCCACCACCACCCAGCGCCGCTCTCAAACCACCGAGCAAGCCTTCAAGCTTTCAGAAGGCGTCCAGCTCGCCGACAACATCCGCTGGCAGCTCTACAAACAACGCTATCTGGTTGACCTGCCCGAAGTCTACTACGCCAAGGTAAACGACAAAGTCTTTGCCGTAGCGCCCATCATTTCCTATCGCGGTTGGTTTATACGGTATCCCATAGTCGACGGTGCCTTTGTGGTGGCCGCCGATGGTAGCATCGAAGAGTTAAATCTCGAGCGGGCCAAAACCCACCCGGCCGTGGTAGCTGCCGGCCGGCTCTATCCCGAAAGCTATGTGCGGTTTGTGCACGAGTCGTATGCTTACAAGAACGGCATTATCAACAAATGGTTCCGGCACGTTGATCAGACCGAAATCTCCGACCCGCCCGGCGAAACCAACTCCCAGCCCTACATGCTGGCCACAGCCAACGGCCTAGCCTGGGTGACGGCCGCCGATCCCTGGGGCAAGTCGTTTGGTATCTATAAAGTCTTCATTACCAATGCCATTACTGGCCGCCACCAGCTCTACAGCGTGCCCCAAGACGCCGCCCTCACCGGCGCCGCCCAGGCCATCGGCTACGTCAAATCGGCCCGCCCCCAATACAACTGGCGGGTTGACAGCAGCGAACAGTCATCAGGCTCAGGTAATATCATCGCCATCGAACCCCGGCCCGTCTTTGTCCAGGGCCAGCTCTACTGGATGGTGTCGGTGACCACCACCGAAGCCAAGGGCATCAACGAAACCTGCTTCGTGCAGGCCAAAGACAACCAAGTTACCTGCGCCACCGGCGACGACGAAATTAACTCATTCATTGCCACCGCCACCCTCAAACCCGCCTCGGCCAAGCCAGCTCCAGCCGCGCCCGGCGCCCCCACTACTCCCGCCGCCGACACCAAAGCCAAAGTAGACAAACTCGAAGCCACCCTGAGGCAGGCGCTCAAGGAGCTGGAAGAGCTTAAGGCCGCTCAGCCGTAAGGCTGATGCCATAAAACGACGAAACGCCACCGACCACAGGCCAGTTGGCGAGTCGTCGGTGGCGCAAAGCCTCCCACAGTAGTGAAATGTCAGATGGCACTGCAGCCGAGAGCGGCCAATGCCAAGGCGCTCCAACCGGTCACCTGCATGAGGCAGATGAGGATTGCTTTCTTGGGATAGCGCTCCGGCCTGAGAGTGATGAGAATGATCATCACCAGGTAAGTCAGAGCTGCACCGACGGCAATCAGGCTGGCCGTCGGGAAGCCACGCTGCCTTATGGTCTCGGATGGCGCAAAGCCAATGCCGATGAACATGCAGATCGTGTACCCCATAAAGTACACGGCACTCATGAGGAACAGCCAGACTTGTTCGAGCTTCATGGTGATCCCTTCAGGTGCGGCGGGTGGATCGATATCCAACATATACTTTTATAGCACAAAAGTAGCTAAATAGCAAGCAAAGTCTCGCAGCTACATTCAGTCTAGCTATTTCCCCGCTGGCGGCTCCCACAGCTCCACCTTGTTACCTTCAGGGTCAATCACCCAGCCAAATTTGCCATATTCAGAGACCTCAGGTTTGTCGAGAACATCGCAGCCCTCTTCCTGTAGCGCTGCAATCAAGCCATCGAGGTCGGCCACGCGGTAATTCACCATAAATGGAGCCTGGCTGGGCGCAAACGCCTCAGCATCATGAGCCACTACCGACCACGCCGTGGTACCGCCCACCGGCTTGCCGGCGTCATCAACCCACTCAAACGCCGCCCCGCCCCACGATTGCACGTCAATACCCAAATGCTCTTTGTACCAGGCCCCCAACGCCTTGGGGTCCTTGGCCTTAAACATAATGCCGCCGATACCGGTTACTCGTTTCATCATTGCCTCATAGTAGTTGTACGTTAGTTGTACCACGTTTGACGGCGGGGTTTGCGCTGCCATGGTGTCTCGATCATTCGATATCACCGTCCGCCAATCCGGCTCGGCCGCGTTCCAGCCGCCGCAGCCTGCCTACCATCTCGTGTATCGACTGCTCATCATAGTGCAGCCCGTGGCCGCCCCAGTTCGTCTCTTCATACTCCACCTGCGCCCCGGCAGCTTGGGCTATGCGCACCGTTTCGGCCAAATCCTCCGACCGGAAGGCCTTGTCGTCTCGGTCGCCCGTCACGACCACATGGATGTCAGGGCTCAACTGGGCAAACTCTTCCTCAAGGCGTGCCCTGGCCACCGTGAGTTGCTCGGTGTGGCTATTGCGCAACCGTAGCAGCATACCTTCGTCATGGTCCGCTCCGGCAGCTTCAGACGGACGACGTTTTTGGCCGGAACGCATAGTTCGGTAAGCCCGCGCAATGCCTTCGCGGGCCGCGTCAACGTACCGCTGCCGCGGAGTCCGGCGGTTCAAACCACCCGGATGTTCCAATGTCGCGTTGCGTACCAGCTCGGGATGGTCGCGCATGAGCATAATTGCTGCTTGCGCGCCGCGTGACTCTGCTGCCAAATCCACCCGCGTGATACCTAGTTTTGCCAGAACGGCCGCCACATCCACTGCTTCAGTAACATCTAGCTCCGAAATCGTCCCTGCCAAATCCTCGACCTCGGCCCGGCGGGCTTTACCTTGAAGCCGCCCGTCATAGACCACGCCAATCACTTCCCGTTGCTCCATGCGGGCCAGCGTTTCCAAGTACCATTCATCGGCCGCCGAATCACCCATACCACGAATAAACACCAAAGGGATGGCCGGCTCAGTGGAATTGTTGGTTGATTCATCAGCCCGTGGAAATTCGGGCTTATACCTCACGATGCCGACCCGCTCGCGCAATTCGATCCGCTCCGGCTCAGGGCCTTTCTCGGCCCGCAAGATTTCCATCAGCTCCTGTTGATGATCAGCCGTAAACTCCAGCTCAGCTGCCGGCCGCATCGACGATTTTGATTCCGGGGAAGTCATAATGACAGCTTAACCTGAGCAACTATGGGCGTACAACGACCACCCGCACCGCGCCATCTGGACCCGTATTTGCTACACTTACTTCACACGTCAGTCACCAGGCAACGGGAGGTACCATGCCGGAATATATCGAAATCAAAGGTGCGCGCGAGAATAATCTCAAAAACGTCTCGGTGCGCATCCCTAAGCGCCAAATCACCGTCTTCACCGGCGTGTCCGGCTCGGGCAAATCCAGCCTGGTATTTGATACCGTGGCCGCCGAAGCTCAGCGCTTGCTCAACGAGAACTTCAGCATGTTTGTGCGCAACTTCCTGCCGCACCTTACGCAGCCGGCTGCCGACTCCATCGCCAACCTGTCCATGGCCGTCATCGTCGACCAAAAACCGCTGGGTGGGGGATCACACTCCACCGTCGGCACCGTGACAGACATTGCCACCGCCATGCGCCTGATGTTCTCCCGCGTCGGCACACCCAAAATCGGCTACGCCAATATGTTCTCATTCAACGACCCGGCCGGCATGTGTCCAGCCTGCAACGGCATGGGCCGCCAAATGACCCTCGACCTCGATGCCGCGCTTGATCGCGCGTTGTCCATCGAAGACGGTGCCATCAAGCTGCCCGGCTACTCCGGCGACAACTTCTGGGGCTTTGGTGTCATGAAGGCCGCCGGCGTCAACGTCGCCAAGCCGCTCAAAGATTTTACCGCCACCGAGATGGACGAGTTCTTGCACGCCGAGCCTACCAAAGTAAAGTTCAACGGCATCAATCTGTCCTACGAAGGCTTCGAAAATACCTTCGTCAAAAAGTACATCCTGCGCGACCTCAAAACCATGAGCGAACGCACCCAGAAGCAAATCGAACCGTTCATCACCATGGGCAAGTGCCCCACCTGCCACGGCGCCCGCCTCAGCCAACAGGCGCTCGGCGTAAAAGTCGAAGGCCACAACATCGCCGAGCTTTCGAGTATGCAGGTCGACCAACTGTTAGAAGTGGTCAAGTCTATCAAGTCGCCCGAAGCCAAGGCCATCACGGGAACCCTCCACGACCGCCTCACCAACCTCGTCGATATCGGCCTGGGCTACCTCAGCCTCGACCGCCCCACCGACACGCTGTCCGGCGGCGAAAGTCAGCGTGTCAAGATGGTGAAGCACCTCAACGGTTCACTGGTAGACGTCATGTACATCTTTGATGAGCCCAGCGTCGGCCTGCACCCCAGAGACGTCCACCGCCTCAACGAACTGCTCCAGCGCCTCCGCGACCGCGGCAACACGGTCATTGTGGTAGAGCACGACCCCGACGTCATCCAGGCTGCCGACCACATCATCGACGTTGGCCCCAAAGCCGGCTCAAACGGCGGACAGATCGTCTTTGAAGGCACCTACGCCGAACTCCTGGGAGCCGACACCCTCACCGGCACCCACCTCAAATCGCACCTGCCCATCAAAGAAAACCCCCGCCCCGCCACCGGCCAACTACCCATCACCGACGCCCACATCAATAACCTCAAGCACGTCAACGTCAATATTCCCGCCGGCGTCTTCACCGTCATCACTGGCGTGGCCGGCTCGGGCAAGTCCAGCCTCATCAACCACGTCTTCCTCAAGCAGCATCCCGAGGCCATCGTGGTCGATCAGTCTCCCATTGGTGTATCCTCCCGTTCCAACCCCGCGACGTACACGGGGATTATGGATGTTATTCGAAAAGCCTTCGCTACGGCCAACAAAGCCGACGTGGCACTGTTTAGCTTTAATTCTAAAGGCGCCTGCGACAACTGCAAAGGCGCGGGCTTTGTGACCACCGACCTGGCCTTCCTCGACGACGCCAAACTGCCCTGCGATATCTGCGAGGGCAAGCGCTTCAAGCCCGAAGTCCTGGAATACAAATATCAGGGCAAATCCATCACCGAAGTGCTCGACCTCACCGTCGCCCAGGCCATCGAATTCTTCAACATCAAAGACATCGCCCACAAGCTCCAAGCTCTCTCGGACGTCGGCCTCGATTACCTCAGCCTCGGCCAGCCCTTAAGCTCACTCTCCGGCGGCGAATGCCAGCGCATCAAGCTGGCCAGCGAGCTCCACAAACAGGGGAGTATCTACGTGCTCGACGAGCCCACCACCGGCCTGCACATGTCGGACATCACCCACCTGCACACCATCATCAACCGGCTGGTAGACGCCGGCAACTCGGTGATTACCATCGAGCACAACCAAGAAGTGATCCGCCAGGCGGACTGGATCATCGACCTCGGCCCCGAAGGCGGCAACGCCGGCGGCCAGATCATGTTCGAAGGCACCCCGGCCGAGCTCGTACAGAGCAAAAAGGCGCTGATCGCGGAGTATTTGTGAGTAGGAAAACGGCTGAGTAGCTAGAGCGCATAGTAATTGCTGATGCATCCGTGAGGAAACATCGCAAAGACATTAGCCCCTAAAGATCTGCATATACTCATCGAGCACAAAAATCCGATTTCGCGAGAATCCTGTAATTTCTTTAAGTATATTTTCTTTTACTAAATCACGTAGCAGAACATTCGTGTTAGAAAATGATATTTCGAGCAAACTCGCCGCTTCCGAGGCACTAGTCACAGGCTTGCTATAAAGCGAATTTATAAGTTTATTCGCCTTTCCTGCGCGCCGCCCCAATTTCATCATCCGTTCAGTGTAATTATTTCTTAGCTCCATAATTTTTTCGAATTTTTGCTTAGCCGACGTTGACGACTCAATAACCCCATCTAGAAAGAAGGCCAGCCAATGGTCTAAGTCCTGGTTAGCGCGAACTTCCATTAAGGCGCCGTAATAGTTTTGCCGATGTTTTTCAAAAAAATCCGACATATATAAGGTGGGCTTGTCGAGCAATCCGTAATTCATCATTTGCAGCATGATCAATAATCTACCGATGCGACCGTTTCCATCCGCGTAGGGGTGAATTGTCTCAAACTGGTAATGTGTAACTGCAATGCGAATTAATTTGGGCATAGCTATAGTTCTATTATGCCAAAATGCTTCCAGATCACTGAGCGCCTCCGAAAGTAAATTGGCATGAGGCGGAACAAATATTGCCGATTGGATTGTTGCGCCACCAATCCAGTTCTGTTTTGTACGGATTTCACCCGGCGTTTTACCGTCTCCGCGTGCACCTTCCAATAAAATTTTGTGAGTTTCATTTAACAAGCGCATCGCAAGAGGAAGCTGGTCGAGCCGATGCGTAGAATGATCGAGAGCACGAATATAATTTTGAACTTCTCGCCAATCATTACGTTTTTCTGGAGAAACATCCTCCTCGGACAATACAGCATCATCAATGCCTGTATATGTTCCCTCAATCCGAGATGATTGAACCGCCTCTTTACGAATATGCATGCGAATGAAGTAATCAACGTCAGGCACAAAAGACGAATACGCATTTAACTCTCCTAAGCGGCGCATTGCCTCCTCGGTGTGCTCTGCGAGGCGATTCGTTAATATAAATTCCTTATTAACGGTTGGGGGCACAAAACAGAAATACTCTGCATCTTGATGAGCAAAGTACTTCCGGATTGAGCCTCGGACATATTCTTTTGAGTTAATCATGTGTTGATTTTAACTTATTTCTGTTTAGCATGTCAAATAGAAATAAGAAAAACCCTATTTCTGTTTAAGCCATAAAACAGTTGCACCAAGATTTGAAAACGGCTACGATAGGAAGCGTCGACCTTTGGCATGCTCATATTTACAAATTCGCCAGGCTTGTTGTCGTTTGGATCCCGATGCAAGCCTGGCGATTGGAGGTGCGTCTGTGCACCGTACCTCCAGCTTAACACAGGAGGTTACCGTGGGTAATCAACCAATCACGCTCGATTTACCAATTCTTTCGCAGGGCATCAATATCGATGTCGAAAGCGTTGCGCCGTTGCGCAACTTCAACCCAAGCGAGTGCTATGATGTTGCGAACGCAACTATCACTGCACTTGTGAACGCGCCAACAGAGCAAGTTTACCGGCTCGTAGTACATGCGGATGTTGAGGCGGGCACTCGGGCCTTTGCGCGGGTCGTTTCGGCAACCGACGATAAATTTGATGTAGTTGCCAACTTTCGCCGTATCACAAAACACGACGAACCGCTGCTGCAGCCCGTACTCGCAAAGGCCGGCATCGCGCTTGACGGGCAGCATCCCGATGCCGCCCTGCATGAGCTAGCCAAACACTTTAAGATTGCCGATCTAGCCATTCCGGCAGGCCAGCACGTTGTGCGGATTCACCTGAGTCAAAAGCTCTTGCCGCAGGCCGGTAACCCTAAGGCGTACCAGCTCGTAATGTACGCCCCGTTGCTGAGCTTTGTACCGAGTGGCGCCGCTAAGCTCGCCGCCACGGTGGTGTTCCCGCTTGGGTTTGAGCAAACGGCAGCCATCGCAGAACCGGTAGTAGAGGCTTTGCCGGGGCAGTCACTGCCGGGTGCAGATGCGTATACAAATGGCTTGATCGGGCTCCAAAAGTCATTTGGCTGGTGCTGGCACTACGATCCAAAAGTAACGATCAACTACGTTTACAATTAGAGCGGCTGAAGCGTAGGTCGGCGCAAAGAGGCGGGGTATTCATATGCCCCGCCCCGCCGCAAGTTTGACCCGGCCCGCAACCCCTACGACAAACCGTGGGGGCTGTTTGGCGGCCGGCTCGAAGGCGAGGGCACCGTCGTCGACATGCTCAACCGCGAGCTCCAGGCCCGCTGGAACATGACCGTCCGCATCACGCAAGGCCTTGGCTGGGATGAAGACGTCAAAAACGATCACGACGGCGAGCAAAAGCGCTTCATCTATCTAGATGCCATGTGCGAGCTGGCCGGCGGCGAGCCCCATCCGGTCAACCCCAACGAGGAGCTCAAGTGGGTGGACATCAAGGATCTGCCCGATTACGAGCATGTGCCGCCGAGCGAGAAGCTGTTTCGGAAGCTTGGGTATCTGGAGTAGCCGCATTATACTCACCATATGAGCCATGAAACCCCACAGCCCGAAAGCGGTACAGTCTTTAGTGGCGCCGAGCTGGCGGCTAGCCTAAACGAAGCCGCCGTGTCCGAGACTCGCACGCTTCCGGAGCGCATCACCCAACGAGACATCCAGGCCCACGTTCCCAAACTTGGCGGCACCGAAATTATTCTGCAACGTCATGGTGAGTATATTCGTGATGAAGACGACCCGTTCGTGGGCAGCCTCACCGGCCGGGCGGAGCGGGACCAAAACCAGCTTGGATATGATGTTGTGGCCCAGCTCATCGGCGGCATTCCTGAAGCCGAGCGTGAGAACTTTGATATCCTCGTCGTAGCCAGTGACACCCAGTACCAAGGTGGTGGCCGGCGCAGTATGGAAACCGCCGAGGCCGTTTGGGACGGTATGGCCGGCGCGCTGGCTGATGCCGACCTGGATAGCGGACGCATCATCAACGTAGTGCAGCCGGTCCAAGGCATCGACGGCCAGTCGATCACCGGTGTCCCCCAAGTTGAACCCCGGTTGCGGGAGCCGCAGATGCTCAGTCACGAGGCATTCAGTCAGTTTCTGACCGAGCGCTACGGCGCACAGACCCGAGACTTCTGGATAGCTTTCGAGGAAGACTGGCACGCCGAAGACCGCGCCACCATGAATGCCGAGGGCCCCGATGGCATTGCCGACCGCACTCAAGAGGCCGTCAGTGCCTTAGCTGAGTTTGCCAAAGGTTACCATGACGCCAACCCTGGCCGCCGCCTGCTTATCTGGGCGGCCACGCACTACGACACCATCAGTCCGTTTGTAAAACTGAAACTGGCCGGCGGCACCAAGCAAGACGGGCTACCCGTTGATTACGGTGGTGGCATCGCCATAGACCTCGCGCCCGATGGTCACGCCACCAGCACGATCGCCGATACAACCTACGATGTGCCGTTACATCCGCGCGGCTAAGCTAGCCGCCGCTGCCTCGATGCTGGTAAATTTGGGTACGCCTTGCTTGGTCCAGCGGCTGAACCATCGGCGCTGCGTGAGAGCTTTGCCGGTTTGGTCGGGGGCCAACCCGCCGTCATAATTGTGCTTGAGTCGTAAACCCATCCGGTACTTTTGGGTCTGCCAGTGCGGCAGTACCACAGCGTCAGGCTGGAGCCAGGTATTTGATCCACCCAGTACCCAAAACCCCAACCGCCTGGCTTCTTGCGTAATCAGATCGCAGCGGGCTTCAAGCTCCATAATCCGCTCCAGGGGCAAGTTCCACCACTCGCCGTCGGGTAGAGCGCCCACGGCCTGCCACAACACATCGCCGTCAATCCAGTCGGGCAAAACCTGATGGTCAACAAAATAGGTTTTGCCCGCCCCCGACGGCGCCAACAAAAAGTAGCCCTTGGCATGCCGCCGGTACGATTGGGCCAACCGGTCGTAGACATCAGTGCCGTTTGCAAATACAACCGGGATGTCCAGGCCGGGTAGTTGGGGGACTTGTGGTGCCATGAAGACATTTTAGCATTGCTGCTCCAGAAAACAGCCAGGATAGCTGTCTGCATCAAGCTAATGCCAGACTGAACGATGACGTGGCCCATGAGCCCCCCACGCTCACTCCGTACTCGTCCAATTACGCTGTCAGCTTGACTCGCCCCGCCTCAAGCTCGGTTACAAAATTCACCGTATTGGCAGATAATTCTGGCCGCAACTCGCGCAAATCAGCCATACTCAAGTAGCGTAGCTCGTCATACAGATCCGGCTCCATTACTTGGGGAACACCCGCCGACACATCAGCCAGAAACCAGGTGTAGCCCATGGTATGGTCATCTTCCACAAATGACCGCGAACCAATTTCGCGGCTAATGATTACCTCCAGGCCAAGCTCTTCTCTCACTTCACGCTGGGCCGCCGCCTCGGCGGATTCGCCGGCTTCAATCTTCCCGCCCGGAATTTCCCACTGTGTCCGCTTTGGCGTGTTGCGGTGCAGCATGAGAATGCGCTGCTGATCATCTAACATAATGCAACCGGCTAAATTGATAGTCTTCATGAACGGGCTCCTTATGAGTACTAAGGCCATGGTACTGATGCTTGGTAGAAGTTGGTATGCACACCTTGCACATTATTTGCTCATCACGTACTCTACGCCACATGAAAGTCTACTTTACCTCGTCGACCGCCGAGTTACATACATATCGTGATAATTACTTATATTACACTGGCTTTGCGCTATCAAAAACAGCACCGATAAAAGCCGCTTCCACTTAGTACTCAACGGTGCCGAGCGCAACTACCTTGACTGGGCGCAGTTCATCAAAGGCCGTAGCCGCACCCAGGTTATTCGCGGTGCATTACAAACTGCAATTGACCGAGATATCGAATATGAGCACTATTTGCGCGGTAAGGGAGACGATGTGCAAGTACAGGGGGACAAATGATAACTAGTACCACCATCATATTTTAGGTAGTCTCTATAAGTATGAAGCGCGCATTCCCTCCCATTATCCAAGAAGTTGGCTTCGACTTCAGCTGGGACGTCCAAAAAGTCTGGCAGCTTGATGTGCCGGTGGTAGTAATCCCCATAACCGAACTCACCTGGCATTTTGAAATTCCATTTTGGTCAAAACCTGGAGGATTCTACGACCTCAAAGCCCGGGACGTCATCGATCATCCGCATGACTTCAGCGCCGAATACGACCGTACCATGGCTGCCGACACATCACACCCCATTGATATCATGTTCTGGCGCGGGCGCTGGGTGATTCTCGACGGGCTCCATCGGCTCGTGAAGCTCTACATCCAAGGTGCCAGTACCATCAAGGTGCGCCAGGTACCCCAGAGCGCGATTCCTCAAATCAAGAAGCCATGAATCCACCGGCAGAACTTCACTCAGCAACTCAGACTGCAACTCATGCCATAGCGCCGCTTGTGGATGCGTTGGCTGAGTTTCCGGCTTTCAATGGAGCGGTCTTATTCGTGCCAGACCAGTATCACGCCGACTCCGCCGGGGCTGTGGCGGCGGTGAATGCCACAGGTCGCCCTACCCGGCAATTAGCTTTTACCCGGCGCCGTATACTGGGTCGCCGGGTTGATCTGCGGGCCACGACGTTGGGTGATATGTTCAGGCATCCAACAACCGATTATCAACCCAGCCGACTCAACCCTGGCGGCCATGTGGTCTATGGCTTGGCAGTCGGTCAACCGGCGCTGCCATCGGCTATCATCCAGCTAGCATTTGATACAACCCAAACACTGCCATTACCTTCAGTAACACAACTGCGCGATCTAAGTGCCGATCAAGCAGCGAGCATCAACCAGGCCACCAAGGATCTCTTACGCGCCAGCGCCAAGCTACCATCACTAGCTGATGCCCTCATGTTGAATACCCCCACGACTCCCAATGCCTTCGTCATCATGTGGGACATCACTGGCTCCAGTCAGTTAGCTCGACAACGCTACGGTCATTTGCGCCATTTTCTCAACACCTTTGGCCCGCAGGTGGCAACGCTTGCCGCCGCCGCCGGTGGCAGTATCACCAGCCTGCGTGGTGATGGCCAAAATATCGTAGTCATGTTTCCCGATTGGGTCGACAGGGCCGACAACACCAGCATCCAGCGGTTTGTGGTCACAGTGGCTCGGCCTCTAATGGCCGACATTCGCGCTGCCCAGCGGGCAATTGGCCGACCCATGAATATTCAGATCTGTCTCTCGGCCGGGCTAGCCCATGTCGAACAATCATATCTGGGCGAAGTCACAGGTGTCGAGCTGTTTCGTTTGGCGCATGTCCTCAAAAAGGCTCGATAGCGCCACATTTCATGGTACCGGATGCCTCATCGTTGTAGCTCATCGACCAACCTTCCAGGCCAAACCCGCCTGAGGGATCTTCACCCTCGCCACCCGGTGCCTGCATGACGCCGTCTAAAGATACAAAAGTCAGGATCACTAGTTTACGCATATGTACTACTCTCGCTCATAAGTTTTATGAGTATATGCGTTCCTGACCGTTCTGACGACTAACTTTTTCCCAGTCTTGTATTGGGTTCGTAGGGAATAATCGGGAAAAAGTGCCGATTATTCCCTACAACTGCCATAAAGTGAGCCAACTTGGTATACAACCGCCAAACGGCTAAAAAGTGTGGCAAACGCAGCAGCAACGACGACTTAACCCTTAGGGCCTGCTGCTGCAAACTGGTCCAGAGCATCAATTACCGGTAGGGCTTGTCGGCCTCGTTCGGTCAGCTGATAGATAACAGCCGTTTTGTCGGTGGTATCATCATGGCGCTCCACGAGCCCGGCCTCTTCGAGCCGCTTCAGCCGGTTCGTCAAGGTTACGGGGTTGAGATTATCGACCGCGCGCTGGAGTTGGCAATAGCGCAGCGTCTGATCGCGCAGAGCATCAAGCAACCGCAGTGTCCAGTAGTCGCCGAGTAATTTGAGGGTGGTGAGGCAGGTCATACTTACTATACTAATTATAGCATAAAACCGGGAAAGCGCTCTCGGCACCAACTGGCACAGCGCCCTCCAGATCGTTAGCTAGGTCCGGTTTGTGCTACCATTACCGTAATGGCAGCGGCAAAACTTATCAAACTGTCGCGGCTGTCCTGGTTGAAACTCAGGGCAGCTGTCGTGATAGCGGCCGTCACCTTGCTGGGTTACGTGGCCGTCCGCACTTGGGCAGCCGGGCCGCTGGTAGCCTTTGAGGCCGAGTCTGGTACACCTTCGGCTGGCGTTGTCGTTGCGTCAATCACCGGATCTTCGGGCGGCAGCGTGGTTACATTTGCTGCCGCCGCCACTCCCACACCGATGCCGGTGCCCTCAAGCACGCCTACGGCCGATGCCTGCACCACCTCACCGGCTTTGCCAGCGGCCAAGCCTATAGCCGCCAACACCGGCATACCAGCAGGTACCGTCCTGTCGGCCAGCGGTAACATCAACGTCACTACCGCCGGCCAGGTCGTTAGCGCCAAAAACATCACCGGCGGCATCACGGTGTCGGCCAACAACGTCACCATAGAGAATTCTCGTATTACGCAATCGGGCTACTGGGCCATCAGAGTGATGGATGGCGTCACTGGCACAAGGGTCATTCACAACGAAATCACCTCCCCCAACGGCGCCTATACCGGCATTTTAGCTACTGACGCCTTCATCTGTGGCAATTATCTGACCAAATTTGAAAACACCATTACCGCCGGCGGCAATACCATCATTCAGGCCAATTTTATCGAAAAGCTCCTCTCCGACAGCCCGACAGCGCATTACGACGGCATCGAAGTGTATTCCGGCAGTAATACCAAGATCTGGGGCAACAACATTATGCTCACCGACGCGAGCGGCAATTGGCGCAACGAAACCGGCGCCATCAACATTACCGCCACCTGGAGCAACATGAACGCCATAGATGTCAAAGGTAACTGGCTAGGCGGCGGTAGTTATACGGTGTACGTTGACGAACAGGGTTACAACGTCACCAACGCGACCTTCACCAATAATACGTGGTACGGAACATCACCCGCTGGCCGGGCTACGTATGGTCCGGCACTCATCAGGGACAACGCCTCGGTGACCGCCTGGATCGGCAATACTTGGGAAAACGGCAGCGGTATCGCCCAGTAACAGGGTCCGCCCGCCTTGCCCGGAGAAAGCCTTTATGCTGTAATGGGAGAGACAACGTGAGGGAGGTTCGAAGTATGCTGTTTGCAAAACCAATCCGCAAGGCCGTGGCAGCCACACTCGTGGCAGCTTTGCCGGTGCTAAGTAGTTCAGCTCTAGCCGCGCCATTGGCCGGAGAAACGTTTACCGGAACGAGTACACCGGCGGGCGCCTGGCTCAGCGGTGGCGGAGGCGGATCCGAGGCCTGTTTGACGGCTGCACCGTCCGCCGCGGCCGGATCAGTACCAGCCTGCGCTGGCGGACCTCTCGACGCCGATGGTCAAGGGTACTTGCGCCTCACGCCTACCGCCCAGTTCCGCTCGGGCTACGCCATTTACAACACAGCCATTCCTTCAGGACAGGGCTTAAGCATTAACTTCGACATGTATCAGTATGGTGGTAACGGTGCCGATGGCGTGGCGTTCTTCCTCATTGACGGATCAGCCAACCCAAGCGCCCCAGGTGCTTTTGGTGGCTCGCTTGGTTACTCCAGCGATTCGGCTGACCCGGGCATCGAAGGTGGCTACGTGGGGGTCGGTTTTGATAGCTTTGGTAACTTCTCGGGCAATGACCATGGCACCGGTGGCATCGGCCGCACACCCAACAGTGTCGTCATCCGAGGCTCAGAAGCCACAGGTTACCAGTATGTCACGGGCAAAGTGGCCACCGGCCCGCTCATGGCTGCCGACCGCAGCAGCGCCAAACGCCAGGTGCGCATCAGCATCAGCACCGGCAACATCATGACAGTGGCCGTCAACTATGGCAGCGGTTACGTCACTGAATTGTCGAACATCAACCTGACAACCATCAACGGTGCCGGCACACTGCCTGCCAGCTTCAAATTTGGCTTTGCGGCCTCCACCGGCGACCAGACCAACACTCACGAGATCAAGGGTCTCGTTATCAACACCAACCAACCAAACGTCTCGGTTGACATTGCCCACAACGGTACGTTGAACGCCGGCGGCAATGGCCAGTTTACACTTCGCGCCACCAATGCTGCTGACGCCGAGAACACTCAAGCCGGCTACAGTCTGACTCAGGCACTGCCCGAAGGCCTCGTCCCACAGTCGGCAGCCGGCGACGGCTGGACCTGCACGGTCAACGCCCAGACCGTGTCCTGCCAGCGCGGCGACGTCTTAGCCGCCGGCACCAGCTCGCCGGTCGTCACGGTGCTCGCCAAAGTGTCTAAAGCGGCGGCTTCAAGCCTCACCACCACCGCCAGTGTCTCGGTCGCCGATAATGCCAATGCTGACCCCACGGACTCAGACACGGTTGCCATCGACCTCTCTGGCGTCCTCGGCGCCAGCGCGCCCGGCACCGGCCTTCCTGGTCAACCAATGCTTGGCTTCACCCTGGCGGCTGTGGTGAGCGGCTTGCTCTTTGTTCTGGCCAACCGGTTCCGCCGTCCGAGTGAAAAGCTTTAAGTCGCCCAACTTTAGATATCAGCGCCAGCGCGGTGTAGCCGTGGGCAGTCGTCAGCGCGTCAGCTTGGCAATATTAGCCGTCGGTGCGCTGCTTGGCTTGTACGCGACGTGGGGTTGGTGGACGCGCTACCGGGTCACTCACACTCCTATTGCTCACGTCTTACCTGCCACCGCCCAAACCGTTACCCAACCCATAGGCCGCCCCGATGAGACCCCGATCAAGCCTGATGTCGCGTACACAGTGCCAGCCGACCAACCAAGACTATTAGACATGCCCAACATTCACGCCAAAGGTTTCATCCAGAAAGTCGGTCGACTGCCCGATGGCTCCATGGCAGTGCCCACCAATATTTACTTGGCCGGTTGGTACGTTGATGGTCCGCGGCCCGGCGAAGAAGGTGTGGCAGTGCTTGACGGCCACCTGCAAGGCGCCTATGGCCCAGGAATTTTCGCCCATTTAGCTGACGCTGTGCCGGGCCAAGAGTTTGCGATTGAATATGGCGACGGCAGCCGGCGGCAATTTAAGGTCAAAACTACGACCACCTACGTACTCGCCGAAGCCACCAAACATTTATACGACAAGCTACCCAATGTTACCTCCCAACTCAACCTGATTACCTGCGCCGGCACCTTCGACGAAAGCAAAGGCACATTCACCCAAAGAGTGATTGTGGCTGCCGAGCGTATAATGAAAGAATGAAGGCCGTTCTCGCCACTCTGACCACCAAAGGTTACCGGTACCTCGCCAAACCACTGCTCTTTCGACTGACACCCGACAGGGCCCACCACCACATGGTGGCGAGTGGCCGCCAGGTCCAAAAAATCGCTCCCTTAAGGGCGCTGATGACAGCTTCGTGGGCTTATCATGACCCACGGCTCAGTCAAAATGTCCTCGGCCTCCATTTCGCCAATCCCCTCGGACTATCCGCCGGTCTCGACAAAAACTTTGAACTGGTCAGGTTGATGCACGCGGTCGGTTTCGGCTTCATGGAAGGCGGCTCCATTACCTACGAAGTCTGCCGCGGCAACCCCAAGCCGTGGTTCTACCGTTTGCCTGCTGACCACAGCTTGGTAGTCAACGCCGGTCTGGCCAATCATGGTGCTCGTCGCGTAATCGCCCGCCTGCAGTCCCAGCACCTGCCAGCCGATTTCCCGCTCAACATTTCGGTTGCCAAAACCAACTCACCTGAGGCCTGCACTACCGAAACCGCCGTGGCCGACTACATTGGTAGCCTCAAGCTGATTCAGGAGTCAGGGGTTGGCCAGCTCGTCACCCTCAATATCTCCTGCCCCAACACCTATGGCGGCCAGCCTTTTACCACGCCGGAATTGCTCGAGGCCCTGCTGGCGGCCACCGACGAGCTCAAGTTGCAACTGCCGCTGTGTATCAAAATGCCCAACCACCTCGATTGGCCCAAGTTTAGGGCATTGGCCGAAGTGGCGGCCAAGCATGAAGTGGCGGCCCTGACCATTGCCAACCTTGCGTACCGCAACCAGGTCAAACTCAAATCCCACCTGCCTGAACACGTCAAGGGCAAACTCAGTGGCCGGCCTACTTTTGAGCGCTCCAACCGGCTCATTGCCCAAACGCGCCGCCATTTTGAAGACCGGTTTGTCATCATTGGTGTCGGTGGGGTGTTCTCGGCCGCCGATGCCTACCAGAAGATCAAGCTGGGTGCCAACCTGGTTGAAATGATCACGGGGTTGATCTATCAAGGACCCCAAGTAGTCGGCCAGATCAATAACGGTCTGGTCAAGTTGCTCGACCAAGATGGCTACGGCACCATCGGTGAAGCCGTTGGCAGTGAGCTCTAGGGCTCCCACAATAAGCTTATGCTACACTAATCTCATATGGGTCCCGAAGCAGCCATTGATCTCATCAACGCCGACCAGCCGGTGAAATACTCGCTGGTGGGTCGCTTGGCCGGCGGCGAAGACCAGGGCGCCTATCGGGTAGTTGATGCCACAGGTCAAAACGCCATCCTCAAGCTCAGTAATAACCCACGCTGGGCCGACCAGGTCAAAAGGGGGCGGGCAGCCACAGACCATTTGCGGCCGCTCGGGTATCCGGTGCCCACCTACACGTACATTGGTGCCTCAGACTCAGGTTCATTCTGGCTGGAAACTGAGCTCGTCGGCGGCCCCGTCATTGGTGCGCCCACCGCCGACCAAATCAAAAATATCCTCCAACTCGTTGAAATCCAAGGCGGCCAGGTGATATCTGAAGTCCAGGGTCAGGATTGGGTCTGGTATATCTCAGACGTGGTCTTCAGGGGTGAATCGGGGAACGTAAGGGCTCTCATGCAGTTCTCGCCCGCTACGTCAGCGATAGTAACTGCCGCCGAAGGCCTGGTTGCCGGCTTGCAGGGCACCGTGTTACCCAAAACCGATCTGGTCCATGGCAATTTCAACATCAGCCAGATCTTCTTCACAAATGACCAGGTTTCAGGTGTACTCGACTGGGACCAAGCCGGCTACGGCGACAGGGCGATTGATCTGGTAGGTCTGTGGTACTCTGTCGTGGGCACGCCTGAAATCGCCGACATCGTTATGCAGCAGTTGCTGGCCGTGTCCACCAAACCAGCCATTTATATTTACGCTGTCCACAAGATACTGGCTCAGCTCGCCTGGCACATCAACAAAGTCCATGGTGATGTCGACGAACAAACGCTGCAGGCTCAAACCGCCATCAAATTGCTCCAGGCGCTTTAACCCATACGCCAGCTCTCGCTCTAGCGCTTCAGGCTCGATCCCACCAGCCGGTGGGTCACCCAAAGCACCGGCACCACCACGAACACGGCCACCCCAAAGGCAGCCGCAATCCACACTTGCGAGAAACCATTCGTCATCATGTCGGCCAGCAAGACTGTCGGTCGAATGAGATAGGGCATTTGGGCGACAAATAACGTGATGCTCACGCTGGCCGTCAACAAGGCACTGGCTACCCAGTATCGTCGCCGCCACTCGCTGGCCAGTGCTAATATAGCGACCAGGCTCAGGCCGTATACCGGCCACATTACCGACAGCACGTTGCGGCCATCAGACAACACGCTCCCGTCAAGCGCCAACGCCAGGGGCAGGGTAAACCAGGACAACATGAGGGCCAACCAGAAACCTAAGCGGGCCAGATCGCGGCTGGGCTTACCGGGCTCATAAAAGTAGCCGGCCCATAGCGCCACGGCCAAACTGACAGCCAGTGTGCCTAAGGCCACCACAAGGCCTAGGTGGTTGAGCAGGTCGGCATCACCAGTCAGCAATATGGTACAGTTTTGTACCAGCACCGCCGGTATCGCCAAGCTGACGACAGCCAACAGTACCTGGACTGCCCAGTTGCGCCAGCCACCATAATAGATACCGACGATTAACACTCCGCGCACCGCCAGAGCACCGGCGGCCACTAGCCACAAAGGTTGCAACAAAGCACTCAAGAGAGGCAGCCCGGAGCCAAAAATGGTCATCACGGCCGCCACCACGCCTACCAGGAAAACATTGGTACTCTCCCAGATAGGAGAGAAGTACCGCCACGCTTTATCTGAGCCCTCTTTGTCGTGAAGTAACGCCGCGAGTGGCAACCCAAATTCAATACCGCCAAAGATGCCGTACAAGATGGCAAAGGCCAAAGGAATTGCCGCCATGGCTATAGCCGCTGTTTGGTAATCGCCAGTCATGATATGTGCTCCTTCCCCTGGTGCCAGCGCACCAGGACCCAAATAGTAACTATGAGCATGAGAATGTACAACACGGGGAAAATTACAGCAGCCCGTACTACATCCTGGGAGGCGGTAATCGAGTCACGGGTCAATAGGAGGCCGGCGATTGTGTAGGGCTGCCGACCGATTTCGGTCACTAGCCAGCCAAGTTGCAGAGCCACCATGGACAACGGTGCCGCTGCCACCAGGGCCCACAACAACGGCCGACTGGTCGTCAGTTTGCGGCGCTTCCAGTAGAGTAACCAATACAAGGCCACCAGACCCAGGAGCGCAAAGCCAATGGCGACCATGCCATCAAAGAAATAGTGGATTTGTAGCGGCGGCCAATCTGATCGGGGAATTTGGTCGAGGCCGGTAATGGTGGCGTTAGTATTGCCGGTGGCCAGCCAGCTCAGCAAATTGGGGATAGCAATCGTTCCATGCCACACACCGTCCACCAGCACGCCGCCGACAGTCAGGGGTGCTCCAGCGGTGGTGGTAAACAAGGCTTCGGCTGCCGCCAGTTTGGCTGGCTCGTACTCGGCCAGGTACTTAGCTGAGGCATCGCCAGTGAGGCCCATCAGGCCAGCCATCACCAACATCACGCCCAGCATGAGGCCTATCACTTGGGCGTCATGAGGCGTCCGGGCGGCCGGGCGTTTCAACCAGCGCCAGGCATAGTAGGCCGCCCCAGCCGCCGCAGCTGTCAAAAAGTAGCCCACCAATGAATGAGTGTAGGTGGTAAACAGAGCCGGGTTAAACATGGCCCGCAGAGGCTCCACATCCACCGGTAGGCCGTTTTGGAGTCTGAAACCCTGTGGTGCGTTCATCCAGGCGTTCACGCTAGTAATGAGGAACGCCGAGAGCGAAGCCGCAATGCCCACGGGTATCAGGAGCCCCAAATGGGCCCAGCCTTTCAGTCGGTCCCATGTGAGCATGTACAAGCCCAAGAAAGCCGCCTCCACGTAGAAGGCCAAGCCTTCGCTAAAGAACGCAAAACCCATCACTGGACCGGCGATGGCCATAAATCTCGACCATACCATACCCAATTGCACCGCAATCATGGTGCCCGAAATAGCTCCAGTTATAAACAACAGCACAAACACCTTCGACCAAGCCCTGGCTGTCTGCCGCCATTTATTGTCACCGGTCCTGATTGCCATATATTCAAGCAGGCCAATCAGCAGTGGCATACCCACACCGAAAGTAATAAATAAGAGATGGAACATCAAAGAGTCGCCGATCAGGGCCCGACCGAACGCCGTTTGAGTAAGAGTATCCATAATGATTGTTGTTATCGGCCTTTCCAGGCTCACCTTATTACGCTTATGATTATACGCCGGGCTGCCTGTTCGGTGCAATGAGTGACTACAATCTACACATAGCTATTGACAATTTTGTCAAACAGTGCAATAATGCATGACAACCGATGCGGAAAGCTCCGCTAGGTCGTGGCAGTCGACAAGATTTGTCAGGTAACTGACAGATCCCCGTAAGGGCATTAAGTCGGCTGCTGCTAATGCCCCAAGACCGTGTAGAAAGTGTGTGCCAAATGGCACCAACGGTCGCTCCACGGGGCATAGTTAACAACAAGTTCTGTTCAGAGTTCTGTTCAGACAACCTCAAGGTATGCTGCTGTAGCGGGCCGGGAGGAGTATAACCTCCAACTCGTGGAACGGTAACCCGTTCGCGCAGATCTCGAGTTCGTCTGAACCTCCTGGCCACCCGGCCGATTCCCTGTCAGTACCGCTGCGCTCCCTTGTGCCGATCTTGGGACGCGCGCGACTGATACGGTCGGGTGGCCACCTATTGCTACCCTGCGTCGATTTTGATGAGTCACTATCGCCGCAGGGTACTCCACTTCTGATCCAGCGTGATCAATCTCCGCTGTATCAGGAGGAAAAAGCTGACCCCCGGGTCGATCGTATGAGACGGGCTCCCCTTCGGAGTTCTCATGCGACACCCGGGGGTCAGCCCCAAACTTGCACCCGCTGCTGGCATCGCCTGTGGCGGGTCTTTCTTTTATTATGAGGTATACTTACTTGCAGCTATGAAGATTCTCAAAGGCAGTGAAATCGCCCTTTTTTTGCAAGCCCGCCATCAGGCTCTCGCTGCCTCTTTCGACCGGCCGCCCCACCTGGCCATTATTAAGTCAGACGACAATGTGGCCGCCGAGAAATACTTGAAGGCCAAAGCCGCCTACGGCCAGGCCATTGGGGTGACCGTATCAATATATAGTGAAAAACCAGAGCACCTGCTTGAGCGCATCAAACAACTGGGAGCCGATCCCGATGTCACAGGCATAATCGTCCAGCTGCCCTTACCTGACGCCGCTCTCACCGATCAGGCCCTAGCCGCTGTCCCGCCGACCAAAGACGTCGATGGCCTCGGGCCTCATTCACCGTTTGAGGCCACAACGCCCAAGGCCGTCCTCTGGTTGCTGGCCGCCTATGACGTTACGATCGGCGGGCAGATCGCCGTGGTCGGCCAGGGCCGCCTCATCGGCAAACCGTTGGCTGACAGGCTTGAAGTCACCGGCCACCACGTTATCCGTTGCGACATCAACACGCCTGACCTGGCTGCGGCCATCAATGACGCCGACATGGTACTGAGCGCTACCGGCCAAGCGCACCTCATCAAGAGCGCTATGCTCAAAAGCGGTGCTGTCGGCGTTGATGCCGGCTCACCAGCCCCCGAATTTGCGCCCGAGGTGTATAGCCGCCCGGACCTGATACTTACCCCCAACCCTGGTGGTGTTGGCCCTATGACGGTAGCCTGCCTGTTCGATAACCTCCTGATAGCCGCCCAAACTCAACAAAAGTAGACATAGTTTATAAATTATGATATAATATATCAGTTCATTTGGGCACCTTCACGCAACCCTCGTCCAAGGAGGCATCAAGATGTGGCGCAAGTTCATGCGTAATCTCAGGATCGCGCGGGACTATGCCCTCGCCCTCCTGTTCTTGGCGTGGCTCAGCCTCGCCAAGCAGCTCGGCCGTCTGGCTCGGTTTGCCATCTGGCGGCTGCCCCTGGCGCTCATCAAGGCGCCCTTCAAACTGCTGCGGCTGGTACTGAAGGGCTTGGCCTGGCTCATTGAGCTGCTCTTCCTGAGGGCTGCCTTTGCGGCCATTGCGGCCATTGCCATCGTGGTCTTGCTACTGGGTAACCTCTTCTGGTTGAGTAGTTACTTCGACGATAAGCCGTCGGGTGTAACTACCGCCGAATGCCAGAAACTGGCACAGGCCCGCGGCATCATCGAACCTCCCCTGGGTCAGGTGAGCTACTCGTTCAGCCAGCGGCAGCAGACCAACGTTGACGCCACCAGGCTCTGCCATCTCAGGGGTCTGGAGGGAGAGACGCCCAGCGTCAGCAAGCTGCTGGTCGACCCGGTCCGCGGCGAGCCCGTGAGCAATCACACCACTAAGCTGGTGAAGGCTTCGGACGTCACGACCGAGGAGTGCCAAGTCATATTGGGCGGCACTGTCGACGGCGATACGTGCCGCGTGCCCGCCCGGCCACGACTCAGTTCGCGCCAGTTCGGTATAGGCGCCGAACGCAAAGACATGCTCCGCTAGCGGAGCATCAACGGCCCGGGGTCGTTTCCAGATCTGGAGACTACCCCGGGCTACCTTCCTACCGGGACTTTGACAACAGTTCCTTCACACGGCCCAGCACTTCAGACGGCGTCATTTCGGCTTTGACGATATAATCATCGGCCGCCATTTTATACACCTTCGTTGCCGTCTCAGTGTCGCCCATGTTGGTAAGCACAATGACTCGCACTTCACGGCCACCCGGAGCATTGCGCAACTTACTCAACATATCGAGGCCGTTCATATTGGGCATCATCAGGTCGAGCAAAACGACATCGGGCAAAAAATCGGCCAGCAGCTGCAGTCCGGCTACGCCATCGCCGGCAGTCTGTACTTCATAGCCTTCATTCTCAAACTTAGTCTGATACATCTGAACGATAGCAGCATCGTCTTCAATAATCGCAATCTTAATCTTAGCGTTACTCATAGCATGAGTGTACGTCCGGGTCCCCATCAGATGCAAGAGGCATCAAAAAACGCGGTGCCCAAACTGGTGTCAGCCGCGTCGACAAAAAATGATTCCAAATTACCGAAAATCGTGAGTATTACAGCGCCATGGGTAAAATTCCTATGTTATATTGGTGTGACACTTCTGTCAGATGTTGAACTTTCTTTATTCATCATAAGCCAATATGTAAAGGTGCGCAAGTAGCTATGAGTCGGTTTCAGTCTGGATGCGGGAGATTGTCACGATATATTCTTTATCGCTGGTCTGACTAATGTGCAGCGGATAAAAGCCGTTCGAAATCAATTGTTGCAACACCTGAACCGAATTGATCTGCCGTGCCCGCCAGATCAAGAGGGCGTCACCCTTCTCTAAACTCACTGAGCGAGTACTTCCACCGAGGTGGAAATCCAATCTCGTCGCCTGCTTCAAGCGAATCTGGATGTACCGCTGATTCTTAACGCCGTCATAACCCATTTCCACTTCGTAACAATTAGGATCAATATTGAGGAGCTCCGGCATCATCCTGTGAATCTCGGACAGTGCGGCATGGCCGGGCTTACTACTGAAGTCAAAAAAGCGACGACTCTGGGCTGTGTCGAGCTTGCGCGAATAGGCAAAGATATCGTTCCGGCCAAGGCTATGATGAACAATATTCAATACATCATCTGGATTACGGAAGTTCGAAATGGTGCCACCGAGAAATACGACCAAATTAATCAATTTGCCCTCTTCGACACGGGGGTCTACCAATAAATGACCAAACCTGTCTTGGGTTAAGTCTACGACGTGGCCCTCGACGAAACTGTCATCACCAAACCAGGTTTTAATGTTGGCCCGAGTGTTTTCAAGGATCGTCGGACTGATATCGAGGGCAATATACTTATGCAAAATACCCTGCTCGAGCAGTTTGCCGAGCAGTTCCTTCACCGGCAAACCATTACCAGGACCCAGATCAACGAGATTAACTTTCTCGTATGGGGCAAATAGTTCATCAAGATAAGTACCATTCAGCTCTAATAGCTTGATAGTACGCGTCAACAGATTGGGCGCTGGATCACTCACCATACGGTTGGCGTAATCGTTCCAGACATCAGCTCCGCCGTCAAAATAGCTGTACTGGAAGGGGATCTCATGATGGATATCGAGGCTCGAGATAATATCGAGCAGCTGAGTTTGAGTAAAAAGCTCATAAAACTTAGGCAGCGGCGTGGTGACGCGGGCATTCCGGCTGTTGCGGTATTTCTTGCGCTCTTCCACGAGCTGGCCCAAGACGGCGACGTTCTTGGCAGTGTTGGCAATATAATAGCGCTCGTTGACCTTAACGAGTCCGAGGTCGAGCTTGCCGTTTTGAGCCGCCTTAATCCAGCCAAGGACGGTATTGAGTGCTACTTTATAGGTTTTGGTGAGTTCAGAATTCTTGAAGTACAACATTTAGGATAACCCGTCAAGAAAGTGTACCCGATGCTGCCGAAAAAGGCAAGAAAAAGCGTCAGTTCTGATCAACAACTTCAACAGGTTGCGCATATACCCGATCCAGGATTTCTTGTGCCGACAGACTACTCGCATCAAATGGCTTGCCAATACCCAGTTTAAACGTATAGCCAAACCAGCGCTTCGTCCATTCTATGTGTGCTGGGATCACCATGACATTCGGCTCGTGCGCCAGCACTTGAACGCCCTTACGGGCAGGAGTTTCGCCAGGACGCGTCCGCCGACCCTCGGGAAAGATCAGGATGGTATTACCACGAGCTAGCATCCGGTGGGCATAGTCGAGTCCAAATGGGTATTTGTGATGAACCTTGGCCGGAAAGCAGCCAAAACGCAGCAAGGCTTTACCGACTACCGGTGTGTCCATAAATTTATTAGCCGTAAAGTAGTTGAGCGTACCCATATGCCGCCAAATACGGTAGGGAATTTGAGTACAGATATAAAACGGATCAATGGCCCGTTGATGATTACCGGCCACCACATAACGGGTGCCATGCACGACATCAGCCTCGGTCAGCTCATTCACCAAGCTGCGCCGCCAAATGGGGCCAAGCGTATAAAATGTCCAAAAGATAACTCGTTGCCACGCAAAAATGATGCGCTGCGAGTTTTTGTTGTCTAGCCAGCTCCTGCGCGATTCCGTAATGACTGTGTCGAGCGCTTGCATATAGGGTAAAATAATCCAAGAACATGTTGACACATAATTGTCCAGGTGTCAATATACAGTCAATGCCAAGCGTACCCTTAGGCGCCCTAGACGCCACCGCAGACACTATTGGTTTCACCAAGGGTCAGCTCGTATATCGGGAATTAAGCTCATATCAGGACCTGGTTGCGGCTTATAACTTTCGTTATAAGATTTGTGTGCAAAAAATGCACTGGGTTAGTGGTGATCCGATCACTCGCACAGAATCAGATGAGTTTGATACATACTCATATCATTTTGGCGTGTTCAGTGAATCGGTCCTTGTTGGTTACTGTCGGCTTACACCAGATAATGCTCCGTCGAGCACCATGAGCCGCAAATACTTTAGCAATCTACTACATGACGGACATGATTATCCGCGCCACAATGCTGCCGATATCTCTAGGTTAATTATTGATATGGAGTGGATCGGCAAAGACAAACGCAGACTCAAAACCGTCCTGGTGAATCTATATCGGCTCGTCTATGGCCGTTCCGAACTGGCTCAGCCAATGCTTACCACATGGTATTTCGTGACCACACCCATTCTCTTGAAAGGCCTTCGGTTCCAGCTATTATTGCCTGTTAAGGAAATTGGTCGTGGCACTACGCCCGATGGTAAAACGACACATCTGGCAATGATCCATCTGCCAACTGCTCGGGCCCGGCTTCGTCTTTTGGCCCCAATGCGTTATATCAAGTTCAACCGCACAAAACGGCTATTAATCAAACCATAAGAATAATACAATATACCATATGGTAGACCTGCCGAGTGTATTATTATTCATCGCCGCGGCCTCCAACCTTATTTTGGGCCTATCGATCTTTCTGAGAAATACGAAAAGCACCACATTTCGTTATTACCTTGGCCTGACCGTTGGAGTAGCTACATGGACATTTACAAATGGCTTATTTCGGATTGTACCAATTGAGTACACATTTGCCACGGCATTAATCAGCTATACGGGCGCCATGCTGACAGCCACTTTCTTTGCGCTGTTTAACGCTTCATTTTCCCGAATTCGAGTCGTGCCCGACAAGATAATCGTAGTAGCCGGGATAGCATTCTCTATCATCGCTGCTATTCCTGGCATGTGTGCAACGGGTGTGACAAACAACCGTGAAATTATTACCGTATCAGGAGTGCGCATATTTGGCATTGTATTAGCAGTGCTGTTCAGTATCGGCTTGATGTCGCTCTTCCGATCACTTTTTAAGCTCAGGGGCATACAGAAACTCCAGATACAACTCATCCTGCTTGGTATGTCGGTGGCGGTTGTAATGGGACTACTGTTTAATCTGATACTGCCGGTCATATTTGGCAACTATAAATACGTCTATCTTGGCCCGATATTTACACTCGTTTATCTAGTGTCGATTGCCTATGCCGTCATCAAAACCCGGCTCTTTGACATTCGGGCAGTGATTGCCCGGACGGTGATGTATGTAATGCTGTTGGGCACTTTGGCTTTGAGTTTTGGGGTACTTTTTATTGCCAGCTCAAGGTATGTGTTTCAGGAGGGCACATCAGCCGCCGATGCTAGCTGGCCATACAGCCTAATGGCCGTCATCTCATTATTTGCATTTCAGCCACTCCGTCGGGTGTTCGAACGACTAACAAACAGCGTTTTTTATCGCCAGCATTACGACTCCCAAGAAGTTCTCAACGCGTTCTCGAAGATTCTCGTCAGCGAGATTGACCTGGATCGGCTGCTCAAGCGCTCGCTCACCACGTTGTGTGAGTCAATGCACATCGCTTATGCCCAGATCGTCGTGTTCAATCACGACCGGGTCTACCGCGTAGAACACTATGGCGTGCTCCCCAAACGGCTCATGGTGGCACCCGAACTCATCCAGCTCAATCAGTCGATGATCATTGCCGACGAATTGGAAGGTGGCAAGCGCAAGGAAATCCTCGAGCATCACGACCTGCGTGTCAGTACGATGTTGCGGACCAGCGAAGATTTTATCGGTTACTTACTCATTGGCGACAAGCTGTCAGGTGACGTCTATTCTGACCAAGATATCAAAGTTCTCGAAATCATGAGTCGTCAACTAGCGGTTGCCTTGCAAAACGCCAAAGCTTTCGCTGAAATCAAGGAATTCAACGTCACCCTGCAGGGTCGGGTAGAGCACGCTACCAAGCGCCTGCGGGTGGCCAATCGTCACCTCAAAGAACTTGACCAGGCAAAGGATGAATTCATCTCCATGGCCTCCCACCAGTTACGCACGCCGTTGACGACCATCAAGGGGTATTTGTCGATGCTCCAGGAGGGTGATGCCGGCAAGCTCTCGCCCATGCAGAGCCAATTCGTTGGCTACGGTTTTGATGCCAGCCAGCGCATGGTTAATCTCATTTCTGACTTACTCAACGTCTCGCGGCTATCGGCGGGACGATTTATCATCCAGCCCACTCCCACCGACTTCGTCAAGATGGTGGGCGATGAAGTGCGCCAGTTGCGCTCGCATGCCGAGACCAAAAAACTCTCACTCATCTTCGAGCCGCCGGCCGAGCCATGGCCACTCATCAATGTCGATGACAACAAAACCCGCCAAGTGATCATGAACTTTATTGATAACGCCATCTTCTACACTCCCAGCGGTGAAGTGCGAGTGCTGCTGAGCCGTACGCCCAAGTCGGTTCACTTTGAAGTGCACGACACTGGCATTGGGGTTCCTCGGACCGCTCAGGCCAAGCTGTTTAGCAAGTTCTTTCGGGCCGAGAACGCCCAAGGTGTCCGACCAGATGGTACAGGATTGGGACTTTACTTAGCGAAGCGAGTGGTAGAAGATCAAGGAGGAACCCTCATCTTTAGCAGCACTGAAGGCAAAGGGTCAATCTTTGGGTTTGATTTACCCGCTACCGCAGCCAAGCCCATCAAGCAAGGAGGAAATCATGGCCGTCCAACCAAATCTCAATCCCAGCGCTCCCAGCGATAACCGCAAAGCAGTACTCGTCGCCGAGGATGATCCGTTTATCTCGCGCATGTACCAAATCAAACTCGAAAGTGCCGGCTTACGGGTGGTCGTCAAAGCCAATGGCCGCGACGCCTACGAGGCTATCAAGACGAGTGCGCCCAATCTACTATTGCTAGATATCAACATGCCTGAGCTCACAGGCCTTGAGTTACTCGGCGCGCTTGCTGGCGACAACTTCGATTTTTCGACCATGCCTGTCATGGTGCTGACCAACTCATCAAACCCCGATGACAAGAAAACAGCCCAAAGCTACGGCGCCGACTACTTGGTGAAGGCTGATTACACGCCGCGCGAAGTACTCGATATGATCCAGCAAAAGCTCGGCATCGCTCCCGCGGACAAAACCGCCGCCTAGTGCATCATTGGCCTGAGCTGCTCAGCAAAACTGCTCGTGAACAATTGCGGACTGCCATCACGCCCAAGCGCATCCGCAGTTTGAAGTATGTTCACGATAAGCGGATCGTAGCGATCGAGGTGGGAGCGGCCCATCCAGCCCACCCGCGCTACACTATTTTGGCAATTTTCGAATCGCAGACCCACATCGTGGTGACGCAAGCCTCCACCGGCCAGCCCGGCCCCACCATCATGGTGGCCAGCAACGAGATTACCGAGCTGACAGAGTTCGATCGCTAGCACCCAGCCAATCTGGGGTATAATCTTGCCATGAGCAGCAACCACCAGCGCGACCTGTACGAAAACGAGTGGTCGGGCGTGCAGCTGGCCACCGAGCTTGGCGACACCGGCTGGAAGACAACCGTCCCAGCGCCGGATTTCGCCAAGTTCACCGCTTACCTGCGCCAAAATCACGTCACCGGCACGGCCCTTGACCTGGGCTGCGGCGGCGGCCGATACACCATCGCCCTAGCGCAGTGTGGCTTCCAAACATCGGGCATCGATTTCGCCGAATCAGCCATCCATCAAGCCATTCATAATGCACAAGCCTCGCTCCCAGGAAAGACGATTGACTTCCGGGTCGGGAACGTCTTGGAGTTGCCATATCCAGATGCATCGTTTGACGTTGTCAACGATGACGGTTGCCTGCACCACATTGAACCCCACGATTGGACGCGCTATCAGAAGAACGTGACGCGCGTCCTCAAACCGGGCGGGCTCATGCGCATCAAAGCCTTCAGTGCGGCCAGCTCATACCGGGGCGAAGATAGCACGGTCTTCACGCACTTCTTTACGCGCAACCAGCTCACCGAGCTGTTGGGTGAAGGTTTTAACCTGGTGGACATTTTTGAAAATGAGCATCCCAAAACCCCCGCAAAACGGTTCTGGTTCGCTGTATTCAAGAAGCGGCCCCATCTTGGAACCTGATCCCTTTACCACTCAACTCGTCGCAGCGCACATCGCCATCGCCCGGGTAATTACCCAGGCCACCCTGGTCGAAGGCATCATCAACGCCTATATCGCCGAGTACTACACCCGGTGTCCGGACGGCGGCTACCAAAACTCCTATTTGGCCTTCATGTTCGACATACTCGATAACCGTTTCGTCTCGCTCAATACCAAAATCGACATCCTCTTTAAGGTGCTGTCGCGGGTCGATCCAGCCCGGGTGGCCAAGGGCAGCCGGAAGCAGTTTGAGGACTGGGTGCGCTGCCGCAACATCTGCGCCCACGGCAGAATGATCGGCGACACCATCTTGCATGAAGGCCGGCACCACAACCCCCAGGCAATAGCCGACCAAGCCCTCGCCATGCAGGGTAACATCATGAACTTACTGGACGCCTACCCTGAACTCAGGGGGCCGTATTTCAATCTGACCCCAACCAAAGATTGGCCATCAGTTGGGTAGGCAGCTGGCGGGTAAGTGGACAAAAGACTCCCGAGAAATCGGGGTATACTTGCTCGCACAAAGTAAGCTACGTCGTCCGGGGGTGCCCCTGGGCGGTGTACTCGTCTAGTAGTTCCTTCTGCTCAGTGTTCGACTTGCGAACAGCATCTTCAATAAGACGCTTCTGATCTTTGGCTTTCAGTTGGTAGAAATGTTCGTTTGAATTTGCCGAAGTAGCGGCAGGCATGAGTTTGCGAAATATTCGAGAAATCACTTTAGTTTCTCCCTTAGCGACTCCCTAGTATAAGGTAATTTTATAAAATTATCAACGGAACCGATGTTCATCCGGAAGCCATACGTTGAGGCATCGGCGTTACGGTCTACGAGGTGTATGATAGCAGCCGGAAAGCCCGACGGATTTCTGGTTTTGCAAAGACTACAAAATGGCCTAAGATTAAATCAACCCAAATCCATAAAATGAAACAAGAACTCAAATCATCACAGGTTCCAGAAGTCGATAACACCGCCAACGATGCTATCGATATTGCACCAGAAGAAAGCCCTAAGCCAAATAGATCGAGGCGGGGTACTCTAGTACTAACATCGATTCTCGCGCTTGTTATGGTCGCGGTTGCCGGCTACGCTATCTACCTTCAGCAGCGCCCACAGCAGACCGATGTGAGTTCCCAGCTGGCGTCAAAGGCTAGCAAGCAATTCCCGCCAAATTACTGCTTTGTGCGGCTCTCAAAGCTCGTCTGTATCAATCAAGCAGGCAGCCGAGTTCGGTATGACTTGCCAACAACCAATGGCAAAGTAATCAAAACAATGATTCCAAGCCCAGACGGCAGTCAGTTCCTTGCCGTAGCGAGTAAGGACAACACGCAAAATTCGCTGTGGATATTGAATAAATACCTTAAGGTCACAAAAGAGATTAAGCTGCCTACCGGGGCTACAGCGAACGGACCCTCATGGCCTGACGGGGGCAACGCCTGGTCGCATGACGGGAAAAGCGTGCTGCTTACCATAATGCCGCAGCCGGTGTACCAATCACCTGACCGGCAAATCTTTCGCTATACACTAGCAACAGATACACTCACTCAGCTCACCAAAACAAACGAAAATCAACGCCCGGCCGAGCTTGCGGATGGGCGTGTTGTTTATTGGGCGTACACGCAAAACACACCCGGCCAAAACAATGGCGTCTCGGAACACCCGATGATAATGAACGCCGACGGTAGTAACGTCAAAACACTATCCGAGTTTTCCGCACCCGGCTTGGTACAATCATCCGATTACGTCTCTTTCAGCCAGTCGAGCAACACATTCTATTTCATCAACCAGGCATCAAACCAGGCGAATATACTCTCATATCCTGGGGACAAGATTGGCCAGAACGCCAGGCCTAGTACAATTCCGGTACCAAGATTCAGCTCAGATGAATATGTTACTCAGTTTGACGACCGGACACTTATATACCAGCACGAATTCGAGATTGATTTCGTAGACTCAAAGACGGGCGCCATAAAGGCAAAATATGGTCAAATCGGGACGCCCGTGGGTACCCTTACAATGCGGGGCGGTTTCGCGCTTTCGGCCGCACAGGCTGAAGACAAGTACGAGCATATCTTGGGCCTTTCATCTGCGCCCGCCGACTTCCAGACCTATATCAAGGGCGAATACGACAAAGTGTATGCCGGATGCGCGGCTACCGGGGCCGACGCTACGTTCATCATCTCAAAAGTTATTCGCGACCAATTCGCTGCGGTCGGCCAGGGCTGCCAAACCGGGGCCGCCGCTCATTACGCGAAAGTAAACGGACAATGGCAGCTCGCGATGGTGCTTCAGCAGGAACCAAATTGCGCGGATGTGAATAAGTATGCCTTCACAAAAGAAATCCTTCCGGAATGCTGGGATAGCACAAAAAATGCATCCATACCCAACCCCAATCCATAGATAGGGCAAAAGACAGATCGCAATGTCTCAAAATGGAAAGCAAACAAAAAGGCCCCTTTCGGGGTCTTTTTGTGCGCCTACCAAAGCTCGGATAATTCTATTCTAGAATTTACGATGTCCTATAATAAGCATAAGTGTATTGGTAGCACTGCAGCCTGCATTTGGGAACGAAGTGGCCACTGAGGTTGTCAGATGGTGGCGACTAAGGCTATAATCACCCCATGGACAAAGCACTATTCTTCGGCTTCACTGCCCTAATCCTTAACTTTATTGGCTACGTCCCCTACATCCGCGGCATATTCGAGGGTAAAGTAAAACCCCAACGCATTACGTGGGGTATTTGGTCAATCCTGACGTTAGTCGCGTTCGTTAACCAAGTTATGAATGGGGGCGGGTGGTCGTCACTTTTCTTCGGCAGCACTACGGCTCTAGTTCTGCTCGTTTTTATTATATCGATGCGCAAAGGAGTAGGTGGCAGCTCCAGGTTTGATCAGATCATTCTCGGGGTAGCAGCGTTACTCTTTACTTACTGGATATTCTCTCAAGATACGTATTATTCTACACTCATTGCTGTTGCGATTGACGGAGTTGGTGCCTTGCCGACCGTAATCAAGGCCTACCGGCAGCCCGACACTGAAGTGTACCTACAGTGGGTGCTGGCGGGGATAGCAGGATTATTCAGCATGGTGGCAGTTCCGGCCTACTCGTTTATCCTACTCGTCTATCCGGCCTATGTTTTCTTGATGAATGCCGTTGTCGTAGTGGCTAAATATTTGGGCACTAAAAAAGAAGCCGGTTAAAGCTTCTCATTTAAGCATAAGTGCATTGGTAGACTACCATATCGCGAATTGGAACCGTATCAGAGATGGGCTGGCGGTTTGGTATCGCTCGTTCCAGGTAAAGCCGCCTGAGGGTATTACCAGCTAGTAACCGAAACTGGTAAAAATTGACCATCAACCACAAGCGTGTTATAATTAGAACATGATTCAATCAAACTACATCGTTATCAACGAGACAGCGACAGCTACGTTCTAGCCTGTCGGTAGTTTGCGATTGCTTAAAAATCTCCCGGCAGCGGGAGTTTTTGGTATCTCGGCCCAAAACTTCATTTAGAGCGGCACCTAGAGTCAACCAATTCTAAATGGAGTATTGCAATGAAAGATCAATATTACGTAATTAGACCTGATGGCCGGGTCAACTCGGCCGAGGCCTATTTGGAATCAGGCGCAGGTTCAGATAGTTTTAGATTATTCGTCCTGCGCGAAGCCCAGCGGGCTGGTGTCAATCGCGGTTCCGAGGGCAAACCCGCCTATCTAGCGATTGCTAAGAAGCTTGGCTTTGGGTGGGAACCCAACGCCGACATTGGTATTGTCCAGTACGACTATAAAGCCAACCTCATGCGCCGGCTCGTTCAAGATTATGCTCGACAGCTGGTGAGCGCTGTTGGCTTGCCCATGTATGAAGTAAATGGTTCAAACCTATTCAACCTTGACCATCCAGTCGTGGCGGCCTACGCCCATTTGTATGGCGACCGGCTGTATCAGTTCAAATCGGGCAACAACCAGCTGGTTATGAGCTACGACGCGAGCTACCCGCAGTTCAATCTGGCGAAGCAGCATGGTCTAAACTATAAGAACCTGCCGTTTGCGCACTTTTCACTGTCCGACTGCTACCGCGCTGAGCAAAGCGGCGAATGCATGTTGCTGTATCGCCAGCGCCGATTTTATATGCCAGACATTCACCCGTATTTCCGCGACGTTGCCCAGGCTTTTAAGTGGTTTCCTAAACTACAGGAACAAATCCTGGCCAGCGGTCGAGAACTGAACCGTGACTACGAAGTTTGTATCGAGGTATCGTCACCCGAATACTGGGAACAATACCGGGATGAAATCGCAAAGGTGGCCGCTAGCCTTGGCCGCGACGTGCTGGCTGGTATCATCAACGACGGCGCCGATCGCTACTGGATCATCAATGTCGATTACAAGATTATGGACGCCCTTGGCCAGTCGCGTGAAATTGCGTGTATCCAGATTGATGTTGGCAACGCGCCACGTTTGGGTATCCAGTACGTGGATGAGCAGGGCGATAGTCGTCATCCCGTGATCATCCACTCGGCCATTCCGGGTGGTATCGAACGTTACCTGTACGCAGCGCTCGATCGATTCCCAGATGGTCTACCGCTTTGGCTATATCCCGTCCATATCAGGCTCGTTCCAGTTAGTGACAAGTACGTTGATCTGTGTCGGCAGCTCGGCGCCAAATTGGCCGGCCAGCCAGTGCGTCTCGAGATTGACGACCGTAACGACAGTGTTGGTAAAAAGGTAAGGCAAGCCCGCGAAGACCTCGTGCCGTACGCCATTGTTATTGGCGAGCAAGAAGCTCTGGGTGGATCGGTCAAGCTTGACCAAGCGGTGCGAGAAATCGCCAGCTCCGGGTCGAACAAACCATTCATTCCCCGGGAATGGCCCGAGCTGCTCAGTCAGCAAATCCGCTAGCCAAAACCAAACCCGCCGTTGCCAATATGCTGCGGCGGGTTACTCGTTCGAAAACAGATTTGGGGCGTATATGATTGGGGCTTGATAAAGTCAAATAATTCCTTGTAGGCTTACTGCCTTCGATTTGGAACGAAGTGGCCGCTGAGGTCGTCAGATGGTGGCGCCTCAAGTTATAATCGAGCCACTAATCGGATAAATCGCATGCAATATCTCATCATCGGTCGCGACGGTACCGATCTCGAAGCTCCGGCTCGTCGCCTAGCCGCCCGGCCTGCTCACATCGAAATGGGCGAGGAGCTTCGTCAATCTGGCAATATGTGGTACGGCGCCGCCTTATGGGATACCAATAATCAAATGATCGGGTCGATGCTGCTCATGGACTTCCCGTCGGAGAAAGAGCTGCATACGTGGCTAGATAAAGAGCCCTACCTCGTCGGAAAAGTTTGGGAAAAGTTAGAAGTTCAAAAGTGTAACGTCCGCGACCCCTGGCAATTCAACCGGCCGCAACAATGGTTTGAGGAACGCAGACAAAAAGAGTAGTATTTGTTTGGTATTTGTACGGTAAATAAGATATAATTAAGGGTGGAGCCGGAGTGTTGATGGGTAAGACGCCTACCAATATGTCAAGCTCGGAGTTCCGGCTTCTGGCCATCAGGTGGGTAGGCGGCTGATGGATAAATAACAAAAAGGCCCCCTTTCGGGGTCTTTTTGTGCGCCTACCAAAGCTCAGATAACTTAATTATAAGATATGCGAGCTTAATCTCAAGCATAAGTGCAATGGTAGTCCCACGGGGAGTCGAACCCCGGTTGACGGAATGAAAATCCGTTGTCCTAACCGCTAGACGATGGGACCTTGAAGGTGAGTGAAGCAGACGAAAACCTGTTTTCTGATGCTTCCGAGCCGAGAGATCACATACAAAGTATGGGACCAGGCGGACCCGCCTAACATACCATATTGCGTCACTTTGAGCAATAGAGAAGCCCCGTGGACGCTACCCATTTGAGGTAGAATCCACGGGGCGGAGAGCTTCGACGGAAGCCAGAGCGTGTCAGACGACACCGGCAAAGATGCGGGCGGCGTGAAACGCGATCATAGCTTCAGCCATACTGATTTCGCCAGCGTCAATCCGGGCGGCAGCCTCAGTCATCGTGATGAATGACGACTGAGTATTCACGAGTTTCTTTACTGCTGTTGCATGATCGCCTGCAGCAAGCTGCTGCAGGGCCTCCAGGCAGGCTGTCAGCTCAGAATGGACGACATGCTGAGCATAAAACTCGACCCGTATGAGCGCCGTTAGGCAGAAGTGGCCAAAGCCCAGCAAGTTGCTGGAACCGGCGAGGTGCCGTTCTCCATCTCGAAAATACTGTTCCGTATCAGTTGCCATCAAACCACCAGACGTCGTTGTCATGATAACGTTCCCTTCGTTTCGCGAATCTCAAACAGCGATTGCGGTCAGTAGATGGTTGCCAGGCCGTGCTGCCGGTGAACAAGTAGTCAGCGCCTGCGCCAAAGTGACCGAGATCCTCAACTGGTCGGCCGCCCAATAGGCTGCCATGGCCAAGACGAGCGGATAATCCACTGGCCGCAGCTCAGTAGTAACCGGCCACAGTTCTTGGGCCACCAACCAATGGGTCAACGCCCGGGCGTCATCGGCTTGAGGCAACTGCTTCATGAGCCTGATCAGGTCGGCCAGTTCACCAAGCACTTCCATTGTGCCCTCGTCGTCAAGTGACAAAGACCTGAGTGCCGCCTGATACATCTCTACCCGAAGGTAGGGCGCTACCAGTAGTGGGTGGCGCTGGGTCGTTTGGGCAGCGCCGGTCAGGGCCGCCACCAGATCCCACTCGCGCTGGTTCAGTGTGGTGACATCTAGCTGGGCGCCTGCGTGTAGCGGGTTTTGAACGATCGTTGGAAGAAACATCATCGTTACCATCCTCTCGAAGTATGCCGGGCGTGCCAGCCGCATAAAACGGCTGGCAGAACAAGCACAAGCGTCACGAGTAGCAAGACCCATTGAATGCCAAAGGCTTCTGTAATCCGGCCGCTCACGGCGATCAGCACGCTGGTCAGGCCCATTGAGGCAGCTACTTGAATTGACATCAACAGCGCCGGCCATTGACTCAACTGCATCATCCGGGTTTTATCGATCCCGTTGCGCACTCCAAACAGCAGGCCAAAAAGGAAAGTACCGTATTGGATGACCGACGGACTAGCCAATCCGAACCAAGCGACGGTTATCGCGCACAGCCATGCCGCCAGCATGACGGCACCAGCCGCGCCAAGTGTGCGCTCAAGCGGGTGCACAAAGAAAGCGCACAAGGCTGCCACGGAGTAGAACCCGACCGAAAAGAGCAGCAGATCATGTGGTGTCCGGCCCAGCAACGACAAATGCAATTGGGTAATAGTAGCCATGCTATTGGTAAAGGCCATGGTCGCTATCGAGTGCCCAATATACCACCAGCCATCACCTAGACTGCGCAGCATGAGCCGCACACTCTGGTCGCGGCGTCGTGCCAACATGACGGGTCTGGGCAATCGCAGCGATGCCAATGTGGCAATCATCAGGGCGGCCGCCTGGACGAAATAGAACATGCGCAAGGCCGTCTGGGGCGCCAATGCGAGCACCAAGAGGATACCCATCACGCCTACGCACTGGATCGTCATGGTATACCCCCACGAGCGTGAACGCTCACGTTGAGCCTCTGCCGCCGAGTCCTGTCGCGCACCGTAATGCAGCAGGGTAAACGCGTCATTTGTGCTGTAGTAGAGGGCGTAGCCGACGCCGCGAAGGACTGTCAGAATGGCCGCCGGCCAAAATACCGCACCAGGCAGCCAGCCGAAGCCGGCCAGGGCCATCGTCATGCAAGCGAGCCCAGTCGTAATAACGATGCGCCGATGCCGCTGGAAACGGTCGCTCCACCAGCCTGCCGGAATATTAGCCAGCAAGTGCGCAGCGAAAGGTAAAGCCGCAATCAGGCCAATCTGGCTCGGTTTGAAGCCAAGCTTCAGCAAATAGGTAACTTCGATGAAGCCTGTCAGTCGCAGATCAGCGAACACGAGCATGATGCGAATCGCCCACAGAGGGCGGTGGGTACCGGCTTGGTGCACGACCGCCTCCAGAGGATTGATAATCACACAGGAAACCATGCCAAAGAACAAACCGGCCGGACAAACCCGGCGGCTTGGGCGAAACTATACCATTGTCTGACAAAAATAACAACCACTATGAGGGCATTCATAACCACAAGCGATATCTGATATAATCAGACGCGTGATACCACTCGTGCGGTCCATTGCCCATAGTCCGTTTCTGCGCCAAAACGCCATCTTCTTCATAGGATCGACTGTCGTATCGTTCTTGAACTATTTGTATTATCCGGTGCTGGGCCGGTTGCTCTCGCCAGCCGATTTTGGAGAGGTTCAGGCCATTATCTCGTTTTTTCTCCAGACCGGCGTCTTATTATCGGTCTTGAGTCTTGTGACCATTAACGTCGTCAAGCGATATCCTCGGCCCATTGACCAGGCTCCCTTGCTAGCTGAGCTCGAAAGGATCGCCTTGTGGATCGGACTAGCGCTCTGTGTCGCCATGGCACTCGCCAGCACATGGTTGCAAGGCTTCCTCAACTTTACGTCACCCTGGCCATTTCTCTTGCTGGCGCTGTCGGTGCTACTGGGTGTACCCGGCGCGTTTGCAGGAGCCTATATCCAGGCCCATCAGCGCTTTGTCCAGCTCTCAACCGCCAACATTCTGGGCGCGGGTTCCAAACTACTACTGTCGGCCGGCCTCGTGCTGGCCGGGCTCCGGGCCATTGGCGCTGTCATGGGAGTGGTGGCTTCTCAGGTATTGAGTCTTGGCTACAGTACCATGGTAGCCCGGCGGTTGGGTCGTCCCAATAGTTTCCGTCACTACCTGGTGCTCCGCCGCCCAGACGTCGGCCTAATCCGCCCAGAACTCAGGTACGCCGGATTGGTGCTGCTCACGTCGTTGGCGGTCAATACCATCTTGTCGCTCGACATCCTGTTTGCCAAACACTATTTTGCGCCCGCCGAAGCTGGCCTGTATGCCGGCATCGCGACAGTTGCACGCATCATGTTCTTTTTGACGGGACCACTCACGGGCGTACTGGTGGCATCGGTTGTACCACAGGGGCCGGCTGCCGCCAACCGGGCGTTGCTGCGGCGGTCAGTTGCGCTATTGGTGCTGTTGGGTGGTAGCGCCTTGGGATTATTCGTGTGGCAGCCCGGTTGGGTCACGAGTCTGTTGGTCGGGCCGCGCTATGCCGAAGTCGCTCATTTGCTGCCCACCCTGAGCCTAGCCATTTTTATTCTCTCATTGGCAAATCTGTTGCTTTTGTACCAGGTCGCCCTGCGGCGGGTTTGGGCAGCACCCGCAGCTATCGTGGGGCTTGGAGCTATGATGGCCTGGCTCCTGATGTGGCATCAGCAGATAGCCGACATCGTCACCGGTTTGCTGGCCGGAAGTACTATCTTATTGGCGACGACGCTGGCGACGGGCTGGCGGGGAAAGCGCACATTATGAGTCAGCCAGCATCAGTCCCCAGCCGACCGCTTATCACTCTCATCGTGCCCTGCCACAATGAGGAGGCTGGTTTACCTGAACTTCACCAGGTGCTCACAGCCGCTCTCGCCACCCTGCCGTATCAATTTGAAATCCTCATGGTCGACGATGGCTCCAGTGACGAAACAGTGACCATCGCGCGCCGTCTAGCCCGGCATGATCAGCGGATCCAGGTAGTTGAACTAGCGCGCAACTTCGGCAAAGAAGTGGCCATTACTGCCGGCTTGCATCGGGCCCGGGGTGAGGCTGCCATCATGATCGACGCTGATCTGCAACACCCCCCGCAGCTCATCGCCCGATTCCTGGCGGCTTGGGAGGAGGGCGCGGAAGTGGTGGTGGGAGTTCGTGCCCGGTCGAGGCGTCATGCCGGTTGGCTCAAGCGCACCACCTCACATCTGTTTTATCGTTTCATCAACCTGATCGCCGAGCAGGCGGTCACACCGGGCGCCACCGATTTTCGGCTGCTCGACCGCCTAGTGATCGATGAGTTTAATCGGTTTACCGAGCGCAACCGCATGACTCGGGGCCTGATCGATTGGCTCGGTTTCCGCCGGGCCGAGATTACCTTCATGCCTGGACAGCGCCACGCCGGCCGGGCCAGTTATGGTTGGAGCAAGCTCTTTACGCTGGCGATGCACAGTGTGATCTCGCTGAGCTTATTCCCACTCAAGCTGGCCGGCTACCTGGGAGTGATTATTACGAGTATTTCACTGCCATTGGGCCTATTTATGTATGTTGAAAAATATCTACTTGATGATCCGTGGAACATGAATTTCACAGGTACGGCGCAATTAGCGGTCCTGCTGGTATTCATGGTAGGTATGGTGTTGGCGAGCCTCGGCCTGATGTCGCTCTACATTGGGGCGATTCATGCCGAAGTGACCAACAGGCCGCTGTATGTGCTGCGCCGCCCCCGCCGGCATGACGCTCGTCACCGGGAGCCGTCGGCATGAACATTGTTTGGTTGGCGTGGAAAGACCGTGGCCACCCCACGGCTGGTGGTGCCGAGGTGGTCGCCCATGAGTTGATGACCCGCCTGGTAGCCGCTGGCCACACCGTCACCCTGCTCACAGGCGGTTACACTGATCCCGCTACCGGCCAGCCGGCGCCCCGGCACGGCACCGATCCAGCCGGGTACCACATCGTGCGCACCGGCAATCGGCTGAGTACGTATCTGACCACCGCCTGGTACTACCACCGCCATCGCCGGCAGCTGGCGCCTCAGCTGGTGATCGACGAATGCAACACGGTACCGTACTTTGCACGCTTCTATGCCGGGGTCCGCACGATCCAATTGTTCCATCAATTGGCGCGCCAGATCTGGTTCTACGAAATGCCGTTGCCCATATCGGTGGTTGGCTACCTAGTTGAGCCTCTCTATCTGCGCCTGTTGAGCGGGTCTGGCGACGTTATCACCGTCTCAGAATCAACACGGCAGGATCTCATGCGCCACGGCTTTCGACCCTCGGCCATCAAGCTCATCAGTGAAGGTATCCAAATCAAACCTATTGCCCGGCTCAGCGTCATCACAAAATACCCGCATCCAACCATCTTGTCGCATGGAGCGGTCCGGAGCATGAAACGTACCCTGCATCAGCTCCAGGCGTTTGAGATGGCCAAGCGCCACCTACCGGATCTGCGACTCATCATCTCGGGCGACTACAGCGGTGCGTATGGTCGCCGCGTGCAATCAGCAGTGACGGCCTCGCCGTATCGTCGGCATATCCAGCTGTTGGGCCGTACAACTGATCAGCGCAAGATCGAGCTCATGCAACGTTGTCATCTCATCACCGTCACGTCAGTCAAAGAAGGTTGGGGCCTCATTGTGTCAGAAGCCGCCAGCCAGGGCACACCGGCTGTGGTGTACGACGTTGACGGCTTACATGATGCGGTTGACCGAGGCCGAGCGGGCTATGTGACGGCCGCCAATACTCCGGCCGGCCTGGCCAAAACCATAGTGACCGCGCTCAGTGATGCCGACACCTATGTTGCTACCCAGCGGGCAGCCTGGGAATTCGCTCGCCAGCTAACATTCGACAGGGCGTACCAGGATTTCTGCCAACATCTGAGATAGTTCAGGCCCGGACCATCCACCTGATAACGATGGACAGTCCGGGCCGTGTTCATTCACAGTCACTCAGTCGTGCGAGCATTCTGGCAATACTGGGCTCCACACGGTGCATACCTGCCGGTGGCACATGGCTGGAGAGGCGCACATGGGCCCGGTTCTCATTCCAGGCGACCACCAGTAGGCAGTGCAGTCGCGTGCTCCAGATGATGGTCATCCGCTGCGGATCACCCAAATCTGGATCCAGTACCGGTAATTCGACTGCCATCAGGCAATCGGTAAACCAGTAGCGCCAGCGCCCACGCTGCAGGAGGACCAGGGAGTCCGTTTCTTCTGGCAGACCAGCCTCGCGGCCGATACACAGTGGCACCAGATGATGTGTTTCCTTCATCTGGATGGCAGTTGGCGCCAGGCTGGTGTCGGTGAGCAGTCGCTGGGCGACAGTCTCTAGCCAAGCCGGAACCGCGGCCAAACTATGCATGTGAGTACCGGCAATACCAGACCAGTCGCCAGTGTTTGCCAGGAGTTTTTCCAGGATCTCACGAGCCGCCGCCGCATCCTCGGGCTTCATTGCCGATCCGTCGCCGGTTGTGCTAGCTGAGCCGCCAGCTCCGCGACCAACGGCTCCAAGGCCGCTATCTCAGCTGCGTAGAACGGCCATAACGACAGTGCGCGGGAGCCCGCCGGTGCTGCGGGGAGCAACTGCGTCCAGACGCCGTTGACACTGTGGAACACAATGCATTGGCCGCCGCTCAGAGGCTGAAACCCAGTCAGGCACACCTCAGGCATACCACGGTCTGCGGCCACCGCGACAACCTGGGCGCCCACCCAACCATCAGCCGCAAAAACGGTCGACAGTCTGGCTCCCTGGGGCCTCAGCGGCACTGACAATTGCCAAACCTGGCCCCGAGGATCCGCCGGGTTGACCGGGCTCAAGGCTGCGGCCATCGCCGCTGGCACCAGGTGTGTGCCCAGGCTGCCGACCACGGCAGGATCATCGCGGATGAGGCGTGCGAGGTCTGCCGGGCACTCAGTGATGGTCATGACGTACTCCGTTTCAGGATGGAGGGATGGTGTTCAGGCCGCGCCAGACTTCGGTAACAGCCTTGATGATTATGTGCATGTCCGGTGTGTCGTCTCCGGAATCGACAAAACCGAAGCCCGGCACAAGCTCACAGTTGGCGGACGAGCTGCCGTCACGTGTGAAGTGATGGTATGCGCTCAGGTGCTGACCGCTTGGGTCAACGGCCACACCTACACGATCGTAAGGGGTTCGGGCGATTGTCAATTGCTCAACTGCAGTGACCACAAGATGTTGCGACAGCATGACGGGCCCGATATTGACGGCATACCAGTCTGGTGCGTGCAGACCAAATAATGGTGGCACATCAGCCGGCAAGCGGTCCTGCCGGACCACATCGCTGAGTCGGACCCGCTTCATTGGGGTGGTGCGCCCGACGCCGCGCAGTCGTGTCATGAGCTCGGTGAGAGCCGCAAACGCGGGTCGCAGTTGCCGGGCATATCTGGGAGGCGGCGTGAGTGACAACCGACTCGATAGAGCATCGAGAATCTGGCCGATATCCGGTGCGGTTACTGGCGCTGTGTGAATTGCCACTGGTCGCTCCATGACATGACTCCGTTTCAGTGGAGGGAAGGGTATGTCGAAAGCTTCTAGATGTTAATAGAACTATGAATCATTGCACTATACAGCTTAGGCTCAAAATTATCAAGATTGACAGCCCTGAGGGGAGGGCCGTCAATCGGCGCCTCCCCTCGGGACCAAGCGAGTCACTCAGTGGCGGGAGTTTATTTCTGATCGGACTCGAGCCACGCAATCCGCTGTTCGGACAATCGGGACTGCAGTGTGTGCAGGAGCCGAGCGTGCTGAACAGCTCCCATGCCTAGTTCTGCCGCGGTGTGACGCACCAGAATCTGGAGCGCAAGCACGTCGCAGGCGATGCGCCATTCAGCGCCCGCCTCAGTGTCGGTTGCGAATAGCACCGTCGCCAGCGTCATCAATCGGTCTCGGTCGATGAGCTGATCGTCGGTACGTTTTGGCAGCCTAGCCAGGAGTTGGTAGTACGTCGTCAACTGGTTGTCATCCAGCTGCAGGCGTCTAATTGTCCAGCTATCGCGTTGCAACAAATCGAGGATCTGGGCCAGGCACTTGCTCAAGGCGTCGTCATTGGCGGCGTTCCAGCCTTGGACCAAGAGATCTTCGAGGCACTGCGATCGGATCTCAAGATAGCGCTGTCGGAGCTGCCCGAGCAGATCGTCATCGCCAGCCGGCAGGCCAAAGTCACGCAGCACCCGGGCCACAACATCAGGCTTATGCTGCGCAAGCCTGGTCAAGATGGTTACGAGGGCTGTGAGTCGTGCAGCAGCCGGTGCCGAAGAATCGAGCGACGTCCGGATTACGGCTGCCAACTCAAGCCTGAGTCGAGCAACAGTGGCATCGTCTTCGGCCCGCGACCGGATTGCTGCAACATTTACACCCAAACTTCGCGCGGCTTCTTTGAGACGAAACGCTCGCTGCATACCCTCAGGCGATTCAGGAGAATCTGCCCGCAAGATATCAGCGATCTCCTGGCGGGCGGCGGTCGTCTCATCATCAGGCTCACTGAGCGAGAGGTTCAGGTGCCGCGCAGCTATATCAAGCAGAGCAGTCCAGGCCTTACGCTCACTTTCCCAATCTATCGCCCGCTCAGCGACGGCTTGTCTGCGTCGGTCGGCGCGCACTGCCAGAGTGATGCCAATACCCAGGACGAGAACTATCAGCGCCAGGCCGCTAGCCAGAACTATCCATGCTGGATTCACAGGTTCCTCCTGAAGAGAGATCATGTATCTGTCAATGGTACTTCGAACTGCTATATTAAACATTGGAACACTACAAAAAGCAAGGCCCGTCCCGAGTACACTCGTAGTGAGTGCACCCGAGACGGGCATTCAACTAGCGGGCGGCGACCGTCGCTCGGGGCTCGGACCTGAGAGTCCGAACCACTACCACCATACCGATCGCAAACAGCACCACAATGGCGGTCAGGATCCACTGGGTGGACGGGCTGGTCGGCTGCGGTGCGAACCGCTTTGGATCGGTGATGGGGTTCGGGTTACACCACTCCGAGGTGAGCAGTACACCCAATCCCACCAATACCAAACTAACGATCCTCATCAGCTTGGACATCTTCAGACTCCAATCGTTGCCTTGTTTGCTGCAGTGAGCCCAGCAATTGTTGGGCTGCCTCTGACTCCGCCGTATCGGTGGGGCGGAGTCTGCGTACCCAGGCCTCCATTCCATCGAGAATTCGTTGGGCGTTCTGTCCCATCTATTCGTCTCCCTCCAGATGCATCTTCAACCGGTGAAGCTGACTGAAGATCATGCCGAAACGGGACGGGGTTAGTCTACAATGATCCCTACTACGAGTCAAACGACGGTAGCTGATCATTATACACATGCCCACATGATGTCGCCTCAAGCTCGGGCTGCATTCACGCCTCGAATTCGGTCAAGCAACGGTTGCCGGCAGTCAATTTGGCTTGCGCTTGCTCTGCCAACGCAGCGGCCACCCGAAGCTTAGCCTCAAAATCGGCGACCAAGCCAGTCTCATCATGGGCGGCTACCACCAGGGATGCCGCCCTCACACAGTCGGCAGCAGCCTGCTCGAAGGCTCGGGCTGCTGCTACGAGCGCCCCGGTGCTGTCAATCGCGTGGTTCATCATATCTGGACCTGCCTTTCGACGGAGTTTGCGGGCCAACCTATCAAGGAACGCAAGCCGCACTACAACATTTCGTATGTATAAGCAATTATAAAAACCGCCCGCTCCTCAAAATGCAAACGGCCCCCACAAGTGGAGACCGCTTGGTCAATCACTCGTGAGGGCCGGAGATGTAGCGCGGTCTGCCAATGTGGGCATACCAAATGGTGTAAAATGCATGAGCGATCGCCTCCAGGCCATGCGCCTGGGCAAACGATCGAACAATGCGCCGATCGTTGTCGTACTTGTCGCCATATGCGTCGTTCAGTATTTGGGGCGCATAGATACTCGCCACCGACAACAGATTCGGGTCGAACCGGTCTGCGAATTCATCCTCGAAGACAGCATTGAGCAGGTCCTGACACCAGTTCAAGAATCTGACTGGCAGGCTGTCATCATGCAGGCCGCTCAGCTCAGCCCGGGTTGATGACTTCTTGAGCCTGGCTCGAGCCTGCACAACCGCCCTGAGCCCAGCTGGCTGAACGCTCTGTAGATACAGGAGGGCATCGTTCAGGATCTGCTGCCAGGCCTCATCCGGTTGCTCCGCGAGACCTGCGAGCTCGTCGGGCGTCGGGGTACGAATACTCGACGTCGTCGCCCACCTGCTGTTGATGTACTTCTCCAGCAGGTGTATCTCGATGATGAACGCCAACACGCCCCACCAAGCACATACAATGATGTTAAAATGGGCGACGGAGCGCAATCCCAATGCGACGCCCCAGCATGGCACAAAAACCAGCCAGTCCTGAAAAATGCTCTTGATTGTCGTCCGGGCAATAGGCGACGTGCGGTAGTGCATACACGCATGCAGCACTAATACGCTGAGCGTGGCCATCACAGCTGTCAGGACTGCTGCCGTCAGCAGACTACGAAGTAGCAGATCCATAATTGCCTCTCTCGGTTGGCAAGGGAGCGGAATCAAAGTACAGTGGCTAGATTATACAACATAAATAACATTTTGTAAACAAAAATAGCCATCTCAGTACGCCAATCTTGCACAAACAACTCAAATCAGGTACAAGTGGGGCAGTTGCCAGAACTCTACCCGACAGAGGTTAACCATGAGCAATGCACCTACCCCCTATATCTGGAGTGCCGCGCGTATGGCTCGGTCCCTCGGACTTCCCAGAGACTTCGTGCGGACCAGAATCAGGCGCAGTCCATATGCCAAAGACTACATCTTAGCCGGCACTGGCGGTGGACAACGGCCCAGGTTCTACAGGCAAGAATGTTACGAACAAATCAAGGCCGACACTGCCAATTTGCGCCAGTATCCCCGGTTGAGGCGATGGGTGAGCGTGTACCAAGCCTGCCTCGACTGCGGCATCATCGAGACCACGTTCTACCGGCACCTCAAGCTCCACCCTGAATTTGGCCCTGTGGAGCAGCGTCGCGGCCGCAATGGTCGCCCCGTGGCCGCTATCTCACCCGAATCATACCAAGCTCTCAAGGCGTATCTACCAGCATTCGCCGAGATCGACTGGCTCACCGAAGGCGAGATCTGCCAATTGACCGGCTGGTCAAAATACAAGATCCGCCGCCACATCAACGAGCACAATCTCCAGTCTCGACGGCTTCGGGCTTCGGGTACCAACAAGATCACCGATCACTATTACGTGCCCGACTTCAAGTCTCTGGGGCACAAACCCGAGGTGCCATCCGCAAATGGCTGGTTGACCGAAAATCAGATTTTCGAACGTTTAGGGTATCGACCAAACTGGGTTCGGCGTGAACTGCACACCTATTACACGTCGGTTGCCCAGAACAGGCTGTCGGCCCGCCGACAGATCTGCCGTCACTATCCGCCATGGGTCTATGCGCGTATCTACCGCAAAGACCGCCAACTCTTCTACCAAGAGCAAGCCTCTTGACACATCCCCCGGCCAGCCAGGTCGGGGGATCAACTTATACCCAGATATGCAAACGGCCCCCACAAGTGGAGACCGTTTGACCAATCACTCGTGAGAGCCTCATGCAGGCCAATGCACTAGGGAGAGACCAACTGGCACCTGAAGCGTGCCAAGTTATAAAATAAAAAGTTCAACAGAGCAATATATTTACATAAAGTAGAAAACGTGATATAATAATAGAAGGTCAACAGCCGCATTTTCCTAGTATCAAGGAGCCACCATGGGTACTCACTTGGCCGCACTCATCAGCATCCTCGGATTCGTCGTCCTGTTCTTCTGCGCTAACGCGCTAGGCAGTGTAGAGGGCCCGCGCGACACAGGGCTTGTGGGTGGCCCGGCGCTCATCGGGCTCGCAATATTGATCTGGCCGATCTGTAGCGGCCACCCATACCGGGAGCTGCTGGCCGGCGTCATTGCTGGCCTGGGAGCCGTCCTGTTCGTCGGCGGGGCAGCCTACCCCGCCGACCCCCAACCCGAAGACGACTACTGACCTCCCGGGGGCCGCTCACACTGTGAGCGGCCCCCCCAACCTTTTTATAATCATCAAAAAAACCGCCCGTCCCGAGCACACTCGTAGTGAGTGCACTCGGGACGGGCATGCAAAACGCCTTACGTTTCGGAGTCGATCGGACTGAAAGGCCGCAATATCGAGGCTGGGCTCAATCGAGCATTTATTACTTTTTAGCCAGCTACCCACTGATAGGAGATCTGGTCACCAAACCCCGGGCCATGCTTGATGAAGAAGATACCCGTAGCCACATCCCTCAAACCAATGTCAGCGTTGCTGTCACAGATCACAACCCTTCATGGATGTATTTTTGAGGGGTACGAGCGAGAGTCTCGGTGAGACATATTCTTTCTCCGAAAGTTCCTCCATCCCGTTTTGCCACCTCCCACCAGATCTGATAAACTAAAGCGGTATGCCCAGTAACCAGCTTGTCTCAGTCATCATTCCCACTCGCAATAGCGCCGCCACAATTGAGGCCTGCCTCAAATCAATCGCCGATCAAACGTACAAACCCATCGAAATCATTGTGGTCGACCGCGATTCCACCGACACCACCAAAACCATCGCCCAGCGCTACACTCAGCACGTGTACAACCACGGGCCGGAGCGCTCGGCCCAAGTAAACTTTGGTGTCACCAAAGCCACAGGCGAGTATGTCTACAAAGTGGATGCCGATTTCGTGCTCGATCCCGCCGTCATCGATCAATGCATCAGGCGGGCCACTGAGGGCGCCGACGCTGTGGTGGTACACAACTCACCCGATCCCAGCATTAGCTGGATTGCCCGCATCAGAAAGTTTGAGGTCGACATGTACAAATACGACCTTCAGCACTCCTCGGCCCGTTTCATCAAGAAATCTGTCTATCAGGCCATTGGCGGCTTCAACGAAGCCATTACCGCCGGCGAAGATTACGACTTTCAAAACAAGCTCAACAAAGCCGGCTACAAGACCGCCTTCATCGACGCCGAGGCCCTGCACTTGGGTGAGCCCACAAAGCTCTGGCCGCATCTGGTAAAAATGTATCACTACGGCAAAGACTCGGTGCGATACCAAAAAGCCAATCCCGGCGAGTTCAATGGGCAGCTCAAATACTTGATGGCATTCGCACATTGTCGTGGCAAACGCCTCATGCAAAATCCGGTCAAGAGCCTGCAGTTAGCTGGGTATCTGCTACTCAAATTCAGCTTCGGGGGAGCCGGCTTTGTGCTGGCCAAATTTCGAGGGAACAAATGGCAGCCAAACAACCATTAGTCTCAATTGTTATAGCCTGCAAAAACAACGCTCCAGCCGCGCACGCCAGCCTCCAGAGCGTCAAAGCGCAAACGTACCCGCACATTGAGTTAATCGTCGTAGACAACTTTTCGACTGACGGCACACCAGATATTGTCAAACAATATGCCGACCAGTTCTACCAGCTCGGACCCGAGCGCTCAACTCAGTTCAACTATGGCGTCACCAAAGCCACAGGGGAGTACATGTACCGGATCGGCCTCGAATTTGTACTTGAGCCCGATGTGGTCGCCAAATGTGTCGCCAAAATGGCCGAAGGCTATGATGCACTTGCGGTACATAACCGTTCCCAGGGCGACAGTATCTGGGCTCATGTACGCTACCTGGAACGTGAAACCTACAAAAACGACACTTCCATCGTGGGGGCCCGCTTCTTCAAGCGCTCGGTCTTTGATGCCTTAGGTGGCTTCGATGAAACACTCGTGGCCGGTGAGGATTTCGATCTACACAACCGTATGGTGGACGCTGGCTACAAATGGGCTCACGTTGACGCTGTGGAAACCCACATCGGCGAGCCCAAAACCATCGGCGATGTCTGGCGTAAGTTCCACTATTACGGCCGAACCATAGGCAAATACAACCAAAAAGCCGGCGTTCGCAGTGTCAAACAATTCAACTTCTTCCGACCCCAATTCATCCAACTCCAAAAAGACCTCATCAAACAACCCAAGCTCTTCACGGCGTTTTGGTACTACATGTTTGTAAAGTATCTGGCCGGAGCCACCGGCATGCTCCGCGGCGAACCGGAAGTATTAAAGCGGTCAGGTAAGGCTCATCGGAAATGAAAATCGCTTACGTCTCACACGATAGTCGTCCCAACTACGAGTACCACTGGTTTTCGCGCATGCCGGTTGAGAAAATCAAGTTTCTCGATATCGACTTTGCATCCTACCCCACCACAAAGCCCGACAATGTCGAATACTGCCAGGTACAGAGCCAGGAAAGCCGCCTATTCGCTGGTAAGTACCATTCAACTGCCAAATTGGTAACCTATACTGGCTTCGAACGGTACCTCGCAGATGTCGATGTTATCATTGTCCTCGAAGTTTTTTCATCCATAGCCAAACAGTTCACCGAGTATGCTCACAAGCACGGCAAAAAGGTCGTGGTACTGGTATACGAGCTCATACCGCGCCATCCACTACACTATCTACCCTCACACATAGGCAATCGGCTCTATGTCATCAAACACGCCGATCTATTTGTGTGCGTATCAAACAAAGCTCGCGATTGTGTACTGGCTCTGGGCGCACCTCCAGATAAGGCGAAGGTAGTGTATCCGGGCATAGACCTGCATCTTTTTCAAAGTGTCAAACACTCACAAACCAATCGAAATCTCATTTTTGTTGGCGGTCTTAAGCCTCACAAAGGCATCGATATCTTCCTCGAAGTTGCCGATGCCGTATTGCCGAAGAATCCAGATATCAAAATGACCGTCATCGGCAAGGGCCCGTATGCAGATACAATCAAAAGCTATGTCGATAAATACCCACAATTTTCATATCTTGGGCCGCTACCAAATGAGCAATTGCCAAGCGTACTCCAGCAGCACGGCATCCTCGTCATGCCCTGCCGCGACATGTACAAGTACAAACTCAAGATCACCTCAGAACAGTTTGGTTTTAGCTTCGTCGAGGCTATGGCGTGCGGTTTGGCAGTAATCACCACCGATGCGGGAGCCTTACCTGAAATCGTGGGCGCAGACAATATTGTGGTCGCTCAAAACGATTCAAAAGCCGTCATCGCCGCCGTTGAGAGCTTGCTGAGCGAGCCTCGACATCTGGCATCGGTCCAGGCGAACAATGCCAAACGCACAAACAAATATTTCGATGTACGGCAACAAGCCCGTGCCTTGAGTGAAGTTATTGAACAACTTGGGGGCGCGCATGCATAAGTGGCTCAATAATCAGCGATGGCTGCCATACGCCATTGTCGCGTTAGCAGCACTGATAACGATCGGTATGTGGTACTCAAGCGGGCGGCTACTGTTTTATGCCGATAGTACGTGGTCTATTGGCAATCCTTTAGAGCATGCCCACAACTTTTCGTTTGGTTGGAAGCCTCAATATAGTGGCGGCATTATCGATGCCACCGGTTATGCCATTGTGCCGCTCTTTGTGCTCATCGGGATATTTCAATTGGTTGGCTTGAACGCTGTGGCGTCGCAGGCACTATTCTTTTTTGGAGTCCTCGTAGTAACAGGTTGGAGTGCCATTGTACTGCTGGAATATCTGCAAACCAAATACAGCCTCACCAGGAATACATGGGCGCTAACCGTACCAGCACTGTTTTACATGTCGAATTTGTACATTGCGATCAATGGCTGGCGGATGATCATATTTCTGTACATTTTTTATGCGGCTCTGCCATTGCTCATCTGGCTTCAGTTGAAATTCCTTGATACTGGACGGATTGCGTATGTAATCGCACTATCGTTTGTAACGGCCGGGTTTGTATCTGTAGCGCTCACGAATTTATCATTCCTCTTTATCATGATCGGCATTCTCGGTGGCGTATCGCTGTTGGCGTTAGTTGATATGCCGCTGCGGCGATTCGCACTCCTCATGGCAACAGGTATTGTGGTCTGGATATCTACAAATCTGTGGTATTTGCTGCCGCAATTCTTCAATGTTGCCGATAGCACAGCCAAATCCACGGGCGGCGGAAACCTGGATGGCTCGTTCTCAATACTCAATGTCATTAGTAGTAACGCCTCGTTCTTAAATGTCCTAACGCTCAACGGCTATTACAGTCTATCCGACAAAATTGGCGGCCGCTGGTTTCCCTGGGCGGATTTATTCATTGCATCACCATTCAAGATATTAACGTTTATTTTTCCGCTTGCTCTTATTGTTGTACTACTCAACCAAAACATCCTCCGCAAAGCTTGGCGGCTGGTCATACTGGCAGTAGCTATGGTATTGGTTGGTAGTTTCCTAGCCAAAGGCTCGCACGAACCCTTCGGCGGCTTCTTTGTATTCCTATTCCAGACATTTCCGGTACCATTTTTGGCGTTCCGGGCGGCCTACGAAAAACTCGGCATTATTGTTGCCCTCGGCTACCTACTAACCTTATTCTTGGCTTTTTCGATCCCACTGAGGGTAAGTAGCGCCAAGGCGTTATGGTATCGCTCGGTTGCAGCGCTCATCATTATGGTGCTGGGATTCCCTGTTTGGACCGGCCAGATCTTTAATTCAAACAATGGCATTAGACCAGCCGCCCAGATAGCAATACCACAAGACTACTATCAAGTAGCGGATTTTCTCAAGGCCGATGCTCATGCCCTAACCCTGTCCTTGCCGCTGCAACACACAGCCTGGATATCGAGTAAGTGGGGCGATGGAAAAGAAGGTTATATTGGCAACGACATCTTGAGGCTACTATCGGGCACGTCCATCATTTCAACTGATATCGGCGGTGCCACCATTGATAAGTTCAATTACGACGTTGAAGCCGATTTTACTGCTACAGACGTCCAGACGGCCAACCTCGCCAGACGTAATATCAAATACGTTGTGGTGCGCAAGGACAGTAACTACGATTGGGCGCATGCCTACGGTAAATCGCCCTTGAGCATTCATGATCTCCAAAACGGCATCCAAAAATCCGGCCATTTCAAGCAAAAGATGGACACGCCCAATCTGGCGGTCTATGAACTGATCGACCCACAACCCAAGGAATTCATTTCAGTTACCGACAATCTGTATAGCTTTACGGGACGCAATAATTTTAAAGCAGTCAATGAATTTGTGACAGCAACCTTGGCCAAGCCAAATTATTACTACACGACCGATAACGTAAAGATGCCAACAGCTCATATTGAGCCACTATTTGCAAACGTAACCACCGCCAATATCGATCCGATTTCAGGTAGAATTCACGACCAGCCGGTGGTTGCCACCGACAGTCAGCCGGCCACGCTGTACAAGACTGCCAGCGCTCCTGTCATCCGCGCCGTGAGCGATGCTACAAGAATCACCATCTCTGCCCATGATGAAGGCCTGCTAACCCTCGATGGCACCACACCTTTTAGGCAAGATCAGCAGAAATACGAAACCACATCAATCGAGCGGCGCCCACAGAGACGCTACTTCGTTGAAGCCAACAACAGCTATACGCCGATCAGCTCAGATAATCCCGTCGAGATTGCCAACCGCCAAGGAGCGACAACGGCAAAAGTAATCTCGGCACGTGATGAAAATATGATACAAAACGGCGATTTCAGTAGGGGCCTCTGGCAACCCAAAGTGGAAGACTGTGCCATTGAAAGCTCGCGGGCAGAGTTGAGCATGCGGCTCCTCGATAAGGACGCCAAGCAAGCCACGAAGGCACTGGAATTAGTCGCCAAGGGACACATTGCATGTACTCGCACTGGCGTTACGTTGCAAAGCGGCAAACAATACCTGATCAGTTTTGACTATGCCAGTCCAAGTCACTCCAAGATCGGGTATGCCATCTATGCGGGTAAAGGCAGCGAGATAAATAGTAGCTGGTCGACCAACACCGCCGATGACTCATGGCACCGTTACTCTAAGATCGTGACCACCCCAGCAAATGTCGATGCTTCGAACTTCTTCTTGTATGCGTTTTCTGGGACTGATATCGATAAGACAAATGTGGCGCGCTATGCCAATGTTTCGGTATATGAAGTTATCGAGAGCCAAGCAGTCAAGCTCATCGCTGCCGACCAGGTGGTTAAAAAGGCGATAGGCAACACACAAGTCAGTAATGCTGAATATGTCGGAACTCCCAATAATTTCGAAAGGCGATACCTGAATGATTGGCCCCAAAAGGTAGTCGATTGTAGTGCGTCCGACGAGCGCTCAGACATTAGTCTGGTAGTCGACAAACGCGGACCCGGCTCGTTGGTTAAGCTCACGTCGCGCAATCACATTGCCTGTGCCAATACAAACGTAAGTGTCGTCGATTCGGGAGACTACATGCTCGACTTTGAGTACAAGCCCTCAAGTGACACTGCGGCTGGCTACTATATTGGCTTCAATGACCCGGCCGGAACATACCTGTCGGATCGGTTAAAAGGGTCAGAACAGAGCGGCGGGAGTACGCAGGCATCAATCAAGTTCAAAGCACCTGCTGGCGCCACAAGCGCAACGATATATTTGTATGCCTATGAGCCCCAATCAGGCAAAGTAAATGTTGTTGAATACAGCGATATGAAGCTAGACCGGCTGCCAAACATCACGGGCAAATACGTTCTGTTATCTGATAGTCCCACCATTACCTCGATGCCAAAATCGGTAGAGCATCACACGGCTAGTCCGGTAAAGCATAGTATCAGCGTCAAGTCGGCAGAAAAGCCATTTTATCTAGCCATGAACCAAAACTACTTTTCGAAATGGCGCCTCGAAATCAATAACGGCAAAGTTCAGGGCATCAACAGCTGGGTCCCCTGGGCCAAACCCGACGCCATCGCCGATAGCGACCACTTCAAGCTCAACGACTTTGCCAACGGTTGGTACATCGACGTCGACAAGCTCTGCAAACAACAAAACCTCTGCCACGCCAATCCCGACGGCACCTACGATCTGGAGCTGGTGGCCGAGTTTACACCGCAGCGTTGGTTTTATGTTGGTCTCATCATCAGCGGCCTCACCCTCGCCGGGTGTCTGGGCTACTTGGGCATGACAGGTTGGCGACACTGGCGCCGACGACGGGGGAGCGGCGGCACCCGGCCGAAGAGCCAGGGCGGCGCATCGCCTCGTGCAAGCAAACCAGCTCGGCGGATTGTGCGGTTATAAAATGGTGCAGCCCGTATCTGGCACATACGGCTTTTGTACGGTATAATGTTGGTAACAATATTGCTACAATAAGCTTTCAGAAAGGTTACGCTATGGCTCTCACTCCTACCGATATCAATCTCATCAAAGAAGCGCTCGAACCGCGGTTTCAGGCAATTCAAGGCGATATCAATAATCTGGCCACAGCTTGCGCCGAGCAGTTTTTGGCGATAGATGACCGGTTTGCCCAGATGGATGAGCGCTTCGACCAAATCGACGAACGTTTCGAACAGATCGACCAGCGCTTCGAGCAAATCGACGAACGTTTCGAACAAATCGAGAGCGAGCTGGGTATTATCAAGGATGCCGTGACCAACCATAGCTACCGGTTAGTCAAGCTCGAAGCCTAGAATGGTATGGGCCCGGACGACTGGTGTCATCCGGGCCCGAGTAGAACTTCAGCCCCTCGATAAGAAGCTGTTGGTGTGGTCAAGCTGGTCAACCACCTGGCCACCGCTTTGGAGGTCAATCAAATAACGCTTTGTGCCATAGGAACCCTTGGTCGTCAGGAACAACCGGGGTCCCTCATAGCGGTACAGGGTAGACTGCACTACTGGCGCGCTACCGCGAAGCACCTGATAGGTGACGGCCTCACCCGCCACGAACGGTGCTTCGTAGACCAGGGATGGGCGCTGCCATTCATCGGCCAACCGCCAGATCTTGTCCACCATCTCTTGATGAGTCAATGGCGTGGTTGCGGGGTCCCAGGTCCAGTCGAGGCCAACGAGCACGCTCATGGCCTGCAATGGGTTCTCGCAGACATACTGGGCGAGATTGATAACCGCAAGGGTAGCCGCCCTCTTGGCCTCGTTCGCGCTCATGCTGTCCAGAGCCGTCGGGTTGAGTCCAGTGGGAGCCAGACTCCAACCGAAGCTCATGCTGCTTTCCTTGTGCTGCGGGCCTTGGCCAACCGGAGCGTTAGCTCGGAAGTCCGCGGGCGTACCGGCTGGCGACCGAGTAACCGGTGTAGTCAGCAGGCAGCTTGGCACGACCGGTACCGGTGTAGGCATCAGACCAGCTTTGCTGGGGGTCGGTCTTGGCGCTGCAGTGGGTGCGCTATCGGCACTAGTGGCGACATGCAGCAACCACGGCATGATCACAACCACAATCAAGATCGCAGCCAGGATTGCGATGAGTAATCGGTATCTCTGAGTCCACCTCATCTGGCGGATACCTCCTCAGCCGAAACTAACACAATGAACAGGGCAAACCATACCACATTATACGAGCATTGTACAGCATTAAGCCCGCGTGACTTGCGCTCTTGATCAGTTCAGTCAAAACACCAAAAATTGTGAATCTCATTACCTCAAGAATTGGACCGTTTACTCATAAAAGGGCGTCGTTACCTGATATATGTTAAAAACATAAGAATAATATAAGGAGTTTGCGATGGTTAGTATTCCTCGTTCGCTGAAAATGTTCGCCGTTGTAGCTGGCATGTTAGTTGCAACATTGGTGCCCTTCGTGCCCGCTCATGCCTCGGTCTACAGTCGATCAGGCTCATGTTGGAATATTGCAGGCAAGCATAACGCCACGGTCACCTGGGACGTAGCCAATGGTGTATCGATCGCCAAGAGTGTGAGTGCGTCAAATTCGGTACCATTTTCGAGATCCGACATCACCGTTGAGATTTACGCCAATCAAAGTCAGCTCGTATGGACTCAAACCAGAACAGCGAGCTCTACTACCTTCACTCCGAACCACGGCGGCTACACCAGTGGCGGCGTATGGGTACGGGTATGGTTTGCCAACAATGCACCGGGCGGTGCTAGTTCGTGGTGTAATATCGACATTCTCGACTAACAAACGTTTCATCTGACAAAAGTACAGCCCCGGACATCATCATATGTCCGGGGCTCTGGGGGTTGTGTCAATTGGCTGCGCCAGTCAGAACGGCGGCCGCAGCACAAAGGTAGGGGATTCAGGCAATATGGGCACGATCAGTTCGCTAGCTGTGAGGTCGGCAACAACGGCATTGCCCACCAGATAGGCCAGTTCTTGGTCCCGGTGGGGTGGGGCCGCACTGCTGACAGCGACAGTGAAGCTCAATGCCCGATTACCGACCCGTACTCTGATGACAACTGCACCATAGGAACGAGTATCACCGGGCCGGGCCTCGCGTCGCTGGTGGGTCAGCCAGTTTGATGACGCAAAATACGTCGCTGAATGAGCCTGGATGTACCTGATAGTCTCGGGATTGAGCCTGCCTTCAGTCGAGTCGGTTGCCCGAGCGCCTACATGGCTGGCCACTTGCAACGGCAGCATGACCGACCGGCTATGGATACCGGTGTCGTCATACGGGCATGCCCGGTCGCGGGCACAACCCGGGGGCAGGTCGCCAGCCGGACGATCAAAGATGCCAAGAGCGACGGTATCCAGATCCGGCGTGTCCGACATGTGGCCAAACAAAACCGGTGCGGCCTTCAATGCCCGTTCGAGGGATAGTCGAACCGTCCCATCTGGTAGTTGACTGAGGCGCTGGATCTTTGGCCCAGGCTCAGGCGGGCTCATGAGCGGATGCTCAGTCATAATCTGCCTTTCTGGGGTGCAGGGGGATCGATCAATCTTGGACAAATACGACGATACCATACAGGCCTGAAATGTCTATATGGACAAGAACTAGATAAAGTTATATAATAAAAAATGCTAAATCCACCCCACACCCAACATTTGGGAGGCTCACGATGTGTGGAAATCCCTGGACCGGCGATCCCGGTCCACATCGGCCCGACGCCCGGCCGGAAGTGCCGGCGGTAGAGAACAAGGGCGGTTCGACTGCCCAAGTTCCTCCAAAGCCGAAACGGTCGGGGCAAAACCCCCGGACGGTGTAACACAACGCCCGGATCCCTTGAGGGGGATCTGGGCGTTCTACGTGGTGGCTACTTGAGGATATTGAGTATAAATAAACAACCGGGTGGGACCAGGCCAAAAGGCCAGGTCCCACCCGGAGGGTGTTACAGGTCGCCGCCGCCGCCGGAATTCTGGTCGGAGGCCGGTGACGGATCAGAACTGGAGCCCGAATCGGAGCCCCAGCCCCCACTACTCGAGTCAAAGAAGCCGCTCGAGCTGTTACCTGTGTCGCCACCGCCACCAGAGTCACTGGCCGTCACCTGGCGAACAGGTTCAGGATCGGGTGCCTGATAGGTATGCGGCTGATCGCCCTGTGGGTTCGGGGTCACGACCACAGGAGGTACGTACGAACCGGTACCCGGGTCGCCGTAGCCACCCCGACCATCGCGACGGTGCCCGTGATAGCTATCACGATGCGGCGCCCGCGACGGGACATCGCCGCCGCCGCCCGATCGCGTACTCCGCGGCAGCGTGCGGTAGTGGGTAGCCGGAGTCGGAGTCGGTATCATGCCGGCCGCCGTAGTCTGCTCGGGTTCATACGAACCATAAGCAGTAGCCGGTGGAGGCTCGAAGGCGGTGTCGAACAACGGTCCAGGGGGTGTCGGACTGGAGCCTGGCCGGAAATCCACATCTCCCGAGTCATCCTCGTGAGATCCGAACAGCCTCAAGAGTAAGTAGCCACCCACTAGTCCAATGACCACGACAATCAGAACGAGCCACAGCCAACCGTGGCCACCGCCGGACTTGGCCGGCTGCTGGGCCTGAGGCTGGTTCTGAGGTTGAGCCGGCTGTTGCACTGGTGGCACAACATTCGGCTGGGTAGCTGCCGGCGCCGCCTTCTGGGGCAGCGACACCAAGAATGCCCGCAAAGCAGTCAAGGGGTTGGATGAATTCCGCTGATAAGCGGAGTTCGCCAAACTCTTGACCCGTTCACCCAGATGGTTGCTGGTGTCGACAGCCCGAAAGGCCCACTTGCCACTCGGGGTGCCCGCCAGTACCGCATAGGTGGCGCCCACATGGGTCTGGTTGGCCACATCGGCCGCCAGCCAGTCGGCACTACCATTGGTCAGCTCGTTCTTGACGCTGCCCGGCAGAATGGCCACCTTGGTGGGGTAGAGCGTGTTGGCCAGGAGTTGGTCGATGGCTGCCATATCGGCAGCAGACGGCTGAATAGCCGCCCCGGGATCGACGTACAAATCCTGGGTCTTGAGGGCTGCTGCGGCATTGTTCATGATGGTGCCAGCTGATGCCGGCGCCATCATGCCCAGAGTGGCGAGTATCGCCAAGCCCAGGGTAACCATCACGGTTCTCCAGTTACGATTCACCTGTAAAAGTCCTTCCTAGAGGAAGCCTGTCGGAACCGTTATACATTACAATAAATAATCACACTGGTCAAGCTCAAAGACTAGCCAGAATAAACAAAATGTTATATAATCAGACCGTCAAAATGATGTACCTCCTATCGCAGAAGGATGTGAAATAAGTCAGATGTCCACAACCGTTGCTTCCGCGAAAGCCAGATGGCGTAGCGCAATGTTGGGTCTGTTGATGGCAATTATCGGTGTCCTCATGGCGCCGGCCCAAGCTACTTTGGCAGTCAACCAACAGGCGCCGGCAGTGGCCTGCGCGGTAACCGTCAGGCCGACAATGTCTCTTGGCGATGCCGAGGGCACGATCGGCACGGTCACCTTGATCGCTACGGTCAACCGCTGCGTCAGGCCGGTCCAAGCGGTACGCGAGCCGAGAATGTTCCGATTTTAAAGCCTGGAGTCTCGGCGGATCCCAAGATTGCCAGAAAGGGCCCGCCGCATTCGATCCGGTTGCGTTTCGCCCTTGCTGTCAACTGCAGAATAGGCAACTTCTTCTGTCAGCGAAGTTCAACAAAAGAGGGCAACTTGTACCTCGGTTAGTACCAGGCAGTAAAAGCGCCCGGATCCCTTGAGGGGGATCCGGGCGTTGTTTGTACTGTCATCGATGGTGAGCCGGTGTCAACAGGCGCAGCCGGGGCCGGTACGGTTGCGCCAACCTATGATGACAACCCAAGACGACTTCTCTGTCGTCCTCGTTGATGGAACCGCTGACATCGGTACGGTGGTGCAGGTAATAGGCGGCAATCAGAAGCTCTGCCGACATCACCATTGAGAGCGACTCTCGCTTCCTGATGGCCTCAACCACCGAGCGCACGAACCAGGTGGCTACCTCCACCGAAGCAGCCCGGTCGAAGCTGAGATAGTCGTACCAATCAGCGAGATCGATAGTGCGCGGCTCGATGACGGCCACCACCACCTGGTCCCAATCATCGGGGAGGTGTCGGTCGTAAGGTCGCCCCCGCATGAAGCCATCGGGCTGGACGTAGCGCCAGATCCAATCACGATGCTCGCGCAAGGCATCCTGATCGAGGGGCAATGTCTGGTCATTGAGCTCAAGCGCGGCTTGCAGGAGTTGCCAACGTAGCGCATACTCGGTTCGCCAAGCCGCTTCGATAGATGACGGTAGGCCGGAAATCCTGTCATCTTCGTGCAATGCCTTAATGGTTGCCGACAGGATCGACCGATCACCTAAAGAATATGTCAGTATCAGCTCATTGGTGGCGCTGCACAATCGCCGCCAGCCCCGGCATGCCTTAATGCGAGCAAGTGTCGGCAACTGCGCGTTCTCTGCTCGCCCGCGAGCCATAGCCAGCGATTCCAGGGCCCGATCAACCGCCGGCCTGAGGTCGGCCAACTGCCTGTCGGCCTCAATGGCTTCAGCGATGGTCCTGACGGCACTCGTCAGTTCCAGCCGCCAAGCCGCCTGGAAGAGAGGATGGCCACGCTCAAACAAGCACCTGTGGATTGCGGCTCGGGCTGCTTCATAGTCGGGATGGTCAGGATCTTGAGCCTGTTTCAAAAGCTGGGTCAACTCGGCATCAGTGGCTCTCTGCTGAGCCTCAATCTCAGCCTGGTGCGTGCGTTGCATCTGAGCGCGGTTATTGAAGGCGGTGGTTGAGTAGATGCGGTAGCGCATTACACGCCACAAGATCAAGAGCGCCAACAGGCCAAAGAAGCCCACAAACCAATACCTGAAGCCCTGAGCGGCGGTAATAATAAAGCCGGCAGTCAGCAATGCGAGGATGAGAGTCGGCACAAAATCTAGCCAGATCGCGAAGCGCCGGATCTGCTGCATGGTCAGATAGTGGGAGTAGTCAAATTTGAGTAATTTGTGATCCGTGTCGTTGAGATCGAATTCGGGCAGGTCGTCGCCCATGGTGATTCACCACTCTCATTCGGAATAGGAAGGTACGAGTGGCCACATAGTAAAACAATATTGCTATTTTGTCCACACGACGGCATCAGGATTGCTCACCGCTATCTCCCAGCCGGCCGCTGTCAGCTCCGCGGGACTCAACGTCAGATTGTTGGTAGTGAGCACCCACAATATGGGTCGGCCGTAAGGTTGTCAGATCGGCAAGCGTGACACTGCCACTATTGCCCCGGCGGCTATCATAGTCGGCGTTACCAGTGCTACTACCGGCAATGACGTCATGGCCGAAGTAGCCCGGCGCCTGGTTGGCCACCAGCCTGTCACCGGCCCAGGGTGCTACCAGATAACCGGCGTAGGGTAGTGCCACCACCCGCCGCTGTGGCTGGCGGTCGAGATACACCTTGGCTTCAGTCCAGCCACTGGGAAAATGATAGGTTTTGATGTATGGTCCACCCCCGTAAGCCGGCGCCATAGCCAAGGCAATGATCGCCACGCCACTCACTGCCGCCCATCGCTCGAACCGCCACAGTGTCAGACCAAGCGGCGCCAACGTGGCATAGCCAAGTGCCAGCAAACCTGTCAGCTTGGTGAGTTCTCTGAGGCCCACCAGGCCCGGCACTGTGGCCACAACACGCTGGACGACTGGCTGGGCCGGCGCCCAACCCGAGAGCATGATGACTCCAGCCACAACGAACCAGCAGCCGGCTAGCACAATTGCCAGCGCCCGCCGGCGCCAAACCACCAGCCGCCAACCCAGTACACTGGCCGCTAGCAACCCGGCCACGAGCATCAGCCACAAGTAGTCAATCCCCGGTAGGAAATCGAAAGGATGGTACCAAAAGCCACCCAGGCCTAACACCGTAAGCGGCAGGCCGCCCGGCAACGTCGCCACCGCTCCAAAGCTGGTGCTGTCGGCCGGCTGGAGTTGGCTGACACCTGACTCATCCCTCAGTGCCACTATCCAAGCCAGGTTAATCAGACCGCTGACGAGTAGGTGTCGCCAGGGAAATCGGCCGCGCCGCCAGGCTGCCGTCAGCAGCACCGGACCGCCGGCGAGCGTCAACATCAGCCACCAGTGTTGACTAATGGCCGGCATCACAGCATAGCTCAGAGCCAATACCCACCACCAGCGGCCACCGCGGCGCAGTGCCAGTACCGCCAGCCAGACAACCACCGGCGCCGCTGCATAGCCGGCCAACACCCGCCATTGGCCGCTCCACAACCTGTCGATGGAGTAGGGGTTGAGTAGGTAGAATAAGCCACCCATCAGGGCCGGCCAGGTCCCGGCGCCCAGCGTCAGGTTGAGGCCATATATGGCACCGCCGGCAACTAGCAAGCTCATTGCCAAGAGCAGCCGATGGTTGGCGGTCGGCATGTCCATGAGCATCAATTGGCCGGTGCCCTGCCACGCCCCGTACATGAGGCAAACCGTCGCTACCAAATACAAACCAGCAGCCAGTAACCACGGTTTTTTCATAATTTGGGTCGCAGGTCCAAGGTATGGTTGCGGGGCCGTCGCCGTGGTCGCTGCAGGCTTGCCGCCGCTGTCCGTAGAGGTGTAGCGGCCGTTGTGATCAGATCTTGCCACCGCGGCCATACCTGGTCTCGCAGCAACAGTACCACTCCCAGCACGAGGCCGTAGTAAGCCCACACGGCTAGAATTTCGGGGCCGGTATCGCCGTCAGTAGTGGTGCTGGCCGCGGGGTCAAACGCCGACCAGCCGGCAATCACTAGTAGCAAGCTAATCGCCAGCCCAAAGGGGGCCCGCGCATCAACACCCGTGATAACGGCGACGGCGGTAATGGCCAGTGGCACTACCCAGCTCGGTGCCTGGCCGGCCACAAGAGCACCCCAGGTCACTAGTAAAACGCCGCTGGCGACCAGGATCCGGCGCCATCCCAGCGCCTTGCCTAACCGCCAGAGATCAACCGGCGTTACGATGTAATCGGACAGTTTAACGGTTGTTGCGGTTGCGGTCGTCGTCTTCCCGCTTGCCGCTGCCTTTACCATGGTTTTGGTCGCCTAAGACGTGGCCGTTGGCATCGTGATCATCACGGTTGGTAGGCACAAAGGCCACACAAACCGGGTAGATTGACTGGTAGCCATCAGTGCCGAGAGCTACGGCATGCACCAGTCTGATATTGGCCAAAGCCTGGGTCAGGGTGGTGTTGTGTGCGATCCTCGTGGTGTTGAAGTCAACACCGGTGGGCAGGTCGTCGGTTACGCCGGTGCTCAATATCTCAGTCCCGCCGCCGTTGTAGCCTTTGGCTCGCCACTGCTCATGAGCTTCGGTGTCCCAAGGAGCCGCTGAGTGGTTGTCAAAGCTCACGCCGTACACATTGTATTTACCGGCGGGCACTTTGGCCGGCAGGAGCGCAGTCTGAATACCGCCAGCGTCATGGGCGAGCAGGACTGAGTAGTTGCGTACCACGATGGCGTTGCGGCCGAAATCTTGACAGGCTTGCAGGGCTTCGTTGTTCACAATTTGAATCCGCCGGGCCGTCAATGTACCAGTACTGCGACAATCTTCACCAGATACCACTACTTCGGTGCCGGGCAAGACGTCGGCCATCCGACCGCCAGTGACCTTCGTGTCATTTGAGTAGTAAATCTTAACTCCCAAACCATCCTTGTTGACGTAAAAGAAGTTGCCTACAGGCCGCTCAAAGATGCCGGTCCGCAGCACAAACTGATCGCAGCCACCATTGCCGTAGACATCGGGCTGGGCAATTTTGCGGACGCTACGAACGTCAAAGTCGCCACTGGTCCTTTCGGCCGCCACTCTTACTTCATCGCCCACTTTGATGTCGGTCAGACTGCCGTAACCACCACCATAATTGGTGTCATCATTGACCACCATGGTGAAGGGCCAGGTGCTACCACTGGTCGTGAGCTCAAAACTCGAGCTGCCTACCTGGGTGACCTCACCGGTACCGCGGAAATCTGATCCGACGTAGCGGTACAAAGCCTGAGCCGTACCACTCGACACAAACAGCGCCGCCACCACGGCGATGGCTAGCGTGCCTGTGCCGAGAATTTTCTTATGTGTTACCGTCATATGCTCCCTCCTATAACTGTCAGGACATTATATACCCAATGCTTAAGCTTGCGCAAATCTGATATATGTTGCATAATGCCGACGCTACCCTGGAACAGGGTCGTTCCTCCTAGAGATCGAGGTTCAATCATGGCCCCTCGCGAAGATGACCAGAGCCGCTCCAATGCGCCGCACCTCAGCATCGATGTCACCTGCCGTCCGACATCCGGTAGGCTGACAATTTTGGTGGCACCTTCACGCCTTGAGTGGCTTGATGAATTACTCGTAAGTGCCTTGAAAGAATGGTCTGAAAGAGAGGGCTTCAGTATTGATTCTGAGCCCAATGCGCCGATCGCCATGGACATGACCGGCTTGCCGGAGGAGACCGACACCAAGGAATACATGAGGAGCTTGGCGGCAACTATTACCGAAGTGGCCCTCGTAGCAACCACAGCTCAGGAACTGTACCAGGTACACGTTTCATTCCGCCAGATCAGAGAACGGTCAGAGTCTGACTAAGCATCAGGCGTGTCAATGCCCCAATACTTACTTTGGTATTGGGGCTGACTTTTTTCGTAGGCGCAGACCAATCTTCGGCCTGACAACTACATCACTAGAGTGCCGGCACACGCGGCATAAGCCCCGGAACTCCAGCGTATGATCTTCAATCGCAAAATGGTCGCCCGGGATATAGGCATCAATGGCTTTTTCCAGTTTTTCATTCCAAAACCTTATCTCAAACCCGCACTGGCGACAGACGCATCGGTGCACATGCTGTTCAAATACGTCGCTGGCTTGCCAACCACCGTCCAACCGCCGCTCGATAATGCCAGCCTGAGCCATCAGATGTAGGTTGCGGTATATCGTAGTTTTACCGATTTGACTAGACAATGCCTCACACAGTTCGCGGGCACAATTGTCCGGATTAAGCCGAATGTAATCAAACATCATGCGCCGTTCGCGGGTATGGCTGAGACCAGCCCGCATGAGCGCAATTTCCAGCCGGTCATATATTTTGAATCTATCTGTCGGCATGATGTTCCATAGTATAGGGAATAATCGGGAAAAAGTGCCAATTATTCCCTACAATCGCAAAAAAGCTTCCCGAAAGCTTCCCGACTGTCGGGTTGCCGCAGGCTTAAGGTACAATGAACACATGGCTATCAGGCAGTCACCAGCGCCACAACGCCCCACCAGGGACGTTCGGCCTGCCCGCGGCCAAGCGGCGGTCATCGATATGAGGCTTCAAAAAAATGCAGGGACTCAGCCACGACCGCCGGTCCAACCGCAGCCGCCGGCCATACCTCCAGCTCCAGCACAAACGCCAGCCCTCAAACTGATATTCGCCCTCGTGATGCTGCCGGCTGCCCTGGTATTGGCCGCTTCACAAATCATGGTCGGTCAGACCATCGTCATCATCTTCGGGCTCGCCATTTTATTGACCCGCCGCTCGGCCACCTACTTATTTGCCGCCGCCGGACTCATGCTTCTGGCCGTCCTCGCCCTCCAACTCTTCGGACAGCCCAATCTGGCCTCAAACGCCACGATTTATATTTATGAACTTTTAGTGCTGGCAGTTATTGCCTTGCTCTTAGAAGAAGGGGTATCATAAGGGGCATGCTTGCAGCCTCATTTAAACGTACCAAAATTGTTGCCACCATCGGTCCTGCGTCGCGCGAACCACAGGTGCTCGAATCATTATTAGAAGCCGGCGTGAACGCGTTTCGGTTAAATTTGTCACATGGTAGCCACGAAGAGCACGCCAAAATTGTGCACCACGCCCGGGCGCTCACCAAAAAACATGGCAAACCCGTCGCCGTCATCGCCGATCTCCAGGGCCCCAAGATTAGGGTGGGCTCGCTACCAGCCGACGGCGTCCCGTTTGTGCGCGACCAAACCATCAGGTTCGAAATCGGGGCCGATTATGAGGCATCGGGGGTCATTCCGCTCCAATACGACGTCTCAGTCCACGTTAAGAAGGGCGAACGTATCTTCCTACGTGACGGCATGATCCAAGTAGAGATTTTATCAGTCCACAAATCGCTGATTACCACCAAAGTACTAGCTCCCGGTATCCTGACGAGCAACCAGGGCATGAACCTGCCCGACACCGACCTAGGCGGCGATATTCTTACGCGCAAAGACATCGCCGACATCAGGTTTGCTGTTGAGAATGACGCCGACTACATCGCTCTGTCGTTTGTTCAGACCGCCGACGATATCCTCAGACTCAAAGAACGCCTGCGCGAACTCAAGTCTGACATGAAGGTAATAGCCAAGATTGAAACTGCTGCTGCCATCAAGAACCTCGAGTCAATTGTGCAAGCTACCGATGTCATTATGGTTGCGCGCGGCGACTTGGCAGTTGAAACTGCGCCCGAGACAGTGCCGGCTGTCCAACGTCGCCTCATCGAGCTCTGCAAACAGTTTCACAAAACAGTCATTGTAGCCACCCAAATGCTCGAATCGATGACTCAGGCTCCCCAGCCCACCCGAGCTGAGGTTTCGGATGTGGCCACGGCAGTGCTTGAAGGGGCCGATGCTGTCATGCTCTCGGGCGAAACCGCCATGGGTCTGTTCCCTGTGGACACTGTGCGCATGATGAAACGCATTATTCTGTATACCGAGCGCGAAGAGTTACCAAAGCTACCCGACCGGCGCTTTGATTCGCTCAATACTACGGCCACCAACGCTATCGCCCAGGCGGCAGTGGTGCTAGCAGCCCAACTACCGGCTAAATTGATTTTTGCGGAAACCAGTTCTGGCAACACGGCCCGCAACATTGCGTCACTCAGACCCAAGGTACCTATAGTCATCGTCACTCACGAGCCACGAGTCTTCCAACAGATGGCAATGGTCTGGGGAGGCAAATCGTTCTTGGCTGGCAGTATGCATAACGCCACCGACCAAGTAGTAGCCAAGCTGCGTGCTGCCGGTAATATCGTGCCCGGCGACGCCATCATCGTGGCCTCGGGTAACCAACCGGGAGTGGCTGGCGGCACCGACAGGGTGCGCATCCAACTGGTGTAGGCCACGTGCTACACTAAGCACTATGAACAAACTCACCATCCGCGACTACGACCTGGCCGGCAAAACCGTCTTTGCCCGCCTGGACTGGAACGTACCTATCGAAGACGGCCAAGTCACCGACACGTTTAGGATCGAAGCCACCAAACCAACCGTTGACTACCTAGTAGAGCAGGGCTGCAAGGTCATCATCGCCAGTCACCTCGGCCGGCCCGACGGCAAGGCCGACCCCGAGTTTAGCCTAAGGCCAGCCGCCAAGGCAGCTACCACGATCTTTGGCCGGCCGGTGGCGTTTGTGGCCGATTGCGTCGGCGACTCAGTCCGTCAGGCGGCCGCCAAGCTACAGCCCGGCGATTTGCTCTGCCTAGAGAACGTCAGGTTCCACGCCGAAGAAGAAGCCAATGACGCCGGCTTTGCCAAACAACTGGCCGCCGACACCGGTGCCGAAGTATTCGTGTATGACGCCTTTGCCTCCTACAGGCCCCACGCCTCAACTGAAGGCCTGGCTCACGTGTTGCCGGCCGTTGCTGGTTTGCTTGTGGAGCAAGAGGTAAATTACATCACTGGCGCCATCGAGCACCCCAAACGGCCACTGGTAGCCATTATCGGCGGTGCCAAGGTATCTACCAAAGTGGCCATCTTGGATCATCTCATCCCCAAAGTTGACGCCATGCTGCTCACTGGCCCAATTGCCAATACGTTCGCGCTCGCCCAGGGTCACCACATCGGCCAAAGCGTGGCCGAGCCCGAAGAAGTACCCACGGTTAAGCGATTGATGAAACTAGCCGCCGATCCCGAGGTAAATACTCAATTGCTCATTCCCGAAGAGGTGGTGGTGTCGCGTAGCCTTGAGCAACCACAGGATGTGCGGACAGTGGCACTCGAAGCCGTTGGCGCCGATGATTACATCGTAGATGCCAGCCCGGCCTACGCCGCCAAACTCAATGCTGTCATAGATGAATATCTTGATCCCGACGGCGCCTGCACCATCATCTGGAACGGCCCCTTGGGTGTCACTGAGGTTGAAGAATTCCAGGCTGGCTCAAGAGCTATGGCTGATGCCATCATCAACTTACATTGCACCAGTATCATTGGCGGCGGCGATACTGCGAGCTTCGTGGACGAGGCTGGCTTGCACGATAAGTTCACCTGGGTGTCCACTGGTGGCGGCGCCAGCCTCGAGTTGATGAGCGGCCAGGGATTGCCATGTGTTGACGCCCTCCTTGACCACCCGTAGCATAAGAAGCATGAAGCAACGCTTTTCATTGCATCAGGGCCTCGGCTTCATGCTGTTTGCCATGGTGACAACGGCGGTGGCCGGTGTTGGTACCATGAATTATTGGTCATCGCAGGCTGCCGGCGGTGTCTCCAGTGTGAACAACCTGCTGACAGGCAAAGTCTTTAGCTCCAGCCTGCCCGAATCAGTAGAAGAGCCGGGGCACCCGGTGACGTACATCACCGACGGCGATAATAACACCCGTTGGATTTCGCTCGACTCATCGCCGGTCACGCTCACGGTTGACCTCGGTACCGTCTATCAATTGTCCAAAGTCAGTATCAACTGGGCGGGGGACACGGTCAACCATTTCCAGATCCAAGTATCTACCAACAACTCCAACTGGACGACCATCGTAACCGGCCAGACTTCCAACGTCACGCCAGAGTACCACGATTATACCGGCTTTGCTGCGCCAGCCGTTGGCCGTTATTTCAGGATTATCGGCCAGGATCGTTGGGACCAAACATACGGTAACTCTATCTGGGAAGCGGGTGTGTATGGCAGCCAGTATGTGCCGCCGACTCCTACTCCGGCGCCAACGCCAGTGCCCACTCCCAAGCCAACAGCTACGCCGGTAATCACTCCCCGTACCACCCCAGCGCCCACCACGCCCACACCAGTGCCGGCTGCGCCCAATATCACTGCCCTCCAAGCAGTACCGGCTTCGGTGTCCCTTGGTAGCCAAACCACTTTGTACTGGGCGGCTTCAGGAGCCACCGCCGGCTGTGCCATCACGCCGGGTGGCCCTTCGGGTCTAAGTAGCACGTCATGGACGACTCCAGCGCTCACTAGTGCCGGCACCATCAGCTATACGCTCACCTGTAGCAACACAGCCGGCCAAACCACCAATCGTCCCACCACCGTTACCGTGGTGGGACCCACCGGTGCGCCGGGTAAACCTGTCCTGACGGCCTCAAGCAATCTCGTGCCGGCGGGCACGTCAATTATGCTGTATTGGTCGGCCACAGGAGCTTCAGCTTGTACCCTAGACCCCGGCGGTAAAGTCTCGGGCGGTGGTACCGGTTCCCAGGCGGTCACAGTGACAGCCACCACCACCTATAAAGTCGCCTGCAGCAACAGCGCCGGCAGTACCGATTCAGATCCCGTCACAGTTTCGACGGGTGAATCAGGCACTGCCTCGCCCGATCCCACGATTGCCTATTTCTCGGTCCAGCCAGTCACCATTACCACAGGTTCGACGGCTACCATTTCCTGGGCCACCAGCAATGTGGCCACCGGAGCCTGCAACTTAAATGACACGCCCCTCACCACTGCCAGCGCCAGTGGTCTCTGGACTACGCCGGTTTTGCAGTCGAGCGCCAGCTATACCCTCACCTGCATCAACAAAACCGGCTCAGTGGTATCCAGGACAGTGGCGGTGCAAGTGGGCAGTACGGCCGCAGCGGCCGCAGCACCAACCGTCAAACCGCAAATAAACGCCAATGACTCAACGGCTACCTCGCTCAAGACCAGCGACGGCCAGACCGTCGCCAATTCGGCTGTGAGTGGTCAGGTCTCAGGCCTGTTGGTGATCGACCCGGCTCTCATCACCAACGACTCGCGCCAGCGCAGCACTGCCAAAGTCGAGTATTACGAGGGCTCAACCTTGGTGCAGTCAGACATCACCCCGCCGTACGCCCTCGATACCACAAGTCTATCCAACGGCAGTCACAGCCTGACCGAACGCATCTATTACACCGACGGCAGTCGCAGTGAAATCACGCGCAGTGTCGAAATCAACAACAGCGGCGCCAAAACCACTAAATCAACCAAATCAACCAACACGCTGCCGCTTATCCTACTGGGCGTCATTTTGCCACTCATCATCCTTGGCGTTGGCGGGTTCTTCGGATGGCGCTGGTATTCATCGCGCCAAATGGGCTCGGTTTCTACCCAGAGCCTGATCGACAAGATCAATCGCTACTAGAAACAGAGCATAAGTGGTATAGTAGTACTAACCAATGAAGCGACTGATTGCTGCCAACTGGAAGATGAATCTCAGCCCGAGTGAGGCGAGCCTGTTTGTGGCGCAGTTAGCCAAGCATGTGCCTGTGGTTGATGATGCTGAAGTGGTGCTCTGTGTGCCTTCTATCGACCTGTATAGCCTCCACCACGACAAAACCAGTCACAAATTTACGCTGGGCGCCCAGAATCTTCATGCCGCCGATGACGGCCCCTACACTGGCGAAATCTCGGGCCAGATGCTCAAAGGCTTAGCCAGCTACGTGATAGTGGGGCATTCAGAACGCCGCGCTCTCGGCGAAACCGACAAAGACATTGCCGCCAAATTGGCTGCCGCCGTTAGAAACGGGCTGAAGCCCATCCTGTGCGTGGGAGAACAATTGGCCGACCGCCAAGCCGGCCTATCGCGCAAAGTCGTCGTCGACCAGCTTGAAGCCGACCTAGCCGACCTAGCCGCCGACGACCTAGCCGGGCTGGCGATTGCCTACGAACCGGTTTGGGCTATCAACCACCATGATGGTCACAAGGTTCATCACGCCATTCCAGCCGACTTCAAAACCATTTTGCCAGCCATCAGAAATGTCCTCGAAGACCGCTATGGTGCCCGCGCCGCCAAGGTTAGATTGCTCTACGGCGGTAGCGTTGACGCCGACCACGTGAGAGCCTATTTGGAAGCTCCTCTGGTAAACGGCCTGCTAGTTGGCACAGCCAGTCTCAACCCGGCCGATTTCGCGAAGATTGTCGCCGCCACCAGTCTCTAGTACAATGTCCGCCATGACCATAGATCTTTCCGCCGATGATTACCGCCGTTTGGTTGAGTTAGCTTATCTGGGAGAATGGATGATAAATGCCCAGCATAATCCTGACTTCCACGATACTCAAGCAACAAATGTGCTCCAACAACTGCTAGCTGCCCATCCCGGACAAAAATACGTCGACAAGGATCCTGAGACGGGTGACTACTTTATGACCGATGACTGGACCGATGTGCTCTACGAAAAACATGTACTCGACTACGACGACCATGTTTTTTGGGACGAACTCGTAGAAAGGCTAGCCGCCCGCGACCTCGGTCTCGGTCTAGGCCTAGAAGCCGATGACATCGATCGCGACGAATACCTCAACCAGTTGCTGCCGCTCGAAGACCGGTACCGATCCGAAATTGAGGCGTACGGCCTCGAAAGGTTCCAGCTCAAACCCGATTATGAGCCGTAAAAAATCGGCATACCAGGGAGCATAACAATTATGCTATACTTTGAGCATCATGAAATGTCCCACCTGTAGCCAAGACATGACGCAATCCAGGGCCGGGTGGTTGTGTAGTCACTGCGGCCACATCGAGGCCACCAAAGCCCCCTTACCACAGTTGCCCAATCAGACAGTTGCGCCGGCTACTGAAGCGTCGCCAACTGAACCTTTTCGGGCTAAACCCGCCCCCATCATGGGCGTCAGTGGCAGCGATGGTGGTCTCAAAGACGAAGATCTATTGGCAGTCGACCAGATCTTAGCGAAATTCGGTGAGCACACAGAGCTGGCAGCCGATGAAGAAAACCCCGGCGAAAAAGCTGAGGCTAAAGCTCCCGCTCAAGCAGTCAAAGCTCCCATTCAGGCTGAAGCTGATACCGAATCTAAACCAATTCCCGCAACTCAGCCTGAGCCTATTACCAAACTCACCCCCGAGCACGAAACTGCAGCCGCATCTCGGCCGGACGCCCCTGCCAAAGCCGTCGTCAAGCTCAAGCCCCAAGTCGAGCCATCAGCCGCTAAACCTCAACCTGAACCAAAAAATCCTGGCACCGTTGCCCGCTCCAAGGCCCGCGCCAAAGGCATCGCCGCCACCGATATGCACTTGACGATTGCCGGTATCACTCCGGGACCCGAAACGACGTTTACCGGACCATCGCCAGTAGCCGCTTTGGTGCCGCCACCCCCACCACCGGCCCCGGAGGCCAATCCAAAAGATCAGGAATCAAGACCTGAATCCCAACCAGCCGGTCGTGAGCCGGAAGCTACGCTGGCGCCCAAACCCGAACCCAAACCTGAGCCTTCACCAGAGTCCAAACCCGAACCAAAACCCGAACCCAAATCTGAGCCCGAGCCGGCCTTAGTTCCGGCTTCACCCCTAGGCCCAACCCCCCAACCGCTTGAAACGCCGAAACCAACCGGTGATGCCGTCATCGGCCAAGACGCTCCGGCTGAACCAGCCGCCAAAAAGCCTCTCACACCCGAAACCCATCCCAAGCCCGTTGACCACAAAACTGTGATCGCTTCAATTATCGCCGGTTTTGTGCTCATACTGGTAGGACTGACAGCCTACTTTGCTCTGGCTACGCCTGGTCATCCTTTTGCCCTCCTCACACCGACCACGCCGACACCTTCCCCGGCACCTGAAGCTAGCACCACGCCATCCGCTGCGCCTTCGGTGACACCTACGCCTACACCAGCACCCACTGCCGCCACTCGCGATGCTGAACGCAAGACAAGCTTCAATAAGTACCTGAGCGCCTACCGCGGAACTATTAGCAACGGGTTTTATGCAGTAACACCTCCGAGCGTTAACGTCAGTCAAACTGATCCCACCACCACCAAGGCCTATGTGATCGCCACTGAATTGCCCGCAGCATCGGTGCTTGGCACCGTCTATTATCTGGCCGGCTACCAGTGCACGAATGAGCAAACTGCCACCAAACAGGCTACTCCTGGTAAGACCAGCACCAAATACGTCGCTCTGGCCATGTATCTGGAAACTACAGGTAAACTGTTCTGCCAAAATATTAATCAGTAAGCTGCTATGAAATGCCCTCAGTGCCAAACTGAAATGAACCAGTCAGCCGGCGGTTGGCTGTGTCCTCGTTGTGGCACCGTAGTGCCTTATGTGGTGGCACCCGGCAAAGGCGTGCAGGGGCTGGATGGCTTTATCATGCCGGCCGTCCCACCGCCTCCTGTTCCCGAGGCTGTTGCACCGCCTCCTGTCCCTGCGCCGCCCCCGCCGCCCCCGGTTCCTCAGCCAGCGCCAGTACCAGTGCCTGGTGCCCCGGTCCAGCCGTTGTTTACTGGTCCCGGAGCCGCTCCCGATGATATCCCCCCACTGCCCACCAACGCTCAAAACGAATACCATCCAGATCTGGAGGCCATCTTCCGGCCGGCCGCAGTCGTAGTCATGTTCTTGCTACTTATCTGGCTGGGCTACACGCTCTTGATTACGAACCAGTAGTCTTTTTTAAGGTACAATAAGGAGGTGGCTACTCTCCTAACCGGCTTAAATGAACCCCAATCCCAGGTTGTTCAGACGACTGAAGGGCCAGTTTTGGTGTTGGCCGGTGCCGGTTCGGGCAAAACCAAAGCGCTCACTCACCGAATTGCCTATCTAGTAGCCGACCAAAACATCGCCCCCACCAGTATTCTGGCGGTCACATTTACCAACAAAGCTGCCGCCGAAATGAGGGGCCGGGTCTTACGGTTATTGGGTCGCAACCCGGCCGATAGGAGCTATTTACCCTATATTGGCACCTTTCACTCGATAGCGCTAAGGCTCTTGCGCCGGGAGGCCACCGAAATTGGTCTGCCGCCATCATTTACCGTCTTTGACGCCGCCGATAGCTTGGCCGCCGTGAAACGGGCCAGCCGCACCTGCGGCATTGATGACAAGCAGTTTCCGGCCCAATTACTCCATGGCCTGATCTCAAGTGCCAAAAACGAACTTATCGGACCAGCTGAATACTCACGGTTTGCCGCCGGCCGGGCTGGTGAAGCTGCCGCCAAAGTGTATCCGGCTTACCAGCAGATCTTAGCCGAAGCCGGTGCCCTCGACTTTGATGACCTCATCTTTCGGACTGTGAGCATGTTCCGTGACTACCCAGCCATCCTCGACAAGTACCAAAGTCAGTTTCAGTACGTGATGGTCGACGAATACCAGGACACCAACCACGCCCAATACCAGTTCACCAAATTACTGTCAGCCACAGCGGCCCATAACATCTGTGTGGTGGGCGACGACTGGCAGTCCATTTACTCCTGGCGGGGCGCCAATTTCCAGAATATTCTCGACTTTGAAAAAGACTATCCTCAGGCTGCCGTCATCAAACTCGAACAAAACTATCGTTCAACCAAGCCAATCCTCGACGCCGCCCACGCCATTATTACCAAAAACCGCACCAGATCAGATAAACAGCTCTGGACAAGCCATGATGGGGGCGATGGCATCGGCATTGTCACGCTCTACAACGAGATTCAGGAAGCCGAGTTTATCGTCAGGCGCATTGAGGCTCTGCGGCTATCTGAAAGCCGGCCGCTCGCCGATTTTGCTGTCTTATACCGCACCAACGCCCAGTCAAGGCCTCTCGAAGAGGCCTTCCTGAGGGCCGGCCTGGCCTACAAGGTTGTCGGTGGCACCAGATTCTACGAACGCAAAGAAATCAAAGACGTTTTGGCCTACTTGAGGTTTATTTATCAGCCTGATGACGTCGTCAGCTTCAGCCGCATCATCAACTTGCCGCCCAGGGGCTTGGGCGAAGTCAGCCTGGCTAAACTCGACGCCTGGCGAGCACGGACGGCTTTACCGGCTCTGGCAAATGCAACACTGGGCGAACGAACGCCACCTACCCAGTCACCTGTCACCGCATCACAACCTACGTTCGCTTCCAGTGTCACACCCGCCGCCACCGGCGCAGCCACCCACCAACGCCCCAGCCTACTACAAGCTTGCCGCCAGGCCGACCAAATCCCGGGCCTCAACTCGCGAGCTGTCAATTCGTTGCAGCAATTCGCCTTGCTCATCGACGGGTTGACTGCCTTGGTGCCTCAACAATCGGTGGCTAATCTAGTGATTGCTACCCTCAAACGCTCGGGTTACCAGGACTATCTTGATGACGGTTCCATTCAGGCGGCCGAAAGGTTGGAAAACGTCAAAGAACTCATCAGTGTGGCCGAATCGTGGGGCGAATTGTCGCTTGAGGCCTTCCTTGAGGAAGTGGCTCTCATATCTGATATCGATAACTACTCCACCGAAGCCGAGGCCGTTACGCTCATGACGCTGCACGCCGCCAAAGGTCTGGAATTCCCTGTGGTCTTCATTCCCGGGCTCGAAGAAGGCGTGTTTCCTCATTCACGGGCCCTCTTTGACGGCGAGCAAATGGAAGAAGAGCGCCGCCTGTGTTATGTTGGCTTCACTCGGGCCAAACAGCGCCTCATCTTAACGCACGCCAATACCCGCCTGCTCTATGGTTCCACGAGCCACAACCCACCCAGCCGCTTCTTGCTTGAAGTGCCAATTGAGCTACAAGAGGCTAACAACTTGACCGATACTGGTAGTGCCTACGCCAGCACCGGCCACACTGCCGGCGCCGGTTCTTGGTCGGCTCACAACCTCTATGGCGGCAGTAGTCAGATAGCCAGCACGCTCGCCATCGATCAAGCCGAAGCCGCCCGCCAGCGTGAAGCGCGCCTCAACTTGGCCTCAGATCTCGTTCCCGGCGACAAGATCAGGCACGCCAAATTTGGTGAAGGCATAGTCGCGTCAGTAAATGGCGATGAGCTCACAGCCACCTTTGCGGGCCTCGGGCAAAAGCGCCTCAGTATGGCCTTTGCGCCCATCGAAAAAGTTGACTAACGCAAAGTCCGATAATCTCGTATAACAAAAGTGACGAAGATCTGGTATAACTAGGTGGTGCAACCACGCACGTACCTCTACATCAGAAGGGTCCATCATGTCCTCCCCAGCGACACTTTATGTGCCAGCTGAACTCAATACTCATTATCGCATCGAGCAGTACAGCCCAATAACCTTGCTCGGTGCCCTGCCGCTTGATCTGGTAGCAATCTGTCACCCGTATGGCATCATGAACCTTGGTCAACTCTACGCGCTCGATTGCCATGATCTGCGCCACCGGCTGCGGCTCACGGACGGGCAAATCAGTTTGCTCGAAAGGCTGCTCAAGACCGACCAGCATCCGCCGGTGGCTGCCGACAAGACCGGTCTACCACTCCGCTTGAGTACCGGTGACCGTTGGGTGTCGTTGAGCTGGCCCTGGCTGCCAGCGACAGATCCTGCGGCTCACATGATAGTGGCATCAAGCATCATTGAGTACCTACCCCCGCTGTGGTTCTGCCGCACGGCTTCACAGATGTTTGCCATGGACTGGCTGCTCACCCAAGGTCTAGCGACCACTGTCGACCAGCTCAGGGCACTCTCACAGGCCGCCGTTGCCACTAGTCTGCATGGCCTCGTGCTCCAACGTCCCATTGAAGGGAGGCAGCCGGATACATTTACGCCTGACGACATCATGGCATGTTCGCAACTCGTCATTGGTTACATCACAGAAATTCTGGAGGCAAATTCTCATGGCTGATCGCAAAGTTACTATCGAAGAAGTCAAGGTAGCGCTCGACAAGTATCTCGAAAGAAGCCAGGGTCCCGAAAGACTCAGGCGCTAGCGACACATGACCCTGAAGTTTCTGATGTACCGCCCCGGAGGCTACCACAGCTTCCGGGGCTCACTCTTGTTATAGTGCTTATGTTTTGGGTATGCTGTAGCCATGTACTCACTATTTAGCTTATTATCAGCAATTCTGTGGCTGGTGGGGCTCGTGGCGGCGATTGGCTGGCTCAAAAGAGGCGGCCGCACACTTGAACAAGCGCTCAGGAGTCAGCTGGCAGCCGAGCTTCGTCAAAAGGCCGCCGGCCGGCCAGATGCTATCAACCAGGCATTGATGGAAGCCGCCGGTCAGATAGAAGATCCAGCTGCGGGCCCGTCAGTCGCATCGTTTGTATCAAGTTTACCTCAGTTGGCCGGCCAGCCAGGCCATGTGGTAACCACGCAGCAGACCGCAGCCGCCCCTCAAGCCCCTGAAACTAAAGACTGGTGGGACATGGACCTGTCACTGTCTACCGCCAAACTTGATAATGTCAATCTACTCTTGTTTCTCGGAGCTTTTTTGGTGGTGGCTTCGGCCGGCATCTTCATTGGTGTCAACTACGATTCGCTATCGGGCATCTTTAAAACAGGCTTTTTAGCCATTCTAGCCACATTATTCCTGCTATCAGGCTTGATGATGAGCCGGTTTTCTAACCGGTTGCGTCCGGCCGGCGAAACGTTTACTGGGATCGGTCTGGTATTAGCGCCGTTAGTGGGCTTGGCTGCCTACAATTTCACGGCCGCTCGTTTGTACCCTGGCCTCATTTGGTTTATAACGTCATTGGCCGTGCTCATGATGTATCTGGTGGTGCTGCAAGTCACCCGCCACACCTACGTGGTCTACTTCATGGGCTTTAGTTGCTTGTCATTATTCGAATCAAGTATCAAATTATTTGATGGTCCGGTGTATTGGTATGGCTGGGGCATGGCTGTCACTTCAGTGGTGCTTCTGGCGTTCGGCCGGTGGCGGGGTTGGTGGCCCGAAGCCGCCCACTCACTCGATCTGACTGGCCAATTATTCATGCCCATCTCATTGCTCATGGCCCTGGCCTATACTGGCGAATCCGGCTGGACGCAGTTCGGACTGACAGTACTCCTGGCCGCCGGGTTTTATGGTGTGCAAATCTGGCTTGAAAACGGCCATCAACGGGCTGATGCTTACTTCGGCCTAGCGCTCACAGGCTTGCCGGTCGGACTGGCCAGTATCATCTGGGAGCAATCAGGTAGTGGTGTCGTTAGCGCTTTGCTGCTCGTTGGCGCCGGTCTGTACACTGCCATTGCGATTACCCTCAAACCCCGACTGAATCTCACACGGCAACTAATGCTGGCGGTTATTGCCAACGTCTTGCCGTTTGCCACTTTGCTAGTGAGCTTAGACGATGAAGTCACGGTGCTGGCTGGCCTGCTGGTGAGTGTGGCAGTGGGCGGCCTGACAGCGGCCGTCTGGCGGCAAACCGGCTTGGCTACCATCGCCGTCATGTCAAGCTTGGCTGTACCATACGTGGCATTGCGCCTGGTGGTGGAGCCACTTCCTCCCGCTGGCTGGCTACCAGCTTCATACCTGTTGCTAGCACCAGTATATATCTACCTACGCCAGCTGACCCGCCATTGGGCTGACAATCCCGAAATTCCCAGTACCGGTGGACTCCTAGCCACCTTGGTGCTAGCCATACTCTCGGCCGCACTGGTGGGTACCGGCACACTGCTGGTTACCGTGGGCACGAGTGCCCTCATTATGGCCGCGTATGCCTGGCTGGAGCGCCAACCGGCCTATATCCTCGTGGCCGCCGCTTTATCGTACTTGGCTCTGTATCTGGTACCCGAATACGCTGGCTGGCAGTCTGAAACAGCCAACATGTTCATCATGCTGGCTGCCGTCTCGTGGTACGTCGTAGGTTTTAGCCAGGGCCACACCAATATGCGCACCTGGAGCGAGGCTTGGCGGCTAGCCGGCATCATGGGGGCATTAGTTGGCATCATCATTGGTTTCGATGATCCAGAGTTGACCTTTTATGGACCAACAGCCTTAGCACTCTTGAGTGGATTTGTCATGGGCGAAGGTTACCTCAGACGGTCGGCCAACATCATGGAAGGCGGCGCGGCAGTGGCTGTCTTGGCCTTCAATTGGTTCTGTGTCAGATTGGAATGTACCAATGCCCAGGTGTACACCTGGCCCTGGACGCTATATCTAGCGGGGCTGGCGTATAATCGTCGCCACTTAGGCCAGGCAGTCTACGACGGGTGGGTCGCCGCGGCTTTGGCGAGCGCTACATTGCCGGTGGCCATCCAAGCTCTGGCTGACGACGGCCAGATGTACGGGCTAGAACTCATCATTATCGCTCTCATCCTCATCAGCGGGGGACTAGCTTGGCGGTATCGATTAGTAGCCTGGTGGGGCGCCGGCACGCTCATCGCCGAAGTTCTCTACCAGATGCAGGATGTACTCTTTGCTATCCCCAAATACCTCATCTCGGCTTTGATTGGCCTGGGCTTGCTGGCAGTAGCTATCTACCTCCTGTCTCGCCGACCCAAGAATCAGTTGTAATATAATCTCATGGATACATTCTCAACCAATCGCGAACCCTACCAAAGCCTGCTCGCCTCCGCCCACTCGGCTTACGACGAGGGCGATTACAAAGTGGCAGTTATTTTGGCTCAAACTGCCGTTGAAGTTTTCACTGAAAAAACCCTCGGCCAGCTCTATCACCGCCGAGACATTGCCTATCTTAAGCCTGAGTTTGAGAATCTATTGATCAATTACAACCTCGGCAATGCCAAGGTTTCAGGCTTGTATATGGCGCTTGCTGATGACAACATCAACCAGCAGTCGTTCTGGAAGGCCTTTACCGACCATGTCGGCCTGCGTAACGACCTCGTTCACGACGGCGCCGACGCCACAGCCGACCAAGCTGCTGTCTCGCTCAAAGTTGTTGGACAGATAATCGGCCACATCACAGATCATCTGGCCGCACCACAAAAAGTGCCGGTCTAGCTATCTCATGCTGAGATGCTAGACCGGCTCGGAGTGTTATTCCCCCAGATCGACTAGATTGGGCTCGAGTTCGAGTGCCCGCCGAACGATGAGTGGTAGTACCAATGTAGTCATCGCGTCACGGGCTCTAAGATCCACCAGGCCAGACAGCTCAGACGCCACATCAGCAATGTTGCCCACGAAAGCTACCATCGTGTCGATGGGTCTGAGGGGATATCTCCAAAGGAGTAGCGCCTCGGCGATGAGTGCGGCCTGGCCTTGCAACGTTTTCAGCGCTGCTGGTGGTTCGGGCTGGGCCTCGCCGCCGGTCAAAATTTTGCGAACGAGATCAGCGCAGGCCCGAGGATCAACCGACCGACCGTTTACCTTCCACCACTCGATCAGCCAGTGGGCAGCTCCGTCCAGAACTGTATCGGTTTCCACGTTTGCTCCCATCATTGGTTAGCGCCAGTGGCGGTTCATACGCCAGTCTGGCATCAACTTGGATAATACATCGTCGGCTTGCAACAAAGGCGTAAAGGCCCCGGTTTTCCGGCCAGTCTCGGTGGCCCCAAACAGGCCGTCGGCAGGGTTGCGGGGTATCACGTGAATGTGCAGGTGACTCACATGCACCGGTCCGTCAGGCTCCCAGGGCTCGAATTTGATCCTAATCTCATACCCGGTACCATAACCACCGGCCACAATTGCCAGACTGAGTCTCGTGACTTCATGCATAATACTAGCTACTTCGGCGTCAGACAGCTCTTCTAGCCGGGTAATGTGTCGATTGGGCACCACCAAAGCATGGCCTTCTGCAAGCCGTGGATCACTCAAGAACGACGTCCAATGCTCGTGCCAACTGATACGCCGCCGGTCTTTGGGTGAGCAGAACTGACAATGGTGTTCCGTGTTTTTTGGGCGGCCCATGGCCCCCTCCAATCAGTTTGTCAACGATCATGAACGACCGCCATTATACCACGGCCTCCGATTAGGCTATAATGACCGCGATGACTACCACAACCACACCCTCACAACCTCGTATCTTACTAAAGCTGTCAGGCGAGCAATTCGAAGGCTCCCGGGAGTATGGCATTGATCCTAAGTTCGTCAACAAATTGGCCCAAGAGCTCGCTCAGACCATCAAGGATACCGGCGCCCAGCTGGTAATTGTTGTGGGTGGTGGCAATATCATGAGGGGCGCCTCGGTAGCAGCTAATGGCGTCGAGCGCGCCACTGGTGATTACATGGGTATGTTGGCTACTGTCATCAATGGCATGGCTCTGGTAGATATCCTCGAGCAAAACAGCGTACCTGCTCGCCTGCAAACCAGAGTGCATATTAATACCGTGGCCGAGCCTTACATCAGGCGGCGCGGCATCCGGCACCTTGAGAAGGGCAGGGTAGTAGTGGTGGCCGGTGGCACCGGTAACCCATACGTCACCACCGATACAGCTGCCGTTACGACGGCCTTAGAACTGGAATGCGACATGGTGCTCAAGGCTACCAAGGTCGACGGTGTCTACGATAAAGACCCGGCTAAATTCAGCGACGCCAAAAAACATACCTCACTCAACCACCGCACGGTGCTGACCGATCCCGACATGAATGTCATGGACAATGCCGCCATCAGCTTGGCCATGGACAACCAACTACCTATCATCGTCTTCGACTTGCTGACACCAGGCAACATCACGAGAGTCATCAAGGGCGAAAACGTAGGCACACGCGTCGAATAGTGGTATAATAACTCTCGTTCATCGTATGTCTTGACATACCATCTCTCCTCGAATGGAGTCCTTCATATGCTTAACAATGTGCTCATCGGGCTCGGAGTGTTTGCAGTCATCGTTATGGTGGTAATGGGCGCCATGCCGCCCACCACCAGGGCGCCGCAGTCATCGTGGCGTCAGATCACCTTTGACCCCAACCGCCGGGATGTTTACGCCACTGTCTTTTGTGACAACTGCCGGCAACCCCAAACCACTCACGGCGCCGACACATGCGGCTTCTGCGGCCGGCAGTTGCCCCGCGCCGTCGGTCCGGTCAACCCGAAGCCTTAGGAGGCAATGCATGTGGCGCATCGTCATAGGACCATTGGTCGTGATAGCCATCGCCGTCGCAATTCCGGTCGTCATTGCGGCCGTTGGCAGCCACCGCGCCCGGCAGGGCCGGCTAGCGCCACTCAAGCCAATTGAGCCGGCTCCGATCCCGGCCGCACCCAAACCCGTTGCGCCCCCGCTGCCTGAACCCACAACCACCCGTTTGTGCATCTGCGGCCAAGCAACCACCAGCACAGAGGCGCTCTGCGCTCGTTGTGGCCAGTCCTTGCCCGTCACGAGCCCATAGATATCAGAGAAGAGGATAACCGCCATGTTTATGTCAGATGAAAGGCGGTCGGCACAAATCAAAATCCAAGCTGCCTTGGCCAAGCTCGTCTGAGCCTCGATGCATCAAGGCCCAAAGGGGCAAACGTCCATATACGTTTGCCCCTTTTTCATAACTTGTCCCCAAACTTACTGTGACAGAAACTTATTGAACACTTTGCAGTCTTTTAAGTGGTGTTTTGA
>CAYXSN010000003.1:0-105577 GCA_964467655.1 uncultured Candidatus Saccharimonadales bacterium | reverse complement strand
GTGCCCAGGCCTTCGTCGTAGGCGGTTTGAGAATGAGGGGTCTGGGGGGTGTAGGCCGGTAGCGGGAGACGGGTAGCAGCATCAAACCAGGCGCTAGGGGCCGGGCCATATTGATCGGTGGGCCTGTCAGAATAGTCGTAGATGGTGGTTGACTTGAGCCCTGTGGCGTCAGTAGTGGAGAGGGTCAGGTCTTTGATGCTGTGCCATTCGGTGGTGGTGGCCAGGCCGGCTTTGTCGAAGGCTTTGGTGGTGCGATAGAGGGCATCGTATTCGATGCGTTGGCTGTACCCAAGTGGTTCGGTCTCCCCTACTTCGGTGGTCTGAGTCGCGCCAGTTAGATAGGCATAACTGTGGGTGGCCCGAAATCCGTTTTCGGTGGCGCCGGGGAGCACAATATCTTTGGCGCGGCCCAATTCGTCGTAGGAAATCTGAGACGTGGCTGAGTCGTTGTTGAGTCTGACGCCCTGGCTGATGGCATCAAAGGCCAGCGGGGATTGTTGTTTGGTGAGGCGGCCGAGGCTGTCGTAGGCAAAGCTTGTAGCAGTACTGCCGGGAGTGGCAATCCGGCCGAGGTTGCCGTTGGCGTCGTAGTAGAAGTACGTGGCGCGGTTGTCTGTAGTAATGAAGGCGCAGAGCATGCCGGCCGGTGCCGCAACATAACCGCTTGGTAAGGCGCCACATTCGGTTTGGCCTGAGTAGTAGAGCGTTCCACGGCGGGCGGGGTCAATGCCGTCTTTGATGGCTGTGAGTTTAGCCGGACTGCCCGAATATTCATATTGTATGGCCGCCGGTTGCTTGTCATCCACAGGTGAAGTGACGGCGGCTAGGCGGCCGGCGGCGTCAAATTGATAGACACGACCGTCGGCGTCCTCAAGGGTTAGCGTACCGTCGGCATTGCGGACCAAATGACCGGATTCGCCCGCCGGAGGCGTGTAGCCACCGTCAGCTAACTGGTATGAATGTTGATCACCTGACGCGTCAGTCAGGATGACGGCTGTGGACTGAATATTGGCGCTATCGTAGGCGAGGTCGCCGTCAGCATCGACGCTCAAGTTCCATCCGGCGGGTAAAGGATTGGCCTTGGTGGACAACCAGGCGGCCGGTACTGTTTGTTGGGCCACTGCCCCTTTTACCAATAACTCAAAACCGGCAGCGCCCGTGGCTTCGTAGTATTGGGCGTCGAGATAGATGGTTTGGCCGGCTGTCAGGTTTTTATCGCCGCCCCAAAGCGGATTATTGGGGGCCGTGGTTGAGCCTGACCAACTGTTGGCGTACAGGTTGTTGTCGATGTAGAGGCGTGAACCGTCATCTGAACTCAGGCCAAATTGATAGGTACCGGTAACCGGTGCCGTGAAATAACCTGTGAATTTGGCCATCCAGGCGTCAGTTGGTCCATTGGCCACCGGAGCACCCGTCCCCCAGTCAAATTTCATGAGCGTTTCCCGGCGCTGGAGGAAGGCACTTGATTCGTTGGCGGGGAACGTGTGGCCATTGGTATCCAAGTAATATTTGCCAGTTAGGCCGCTGGTTTGAACGAGTGGTCTGGGCGCTGTGCATAGCCAACTACCGGGCACAGGAATGTCTGATTGGCCGGGGCGGCGGACCATCAGCTTGGTGGTGGCGTCAGCGGTAAACTCGCGGTAATCGACTCTGATGGGTATAGCTTGTCCCTCGGCCAGACTGATTGAAGTACCGTACATGTTGCATGTAGTGGCCCAGTTACCCTGCTCCGGCCCGTTGTTTACCCACCAGCGCATGCCATCGCCAGCACTGGTGGAGCAGCCAAACGTGTAGGTACCGGCGGCGGGTGCCACGAAGTAGCCATCCCAGCGGACTGAGAAGTTATCGGCAGGCACAACGTTCGTTGAAGGCGAGTCCGTCGCCCAGTTAAAATCAATGGCACTATCAACCCGCACGACTTTGGCATTGCCTGTGAGATCGTTGGTGCCGTAATAGGTGCCGGTCAGACCTGGCTTGGAGCGGTAGGGCGAATTGTAGCCCAGGCTCAAGCCGATGCTGCCGCCCATAGCCCCAATGCCATGACTGCTGGCAGCAGTCGTCACGTTGCCGTTGGCCAGGTTGATATCCACGGGACCACCGTCATCAAAACTGGCGGCCGGATCCTGCCCCATCCTGTAGTCCACCTTGAACGTGCGGGACCAATTGGGGTAACCGACGTTTTCACCATATCCGTCCCAGGTGTAGACCCTCCAAGTGTACGTCACCCCATCCTGCAAGAAGCCTTCGGGAACCGTGTACTGGGTGAGGTTTGGCTGCCAGCCCGACCAGACAGACGTGTTGCCGGTGCGAATTTCAAAATTGTACCTCACTGTCTCGCCGGGGTCTGGGTCGGTGACAGCCGTGGCTACTAGTTGTGGCTGGTCGGTCACTATCACGCTGCCATCGGCCGGCGAAACGGGCTGGGACACACCGGGGGCGCTCGAGTAGTAGTAGGCCATGTAGGAAGCTGCCCCGTCAAAGCCTTTGTAGGTAGTATACGCCCGCTCTTCGCCGTTAATGATCCAGGCTGAATTGTACTCTCCGGCCGCAAACCGGCTTTGGACAGCGTTTTTGAGATTTATCGTGCCTTCGGTGGCAAACCACCCGCTACCACCTGGCACGCCGGTATCAATACAGTTATACCCGGCACAACTCGCCCGGCGGATATCGAAGCCGAGTCCTTCATTGGTGCCTGTGTAATAGGTGCGGACGGCTTTTTTGAGATACATGTAGGCATCTTGGATGGACTTGCCGGCCAAGTCTGAATTGGTCGTGCTGAACACACTGCGCCAATATTTCCAGCTCCCGTCCAATACCGAACCGGCGTTCATCAGGCATGATCCTGAGCCACAAACTGTACCATCTGACTTATAGGCAGTGTAATTGGTGTTTACGTAACGATTACTGGACCAGGTGGGATCGATAGCCACAGGGAACGCTGTTGCCGGTAATGCCTTCAGCCAGTTTTGTGTCAGACTGATGGCCAACAGGCCGTTTTGGTACGACTGAGTAATGCCTGAATCGGAGACGACACCCCTTTGGTTAACTGTCACGCTTAGAGGGGCCAGAGTCTGGTTGGTGCCGACAATGCTAAAGCCGCCATTCGGTTGGCCCGACAGCTCGGCGCCGGTAACCTCAAACGTAAAGCTTGTCGGAGCGGCGGCCGATTTGAGCAGGATGCTTTCTTTGATAGTGTCGTTTTCGATCAGGTATTCGACATCGACTTCAGGCCAAAGGTTGTTGTAGGTGACGAGCTGGTGCCCGTCCTGGGCTGAAACAACCGGGGCAACTCCCGGCTTGCCCCCTGCAGGCTTAAACGTAAGCGTTTTGCCATCGGCGATGATCCTCACCATTCCGGCGCTGTGGTCACTGGGAGCAAAGCGGGCCTGCCAGTCGTTGGCTTTGGTTTTCAGCGTTTTTAGATTGGTAAAGAAGCTTGTGACTTCGCCCCAGCCCTGGATTAAGGGATTCGTTGAATCTGTAGGATTGGCATCTTCGATGAGTGAGGTATCAATGTCTTCCCAAAGGCCGGCCTGCTGGTAATGAACTCTTTCAAGGTATGTTCGCTTCTCGCTTTGCCCGTTACCCAGATCAAAGGTTTTGGTATTGGCTGTTCTGAAAGCTGTTTTCTCGTCGTGCCTGATTGGTGTAGACGTGGGGCTGAGCTTCGAAGGATCGGGTCCACCCATGGCGTCACCAGATCCAAATACCCCGACGGCTGCAGGTTTGGCGGCTTTTTGGCTACTTAAGGCCGCCGGAGTACCTTGGAAAGTGTACGTTTGAGTGCCGGGCACGTCCGGCTGGGTAACGGCACCGGCCGGCGGCGCAATGCTTGTGATCACTATCAAGGCCACGAACGTACTGACCAGGAACCGTGAATTCATACCAGCCTCCCGCGTTTGGCGCACACTTAACCCTTAGATTTAGCTTAAGAGTTTATCGGGCGGCAGACAAGCTGTTTAGGTAATTACGTAGTCCCAGCCGGGCTGCCAGGCCTTGCGGGGGCGCCAATCTTCGGCGATGGCTTGTTCCCAGGTGCGGCCGCGCAGAATGACGTCTAAGGCCAGCTGCGGGGCCTGGTGGGCCACGATGGCGATGTAGCGACCGTCATAGTTGCGGCGCGCGGATTCCACAAAACTTCTCATTCGCGCTTCGACATCCTGATAGCTCTCGCCACCCGGGAAGGGCTGACTGATATAGTCTGCCAGATTGGCTTTGAAGGTATGGGGTTGGCCGTTGAAGTCACCATAATTGCATTCGCGCAGACGCTTATCCTGGATGATATGGTACCGATAGCCAAAGCCGATTTCGGCTGACTCGACAGCTCGGTGGAGATCTGAGCTCAAGATAGCATCAAACTTGATGTGTTTGACTTGTTTGCCCAGGTCGTTGGCTTGGCTGCGGCCGGTCGGCGAAAGCTCACCGGGCAGCCAGCCTGTGGCTAGATCTTGTTCGTTGTCGAACGTGGTTCCGTGGACGAAATAGGTAATCTTAACACTCATATTCTTGAGTATAGGATACAGATGAGGGTTTGGTCACGTGGTTACTGAGTAGGACAGAGATCGGTCACGTTTCCGTGGTATGCCAGCATGGTTTTGGTGAGGGCGCAGGTCTTGGCCGAAATGTCAGATTGCGCGGGAGCGGCTTGCACGTGAAGCCAGCGGCCGTGTTTGATGGCGCCCAGTAGCGCCGAAACAAAGCCTGTGGCGCCATCGGCTCTCATGATGGTGTAGTCTTCACCGACTTGGGCAGCGGCGGCCAGCTGGTCGTAGGCATCATCGCGGTTACCAGTAGCGTCGATGAGCTTGAGGCTTTGCGCGGTCTTGTTGTCGTAGCTGAGAGCACCGATCTGGGTCTTGATGGTGTCGGCTGTGAGCTGACGGCGGGCGGCTACGTAGGTCACAAAGTTGTCATACTCGTTGTTGACCTGGCGCTGGAGGGCAGTTACCTCGTCGGTCGTCAAGCGGCGGTAGGGATTGCCGATGTCTTTGGACCGACCGGCGGTAATGTAGGTTTGCTCAACGCCGTTTTGGGTGATGACGCCGCCGCCCAGGAGGCCGCCGTCGGTGGCGATGACTTTGTTGTAATACTCGAACGGCCCCATGATGACGCCGATGCTACCAATGTCTGAACCATAGTCGGCCACTATTTTGTCGGTACTAACGGCCGCCCAGTAGGCACCCGAGGCGCCCAGGCCCGAAATAAAGGCATAGACCGGCTTTTTAGTCTGGGTGCGGTAATATTCAACGCCGTCAGCAATGGCATGGGCGCCGTAAATGGTGCCACCAGGTGAGTTGATCTCGAGGATGACGCCCTTGATGGTGCTATCTTTGGCGGCAGCAATTAGTTGATCCTTGATCGCGTAGCCCGAGGATAGTCCCGATAATGATCCCAGGAAGCTATCTGATTCGGATTCGCCAGCAATCACACCTTCGACCTTGATGGACAGTAGCTGATTGGAACCGTCGCCGTAGACTGGCGTGAGGTTAGTGAGGGCAGTTGATTGGCTAGCTGGCGGCTGACCGGCGGTGAGACCGATGGCCAGCAGGAGTAAGAAGATGAGGGGTACGAGCATACACAGGAACAATGTGTGATACCCCACATATATGTAACCGGCGAACTTGAGCAGATTTTTGTAGTAGGGATGCTTGGCGAAGAATGACATGACCTTATTGTGGTATACCGCTTACGTTTGTACAAGCGATCTGATCACAAAGTGACGAGGCGTCAAGCATCGGCAAGATAAGCGGCAGCGTTTTGAGGCCAAAACCGATCGCCGCCGAACGCCAATGGGCCAGTTTCCCCCACAACTTTCCCCTCGTTTTCCCCAGGGTTTTCCACTGGTTTTATATCTGATGGGCCTGGAGCCTGTGTAAAAATAGGGCACGACCATTTGGCCGTAATTTCAAGCGTTGTGGATAAGCGGTTTGATGCTTTACTATAGAGATATGCAGGATGTGAAGGGGTTGTGGCAATCTGTGCTGGGGGACTTGGAAACCACCATCTCTGAGGCTATGTTCAAAACTTGGTTTAAGCAGACCGATATTCTCTCGAAGGAAGACGGGCATGTCACAGTGGCGGTACCCAATGCCTTTGCCCAAAAATGGCTCCGCGATAAGTTTCACGCCGAGATTAAGACAGCTCTAGCCCGGGCTGATCAAACAATCAGGACTGTTGACTACAAAGTCATCCAAATGCCCAAGGAACCGACTAAGACTACCCGCCCGCTAGCAGGTACCAGCGCCAAGAAACCGGCGCCAGCGCAAATTGCTATACCAACAACACCGGCACCCCGGTCAAATTTAAACCCAAGGTATACCTTTAGTACATTTGTGGTGGGTAGTAGTAATGATTTTGCTCATGCCGCAGCCCAGGCAGTCGCCAAAAACCCTGGCACCAAGTACAATCCCCTGTTTATTTATGGCGGTGTCGGTTTGGGTAAAACCCATTTGATGCAAGCCGTGGGCAACGAAATCTTGCACCGTGACCCAAGCAAGCGCATCGAGTATGTGAGTATCGAGAGTTTCACCAATGAATTTATCAATGCCATTCAAAAGAAAAGAAATGATGCTTTTGCCGACAAATACCGAGGCGTTGATGTACTCATTATTGATGATATGCAATTTTTGGCAGGTAAAGAAAAGACTCAAGACGAGTTTTTTCATACCTTTAATGCCCTACATCAGGCCAACAAGCAAATTATTATCTCCAGCGATAAACCACCCAAACTCCTGACAATGTTGGAAGATCGCTTGATTAGCCGGTTTGAAATGGGCATTACTGTTGATATCCAACCACCCGACCTTGAGACTCGCTCAGCCATTATTCAAACCAAGGCGGCTAGCCAAGGATTGGTATTGCCACTGGAGGTTGTTGATTTTATTGCCCGCCATGCCCAGCACAACATCAGGGAGCTAGAAGGTACGCTCACAAAAGTACTGGCTGATCTTGAGCATAAACAAGGCTCGATGTCACTCGAACGGGTGCGCAGCTTGCTGGCTAGCGATGCGGCGGCTCGGCCACGGCTGAGAGTCACCAACGCCAAAACCGTACTGGAGCGGGTAGCCAGATATTTTGATCTGACGGTCGCCGATCTTGAAGGCCCTAAACGGGACAAAGAAATCGTGGTGCCTCGGCAAATTGCTATGTATCTCATGAGAGCCGACCTCGACCTGAGTTTTCCGAAGATTGCTGCAGCTGTGGGTGGCCGCGATCATACAACCGCCATGCACTCGGTACAAAAGCTGGAAAAGTTGATCGACTCGGATGATGTCTTGCGTAGCGACATAATGGCAGTACGCGAGCAGCTGGGACTGACTGGATGAGCCGTGAATAAACAGGGGGACAACTACGTGGAAAAGACTGGGGAAACTTGGGGGAAGCTCTGTGAGCAACAATGGTCCCGTACACAGGCCCGGGACCGGCGGCGACCAGCTTTACACAGGTCTATCCGCAGGTTGTCCGCAGGTTGTCCGCCGTTCTTACCCAAGCCATTTAGCCATATTAGGCTTGTAGTAAGCTCTGTTCCGGTTTTTACCCACTTTCCACAGGACCTATGATTACTATGATGATTATGAGAAAGAAAAATAATAAGGCAATTACCTGGGGAAAGAATATATGAGACTTAGCCTCACACAAGAGAACTTGTCCAAAGCTCTGTCAAGCGTCGGCCGGGTAGTATCAACGAGAGCCAGTCTGCCGGTACTGTCACACGTTTTACTGGCAACTGATGGTAATCGTTTGAGGTTGTCGGCGACCAATCTTGAGATCGGTATTAACTATTGGGTAGGCTCCAAGGTAGAAGAGCAAGGAGCCGTCACGGTGCCAGCTAGGCTTGTGAGTGAGTTTGTCTCGAGTCTGCCTCATGGCACTATCGAGCTCATGGCTGAAGACGCTGTCTTAGTGGTGAAGGCACCTAATTATGAATCGAAGATTAACGGAATTGCGGCTGAGGAATTTCCTGAAATCCCCACTATCACAGCTGATCCGGTACTTACTGTAGAAGCGGCAGCGCTGCGGGAAGCCTTGGTGCAGGTAGTGGTAGCGGCTTCAGCGGATGAAGCCAGGCCGGTGTTGGCTGGTGTGTATTTGTATACCGAGGACGACAATTTATATCTGGTGGCGACCGATTCGTACCGCCTGGCCGAAAAACGGATGCCGTTGGAGAAGTCGCCTCAAGAAGAGCTCAAAGTAATTGTGCCGGCTCGGACTATGCAGGAGCTAATGAGATTATTGGCTGATGTTACTGAGCCTGTTGAATTATACATGGATGAAAACCAGGTCATGTGGCGGCTGGGTGATATCGAGTTGGTGTCACGGTTGATTGAGGGGCAGTTTCCTCCTTATCGTGGTATTTTACCTGAGCAGGCTGAGACTTCGTTTGAGATTGAAGTGAGTGAGTTTACGAGAATCACTAAAGTGGCCAGCTTGTTTGCGCGGGAAAGTGCCGGTAGTGTGAAGCTCGAGATTCAAGCAGAGGGTCAGGTGCGGGTGATGAGCGGTGATTCAGAGGTGGGTGGCAATACTTCGGCGGCCGATTGCGAAGTAAGTGGTGATGATGCCGTGGTGTCGCTCAATGCCCGGTATCTTACCGACGCCCTAGCCGTCATGAAGACCTCGACCGTCATGTTTGCGACGAGCGGTAAGGACAAGGCCTGCGTACTGTCTCCAGCTGGCGAGGAGGCGGCCGATGATTACCTGCACATCATTATGCCGCTGCGCACGTGATCATCTCCCAACTGGAGCTGGCGAACTTCAGGTCGTATGCGGCCGCCAAATTTGAATTGCATCCCGAAGTAACTCTGGTGGTGGGGCCGAATGCTACTGGTAAAACGAACCTATTGGAGGCACTTTACGTGTTGGCTTCCACCAAAAGCTTTCGGGCTCGCGATCGGGATGTGGTTCATCATGGGGCTGATTTTTACCGGTTGGTGGCGGGGGGTGAAATGGAGATGGCTTTGGCTGCCAGTTTTAGTGGTGGTGTGACCAAAAAAGTGACCCATGACGGTCTGAAGCGGACGCTGGCCGCTCATATCGGCCGGTTGCAGGTGACGTTGTTTGAACCAACTGAATTGGGTATGCTTCAGGGTCCTCCAGAAGGCCGGCGGCGGTACCTTGATTTTGTGCTCTGTCAGACCGATCGACTCTATTTGGTGGCCCTCATGCAGTACCGGCGAGTACTCAAGCAGCGCAATGCTCTACTTGATGCCAAGAAGTGGTCGTTGCCACCCCGCGACCAACTGTTTGCTTGGAACGTTAAACTAGCGGAGTTGGCAGTTGATATCTGCAAAAAGCGCCAGCGTTACCTAGAAATTGTGAACAGTAAATTGCCCGAGTTATACCGGGAGATTGCTGGCGAGGCTGTGGCTGTGGCTTTGGAGTATCAACCGAGCATATCGGGTGATTACGAAGCTGATTTTTTGACGGTACTGGAGCGGCAATTGGATAGAGATTTTGCAGCCGGCTTTACCACTATCGGACCCCACCGTGAAGACTTTGGTGCCAAATTTAAAACCGGCGAAGTCGTCAATGTGGCATCACGTGGTGAAGTTCGGACTGTGGTGTTGGCTTTGAAGCTGGCTGAATTGGCCTATGCCCAGGCTCAGACCGGGGTGCGTCCCCTCCTCTTGCTTGATGATGTTTTTAGCGAGCTCGATAAACAGCGACGAGCTTATTTGCTTGATAGATTAGGAGGATACCAGACCGTGATTACGACTACCGATGCTGATGCCGTGACCAGGGAATTTAGGACTGATCACGCTACGATCTGGACTGGTGAAGTATGATAGATCCGGCTTATTTTGAACACAAGCGTCAGCAATTAGGGCTTGACCGCCAGGATGTGTTGGAAGTGGTTCAAAAGGTGGTGGATGAATGGTATCCGGGTAAAGTGAGGGCCCGTCAGTGGCACCAGGGAACTTTAAGACTCGTGACGTCAAGTGCGGCTGTAGCTGGAGCGTTGCGGATGCGTCAGCTGGAGCTGGTGGCTCTGGCTGGTTTGAAGACGAGTGGCTCCCCTACCCCTGTACCTGGCCAGCCGGGGCGCGTGAGGGTAATGATTACGATCAGCTCGATTTAGGGGCGTCAGTTTTAATCACCGAGAGGTGCGGTAATTGAAATCTGGTACTTGCTTCTATCAATACCAAGTTCGTTGATGGTGGCATTGATTTGACCGTTGATGGTGGCTTGTTTTACGGGGTCTGGCTCAAGGCGGCGGGCGGTCCAGTTCATGATGAGGTCACCTTTGGGGACTACCGTGATAAACCGGCCGTAGGCGCTGATCTGGTTAATGATGTCGGTTTTGGTACTTAGGCTTGCTAACTGCTGGTCGATGGCACCCGAGTTGATGATGGCGGCTGTTTCATCAAGTCTCAGGAGCGCCCGGCCGTTTTTGGCGCCAGCGATGCAGAGTACGTAGCCGTTGGGTGCGGGGCTGAAGCCGCAGAAGTTATAGGCACCAAAGCTGTATTCTTGGAAGCCTGATTGGTCATCAGGATTAATGCGGTAAACACTTTTGCCTTGGGCGGCCACAATCTGGTTCTGATAGAGTAAGAAATCTGAAACATCTTTGATGTCAAAATCGTTGTCTATCCCCTTGTCCTCAAGCTTGTAAACTTGCAGGCTACTGCCCAAGCTGTTGAGGGCGCACAGAGTTTGGGTTGAGCAGAACATGAGTTTGGTGATATGGCCTTGGGTGGTAAAATGCTGGGTGGCTTTGCCGGGAGTCGACAAGACGATTTCAGTGATATTTTTGCCTTGGTCTTCTTCGGAACGCTCAGAGAAATAGGCTACAGCTGTCGCTTGGTTGTTGGTGGCTACTGCCGAGGGCTTGGATGCTTTGGTTTGAGCAGCCTCAAACGTGACGCTTTGAGCAGCGGCACCGAAGGCCGAATAGTACTGGACGTCCGAAAAATCAAAGTTATGGACTAAAAAGCCAGCTTTATAATTGCTTAAGCGATACTCAACACCGGCTTTCAGACCTGAAAGTTCAGTTGATTTGGCGGGTTCGAGTTTACCGGTAAACAGATGCAGCAGCGGACCGCTATCACCAATGGACTGGCTCAACACTATTGTGCCGCCGGCGGTTTCGAGACTGTCCATGAACCGGCCTCTGATGGTGATGTAATCCTGGTTGTAGCTGGCTTGGGTGGCCGTGGCTGGTGTGTGTAACGTCATGTGGCTCTGACTACCGGTACAAGTGCTGGAAAGGGCAACATTGGCGATTAGGTAAAAGCAGTCCCCGGGGCTGTTGCCGATGTAACTGCGGGCGATCTGGGTCTGAAGCTCGGCGGTGACGCTGGTGGTCGCCAAAAACGGAGCTGTATCAATGAGAAAGAAGCGGGAGTTTTGGCCCTGGGTCACAATGACCCGGTAGGAGCCTTTGCTGACGATTTTGCTGAAAGACTTGGAGCTAGTCTTGGTGACGGTGGCTTTGCCATCGGCTTGGTTCTCTAGGGTGATGGTGTACTCACCAGAGATGTTGGGCACGCTCATTTGAATCCTTGAATAGTTCCAGAGGCTGGCACTGGCAGCTAGTATCGTAATGCCGAGGGCTAGGAGGATAAGTTTTAGGCGCATTGGGGTACTTCCTATTGAGTTATTATTTTAACCACCATTGGTGGACCAGTGCCAAACTTCACTTGGCAGTTGCTGGTAGCCATATCGCGAGGCGTTGGCTTTGAGCCAATCATAGAGTCCGGTATTGGTATTTTTCCAGAAGCCGAAATCGATCGCTAGGCCCATCTGGTGATTGGAGAAGCCGGGTTTGGCAACTGGATCGGAGTGAGGCGCATTATAGAGGGCTGTCTGGTGGGCCATAGTACGGAAGGTTGATGACGCGTTGATCTGATAACTCTTACCTGCTTGATCACGGGCAGCTATGGCGTCGGTAATCATCTTGAGGATTGCGCCAGAGGCTCGGGAGTTCACTAGGGCATGACCATTGCCGAGTTCCTGGCATTCTTCATTGGTGCATGGAAAGTTTGGTATGGCGCAGACCCTGATCTTGACCATGATACCATTGTGGTAGCCGTCTTGAACGCCGGCATCAGTTGTGCCGGGAGCACATTGGATACTCACTGATGACTCAAACATATGGGCTGTATCAATGCTAGCGCTGGCTTGGGATGTAGCCGACGGGCAGCTTGATGATGTGGTGACGGGAGTGCCATTTGTGGTCGTTAGAGGCGTAATCGTGCCACTGGTGCCGCCGGTCATTTCGACGAGGATGGGGTTGGCTAAGGCTGCGCGGCCGTCTCGGGCATCCAGTGACTTGTCGGCCGGCCGCTCATACCCGATCATAAAGGCTACGGCAGCTTGCTCGGCTGTAGTGGTGGCTTTGAGGGCGTCGCCGGCAGCCTTTTCCGGTAACGGCGAGCTCGCATTGGTTAGCTGGTCCCATAGGACGTTCAGCTGGCGGGTGAGGTTGCCTCCGAGCGTGGGGTTTGCGGCAATGTCGGCATATTTCAGTAGTTTGGTGCCGGGAGTCCATTGCACGATGCCGTAACCGTTATTCACGCCTTCAGGCGTGGCTTTATAGGTACCGCCCTGCACAATCGTTGGATCAAAAGTATGGGCACTTTCAACTGTCATATTGGCCAGTACCCCAGCAGCTTGAGGGGCTGTCAGACGGCCGGGAGCTGTAAGAAAATCCCAAATAACTTTCTTGCGGGCAGCGGCTGCCGCCGAATCGGTGCCGGTAGGACTGTTTCCTGACAGGTCGGTGGCGCTGGGGCAATCGGCAGTCACCCGGTTGTCCCAATAGATGTATTCTTTGGTAACTGCTTTATTGTCGTAGTTGAAAATGGCTTTAGCAGTCGGGGCAAACGCCAGCTGTGCTGTAAGTGCGAGGACGAGAATGGTGGTAAAACGCTTGAGCATGGCTGTTATTAATTCCCCCACTTGAGAGCTTTATAGGTGTTAGCCATCTGCGGGACATCGGCGGTTGGCCATAATCCGATGCGGTAGCCACTCTCGTCTTCATTGAAATAGATGTCATAGATGAACTGGCCTGGGCCTGATCCGCCGTTGGTAGCCATGAACGTGTTCATGGCGGTGATGTAGGCGGGGTTATCTTTGGTCTGGCCTTGGGTGTTGTTGGCGCCCCATTCGGGGAAGGCTAGGGGCTTGTTGTGGCTTAGGGCAAACTGGCGCCATGATTCGATACCGGTAACCTGACCATTTACGACCGATACCTGAGGCGTGTCCCAGTCGTAGGTGTCGGGTCCCACGACGTCGACGCAGGCGTCACCGGGATACATGGTGGCAGGGCCGGCAGCGCCGCCCAGTGTGCCGTCATTGAGCGACCAGGTCACCTTGAGACCGGCGGCGTGCGCCATGTTGGCTACGTTGCAGAAAGTAGTAATGTAGTTGGCTTCTTCACCCGGCATGACGCTCCAGTCTGAGAAGTTCATATTGGCTTCGTGAGCAAACCTGATGAATGTGAGGCCTTTACCCTGGCGGTGGGAGGCGATGTTGCTGATGGCACCTTGCCAACGAGAATTGTAGGCTCCGCCGGCGGCGGCCGACCAGGATTCGCCGTTTTGTTTGAAGATGCCGCCGATGGCGATGTCCATGGCGCCGTTGAATGAGTCGTAATCATTGGCGGCGGATCCATCGGTACAGCCTGGCTTGTCGCACCAGGTGCCCACAATGGTGACCGGTGAACTGTTACGCCACGTGCCGAAACCAGTTGTCTTGGGTGTACCGTTGTAATCGCCCTGCATGAAGCTGGCGCCGGACATCCAGTTGGCGGTGAGCGGGCTGCCGGCTTGGCCTGTAGCTGAGGTGCCAGCGACACGGCCACATGGACCGGGATCGCCGCCTTGGCCCAGTCCCCCGTCGTCATTGGAGGAGCCGCCGGAGCAGAGCGGTAGGGCCACTGAGGTATCGTAGAGGCAGCGGTTGGTTTTGGTGATGTCATCGGCCCTGTCAGTAGTACCGACTATGTGCAAGCTCTCGCCACTACCGCTCCCTTCGATGCAGTCGTACTCATCGATGCGGCCGTCGGGCTGGCCGGGGTAGGCGCCATTGACTGGTGGTCCGTTGATGTCTTTGACGGCAATGTAGATGTTGCTGTCGTTGACCTCGGCAGCATCAAAGCCAATGTGCATGACGCCTGCGGGAGAGCGCAAGCTGGCTGGATCGACGGCCAGACTACCGGTACTAAAGTTGTACGCTAATTTACTGAAATAACTGGCGGGGTGTAAAAAGAGGCTGCTGGCGAGATCGGTAAAACGGTTGGCGAGAGCTGATGGGGTTGATGGTAAGGCTGCCAGTAGTTTAGAGCCGGTTGAGCCTGGCGTATTCCAAGCGAGCAGACTAGCAAAGGGTCCCTCGGCATTGAGTTTCTGTTGGTCCTCAAGAGCGTACTGGGTGGTTTGTTCATAGCTGAGGCTATAGCTAATGGCCTTACCACCCATGTGGTCACGGGTGACGGCATTTGTGATTACTTCCCAGCCACCGTCAATGGTGTTGGCGAGTGGCGCCCCCCATTCGCCGTTGTATACCAGTCCGAAGACACGTTCGAGGAAGGCCGTGACGTAGTGGCTGCCCTGCTCGACGAGGCGCTGAATGATTTCGGTTTGCATAACAAACTGAGTGAGGGTCTGGAATGTAGAGATAAACTGCCCGACACCCGGAATGTTCTTGACCCCAAGCATGATGACGCCCATAAAACGCTGGAATACGGCCCTGAAAGTACAGAGGTCAAAGTGAACGTTGCCGGCGCCAATCAGCAGTGGTGTTGTGACTACACGACGGTACAGGAGCGTCCAGGGTTCGTAGTTGGTAATAGACAAGCCGTTTACCGGGATGCCCCGGTATTCGTTTGACAGTGGATAGGTAATGCCGCAAATACCCTGACCGGCCGGTTCGGGATCGATAAAGGCACCATCGCTGCCTACCCGTTTTTCTTCCGGGATGGTGACACCGCCATTGGTATTGGCTGAATTGGTGCGCTGGAAAGCGTTTGATTTTTCAATGCCGTCGAGCATAAGCATAAGCACATTGATTTGGCTGGCAGTCAGCTCATCGGCCTTCATCTGGTCTTTGAGGGTAGCCCAGGTTTGGGCGACGCTTACGTATTGCAAGGCGCGCAGATTGATGCCGACTTGCGACCAGCTACCACCCCAGATGAAATGGTCGATGTCGGCCGCAAACGAGATCCAGCCGATGAAGGGTACGGCTTTCAGAATACCTTTCGCTATCACTTCACTACCAATCAGTTCGGTGAGGGTCGCTAGAATTTTGTTGCCGGCAGTAGTTTTGAGGTTGCGGTAGCGCTCAAGCAAACCTTTTTTGGCTTCGGCCTGAGCTTTGGACTCTTCTTCATTGCCCCCAGTGGTATTTGGCGGGTCGATTGTTGATTCGCCATTGGGGTCGGTACTGCGGCGATTGGAGTCTTCGCCGTTGCAGTTTTCGGGTGCGGCGACACAACCGATGGCATTGATGGTTTTTTCATTTGGTCCATCGAGGGCCAGTTCGCGCGCCTGGATTTCGGTGCTGTGTACCTTGGACTTCGGGTCAACCTTGTCTTCTTTTTTGTCGATGCTCCAGCGTTTGATACCGTAAGCTTTGGCTAAGTAGTATCTGATAGAGCGGCGCTGAAAGATACGGAACCATTTGTACTCGTTTTCCATGAACTTGCCAATTTCTGCCTCAATGCCAGTACCGGCTGGATTGCTTTTGAGGACGTCCATGAGCTGACTCAGATTACTCGCTTCCACTACTTGGCCACTGGCGGTCGTGAATCTGATACTGCCGGCGCTGCCACCCCTTTCCACTGTGATGCCTTTGGAAGTCTGGAGTTTCTCGATAAACCTGTCTTTCTGGAAGTTACCCCACATCATCCTGACGATATTGGAGCTGGTATACAAAGGGTCTGATTCAATAGTGCCGTTGGCGGCGTTCATGAGGTAGCGGTAGGTCATGATCTCGGCGCGCCGCGTGGCGTAATGCTCCATCCGCTTGCCTTCGTTGCTGATAACGTTATTCATGAATGATTCAAGTTTGAGGGGCAAGAAGGCAAGCGTGGCAAAGATTAACGCTAGGACAATACCCATGCCGCCGCCGCCAAAGATCAGCGATTTACGGTGACGGTTGGCAAAATCGAACGTCTTGCCGGCAATCCGGCGGCCGACCGGGCCGTTACTGACGTTGTTGGCGTAGTTGGCTCGGGCCTCGGCATCATTGCCAGGTATTCTAGATTGACTGGCACGGTTTGGATCGGCGCCCGGAGACATGACGCCCGCTTTTCCACCCGAGTCTGGTGGGCCACCAGCATTGGAGGATGCCGTGGCGTCGGGTGAGGCCCAGGCGTCGTCATTGGCTTCGGGCCGGGCGGTGCCGGCGTTGGCGACCATTTGCTGACCGCGGTTGTCGCCGTGGACGGCATCGAATTTGCTATCTCCGGTTTTGAGGTCGGCGGCCTGAGACGAAGGTGCGATGCTGGTATTGGACGCCGTATTGGGTTCGTTGATTGATTCATTACGGGGTCTAGTGATGGTGTCGGGCTTGGAGGTTTGACTGCCGCCCATCGGTGACATTTGCGTCATAACCGGCTTTTGGGCGGTAGTTGTTTTCTGGCTACTTGAAGCTTTCTGGGCTACCAGAGCATCTTTGAACGTCTGGCGGGGTGGCTCCATGCCGGAGCTAGATTTGAGACCGGCGGCAGAACGCAGTGCCATTTCCTCTTATGCTCCTTGTTCCGCTGGCGCTGATGTTTCAGTGGGGGCTGATGGCGCCTGACCTTTGTCGGCTGGATTGGTGCTAATGAGGCTGGCTTCGGTTTCGGACGCCAGGACTCTGATGATGACGTGATTGAGTCCAGCGAAGAATAAGCCTTCTCCCACCGGGAATTCGGTGAGCCTGGCTTTTTCTTCGTTCGTGAGCTTGAAGGTTTCGCCAATAATGTCGACGGCTGAAGGGGCTTGCTTGAGTAAGAGCTGGAGTGATGAGTTGGCGACCACGGCCCGGCCCATTTTGTTGCTTAAGAAGTCCTCGACGTCTTGGGAGATGGTGGTGAGGCCGAGGAAGTATTTGCGGGCCCGTTTGGCCAGGCTAAACATGAAGGCGGCTGAGTCGTCGTACTTCATAAGTTGCCAGGCTTCGTCGACTACTAGGATGCGTTTGCGACGATCTGATTTGACCTTGTTCCAGATGTAGTTGAGCACGATGTACATGCCGATGGGCCGTAGTTCGTCTTCGAGGTCGCGAATGTTGAATACCAGGAAGGGGTTGTTGATTTCGACGTTTGATTGCTCTGAAAAAATACCCGAGAACGTGCCGGTGGTGAATTTGCGTAGCCTCATGGCCAGGTCGGGGCCGTTGCCCGTCATGGAGGCCAGAGTATTGTAGAGATCGTTCATGGTGGGCGGGGTGGCATTGTGGGTGAGGGGGTCGCGGGTGATACCGGCGCGGGCGTAGGTATTGATGATTGCCAGATCGAGGTCGGCGTCTTCGCTGGGAGTAAGGGAGGTTACGCTGGTGGCGCCGGTGGAGTTTGAGACTGTGGCGCCACCGATCATGAGGCGCAACAGGCCGTGCAGTGTAATAATGTTGGCTTGGAGGGCGTTGTCGGCTTCATCTTGGTCGAATACTCGCGGCAGGTCGAAGGGGTTGATGCGAGTTTGACTGGCCAAACTGAGGCGCAGATAGGTGCCGCCAACGGCTTCGCAGAGGGTTTTGTACTCGTTTTCGGGGTCAATTACGATAATTTCGATGCCCATCATGAGAGAGCGCAAGGCTTCAAGTTTGATGGAAAACGATTTACCGGCACCGGATTTAGCGAATACCACCATGTTGGCGTTTTCGAGCGAGAACCTGTCGAAAAGCACCAGGCCGTTGTTGTGGCGGTTGAGGCCGTAAAGGATGCCTTCGTTGCGAGATAGTTCAGCTGAAGTGAACGGGAAGCTGGTGGACAGGGCTCCGGTGTCCATGTTGCGCGAGATCTGGAGCTGGTCGTTGGCCAAGGGACTCGTGGAGTTGAAGCCTTGCTCCATCTGCATGGTGGCGGCTTTGGTGTACACCAGCGACTGGCCGAAAATGCCCTCGATTTTGCGGTTGAGATCGGTCATGGCGTCAATGGAATCGGCGTACATCGTGAGATACATACCAAACCTGAAGAACCGCTCTTCGCCAACTTGGAGCTTGTCCCTGAGCTCTTCGGCGTCCTGGAGCGCGGCTTCAAGGCCTGGGTCGCGCACTTTGCCTTTCTCTTCGTTGATGGCATACGAAGCTTCCATCTGGGTGACTTTTTTGCGTAAGTTGTCGAGAACGACGCGCGATTCCACGGGGTAGATGTAAAGTGAGATGTCGATGATTTCATCGAGGTTGATAATTGGCGACAGCCAACCGGTGAACACCTGGCGGGGGTAGCCATACACGTAGAGCGTCTTGCAATAGCGTTTGCCAATCCTCAGGTAATTGGCGTCGATCTCCAATGACGAAGGCGCAATGAGGTCGCGCATGGTGATGATGCCTTGGCGGTAAATGAGCTCGGCCTCGCGTTGCTCCATAGCTTGCTGGTAGGCAGCCAGAGCCCCAGGATCAACTTTGGGTTTGGGTGGGCCAAAAAGTCCCATCAGAAAGGACCTCCCTCAATGGTGGTGTGGGGTGCTCGGCCGTCGCCTTTGAGGACCACGGGAGCCGTGAGCTGCTCGGCTTCAATCAGCTTCTGGTTGTGGGCGATGTCGGGGTTGTACCAGGTATAGTAGAGATCGACTAGTTCTTGGGTGCCAAGTGCCAGCGCCCTGATGCCGATCTGGCCGAGGCCGCTCGAGACCAAGGCCATCCGTTCTGACAATTCTTGTTTGTAGGCCTTGAATTCTTCTTCGGTGATCGTAATGTCTGGTGGGGTGCTATATGCATTTTTGATGTTTTTGACGAGCGCCGGTGATTTGCCTGTGGCTACATCGGGGAAATATGGCACCACAATGTAGATCTGCTTGTCCATAATGTTGACCTCATCGACCAGCGATTTAACATTGGCGATGTAATCGTCCATGAGGGCACCCAACAACTCGTTTGATTGCTCGGTGCGCTTGGCTTGCATCCTGTCGATGTAGGCTGACAGGTCGATGCGTTCTGAACGAATGACAATTTGGATTGGGAAATGAAGTGAGTTGAGGAAGCTCTGGTAGGCCATCTCGATGCCTTGTTGCTCCTGACTGCTCATGAGCTCAAAGTTGATGGCACTCCCGAGGATGACGCCTCTAATGGAGCCGTCACGCAAAACTACCACGCCATCTTTGATTTCGGAAATCAAAAGCGTTTGTTGGGTGCTTTTCCCGGTTTTGCTGGCTGAATTAGCTGGCATTGGCAACTGGCTCCACATTTGCGCCACTGTCTGGGCTCAAGCGCGTGGCTTGGGCCGCAACAGAGGCAATGCTCATTCCCTCACTCTGGGTAGCTAACCGTAGTATATCGTCTTGGGCGAGGCCTGTCACGCCGCTTATGCTTTTGACGGGCGTGGCAAAATGAGTCGGTGCGGGTAGTTCACTACCCGGTGTCATGCCGCTGACCGCCGACTGCTTGACATGGTCGGCTGACTGTTGGAGCAGCACCGAGAGGTTTTGGGCCAGCGGGCTGTTTTGGAGGTCGAGCATGTCGGTGTGGGGAGCGGTGATGTTTGAGGGAGTATTGTCTGGCTGGACGATGCGGGCCGAGGCCGGTGTGCTGGGCATGATGAGCTGAGGCGTGACCTCGGGGGCAGTCGGCAGGTTCCAGCCCCGGGAGTCAATGAGCACGGCCAACTTCTCGAGTTCACTGATGACTAGCTGTGGGTTACGTTGGGTGATTTCGGCCTGTTTGGCTGTGGGCGTGATGTGGAAGGTTTCGATGGTTTCTTCTTTGATCCACAAGCGCTGGCGGGGAGCGGCAAAAAAGCCGACCACAGCTACCAGTAAATGCTCGAAGTCCTGGCCGTCGCGTCTGAAGAAAGCTAGCAGCATGAACAAAATGGTCGGTGGCACACCAATGACAATGAAGGCCGCAATCAGTTTGCGGAACAAGGCGAAGGTAATAATCACCCAGCCCAGGCCGATCATCATGTAGATGAACTGCCTGAACGTTAGCGGGCCTAAGATATGGTCTTCGGCTTCAACGTTTTGCGGTACGGTGTATTGTCCCATATCACGTGTGCTGGGGCGTGCCTATCCCCTATCATCCCTCACAGTTGATATATAAAGCTTACGCTAAATTGGGGCTTGAGGGAAGGTTAGACTAGCCTTTGATTAGGCATTATGTGATTTAAAGCCGCGTTCAATATCGGCGATAGCTTGGCCGAATTTGACAGTATTCCCTCCAAATTGTGCCTCAAAAGCCTTCATATTATCTGCATTTGGCCCTATAACCGCCTTAGTAGTGGGATCAATCTCATAGAGGTAGCGGTACATGGCATCAAAATCAGCGTTGCCCGGATTGGGCTTGAGAGATTTGTTGGTGACCGATTCGTGCATATTGGAAACGGCTTCACCTCTGATCTTTGCTTCATCGGTCGTACCAACTTTGCCACTTGCCCACTGGAAGTACTGCATTTTGCCGCGGTCATCGAGAGCCGCAAATTCATTTGAAGGTAGTTTACCAAAAGCGGCGTCCCGTGGTTTAAATAAGTATGGTGCTTTATCTTTGTTGATTCGCGAAACTGCAGCACTAAAGAATGATTCGGGGTCGAATTCAGGGTTGCCGTTAGCTTTGGCTGTTTTGCGGATCTGATCAGCGATGGTAGGATTGATACGGTTCTTATCATCGTATCCGAACTTCGATTCAATAATCTCCCTGACGATATCACGTCCACTGCCGTTTTGACCCAAAGCATTGGTGCAGGCTGCGAAGGTCTCGTAGTCGCCCGTGTCGAAGGCTTCTTCTGCCATTTTACGAAGTGAGGCTTGGTTATCTTTGGTTGGCGCTGCAGTATCGATTCGGTCGGGAGTTGGTTTGCCGGTGTTGGCATCTATCACGAATTTGCGGCCCGATTCTTGGACTCTCTGAGCAAAGAACTTGTCAAGAGCTTCTTTCCTGGTTGACTCAACTGTTGTCGAGTAATCCAGTTTGGGCTGGCGTGAACGGGCTTGGTCGGTTCCTTCTTTGCTGGCCAGGTTTGTACTGGCGTCTCTTCGAGCCATTTCTAGCTGATCAGCTGCTGTGGATTTAGTCGGCGAATTGTAGGATTCTTCCTGTGAGATAAGTTGTCCTTGGGCCGCTGCCTCACTGCGGACACCGCTATCGATGCCTGCCAACGTAGCGGCAGAAATGACTTCCGATTGAGCCTGTGCGGCCATTTGCGTGAGTAAAGCCTGGCGGGCTTGTTCGCGGTCGGCGGCTACACCAGGCGTGCCACTGCCTGTCAGGCGAACTTGTTCATCAAGGAACGACTCCATGGCTTGGTCATCATTCGTGATGCCACGAGCTGCTCCGTGGGCGCGGGCGAGCTCTAGGAGGTTAGTCGACGCACGGTTAGCAACCGCAGCTGTGACCGACTGTCCCTTACCGACGGCTTGGCCGATGGAATTGGCTTGGGCTTGGGCAGCTGAGGTGTAGGCGCTTTCGGCGCCAGCGTCGTGGTACATGCGGCTGGCCTGGTCCGAGGTGACAGTATCGGGATGGGCCGGAGCGCCGGCGGCTAGAGCTTCAACGTTGTGTTCGGCCTCGCGCTTGAAATCGTTGGCCGGATTGCTGTCGACAGCCTCTTCGGCTTCGGCTCTGGTGGCGCCGGTGTTGGCAGCCAGATGGGCGTCGATGGCTTTCTCGCGCAGGTTCTTGGCAGTTTCTTCGATTTGGAGCTGCTTAACGCCTTTTTCGAAGCCCTCGACTTCGCCGCGGGCTTTGGCGATGTCCATGCGCATTTTGTAACCGGCTTCCCCTGAGCCCTGGATGGCAATTTTGCCACTAATGCTCGCCCTGGCATCGGCTCGTTGACCAGCTGAGGCGGTAGCCGGATCGATTTTTTGGCTCAAAAGGACCCGGTCTTCGGCCTTGCTGATTTCGCTGAGACGCTCACCGACTGATAGGTCTTTGGTGCGCTGGTCTGTTGTGGCTTTGAAAGAGGCATCTTGGATACGTTCTTCGAGCGATGGCCGAGATGGTTTTTCGCTTTCGTATCCAAGAGCAGATCTGACGTAGGCCGTGCGTTGGGCGCTCTCAGCGGAAGCGCTTTCTTCGGCCCGGCCTCGGGCGGCAATCAGTGAGTTGGTGAGGGTTGGTCGACGGGTAGCGTCACCTGAAGCCAAGTCGGCTCTCTCAGTCTCGTTGCCTACCCTTTGCTTCATGACCTGGGCGCCAATGCTCTCGCGAGCTTCACGACTGGCCGCCATTTCAATATCTGCGTCGCTCATGCCACCCTCGGCTGTACCCTGGATGGCCACGCGTTGGCGGCGGACTTGGCGAGTGGTAGATAGCTTACTACGTTGCTCGAGGGCAGCGGAACCCTCAACTTCCTCAACATCTTGGTATCCATGAGTTGTAAAATCGGCTTGGCTCTGACGTTTGGTCCCGCCTTCTTCAAGTACAGTATCTCGTGCTTTGACGCGGGCATCGGTTTGGCGATAGCGTTGCAACCTATTTTGGACTGCTTCTCTTTGGGCCGTCGTTGCCGTGGCCGGATTAACGCCAGTTCGTTGGAGTTCAACGTCCTCAAGGTGCCTTTGACCAATCAGGCGGCCTTCCACCTGGCCTTTTTCGTCACTGAGGCTATCAATCTGGGTTTCTCTGGCGTCTGCGACGATTGCCCCCGTTGAAGCTAAACCGCCCGCAGCGGCAGCGGCTTGAACGCCGGTTCCTGTGCCGAGGAGCTTGGCATTGCTCTTACGGCTGGATTCGGTGCCGGCGGCGTAACTAGCCTGGGCGAAGCTGATCATTTTGTCTGGAAGTTCGGCTCCATTGGCTTCGCCGACAGCTTGCATGAATCCTGCACGATTGGCCCGGCCGTCGGTAATGCCTTTGAGTGCCATGGCGGTTTCGGCTTCGATGCGCTGTTTGTGTGTTTCGCTAGTGCCGGTAGCGCCAGCCAGTTTGGCGGCCTCGATCTTGCCTTGTGTGGCGGCGGCTTCACTGTACGCTGATTCAAACTTTTGCTGCTGCAGTACATTACCCTTGCCACCAAGGAAGCCTCCATGCCCGGCTTTTTTCATGGCGACTCGTTGACGGACGTTATTGGATAGTTTACCTCCGAGGTTGGTGGGGGCCTCTTTGTCGATGTCTTTTGCTCGCTGGATAGCGTTATGCTGGCGAAGAGCTTTGTTGGCTTCACGGGTTTTGTCTCTCTGACGCTTAATCGCGTTGCCAATTTTGTCTGAACCGTACCGCTTGCCCATGCCAGTAGCTTTATCGATGTAGCCTCTACCGAATGACAACGCTTGACCAGCTGTCTTAAAGCTCCAAGGTACTAAGAATAGTGGTAGCATCAGTCCGACAAGAGCAAAGATTGTGTTTATAGGATTGGTGCCAGCTCCGGCGATGGCGGCAAATAGGCGGCCAGCTTGGAATAACAAGATAATAAAAGGGAACATGAGGATCAAGCGCAGGAAATTGCTCAGCCACATGTCATAGAATTTCTTGGTATTGGGCAATATGTAGGCGAGCATTGCCAAAGGGCTAATGGCCGTTAAGACGAGAATCAAGATGTTGCGCAGTACCAGGGTGAGAAAGGCGCCGGCCAAGCCAACGACCATGCCTAGCAATACCGGCCAGAGCATGCCAGTGTAGGCGGTAAAGCCAGTGACACCGAGCAAAATACCACCACCGACGCTGTAGACAGCTTCGGAAATCGGTGAATTAAAATCAATGATCGGTGTAGGGATGAAGGGGGCCGTTAAATCCTTGAGCCCGACACCTAGGATGTTGCCGAGGTCAACCAGCAAGACGCAGATGTACCAGGACAATGGCATGAGGATGGCGCCGGCTACTAGGCGGGGCAGGGTTTTCTTGATGGTGTAGTTGTCGTAGCCAATGGCCGTCCCAAAGATAATAAGCAAGAAGAGCAGGATGAGAACGATGCTGGCGATGTTGCGCATGCCCGCCCAGACGCTTTTGAGGGCTTCGATATCTGGTGAAGCTTCGTCGAACGGTTTTTGCTGGAGCATGGGGATGAGCACGGTGTTTCTGATCCAATCGATCACATTGAGGGCCCACTCGATGGTGCCGCAAATGAGCCACGTGAAGCCTTTGCCGGCGTCACATTTGACGGCCGTGTCGGGATCGGCGGCACCATCATTGGCATCGGCAGGCGTGACGGCGTTGACCGGCCGGCCTGAGGCTGCCTGATTACCAATCGTGATGGCTCCGAGCGATGTTCCATCGACGGTGTATTGGCCACTGGTACCGTTGGCGCTGACGTTTTCAATAGACTGGTATGTGCCTCCATCGCCTGGCGTACCGACAGTACCGCCATTGTAGCTGCGTTGAGGGTTTGATGGATTTCTCGTGTCGGGTGTAAAGGTGACAGTTAGACTGGCATCTTGAGGATACCCACTACATGTAATTGTTGTGGTATTGGTCCAGTTACATGTGGTCGGCAAGATGGAGGCTGGTGTTCCCGCTTGAGCGGTTTCTGGACGCATAACAACAACGAGCGCTGGTGCCACAATGGCCCACGCCATAAGCGCAATGAGAGTCCACCTCGACTTCATGAGCTTATTGTAGCATGAGCTTTTTGACTTTTGCTATCGCCCCTTCCTATAATGAGGCCTATGGCACTGCCAGCAGATGAAGCCGTCGGAGCGTGCGGCACTACAACCGGTGGCCTGCCCAGTTTATGGGACGGTTTGAACTGTGATGCCTCAGGTAATGTCCATCTGAAGGCGGTGTCGGATGCTTTTGTTTTGGTGGGCAATCTCTTGAGGATTCTGATTGCCCTTTCAGGGGCGCTGGCAGTCATTATGATCATCGTGGCGGCAATATATTATGTAACTTCTATGGGCGATCCCGGTCGAGTGAAGCGGGCCAAAGACATTCTGACCAATCTGGTGATCGGTTTGGTGCTCTTGATCGGTGCCTATGCAGTGGTTGATTTTGTGACGAAAGGCATTGCCGGATGAACTTGTTGAAACTGGCTGCCACTATTTCCTCTGATGAAGTTGGTTTGCCGACAGATGTAAATACTATCGGCGGTGGTCTGAGCAATCTTACTCTTATGCTCATGGGGCTTATCGGAGGCTTGGCGTTGATAGCTCTATTGTATGGGGGTGTGCAGTTTACTCTTTCTGAAGGCGACCCCAGCAAAGCTAAGGCGGCCAAGAACACCATTTTGTACGCCGTAGTTGGCATTGTATTGGCGGCATCGGCTTATATGATTGTGTGGTTTATAACCCATAACGTTGGCGACGGGTTTGATTTTTATTCTGGTTAATGTATCAAGGAAACGAGGATTATCATGGAACACAATTTAAGCTTTATGCTAGCGAACGCATCAGACATCATCGGGCAGAGTGCTCAAAACGCCTGTGGCACGGCTTGCAATACGAACCTGTCGGTATCAAACATTATCGCTAACATTGCCAACATTTTGGTGTTTGTGGTGGGTAGTGTGTCGGTGATTATGATTATTATCGGCGGCTTGCGGTACGTGTTATCTCAAGGTGATACCGGGGCTGTCGGCAAAGCTAAGAATACGATCCTGTATGCAGTGGTTGGTGTGGTGGTGTCGATCGTGGCCTACGCCATTATTCAGTTTGTGACCCAAGCCATTGCCGGTTAGTTTGCGCTTACGCTTGTGCATATGCTACGCTAAGACCAACTTGGAATATCATAACGATAGTAAGGAGACAACCTGTCGATGAGTATCATGTCATTAACCCAGAAAACAGCGTTGTCGCTGCAGGCTCTGGCCCTAGTCTTTGGCTTCGGGTTTGGCACGGTAGCGGCAGCAGTGGCTGTGAGCGCCCCGGCGTATGCCGCTTGTTCTGACGGCTTCGATTCGGCAGACCCATTGAACTCGGGTGCCAGTTGTGCCAAGGCTAACGGTACGAGCAACAACCTGTTCGCCGAAGGCGGCGTCTTCCAGACGGTGGCCAACACTTTAGTGTTCCTGGTAGGTGCCGTATCAGTCATCTTCCTGATCATCGGCGGTTTGCGCTACGTTATCTCTCAGGGTGAGAAGAGCAATGTTGAGCAGGCTAAAAACACTATCCTTTACGCCGTCATTGGTATCGTGGTAGCTGTTATCTCGTTTGCCCTGGTCCAGTTCGTGATTAGCGCCTTGGCTAAGAGTACCGGCTGACAAGTTTGCCGGTCCGTACTAAAAAACCCCGGGAAACCGGGGTTTTTTAGTGGCCTGGTAACGGCCGCCGGCTTAAACTGGCTTAACCTTGATCTTTTTGACCTTGTCTTGAGCAACCTTAGGGATGGTGACGGTAAGGACGCCGTCTTTGAGGCTTGCGGCTGCTTTTTCGGCGATCGTGGAGGTAGGCAGGATGACTGAGCGACTAAAAGCACCCCAGTAGCACTCTTGGACGTAGTAGTGCTCGCGGTCGACTTCGCGGTTTTCAACCCGCTCACCACGGATGGTGACGACATCTTCGGCGACTTCGATGTCGATTTTGTCGGGCGTGACGCCGGCGATGGGTGCCTTGATGACAACGTTTTCTTTGGTCTGGTAGACATCTACCGCTAGTTGACCCTCGGCTTCAGCCATCCAGTCGTCGTCACCCTCCATGGGGGTGTCGAGAAAGTCGTCCTGCAGGACATTGTCTTGTGGTTCGGGGGCTGATTTCTTGCCTGGCATCACGGCGGGGGTTCTCCAAAAAATTATTTAGGCTACAAACTAGTAGGCGTAAGGAACGTCTTTGCATTATTATAGTAGAAATTTTAGGAGAAAAGCAAGGTTTTCAGGTATGATTGGCCGGTTGATGCAGCTATTGGTGCCCTTGGCATGTACCTCATGTGGTCGTGAAGGTTCAGCTTTGTGTCGTACGTGTGGTGAGACTTGGCGGTTGCGGGTTCAGCAATGTGCCGGCTGCGGCGTGGCGTCGTGGCAAGGCCGGACGTGTGAGAGGTGCTGCAGCCGGGCATTGAGTGGTGTCGACCAATTGGCTGGTGTGAGCGTGGCTTTGCACTACGACGGACCTGTGAAGCAGGCGGTGCTTGATCTGAAGTTTCAGGCTCTGCGGTGGGCAGCGCCCGATTTGGCACGCTTTTTTGAACCTTTGTGGGAGCAGGAGCGTTTTGACGCGGTTACTAGTGTGCCAGTCAGTCCGGGGCGCTATCGTGAGCGAGGTTATAACCAGAGCGAACTATTGGCCCGAGCGGTAGCTCGGCGGTCGGGTATTCCCTATCTGCCGCTCTTGGCGCGGCAGTCGAGCGACCACCAATTGGGTCTGGGTCGTGCCGAAAGATTAAGGCGAGTGGGCGGTGTGTTTTATGGTTTGCATGGTCTTTCCGGCGAGCGGGTGCTGGTGGTAGACGACGTGGTGACTACGGGCGCCACTTTGAATGAATGCGCTCGGGTGTTAAAGACGGCTGGGGCGAGCACGGTGTGGGGCTTGGCCTTGGCAAGGCACTAGAAATATCGTATATTAGGCAGGTTCAGCCAAGTTTCGCGGAGAGGTACCCAAGAGGCTGAAGGGGCGGGTTTGCTAAACCTGTAGGGGGGAGTAATCCCCCGCGAGAGTTCGAATCTCTCCCTCTCCGCCAAGGAATTATTTGTTTGTTATTGTTCGCTCGCAGGTTTTGGAATCTGCTGATTGCGTTTTCGATACCACCCGGCAATGTTGGCAGCATCAGGTCGGTCGGCAAAATGAATGATCTTGTGGACGTAATTTACTGTCTGCTGGTGTGAGGCAGTCCACCACTGCTTGATTTCGGCCGGTGTGAGGGTTGGCAGGAGCCTTCCCCCCTCGAGATAGGTACGCCTGCCGTCAGACGAAGTTTTGATATATTGCCCGACTCTTTCAGGAGGGAAGGCAGCCATGAGCGAGATTATTTCCATGCCGCCACTCTGCAGAGCCTCGTGTAGCATTTCTCGGCCCGTATCATCGATATTCTCGGCTACCAGGAGGTGCTCTCGCGATTCTTCGCCTCCCAACGTATCGTCATCATAGGCTCCAAAGATATAGGTTGGCGGCCGATTTGCAAAAGCTTGCCCGTACCCTTTCTCTTGCGCGACATGTTGGTACATTGGCTTCGGCAGACCCGTCGTAGCCGTTTTGGAGGAGTGCGTAGACCATGCGAGCAGTGCGCCCGTTGCCATCAGCAAAGTAGTGAATAGCGTTGATCGATAGACCAAGAGTTAGCCCCGCCATATCTGGTTCATTGAGCTTTTTAGCTTGATCAAATGCTTCTTGGAGCAACTGGTTACGTACGCTCTCGTGGGGTGGTCGATGCCTCGGATGCTCGCATACGCTCCATGAGCTTAACTGTCATAGCCCGGTCGGGGTTCTCGGTTTGCCCTGAATGGGCAACTTCCGATGGTGGTTCTTTCAAATGTTCTGGCATTTGCGATTGGGCTCTGATTACCTACTATTGGAGATATTGTATCATTTGGCATAGCTCGATTAGGCTAAGCTTGTCTGAATGGTATGGTTGCTTACGCTGGCAAAATGGGGCAAAAACCGCCTAAATTTACAAAAGTGCGAAAATACAAGATAAGCCGCACCACATTAGGAACAAAAATTAGGCGGAAACTGCCCTATTTGTGTGAGAAGCGTGTTGTGTGAGAAGCGTGTCGTGTGGCTGAGATGAACAGGTACTATTTGAAGCGCTTCATCTGGCCGATATAGCGTCTTAAGATATGCCCAAATTTTTTATAAACAAGTGATTGCTCGGCTTTCATAAACTGTTCTACAGCAGCGTGTGCTACCATTGATTCAAGATGTTGTGGGCTGTGGTACTGCAAATATTGGCGGTAGCTGTGGGCTGGCAGGTGGTGCGCCAGCTGCCGGTGACGTGGCGACGATTGGAGGCCTTGGCAGCCAGTGTGGCGATTGGGTTTGCTTTGTGCGCTTGGGTGTTTTTTGCTGGGGCGGTAACTGTCGGCTGGAACCTGACCATGACCGTGATGCCCTCTCTCTTGCTTTTGGCTATGGCTTTGAGCTGGTGGCGCTTGCCCCGTCGTTGCCATGTGACGAGCTTACCCTACACTCATAGCCGGCTGGGTATGGTCCTGGGTTGGCTGGTAGCGGTACCGGTAGCCGGCTGGCTCATGTGGTTGACGGTTGTGAGCTACCAATTTCCGGGGGCAGACGGCGTGTGGTATGCCAATGGCAATGTGTGGGGCGATGCTCCCCTGCACGTGAGTTTGACGAATCAGTTTTCGCTCGGTGACAAGCTTGATCTGATATCGCCGGTTTATAAGCAAGTAGCTCTCACCTATCCGATTATGAGCGACTTGTGGTCGGCAGTGAGTCGCCGGCTGGGCGGTAATTGGACCGTCAGTCTGATGGTGCCATCGGCAATCATGTTACTGGCGTTGCTTCAGCTGATGTTTAGTTTTGCCTACCGGCTGCTGGGCTCGGCCCGGGCAGCTTTTTTGAGCTGGCTGATGATCGTATTCTCCGGCTCGACGACTAGCGGCTGGCGGGTTGGCAAAGTACTGGTTACTCAAGGCTATGAGGCGTTTCTGACTGAGATCAGACACATCGGTGACAACTACCTGAATTTTATGTATTCTCATCCCCTACCCCAGCGGGCTTATTTGTTTGGTATGCCTTTGTTCATTGTGGTTATGACTGTGGCATTGGAGCTGTGGCGACAGCGCAAACAGCGGGCGGTGCGGACCCGACAGGTCGGAGCCGTGGTGGCGGGAGTTGTGTTGGGATTGATGCCGCTGGTACACACCCACAGCTTCATGGTGAGTGTCGGTGGGCTGGCATTGGCGACGGGCATCATGTGGTGGTCGCGCTACCGGGTGCCTGCTGGTTGGTGGTTGATGATTGGCACGGGCTTGGCTGTGGCGTTGCCGCAAATTATCTGGCAGTTTAGCACGACCTACCATAGTGGTTTCAGCCACTGGATTTGGGGCTGGAAGATGGCTGATTTTTATCCTGATCCCACAGCTAACTGGTGGGCTTTTTGGCTAGTTAATACTGGCTGGTTGTTTGTGGTACTTGTGGGTGGATGGTTTTGGTTGCGACGGATTCGGGCGAAAGCTGAGCTTTGGGTAGTGTACCTGGCGGCGACCGGCATATTCGCTGTTTGCAACGTGTACGTCTTCCAGCCGAGTATGTGGGACAATATGAAGTTCTTTGAGTACGCTTTTTGGCTGGTTATGATTGTGGCGGCTGGCATTATGGCGCCCTGGCTAAGAACCTGGTGGGGGCGCTTGGCGGTTGGGGGCCTCATGTTGAGCTTAACCGCTATGGGATTCTGCCTGCTGGTGCTGGCGGCACCCCGGCAAACGTATGAACTCTTGAGCGCCGACGAAGTACGCTTCGGACAGCATATGCAGGCAAGCCTGCCGACTGACGCCTATGTCTTGGTCGGTGATCGACATAACCATCCAATTACGATGCTAGCGGACCGTAAAGTGCTCATGACATTTGCTGGCTGGTATAACTTGTATGATGGTAATTGGATTCAGACTTATACCGATCGAGGCATTATGCTGCGTGGAGAGAGTGGTGCGCAAGAGCTGATCGCTCACTATGGTTTAGGTTTTGCGGCGTTTAGTGATGCCGAAATCTGGTCGAACCAAGTCAACCAACAATTTTTCACTGATCACTACACGTTGTTTGCGAATGAGGGTGGTTGGTGGGTGTACGATCTGAGGCAGGCGGCGTCTCGGTGACTCACAAAGAACCAGCTATCTTTGATCTCGTGTGCGTGGTGCCGGTGTATAACGAAGCCATAGTCTTGACCGAGGCGATTGCGATGTTAGTGCAAGGCCTAACGGCTCTCCCGGGGACCAGCCGGTGGCAGATTGTGATAGCGAGCAATGGCTCGACCGATGCCACAGAGGCAACTGGCAGGCAGTTGGAAGCGAAGTACGGGGAGCTGGTCAGATTGGTTGTTTGTCGAGCGAAAGGCCGTGGATTGGCTTTGCGCGAAGTGATGGCTACTCTTGAGGCCAAGACGTACCTGTACATTGATGTAGATCTGCCCTGTGATATGAAAGATCTGGCTCTGGTATTGGCGCCGCTGCATTATGGCGCCGATTTGGTAATGAGTCATCGGACTGGGTATCGGCCCTGGCACCGGCGCTTGATGACGCTGGGGCTCAGGGCGATGAATTTTCTCATGTTTGGGGTGCGGGTGAGCGATTCCCAGTGCGCCGTTAAGGCTTTGAGTCCGGCGGCGGTTGAGGTGCTGGTGGACGATTGCCGGCAATCCGGCTGGTTCCTTGATACTGAACTCGTCGTCTTGGCGCGTACCAAACATCTGGAAGTGGCTGAAGTGCCGATTCATTGGGTGGAAAAGCGGTTTCCTCAGCGGGAGAGTAAGGTTGATACCTGGCAGGATAGCTGGCGGGCTCTGACAGCGCTGCGCCAGATTCGGGCGAGGCAACAGATCTTGCAAAAAACCTAACTGGTTGGCAGCTCATGCCAGGCTTGGTCCGCCGTACGTAGGGCCACTGTCCAGCTTGTGGGTAGCTTTTCGTATGCGGGCCTGACCGGATAAGCTCGCCTTTGGTCGGTTCCTTCCCAGAAGTCTTCCGGTAATCCCCCGTTTTGGACAAGTAGTTGGTGTACTAATTCGCGAACAATGGTTGGCTTGTTTATGATAGCCGCCTGTAGCTCGTTGGCAACGGATTCCGGAATGAGAACCCGGCAAAGCAGGTAGTTACCTGATCGTCCGTCGCTACACTTATAGTCGATACTGTCGCCAATCTCTCTTGTTGGCTTGAACTGATAGTCTAGGTATATACCTGGCTCCGTTTCGCCGGTAGCGAGGTTTGTGATTGCTCTTGGCCTTTGTCCTGTCACTGTGGTTTCCGAGACAGTTCTGGTTTGTCCGAAGAACCCTCTCAGTCCAGGTACCTTAACTTCGTGCTCAGTAGTTTCGGTAATGTCCTCGTTTGCCGGGGTTAAGATAACAGATTCAGCGAGTGTCTGGGGTAGTTCTCGCGTAGTTTGCCTATGGGTATCCAGAATTTCGTTTCTGATTACAGCCGTGTATGCGGCTGCGTGTGGAATATCGCTGAAATATTGATAGCCAACATCTGTCAGGCGTTTGTCTGATGAGCCTGAACTCGAAGTTAACTCGACGCTGCCGACCATATCAGTGTTTACATACGTCTGGCCGCGAGCTGCAGCCAGGGCTTGATCTATGAGCTGTTGCTCTGGGTCGGAGAGGGTTTCCTGGCTTCGCTCTGGCTGTGTGCCTTCGAGCTGCTGGCGGGCGGTTCGGGTACGTTTAGTTTGGTCGGCCAATGACCGGTCTGTGGTGCTTTGAGCGGCGGTGGCTTGGTGGTGCTCCGTCAATAATTCGTACATCGCTTGCTGAATCCTGGCTCTTTCAGTGAGGAGATCATGGAGTTCGGGCGATACGTCTGCGGGTTGATGGACGGCATTGAGATCTTCGAAAGGAATAGTTTGTTTGTCGAGGAAGTCCGAAGACCCTTGAGGCTTTAAGAATTCCAGGTAATCTGCCAAACAGGCTTTAACTTGATTTTTGAAATGCTCAAATTGCGGGCGGCTGGTGCTTTCGGGTAGTCCGTAGGCATTGAGTGCCGCCGGATTGTAGCTAGAAAGTGATATTTGGGTCAGCCAAATATCTTCAGCGGTCAGGGGCTGGCTACTGTACTGCAGTGTTCGCAGATAACTATCGGCGCCAGACTTTAGGTATGTGCTGCGTCCTTGCTCCAAATTAGCCTGGGCAGACATAATCTCGATAAATGGTTTTTCGGTGTTTAATATATTGGGATTTGGCCGATAGAGGCCTCCTTCACGGACCCGACCAGCCTCCTTGGTGTGTCTGGCGCCTAACTGTTTGAGCAGTTGCAGTCCCGGAATAGCATCGATGGCTGCTTGAACATCTGTTTCATCAAGTTCATCTTCGGCGTTGGTGAGGACGATATTTTGCTCGACGGCTTGTTCGAGCTGCTCGGCCAAGGCCTGGTATTCGACCTGGGGCTGCGGTATCTGCCGCTCAGCGCTCTGGTGAGTTTGCTCGGGATTGTTTGACACGATCGTTTTTGCCTCAGCTCATTCTTAATAGTTGCCGAGCGAGCTGCTTGCCGAGCTCTACGCCCCATTGGTCGAAAGAATCGATATCCCAGATGGCGCCTTGAATAAATACCCTGTGCTCGTAGAGGGCGATGAGCTGGCCAAGGGTGTGTGGTGTGAGCCTGGGTAGCATGAGTGTGTTACTGGGCCGGTTGCCAGCAAATTGCCGGTATGGCTCCTGGGCTGATGTTTCGCCAAAGGCCAGGGCTTGTGCCTGGGCTGTCAGATTGGCTTGCAGTTTGGTGTGGTGGTTCCCGAGCTCCACGAGCGGCTCCTTGAAGCCTATAAAATCAGCCGGTACCACCTGAGTACCCTGCTGCAGTAGTTGGTTTATTGAATGTTGGCTGTTTGTACCAGGTACGCCAAACACTACCGGCGCAGTGCTATAAGTAATGGCTTGGCCTGTGCGGGTGACTGATTTGCCATTTGATTCCATGATGAGTTGCTGGAGATATGAGGGCAGATACTGCAGGCTTTGGCAGTACGGCAAAATGGCGAGATTCTGAGTGTTCCAGAAATTGATATTCCAGATATCAATTAAGCCCAAGATGACTGGTAGGTTCCGTTCGAGCGGAGCCATTATGAAATGCTCATCGATGGCGTGCATGCCGGCGAGTAACTGGTCGAAATTGTCGGGGCCAATGGCTATCATGAGGCTCAAGCCCATGGCGCTCGGTAGTGAGTATCGGCCGCCGATCCAGTCCCAGATCTCAAATGTTTGTTTCGGGGAGATGCCAAATTCCTGGGCCGCCTTAGGGTTGGCCGTGACGGCGGCAAAATGCTTGGAGACGGCGGCTTTATCGTGCAGGCTTTCAAGGAGCCATTGTTTGGCGCTGGTAGCATTGGTGATGGTTTCGTCGGTAGCAAATGTCTTGGAGGCCACGATACACAAGGTGGTTTCGGGATCGCAGTGTTCTAGCGCTTCATGGAGATGAGAGCTGTCGATGTTTGACACAAAGTGGAACCTGAGGTTCTGCCGGCCATAGCCTTTGAGCGCTTCATACGCCATGAGCGGACCAAGATCTGAGCCGCCGATGCCAATATTGACGATTGATGCAATTGGCTTGCCTGTAGCGCCGAGATAGGCATTTTCTCTGATGGTAGCAGATAGCGCTACCATTTGATCATGGACCTGTTCTATCTGGGGCATGATGTCTTGGCCATCCACTGCCAGCGGTTGGTCGAAGGGTCGGCGCAAGGCAGTATGCAACGCGGGCTGTCGTTCGGTAGTATTGATGGTTTGACCGGCAAACATGGCGTCACGTAGTGCTTCGATATCGCAGGCGCGGGCGAGGTCGAACAATTGCCTCAGAGTTTCGCTGGTGAGGCGGTTCTTAGAGTAGTCAAGGGTTATGTCTGCGGCTTGAGCCTGAAAAGCTGTTGATCGGTCGGGCTGCCCGTCAAACAAATCCCTGAGGTGAACCGATTTTAGGGCTTCCTGGTGCCGGGCAAGTGCTTGCCAGACTGTAAATTGCGATCTGCTTATGGCTTGGGATTGGGGTATTGATTGATCTGATGACATCTGAAATCTGACCTAGCTTAGGTTATTGTCTAGTGTTGTTAACGCTGCCATCATGGATTTAAGACTTGGCTTTGCAGAGATTGTTATGACATCGCTCATTACCTTCGGGGTGTCTGAGAGAAAAATAGCATGTGTACCTGCATGCCTGGCACCCATAATATCCTCCTCCCAATTGTCGCCAATAAATACGCATTTATCTGGCGATAGGTTGAGCTGGTTGAGTGCGGCCGAAAATATTTTGAGATGAGGCTTGCGGCAACCAACATCAGACGAAAGGACCATTGCATCGACTGGAGGCATGTTTATGTCAAGTAAATCGACTTTAGTGAAAGCTGCTTCTGTATTCGATACAATTGCCGTTTTGGTACCTGACGCCTGGAGTATATGGATTAGGGGTTTGGCATACGTTCGTAATTGGAGTGAGGTTCGGGAGGCTTGGCGGAATTTGCGTATAAATGTCAATGTATCAATTGGTTTGCGATATGTCTGACTGAGTTCAGCAGACCAATCAGCAAATACCTCTTCAATTACTTGGCCGGATTGGCTGGCTGCAATGGCTACTGTGCATTTTTTTTCATATTGGTCGCGCAAATCTTCGGGAGCAATTGCGACATCAAGTGTATTCCTTATTGAGGTCCAAAAATTGAGCGATAACTCATCTACCTTGATGTCAACCAGGGTTCCATACAGGTCAAATAGGACTGCGGATATTTGTGTTAATCTCAAATCATTCATATAGATAATATATCTTGGCGGAGGGGGTGGGATTCGAACCCACGGAACCCTTGCGGGCTCTCCTGTTTTCAAGACAGGTGCACTCGGCCACTATGCGACCCCTCCAGGTTGACATATGGGCACGCCATCAGTGTACACTCCATAGGTGTTGCCGCCAAGAGTAGAGAGGCGCATAATGGCAAGCACAAGAGGTACATGTATGCCTGAATATCTGAGACAAGCCATCAAAGACATTCAAGAACCGGTACAAGCAGTATCTGAGCCGGCACCTTTGCCCGTGCCCGAAGACGAAATGTCGACCGAACAACTTGAACGGTTGCGGTCTCAGGAGGCGGCCTTTACCTGGCGGGCATCAGAATACGTTCAACATCACAAGAGTGCTTTATGGTATGCAGGGCTTGTAGTTTTGGCCGCCGGACTTGTAGGTGTAGCAATCTGGCTGCATTACTGGTTGGAGATTGGCTTGTTTGCTGTAGCCGCGGTAGCGGTAGTTGTATATGCCCGTAAAGCCCCACGCATCCTGACATATGAGGTTTCACCTCAAGGCATCACTGTCGACGGCAAACTGCACCCTTATGAAATGTTTCGGTCATTTGGGGTGCTGCCTGATTTGTCTTGGCACACTATTGATTTGGAGCCGGCTCAAAGATTGATGCCAAGAATGGCCATTTTGTTTGACGAGACCGATTTCGATCAGATTATTGGCCATCTTGAGCTTCATCTCCCGCGTGTGGACCGTCAGCCAGATGTCATCGAGCGCATTACGAGAGTTGTGCGTTTTTAGCTCTTGGCGATAGCCACAGATTGTGGTAGAGTATTTAGGTTTATAGGCGCCTGTAGCTCAGTGGATTAGAGCATCAGCTTGCGGTGCTGAGGGTCGCAGGTTCGAGTCCTGCCAGGCGCACCAGGAATTATCAACAATCCGGCTCAATGGCCGGTTTTTGTTTGTGGAATGATCAAGTTGGCATTTTTACGAAATGGATAGTGTTTGGCATAAATTCCGTTTTCTCTATCGCTTACAAGTGATTTGGTTGTGTAACTTTAGAGGGTTGGCGCTTGAGCTGCAGGCGATTTGTGTGCTAATCTGGGTGGGCATTTAAGGAGAGGTCGCATAGTGGACTAGTGCGCCGCACTCGAAATGCGGTGAGGTCGCAAGGCCTCCGTGGGTTCGAATCCCACCCTCTCCGCCAGAATAAGCTCCCGCTGTGAGGGAGCTTATTTTTTGGCTTGAGGATAAAATGCCCAAATAGGGCTTGTGAACCGGTTTTATAAAAAGTACTACAAAATGCTTTTGACGGTAAGTTTTGTTGAAATTCGTTCGGCCTGGATCTTGCCCTCACTACCCGACTAGCTGTGGGAAATTTTGCACAACTTGATGTATGATCGGCATATGCTACATGACCCTATACTCGACAAATTTGTACGTGAAACGATGGTCCAAGCCTATGAATTTATAAATCCCTATCTCACAAATTACGAAAAGTTTGTGCAAAAAATGAACAAGTTAGTCAAAATAAAATCCGGTGCAAACGAGCAATTCCAGTTTGATGTAGCGCTTGATGAGCTCTACTTACATGGATTGGCTGCTTTGCCGGCTCGAGTGAGAATTTTTTCTGAGGAAAGTTCGTGGTCTGGTCCTGAGTCGGCAGACTATTACGTGGTATATGATCCATTGTGCAATAGCTCTCTGGCGTCTCGAACATTCTTAGATGCGGCTATGGGTATGACGTTTTTTGACGCAACTAAAAACTGGATTGCTTCGATAATTCTTGATTATCAAACCGGGATCTTGGGAGTGGCCCAAAGGGACGGATCAAAGTTTTGGCAAGTCCCTGCATTTAACTCTCTCGAGTTTGACTGGGCAGCTCCGTCTGATCTTGGCCAAGCCTGGGTCGTTCTGACGCTTGAGTCGGTGGCAGAGAGATCTCGCCGCCATGAGGCCGACAGGGTGCTTGATACGGCAAAACGGGTGCTTTCGAGCAGCGGCCATTTGTACTGGTTGCGGCTGGCTGAGGGCGCTATCGACGCGTATGCCGATCCGTTTGGTGGTGAGGAACTATATGAGATGTTTGCTTGTATGGTGGCAAAACATGCGGGATGTGTGGTAACAGACCTCGAAGGCAAGCCTTTTGATCCTAATAACATGTTTCGTCAGTTTGAGGCCGACAAGCATCACCGATTTTATCCTGTGGCGGCTCGGACGCCGGAACTTCATGCCCAATTGCTGGCAGCTTTACGGCCGGCCAGCTAACAGTTTGTTTACCAAATCGGTTTGGACTACGGCGTTTGGTGTGTCGCCTAAGTCTTGGTAGGTCGCTACGAGGAGCTGGCGAGCCTCAAGGTCTATAGGATTGAGCTTGAGGACGATTGTCAGGAGATCACGGGCCTGTTGGAGGCTGGCTTCGGTATGGAGGTCGTAATTGATGCGCGCCAATAGCAGGTTGCGGGTGGGTGTAATGGGCTCGTTGGCTAGAGCCCGTTGTGAGCTCAAAAGAAGCCCTTTGGCGTAGAGAGCGGCTGCCAGTGTTGTTGTATCGCCTTGTGCCCTTAAAACGCTTGTGGTAGCTTCCGGTGAGCTCACACGGGCCGCCACAGACTGACAGGCTGGTGCTTGGCCGGCGCTGGCATTGGCGAGGCAGGCCAGTACTAGAGTGTTTTCGTCGGTTTGAGGGTCGGTTATGAGTTGGTTGAGTAGCTCCGCAGCAGCATTTGCCTGACCGTCCTCAAGTAGGAGCTGGCTTTTGAGGAGTTGGCTGGCCGGCGTTGGATTAACAAGCTGCAACTCGCGCAGGCCGCGGGCACCTTCGTGTAAGGCTAGGCTGGCGGCGGCGATATCGATGTGAGCTTGGGGGTTATCGTGGTCAAACCAGGTGGCGAACCGACTCAAAATGAGCTTTTGATCAGCTGATGTCGTTTGAGCGATGTGCCTGAAATATGAAGCTTGGGTTTGAGGTAAGGTTGACCACCACTTATAGCTGCCGGCCAGCATGGCGGCGGCGGCGATCAGCGTGACAACGCATAGCGTGATAAAGGCTGGTAATGACTGCGTTTCACGATTGGTCATGCCCTGATGGTAGTTGGTATGATGGCCCCATGCAATGGCACAAGCGGATTGGTACCGGGGTGGTGCAATGGGGTCCTTTGGTGGGCGCCTATCTTTTGGTGGCGTTTATCTGCGTCAACCGGGTTGATCCGGATTTTGGATGGCACTATGCCACTGGCCAGTATATCTGGGGACATGGTGTGCCCATGCACGATATTTTTACGTATACCGCTCGTGATTTTGCCTGGGTCAACCATGAGTGGGCCTATAGTGCTTTTGTGTATCTAGTAGCTAGTACTTGGAGTTACCAGGCATTGGGCCTGATCTTTGCGGCTTTGTGGGTGGCGGCTTTGTGGGTGGCTAGTGGTCGTAAACCAAGCTTTGTGACTATGGGGCTAGCGGTTGGGGCAATTATTCAATACGTCGGCATCAGGGGTGTTACCTTTTCGGCGCTGGGGCTGGCCACAGTACTGTGGCTGTTGCGTCGGCGTCGGCGGTATTGGTTGCTCGTGCCGTTGCTGGTTCTGTGGGCCAATTGGCATGGTGGCTTTGTGATTGGTTTGGCTGTAGCCGGTTTGGCGGCTGTGTGGCGGCGGGAATGGAGTTTGCTCCTGTGGGTGATGGTGGCGGCGGGAGCGGCTCTCCTGAACCCTTATGGTTGGCGAATATACGAAGAGATCTGGCGGACAATGAGTGATGGCCAACTGGCTGGACGGATTGTGGAGTGGGCGCCATTGACTCCGACGCCGGCAACTGCGCCCTATGTGGTACTGATGGTGGTGCTGCTCCTGACTCTCAAGAGTTGGGGTTTTGATAGGGTGAGAGTAGCCGCTTTGGTGGTGGCAGCGTTGTGGTCGAATCGCCACATGCCTATGCTCGTGGTTGGTAGCATTGGTTTGCTCGATCATGAGATGGGGCGGATGGCCGGATGGCTGAGTGCGCGGTTTGGCCGGTGGGGTGGTTGGTTGATGGCGGGAGCTGCTGTGGTGGTGGGGATAGTTTATCCTTTGTCGTTACTGCTGTGGCGGTGGCCCCTCACGACGAGCCCCCAGACGCTTGACCGGCCGACTCAGGCACTGATTGAGCTGCGTGACCATCCCTGCCGCGGGCAGTTGTTTAATGATTACACGTACGGTGGCTTCATCATCATGAGTTTACCGAACGTGCCGGTGTACATTGACGGCCGGATGCCTAGTTGGCGAGGTCCCGCAGGCAGCTACCTCGACAAATATGTGGAGGTACTCAAGGGGCAGGAAGTTATGCGCAGTGAATTTGCTCGGTATGACATCAATTGTGTTTTGTTGAGCAATTTTGATACCAAACTTCACGAAGCGCTTGCCCAAGACCCTGCCTGGCGCCAAAGCGTGAAAGCTCAGGATGCCGAATTGTGGCGGCGTGATTAACGGGGGCTGAAGCGCTTCAACCAACCGGCAAGCTGGGGTGCAAATGGGACCAGCAACAAGCTGAAGGCCGTGAGGGTCGCCCAAAAAACCATGATGTGAGACGTACGTTCAGTAAATACCGAGGAAACCAGTAAGCCCAAGGTGGCTCCCCCGATGAGGAAGTGGGGCGTGAACAGTTGCCAGATTGAGGGGTCTTTTTGGGTTTTCTGGCCCTTGGGCGTCACTTTGTAGCCGAGCTTGCGACGCTTAAATAGCTGAAAGAACGCCATGAGGAAGGTGGGCCAGACGGCGATGTTGATGACGATAGCACTCCAGAGGATGCCCCGCTCGAGAAAAGGCCTGATATTGAAGTTTTGGAGCCAGAGGTCAATTGCCTCGAGCACCACCATGAGGCCCAAATACGCGCAAAGGAACGGTATCAACGTCAGGTTGGCTGTTTGCAGACCAAAACCAAAATAGCAGGTGAGCCCCACGAGACTGATGAGCATAGCTAATCCAGAGAAGTAGTGCTGTTGGATCCACAAGTAATAAAACCGTTGCCGCCAACTGAGCTGGCCCAGGTATTTGGGAGTGTAGTGGAATAAAATGTGCATGCAGCCGTATGCCCAGCGCTTCTGTTGGTCGAAAAAGGCTTTCCAGGTGGAGGGCCCCTCACCAATAGCGAGTACCTCGGGCACATAGCGGCTTTGCCAACCATGAGCGTGTAGCTTAATGCCGGTTAGCAGGTCTTCGGTGATGTGGGCGCTGTAGTAGCCAACGCTTCTGAGGGCTTCTACCCTGATGACGTGATTGGCCCCAATGAGTAGTGTGTTGCCAAACCCGTGCAGGCCGCGCATGAGGGGGCCATAGAAATTGTACGTTTGCTCGGCTGCGCCGCGGGCTACCAGAGAGTGGGCGGTATTGCCATAAATCTGGGGTGTACCCACGAAACCGACCTGAGGATCCTCAAAATAGCCCAAGGTTCTTTCGAGAAAATAACGGCTGGGTACAAAGTCGGTATCTATCTGGGCGACAAAGTCATAGTTTTTGCCGTATTGATCATACCAGGCGTTGTGGTTGCCGCCCTTGGTTTTGCGAGCGAAAGGCCCGTCTGGTTGATTGTACTCATCGATATTGGCTCGGCTGAAGTGCCGTACTCCCAGGTGGGCGCATAGCTTGCGGGCGGCGGGGTCGTTACCCTCATCGAGGAGCCAAGTATCGTGGGGATAATGAGTGGCCAGTATGGCCGGCAATGTTCGTTTGAGGAGTTCGATGGGCTCCGAGCTGGGGACGTAGGTAGTAACAAACGCTACCCGGCGACCAGGTGGCGGCTTGGGGGATGATTGCATCTGAGTCTCGGGTATATGGCGTGAGACTTGCCACATGAGCATTTTCATGATGACAGGCAACCAGACAACGTATGAGGTCAAGCCAAACAGTAGATAATCGACGGCGTGTCCGATTCCCTCAAAATTATGCGGTACATTGCCTGGTGCCCACCAATACAGTCCGAAAATGAAGACAGCAAAAAAACCTGTGATAGTGATGAGCTGGTGTTGCGCGAGGTGTCGGGGTGTCATAGATAGGAGGGAGCACGTACAATAAGCAGGTAAGCAATTTACTTCCCTCATATGAATTTTACACTGGTCAAGCTTACAACTACACGGCAAATTCTTTGGCGGTGCTTGCGCGGGTATAACTATAGTTTCTTAGTTGTGGCCGCTATCTTGGTTGTACTGGTGGCTTTGGTGCCGGCAGCGCATAAATTTCATTTGTTTGGACCGAAACTACCGATTGCCATTGGGGCAGCTATGACGGTGGCTTTGTTGGCGGTACGGATCAATCGCAGTCAGAGAGTATGGCGGCCTTGGTGTACTGTGGTGGTATTTGCTGCCTTCCTGGTGGTTCAATTAACTGTCGCTTGGGCGCTTACCGCTACCGGTTCGGGTTGGGATAGCCAGATTGTTTTGGATCAAGCGGTTCGGTATGCCCAACAAGGTTCTATTGACCCGGCATTGGTTGACTACTTTCAAACGTACCCCAACAACGTGGCTTTGTTGGTGATGTTGGGGGGATATTTTAAGCTAGTGCGCTTGCTTGGCGTTAGCGATCTGGTGACCGCTGCTTCGGTTTTGAATGCCGTAGCACTTTGGCTGAGCCAGATCATGCTGTATCTTGTGGCTAGGCGTCTTTATGGTGCGCGGATTGCCCGAATGACCTGGCCCTTAAGCTTATTACTTTTGGCGATCAGTCCTCAGACGGCGACTGTTTATACTGATACTTTGGCGGCGTTGTTCCCGATTAGCCTGTGGTACGTGGTTCTGCGGGCATCGGCTGCCCGCTCATCGAACACCCGCCTGGGATGGTTGATGGTTATGGGCGTGGTGGCTGTCGTTGGCGTACTGATGAAGCCGACGGTGATCATGGCAGTGATCGCGCCGGTGGTGGCACTGGGTGTGTGGTTGCTGGTGAGTCCGGCGACAGCCACCCAACAACGTCGCCGGTGGTGGATGGTGGCTAGTGGCGCGCTCATGACTGGCCTGTTTTGTCTTTTCACCTATGCTAGTTACCTCAAACTGGTGGACACCTTGGACATTTTGCCCTATCCTGCCCGTAACCTGAACGATGTGGCGATGCCGGCGTGGCATTATGCGGCCATTGGCATGAAGACTCGTGAGCATGATGGCGTGCCGGCTTACGGGGTATACTCGGCTGAAGCCGTCGCCAATATATCAGCTCAACCCGGCCAACAGGCCAAGACGGCTTTTGCCTTATCGGAGATTCAGCGTCAGTTGGCAGGATATGGTCCAGTGGGCTATGCCGATTTTTTGCTGAAAAAAGCTTTGTGGATTTTGTCTGACGGCACTTTTTATGCTTATGGTGAGGGTAATACGAACCTGACGTTTTATCATAATGATGCCGTGAGTTGGGCTGTGAGGCAATTACTCTACGTCGGCGGGTGGGGTTATGGCGGCTATTCTAATGTGGCTCAGGTATGTTGGCTGGCGGTGTTGATGTTGGTGGCACTGCCGGTGGCAAGGCTGCGCTATGCTGCCCGCAATAACTTTGGTTTTACCACCCTGGTACCACGGTTGATGTTAACCGGTTTGATACTGTTTATTTTATTGTTTGAAGGGCGGTCGCGTTATCTGTTTTTGTATGTTCCGGTGTTCATCGGACTGGCGTTGTATACCCTGAAAATTTTTGAACCTGGCGAGCCGTTACGCACTGACGATGCTGGGCGGCGGGATTAGGACTTTACGCCTGAGGAACCTTGAAGCGCGGCATGACGGCGAACACGGCGTAGGCAATTATGGCCAGCCAAAACAGGCTTTGGATATGGGTGGCGCAGATGAGGCCCGTGCCGTAGACGATCACCCGGGCAATGGTGATGGGGACCTCGCGGAAGAGAATAAATTCGCGTGGGTTATTGTCGCGGGCCAGGTTGTAAATGATGCCGTTGAAGGGAATGGTCTGGATGACACTGGCAAAACCCATGAGTGCCGACACGGTAAAGGCCAGGACCGGGGTGATGGTACCAAGCCGGACCAGCCACAGCATAAGGCAGAGGCCGGCGCCGAGGCGGATGAGCTTGAATGCGTCGGTGCGGTCGGTCCAGCGGCCCACGAAGTAGGTGAATATAGCTGAGCCGGCCGCCATCGTGGTGCCGATGGCACCGGCCTGGATGGTACTTTTGAGGGTTATGAAGACGACGAGCGGCCAGATGACGGCGTCGAGTTCTTCCTGAATGTTTTCGGCGATTTCCAGCCAGAAGTACCGACGGTAGCGGCGATAGAGGTGCCTGAACTTGGCCAGGTTGAAGTCAAGTGATTCCTGATAGGGCGGGATGGCTAGCATGGGTAGTGAACTGAGGGCGTAGAGGGTGGCGGCGGCGGTAAAGATCCAGTTGAAGCCCAGGGTAGCGGCTACCAGGCCGGCGACGAACGGTCCGGCGATGCCAACGAGCTTGGGGATGCCTATGAGCAGACCGAACTGTCGGCCAACTTTGTCGCGGCTGGTGGCGACGGTAAAGAACACGTGCAACGGGATCCAGTAGAGGGCGAAATGCGCGGCGTTGAGGACGCCGATGAGGGCGAGGGGTACAGGGTGGGTTGGTAGGTTGATGAGGATGGCCAGCAGGGCAATAATCACTGGTACCCGGGCGGCCATCAGATATTTGAGCTGGATTTTGGCTGATAGCCAACCGGTGGCTAAGGCACAGGGCAGCCCGACGACGGCCTGAACGAGCGTGTACCACATAACGTCACTGACGCTGTACCCGAGGGTCAGCAAGTAAATGGGAATAAAAAAGCCGACCAGCGAGCTGGCTAATTTGGTGAGGGTTTGGACGGTGTAGATTGGTGTGAGACGTGATTTCATAGTGATTTTAGTGTAGCACCGCTCTGTTCCTTATAGGATGCTTGTATGTGTCCTCTCATTGTCGGCCCTTCCCGGCCGACAATGAGGTTTGAGGACTACATCTTCTGATTGCGGCCGCAGTCATGATTTTCGCTTGAGTGTACCGGTGATTATTGGGTTGGGATTATATATACTAAAAACTTTGAAGCCGATGATACGAAAAAATACGAGCGGATAATCCCCTGTTTAGTCCCGACATTTGGATGTGGCGCTATCCGGTGGTCTTTGGTTTATGGATAATTAAGGTGTCACCGCGATTACCATTGAAAACAATGGATATTTGCAGACCTTGGGCTGATAATACTTTGAGCGTATGAAGTAAATACTGTTTGCGCTCTTGGAGTGCTTCAGGCGTGGCGCCATTGGCATTAAAGTTAACTGGCCAGAGGCGAAAGTTTCCGCCAGGAGCTAACAAATCCACGCCGTTATGCAACATCTGCGATATCTGTTCGCCGCTGGTAAGATAAAATGGCACCGAATACAGCGCCAACACTTCATCGGCAGAACCTGGAGCAAGTTCACTATGCTGCAACAAGTTTGGATCGGCGCTGTCAGCTTGGATGATACGGTCGCGCGGTTTCGGGGCGTCTGGTTGGTCGGGAGATGGAAAGGGATCAACATTTATTACGCTGGCCGGTTGGGCACCAAACTCCACTAAATCGTGTTCTAGCGTTGCATCACCCCCCCCCGAAGTTGACGATCTTTTTATTTACTAATTGGTCCCGAACGACTGCCTGGATTTCTGGGTCGCCGGTTCCGGCAAATAATAAGTTGTAATAACCTTGGCTTTTTTCGCTTTGTGTATCAATAAAACTCCGGCCCCGTTCGGTTTTTTGAAAAGTTTCCAGGTTACCACCCTCAGCACCAACAGCACCGTTTTTACTAGTAAGATCGTTGGCGGCGAGATTGGCAATGGCATCCCGATTATTTTTTTCGATGTCGGCAGCTGATGGTTTAACAAGAGTTGTATAATTAGCCGCAATCAGGTCGGGGTGTTCGGTGAGATTTGTTATGCTGGTGCGCGCAAGATTGACCGTGCCTTTCATTGGCCGTTTGGGTGCCGTGATGCGCAACAAATACGCCGCCTGCGACTCCCCCGGCAGAGCTTGCACTTTTTCGCGGTTGGCAATGATTTCAGTAAGCTCTGCTGCTACCCCAGCGTGCCTAGGATTTGGCTGAGTTATTTGCTCGGCTTGTTCAGGAGTCATGCTCATATGTTATCTAATTTAGCGGCAGTTTGTTATGTCAAGGCAGCTAGCTGCTCGGATAACCGTTTCATCTGGGTTTGGGCATCCACTAAGCGTTCGCGAGTTTCGGTGACGACGGCTGCCGGGGCGTTGGCCACGTAGCCGGGGTTGTCTAATTTTGTTTCTAAACCTTTGGCGTAAGCTTGTTTTTCCTTGAGCTGGGATGCGAGCCGGTGCTGACGGGTGCTGATTAGCGTGGTGTCGGCTTTGATCCAAGCGGGAACCGCGGCGCCGAGGTAGAGGCCGCTCCCCTGCTCGTGGCATTCAACTTGACCGAGGCGGCCGAGACGCTGCAGAAGTTCGGTGGAGCCGGCCAGGGTTTTGTCGGTGGTGATGAGCGTGGGTTTGGACAATTGTTCCTCGGCGATGATGGTGCGGGCTTTTTGTATGACATCGCGGATATGCTCAAATATGAGCGACTGTTCGCTTTGTGTTCTTGTAGTGTCTACAACTGGCCAGGCTGTGATAATGAGCTGATCGTGGCTGTTCCAAGCCATTTCTGACCAAACGGCTTCGGTGACAAATGGGGCGATGGGGTGGGCGAGCTTAAGGATGGTCTCAAGGGTCTGGACGAGCAGGTCGTGGTTGGGTGATACCTTGGAGGCTTCGAGATACCAATCGGCGAAATCGTCCCAGAGTAACGAGTAGATAGTTTGGCCGGCTTCAGAGAAGCGGTATTCTTCGATGGCTTGGGTGACACTGGCGATGGCGGCGTCGGTGCGGGCGGCCATCCAATGATCGGCGGGGGAGTGGAGCTGAGGGCTAGCGGGGGAGTAGTCGTCGGGGAGCTGGCCGAGGATGAAGCGCGCAACGTTCCAGAGTTTGTTGCAGAAGTTGCGGTAGCCCTCGATCTTGCGCTCAGAGAGTGGGCCGTCATTGCCGGCGGTGATGCCGATGGTGAGGGCCAGGCGCAAGGCGTCGGTGCCGTATTTGGCGGTCATGTCGAGCGGGTTGATCACGTTGCCCTTGGATTTGCTCATCTTCTTGCCTTTGTCGTCGGTAACGAGGCCGTGGAGGTAGACAGTTTTGAACGGCACCTTACCGGTTTTGAAGAGGCCAAACATCATCATGCGGGTGACCCACAGGAACAGGATGTCGCGGCCGGTTTCCATGACTGATGTGGGGTAGAAACCGCTCAGGGGACGCATTGCGGCGTCAGTGCCTGCGGTGCTCCCTTGGCGTACGTCGCTGTACGCCTCGGTCTGCTCCTCGCCACTTCCTGGCACTGCATTCCCCTGAGCGGTTTCTGGCTGTTTCGCCCAGAAGTCGCCGGTGGCTTGAAGCGTGGTGTAGGGCCACTGGCCGGAGCTAAACCAGGTGTCGAAGTTGTCAGTTTCGGCTTCGTAACCGTTTGGACCATAAAGGGCTTTGGCATTAGCTTCGGTGCCAATGATGTACTCGGGCAATGATTGATCGATGGAGCGGTTGTAATACACCGGCACCCTGATGCCCCACCAGTTTTGGCGGGAGATGTTCCAGTCGCGCAGGTTGTCCATCCAATCGAGAGCGATCTTGGTGAAACGCTCAGGGACGAATTTGACCTCGCCGGATTTGATAGCTTCGATGACGGGTTTTTTGAGTTCGTCGACTTTGAGCCACCACTGTTCGACGGTGAGGGGCTCAATGAGGGTGCCGCAGCGGTCGTGGTAGCCGATGGAGTGCTTGTAATCGTACTCGATGTGATCGATGAGGCCGCGCTCTTCGAGATCGTGGGCCACTTGCTGGCGGGCCTCGGCGACCGGCATGCCGGCGTATTTACCGGCCACGGCGGTGAGGAGCCCGTCGGTGCCGATGGTTTGCACGACGCGCAGGTTGTGACGTAGGCCGATTTCCCAGTCGTTGGGGTCGTGGGCGGGGGTGACTTTCATGGCGCCGGTGCCAAAGGCCGGGTCGATGTGGTCATCGCCGATGACGGTGAGTTTGATGGGGCCGTTGAGGTCTTCGGCCTCGATGGTGGTGCCAATGAGGTGCTGGTAGCGCTCGTCACGCGGATTGACGGCAATGGCGGTGTCGCCAAACTTGGTTTCGGGGCGGACGGTGGCGAGCACAAACGGGCCGTACTTGATGTAGTAGAGCGGATCGGTTTGCTCGCGGTATTTCACCTCAATGTCAGCAAAAGCACTGCGACAGAACGGGCACCAGTTGACGATGCGGTTGCCGCGGTAGATGTAGCCGGCGTTGTGGAGTTCTTTGAAGGTGTCGTAAACGGTGCTGACGATCTTGTCGTCGAGGGTGTAGGTGAGACGGGACCAATCTACCGAGAATCCGAGCGATTTGACCTGGGCGATCATGTTGCCCATGTTGTCTTTGGTGAAGGAGTCGACTTGTTTGTAAAACTCGTTGCGGCCGAGGTCGAAGCGGGACTTGCCTTCTTTCTCGAGTTGGCGCTCGTACACCACCTGGGTTTCGATGCCGGCGTGGTCGGCGCCGGGAAGCCAGAGGGTGGGGTGGCCTTGCATGCGGCGGTAGCGGATCATGAGGTCTTCAATCACGAACATGGCGTGGCCCATGTGGAGGTTACCGTTGGCATTTGGGGGCGGCATGATGATGGTGAACGGGTCTTTTTGCGTATTGCTGCGTGTCAGCGATGCTGCTGCGCCAATTACCTCCTCACGCTCACGAACGCCACCCAACTGCGAATTGGTTGCCGCTTTTGAACCTGCGCCAGCTTGTTCGGCAGACCTTTCCTCTAATGGCATCCGCAAATGAGCGTTGCCCTCTGGTTTGAAGGCGCCGGAGGCTTCCCAGCGGGTGTAAATTTTGGATTCGTATTTTTGGGGATCGTAAGCTTTGTCGAGCTGGTGGCTCATGTGTAGGTTCCTCTCTAAACGTTGGCGTTATGTGGTGAGAGATTCGCTGTGCGATATTTGTACATCGTGCATTACTATGTCACTTCCTGGGATTCTCGCTCATCGTACGTCGAGTACGACTCGCTGCGAGTCTCAGTCGTTCCTTGTACTGCATCAATGTACAAATATTGCAATCCAGGGCGGCCGGGCAGGATGGGCGAGACTGCCTGGGAGCGATATCTAGGGTTATTTTAGCGGTCGGGGGTGTTTAATGCCAGGTTAAGCGGAATGATTTATCGGTGCTGAGTTAGTTCCGGCTTTTCCGGCAACACTAATATTTACCGGGATTCCCGGTATATTTGACATTTACCGGGAATCCCGGTATATTCTCTGCATGAAGATACATATTCCCAATAGTGCTTTTTTGGGTAATTTGGACGCATTTCTCAAAGGCTTTGATCCCACTGATGTGTCTCAGTTAGAGATCACAACTAACGATAGATGGATGGCTGTCCATCCAGTAGTGTTATCGATGATTGGAGCTCTCGGTTTGACGTTTAAACCGGAGAACATTCATTTTGACGAGATTACAGCTAGGTCAGGCCACTATCTCGATACAATGGGACTTTTCAGGCTGATGCAAGTTGAATCGCCTATGGATATTGAGCGGCACGAACCTGCGGGCCGCTTTATCCCTCTGGCTGAAATCCAGAATTCTCAAGATTTGCAGCGCTTTATGACGGATATGGTTCCAATGCTCCACTTACCTCCACTTCAAGCTGACTCGCTCAGATACATAGTCAGTGAGTTAGTAAGAAACGTTTTCGAACATTCTCGGTCTGAACACGGAGCAATAGTTTCGGCTCAATATTTCAAAAAGACTAACAAAATTCGGATAGGCGTCGCCGATACGGGTGTAGGCATCTGGAAAACAATTCGTGAATCACACTCGGCGCGATCGGATTTAGACGCAATCAAGCTGGCATTGACACCCGGCATCACTGGTACAACCTCGCGAGAAGGTGGCACGGAGACGAATGCTGGTGCGGGGTTGTTCTTTGTGCGATCTATGGCGAAAATCAATCGAGACTTTTTCGTGATTTATAGCGGAAAAGGATTTTATAAACTTTTGCAGCCTGACAAAAACTCAAAGCGCACAATCCTATATGGCGATCCAGATCGAGAGAAGCATTCTGAGCGCGATGATCTACCATTATGGCAAGGAACTGTCGTTGGTATTGATCTATCGTTGGATGAAACAACAGAACTTAATAAGCTGCTGACTTTAATTGGCGACGTATATGCTACAGCGATTGCGGAGCGACGGCGGCAAAGGTTTAAGCGACCGAGGTTTTCATGATGGATAACGTAATTACTGTTTGCTTATATCCAAAGGTCGGTGCATTCGCGGAAGATAAGGACGTTGCGCGCGACATACGTGAGCAGATAATCCTTCCGGGCATTAGCCGTGGAAAGGATGTGTGTTTGGATTTTGAGGGTGTAACATCTGCTACCCAGTCATTTGTCCATGCCCTCATCAGTGAAGTCATGCGTAAATATACTGCTGACGTTCTTGACCGCATTGATTTTAAGAATTGTAACGAATCTGTTCAAAAAATCATTGTTATTGTCGCGGATTATATGCAACAAAGCGACGCCGCTTGAACTTGCAGAACCATCGCATTGGATAGCGAGAGCTGACTTATATCTCCCGAATCACCTCAAACCCATTCACGCTCCCCACGATCGCGAACCCGATAATTTGCTCGATGCTCGGGTTGGCAAAGCGGAGTTTTTTGGCGATCTCGTTGAGAGTGGCGCCGGAACCGACCGCGTCATCGATCAACAAGAGTTTTTTACAACTGGCCGATAGAGGAGACTTGAGATAGATGGTCTCTTGGGCGTTGGTGATACGCTCCTGGAGCCCTGAGAGCGACTTTTGCGGCACAATTATCTCGCCCTGGTACGATTTGACGAGTTCGGCCTTGGGTAGGCCTAGATCAAGTTTGTTGGCAAGCTCCTGCATGAACTGTAGTTTTCTCGGAACACTTGGCGGCACAAACGCGGCCGTATCGATGCCATAGGTGGAAATAATTCGCTGAATAATTGGCTTCACCTGGTCGACGGCACTAGCTATGAGCTGCCGGTTTTGCGATTGTTTGGCATAGAGTACCAGGTTACCCAGCTTGGTTTTGCCAAATTTCGGTATGCTATAGAAGTCGGCGTAGTGAAGCTTGGCGAGGACATTGTCAGGAAACGTCGTACTCACCTTGGAGGTCGCATCAATCCAGCCTTCCGGAGCCCGGTTTTTCTCCCAGGCTTGGCGCGTTTGGTAGTATTCCTCTGCGAGGGCCTCGATATGCGCGTCCTGTTTGGTGGCACTTACCCAGGCCTGGAACCCGTCCATGCCGCAAAGTAGTCCCCCTTGAGGTGAAATATAAAGATAATGCTTGTTGATATATGTTGTTGTGTCGGCGGGTAGGGCTGCCGTTTGTGCTGCTGATGCGGGTGTTTGATTCGAAAGCACATAAAACACGAGCGGTGGCTTGCCGACTCGCTGGATCTTGTTTTGGCTGAGCAGTTTCTTTAGCTGCCGATGCACAGCAACTTGGCTAATGCCAAAGTTTTTGCCGATATCATGTGCCCGCGCTTGATGGTTGGCGGCGATGTATCCGACTATTCGATCTGCAGTATCAGTCTTCATTTATAGTTTATAGTTTATAGTGTACTATTAATTATGTCAATCTTTTTGGCGAATGCATTACAACAAGTACTTTGATTGATTCTGTCAATAGGAATGTGGTATGATCCCAAAATGATAAAGCGTACGACATCTGACCGGGCCATCCAGATTCTGCTTGAGGGCGGTGTGGGTGTGTTGCCGACCGATACGGTCTACGGTTTGGTGGCGCGGGCGGCCGATCCCGGGGCGGTGGCCAAATTGTATGAACTGAAGCATCGTGAGCATAAACCGGGCACGGTGATTGCGGCGAGCGTGGAGCAACTGGTGGAGCTGGGGGTGCCGGATGGTCATTTACGCCGGGTGGCTCATTTATGGCCGGCGTCTTTGAGTGTGGAGACGCCGCTCGACGAAAACCTGAGCTATTTGCATCAAGAAACCGGCCGTCAGGCTTTCCGGGTGGTGGCCGATGCAGCGGTGCGGGCGTTGCTTGAGCAAACGGGTCCGTTGGTGACATCGAGCGCGAACCAACCTGGGCGGCCGGGATCGGTGACGATTGCTGAGGCGGAAAACTATTTTGAAGATGAGGTTGATTTTTACCTTGATGGGGGCGATTTGTCAGGCCGAGCGCCCTCGACTATTATTCGGGTACTTGATGATGGCCTTGAGATAATTCGGGAGGGTGCGGTGAAGATTGATCAACCGGTGGCTGAGTGTCCGTTTTGTTTGTCGAATGGGCGTCTGAAGGGCGAGATTTTAGCTCAGTCGGACGGCGGATTTATGATTGCAGCGGCGTCGAGCGATGGAAATTATCTGATTGTGCCAAAGGTGCACGTTGAAGATCCGGCCAAACTGCCGGTGAACTGGTGGCATGAGATGCGTGAATTGCTGCCGCAGGTGCCGGATCTGGGCGAGCATTATAATCTGTCGCTGAATGTAGGCAAGCTGGCCGGTCAGAGCGTAAAGCACCTGCATTTTTGGGTGGTAAAGCGCGAAAGCGGGCGCGGCTCGAGCGGGAAGGGCCTGGCCCGGCTGATCGGCGACGCTGACAGCTTGTAAAAACTCTCGAAATCTGGTATTGTATGGCAGCCTGTTGCGAAGTGCGTAACATGAGCGCTGGAGACGTGATGTCTGCTAAGGTTCACCCGGGTCTGTACGGGTCGGATGAAACACTGCTGGCCTCAGCAACGATGCCGGCGCGACCGGACAACTGCCGGTTCGACGAGACCACCGATGGCAGTGTGTTGGCCGGTGAGATTCTGCATCAGACCCCGACCGGCTACCTGATACAGGCTGCGTCGTTCGTTGAAGGTCAACTTGTACCCGACGATGGTCATTGGTTGATGGTCCCGTGGGACTGCGATGCTCTGCGAGGAGATCTGCCGCGCGACTGGGAGAAGACCGAGCTCGAGTTCCTCGAGTTCCTCTTCGGTTCCGATGCGTCTGCTTGGCCGCCGCTGATGTGGTACTACCTGCATGGTTGCGAGATGGGCCGCACGGTCTTTCACAGCCACGGCCACATTGTGCGCTGGCGGCCTGGCATGTCTGGGGTCGGCCAGTGGACGCTGGAGGCCAAGTACAGCGCCGCTCTCGAGCAGCTCGAAGAGCTCCATCAGCTCGTTGCCGCTAGCTGTGCGGATGCCCAGGAGGCACTTCGGGCCCTCGAAGCTGGTGGCGTTGCCGACGCCAAGGCGATCCTGAGCCGGTTGCTCGGCCGGCCTGTTCCTGCAACGACCGTCTGATGATCGCTTCGCAACAAGGCAACGCCCCGCTCGTCATCGACGAGCGGGGCTGAGCCGTTTTTGGGACAGTTTATAACTTAGATAGCCAGATTGGGGTCGGTTTGGAGGGTTAGTGGATCGGTAGTACGGCCGGCTTTGGCGAGGTAGTAGCCCATGGCGGCGATCATGGCACCGTTGTCGGTGCAGTAGGCCATGGGGGCATAATTCATTTCGAGCGGGATAACCTCCGATACCATGGCCCTCAGGCGGCGGCTGGCAGCCACGCCACCGGCGATCACCACCGATTTTGGCTGATACTGGTCGTAGGCGCGCTTGAGCTGGCGGGTAAGGGTTTTGTAGGCTGTGTATTGGAACGAGGCGGCCATATTTTTTACCTGATCTTCGGTGAGTAGCTTGGGTAGATCGGTTGAGGGGGTGCGGAAATCGCCGCCAACCTCAGATTGCATGGTTCGCAGTACGGCCGTTTTGAGCCCGCTAAAGCTAAAATCAAGCGATCCGTCGAGCTTAGATATGGGTAGGGCATAGGTTTGGTCGTTGCCTTCGGGGGCGAGCTTGTCGATAGCTGGACCGCCGGGGTAGGGGAGGCCGAGGATTTTGGCGACTTTGTCGAAGGCCTCACCGGCGGCGTCGTCGCGGGTACGACCGATCAACTGGTACTCCAATGGCGATTTGAAGATGAGCATATGAGAATGACCTCCAGATACGCTGAGTGCCAGCATCGGAAAGACATCGGCCTCAAAGCCGTCAGTATCGGGTATAAGTGCGTTGGCAAACGTATGGGCTACTACGTGATTGACGGCGTAGAGCGGCTTATTGTGGGCGATGGCCAGGGTGCGGGCAGTGAGGGTGCCAATGAGCAGGCTGCCGAGGAGTCCTGGGCCTTGGGTGACGGCGATGCCGTCGATGTCGTCCCAGCTGACATTGGCGGTTTCGAGCGCCTCGTGGATAACGGGCAGGATAATCTCGATATGGCTGCGGGCGGCCACTTCTGGCACTACACCACCGTAGGCTTGGTGGATATCAATCTGGGAGGCGACGACATTGGACAAGACCTCCCGGCCGTTTTTGACAACAGCGGCAGCGGTTTCGTCGCAGGAGGTTTCGATTCCGAGGATGAGCATAACGTGGGCTAGTATAGCGTAAGCTCGCCGAAAAACGAAGAGCCCCCGGATACACTATCTTTGCTGTGATAGCATATCCGGGGGCGGGTTGGTCTCAGATGGGGCGAGGATCGAGCACCAGGCCCACGCAGTTACGTAAAGCAGCGTCGGTGCATGGCGTTTTGTGGACGGCTCGGGCGATCGCCCGTTTGCGTTTCGCCCCCACTGTTGAGGTCGTGAGGCGTCCAATCACCCAGTTGACGGCATCCTGGTAGACGGGTAGGTTGCCGATGTTTTCGGCCTCGATGTTGAGGATGGCGATTGCTAGCATGAGCCTGCGCTGAATGTCTCGGCAGTACGGTACGCTCGATGATGCTTCACCCCTGCTACTCAGCCTGAGACTGAGGTAGTCGAGTGCTATCCCGACTGCAGTGACCAGCCTGACCTCGGTGTGCCGGGCTACGATGTTGCAAGCCAGGTGGTCGTAATACTCCAGGGTGCTGGTTTGGCCGCGCTTGTGATTGTTGAGGCCTGCTCTCATGATGCCAGCCAGCTGGTCTGGTGTGGCAGTGGCTAGTAGGTCTGAGGTGGCAAGTTGCAGGGCGCTTGGGTAAGATTTGCTCGTCACGATATGCCTTTCTGTTTAGGAGACGCTAAAGAGTTGGCGTGGTCGGAATTTCAATTCGATGGCGCTGATTTGAACTTGCCCGAGGCCGACTAGTGAGTAGCGGACCTGGATGGCAGCAAAGGGTGTGTGTTGGCCACACACTACAACGCTGCCGCGAATGAGTCGACGTAGGCCACGGTTGGCGCTAGGGTGAAGCTCGGCGGCCTGACGAATGAGATGGTCGGCCATTTCGTAAGTCAGCCTGGCTATATCCAGGCGATGGGTGGCTTGCTCGTGCGATATGCGGGCTAACTGTCGTATGATCCAGATGGCTTCACTGGGACGAAGCAGATCGTCTTGGAGCATGCGCGCTAGGTCTTGTAGTATCTGTTGGATGCTTTCGAACTCTGGCTGTGGCTGCTTGAGGGCAGTCATGACTTGCTTGACGCTTGTGGATCTGGTTGTGAGGGTGCTCGAGTCTGCCATGGCAATCAGCCTCTCGGTTGAAGGGGGCGTAAAATCGTTGGATTATGGTACGGCTACTGGGCACGTCTGTCAAAGTCTAGGTGGTACAATTGCTTTATGAACCTGCTTGAGATTACCGATGAGGTGGCTTGGAATGACTATGTGAATACTCATCCTGGCGGCCATCCTTTGCAATTATGGGGTTGGGGCGAGGCTAAGCGGCCGAATTGGAGGCCGGTGCGGTTGGCACTTGTGGATGGCGACCTGTGGCGAGCCGGTGCTCAGGTGCTGTTGTGGTCAGTTCCCAAGACGCGATGGTCTGTGGCGTATGTGCCTCGTGGTCCTGTGACCGAACCCGGATCGGCGCTTGCTCGGCAGCTGATGGAGGCTGTGGCTGATTGGGCTAAAGCTCAGGGTGCTCTGTATGTGCGCATTGAGCCGGCTTGGCAGCTAGAGACTTTGGATTGGCCGGGCTGGAAGCGGGCTCAGTATCAACTACAAATGCGGCAAACGTATGTGATTGATCTGACGCGTCCGAGAGATGAGCTGTTGGCTGCTATGAGCCGCAAACATCGTCAGTATTCGGGCAAAGCTGTGCGCGATGGAGTGGTCATCCGGCGACTAGAACCGGGAGTGGTTGGTGATATGTACCAGTTGTACTCTGAGACCGCGGCCAGGGCTGGTTTTGGTATCCATTCACGTGATTATTATCTGAGACTGAGCCGCTCGCTGGGAGAGGCTAGCTGGCTGTATGAGGCGCGGTTTGAGAATCAGCCGGTAGCATTCTTGTGGTTGGCGGCGGCAGGATCGACGGCCTTTGAGCTGTACGGCGGTGTGAATGCGATCGGGCAGAAAATGAAGGCCAATTATGCCCTGAAATGGCAGGCTATTACCGATGCTCAAGAGGCTGGTTTCAAGATGTACGATTTTAATGGTCGAGTGAGCGAAGGCGTTAGCCAATTCAAGGAGGGTTTTGGACCTCAGGAAGTTGACTGGGTGGGCACCTGGGACCGGCCGTTGCAGCCTGTGCTATATGCTGCTTGGGAAGGGGCGTGGCCAGTCATTAAGCGCGCTGGGCGGTTGCTCAAAGGCCGACACTAAGCGCTGATAAATTGTGCTCCGTTCCAAACTGGCGGAACGGGGCTTGTGGTTGTGGAGGTCAGGACGAGGTGACGCCGTGACATGCGAGGAGTAACTTGGCTACTCCGCAGGACATTCTGTGGCTATGATCCTCTGAGCGCAGCGCAACAATCGCGCTCGCGACGATGAGGCGCTCGGCCAATGGGTATTTACCGCCTACCAGGTATTGGGCAATCTGGAACTGTCGCCCTTCGACGAGTTGGCCTGACGGCAGTAAGTACATCCATGATTGCGGCATCTGCTAGATCCTGCAGCCGCTTCATGCGGAATGACTGAGTGAGGATCTCGGCCAGACCGGCGGAGGTGGTAGTAGAAGAAGGGGTCATTTGATGATCAGCTCCTTGGTAGCGTTGTCAATGACTGCGCGGGCGGGGCGATCACGGGTGTATTTCAATTACCGGGTTGTAGTCCCGTTTCGTTATACCAGATTGGGTTTTAGAGGTCTAGTTCCAGGCTGATGGGGCAATGGTCGGAGCCCATAATGGCCGGGTGGATGTCGGCGGCTTTGACTTTGTCTTTGAGGGCGGCCGATATCAGGAAGTAGTCGATGCGCCAGCCGACGTTGTTGGCCCGGGCGCCGCCAAAGTGCGACCACCAGGTGTAAAAGCCGTTGCCTTGGTGGAAGAGGCGGAACGTGTCGATAAAACCGGCGTCAATGAAGGCCTGGAACCCGGCTCGCTCCTCGGCGGTGTAGCCTTTTTTGCCCACGTTGGGTTTGGGACGGGCGAGGTCGTCGGGGGTGTGGGCCACATTGAGATCGCCGCAGAAAATGACCGGCTTGGGCTCGTTGCCGAAGGCGCCGGTTTCCAGGCCTTGGCAATACTCCAGGAAGGCTGGGTCCCAGTGCTTCTCACGCAAGGGGATGCGAGAGAGGTCATCTTTGGCGTTAGGCGTGTAGACGGTTACCACGTAGAAATGCTCGAACTTGGCGGTGAGGACACGGCCCTCGGTGTTGGGGTCGCCGTAGGCGTCGTCGGTCATGTTGTACTTGGCTTTGATGGCTTCTGGCAGACCCGGGTTGGTTTTGAGCGCCGCAGTCTTAGACAGGATGGCTGTGCCGGAGTAGCCTTTGCGCTCGGCTGAGTTGATGTATGTGTGGTAGCCGTCGGCGTTGGTAACGATTTCGTCGGGTTGAGCTTTGGTTTCCTGGATGCACAAAATATCCGGTTGCTCGGCTTCAAGGAAGGGGTGGAAAAGGTCTTTGCGGATGACGGCCCGAATGCCGTTTACGTTCCAGGAGTAGAGTTTCATGAATGATATTGTACATTAGTGGTAATGTGTATACAATTGTACTTACAATGAGTAAGTATATTGTTACCGTTATTAAGACAGGTAACTCGTATGCGCTAAGGGTTCCCAAGGCATATGTGGTCGATGGTCGGCTTAATCTTGGTGAAAAAACCGCCATTGCTTTACCGACACCAAACCGGCCGCAAGATCGGGTGAAGATTCAGTCACTCTTGGAGGAACTCCAGACTATCGAACGGCCTGGGGGCTTGAAAAACATAAAGGATCCAATAGCGTGGCAACGAGAAATGCGCCAAGACCGACCACTACCAGGGCGGGATTAGTGACTTAGCCAATGGTGATCCTTGACTCCAATATCTTGATATACCTGGCTAACCGAAGCTTAGATCGATCGAGTGTGGCAGGTGTTGACATCGGATTTGCAAGCATTACTAAAATTGAAACATTGGGTTACCACAAAATCTTGGTTCAGGAGCAATATATTATTTTGGCGCTCATGAATGAAGCCCGGCTATTCCCTTTGACCGATGCTGTTATTGATCAGGCTGTTGTACTGCGCCAGATAAGGAACATCGGCTTAGGAGATGCCATTATTGCGGCGACGGCGTTGGTGGAGGGGATTGAGCTGTGGACGGCTAACACTACCGACTTTGAAGGTATTCGGGGATTGAAGTTGCACAATCCGATCGTCAGGTAGGATACAATGGGTAAAGTTATGGCAATGCGACACGCAACCGAAGATGAACTGGCCCGCTGGGATGAGCTGGTGGCGGCTAACCCCGATGGCGGCAATTCGTTGCAGACCAAAACCTGGGGTGAGTTTAAAGCTCGCTGGGGTTGGTGGCCTGAGCGGTTTGTGTATGAGCTGCCAGGCGGCCGGTTGGTGGTGGCCCAGTGGTTGAAGCGGACGATTCCGGCTGTCGGAACCATCTGGTACTGTCCCAAGGGGCCGGGGATTGTCACGCCGGTTGATTATCTTGAGGTTGTGAAACAGACGCGTAAAGCTGGCCTGCTTTCGGGCATTTTTGCCCGATTTGAGCCTGAGGTGCTGGCTGATGATGTGAAGCCGGCGGCCCTCACGAAGGCTGGGTTGGTGCGGGCAAATCGTGACCCGGCCAGCAAAGCAACGATCTTCGTGGATCTGAGTGCCGGTGAAGAGGCAATGCTGGCCAGCTTTAGCCAGAGTGCCCGCCGTAACATCAGAAAGGCTCAGGCCGGTGGGGTGGTGGTTGAAGCTGTTGAACCGACTGCCGATAACCTACAGGCCATGTTCGAACTCATGAAAGCTACTGAAGCCAGAGCCAAATATGGTTTGCGGCCGCAGGATTATTTTACTGATTACTGGAAGGCGCAAACCGAGGTCGGGCAAGCTCAATTGTTTTTGGCACGGCATGACGGGGATGTGTTGGCGGGCCTGTTTCTGACCTACTTAGGTCAGCGCGGCTGGTACAAAGACGGCGGGTCATTTGATATCAAGCGCGAGCTGCAAGCTCCGTATCTCGTGCAGTGGGAAGTGATGCGCTGGTGTCTGGAGCGGGGGATTGTCCAGTATGATCTTTTGGGTTCGCCCAATCGTGATAAGGTGGGTACCGGTGATCCCAAAGACGGGTTGTATACCTTTAAGAGTAAGTTCAACCCTGACATCACTGAGTTTGCCGGTTGCTATGATTTGCCATTGGCTGGCGGGTTGGCGTACAAGGCTTGGCGCAAAATAGGTGAGCGGGTGGCGGCGCGGTTAGCCGTTCGGTCACGCGAGCGCTTTTTGTACTGACGGCAACCCGAGCCAATAATCGCTAATTGCTCGGCGGGTGAGGCCGTCGACATTGAGACGGCCGAGGTCGCGGGGTCCGTGGACGGTAACGGCTTGGGCCCGTCGGTGTAGCCGTAAGCTTCGCGGATGTTCGAGGCGTCTGATAAACAAGTGCACCGGGCTGTAGGTGCGCCAGTAAATGAGTTGGGCAGGGTCGTGATCAAGGTTGGTGTGCTGGAGGAGACTACGGGCGGCAGCTTGCACCGGGGTTTCGGTTGGCCAGAGTTCGAGCTGAAACGGATGTGCGAGCGGAAACTCTGATGAATAGTCGGAAGCGTGGGGGTCGAGTTGCAAGATAAGGGCGCCGTCCGGCCTGAGTAATATGACGCTGGCCTGAGGTGTTGTCATAATGCTATTCTACAGCTAATGCTACGAAAATTGGTAAAGCTTATTATCCCTGTGGGCGTGTTTCGCGCGATTGAGCCGACCGGTCATTTGCTTGAGGCTGTTTTCTGGAATGTACTACTGGGTTTTCCGGCACGTGGTTTGAAGGTGATTGGTGTGACTGGTACCGATGGAAAAACCACTACGAGTACCATGATCTATACCATGCTCAATGACGCCGGCATCAAGACTGGCTTGATGACAACCATCGGCTACGGTGTGCCTGGAGCATGGCGCGACAACCACGTGCACATGACTACTATGCAGACCAAGCCTATGCTTGAGCGCATTCGAGAGCTACGTCGTCAGGGCATTGAGTGGTTGGTTCTTGAGACTACGAGCCATGCCTTGGCTCAACACCGGGTATGGGGAATCCCTTACAGTGTGGCGGTTGTGACGAATATCACTCATGAGCATCTTGATTATCATGGTACCTATGAGCGGTACCGTGAAGCTAAGCTGTTGCTGTTTCGCCAGGTGGCCACTGGACGCGGGCTCAAAGTGGGTATTATTAACGCTGATGATTCGAGCGCACCGTACTGTATGGCGACAGGTGTGCGGCCAGTAACGTACGGTATTGCGGCGGCTAGTGCCGATCTGCGAGCCCGTGATGTCAGGAGCGGCGCCGCTGGCAGCACCTATCGGGTGAAGCTGGACGGCCGGTTGGTAACGGTGCATGTTCATTTGCCAGGGTCATTTAATGTTTTGAATTCGCTGGCGGCGGCGGCGGTCGGCCAGAACCTCGGATTGTCGGCAGAGCAGATTGTTCACGGTATTGGCGCTCTGAAAACCGTTGAGGGTCGCATGAACCAGATAGATGAAGGGCAAGACTTTGCCGTGATTGTTGACTTTGCTCATACACCAGATAGTTTTGATAAAATCTTAGCCAGTATGAGGGAACTCACACAGGGCAGGCTCATTGTGATGTTTGGTTCAGCGGGGCGTCGCGACGTGAGTAAACGGGCTAAGCAAGGGGCGATTGCTGGCAAATGGGCTGACGTGGTGGTGGTAACTGAAGAAGATGATCGTGATGTGGACGGACAAGAGATTATGGATCAGATAGCTGGCGGCGCCGAGAATGCTGGCAAGCTACGTGACCAAGATTTGTATTTGGTGCATGACAGGACCGAGGCAATTGCTTTTGCGATTGCTCAGACCAGACCAGGTAAGGGCGATACCGTTTTGCTCCTGGGCAAGGGGCATGAAAAGACTATCGAGCGAGCTGATGGTGAGCATCCTTGGGATGAGTTGGGCACGGCCCGGATGGCTGTGAGGGAGCGGCTGACAGCCACCAAATGAAATACGTATCGGCGCGCGACCTTGATTTAACCGACCTGCCGGAATCGTCACCGCAATTTGCCTGGGGTCTGGTAGATGTCCAAGCAGTCATGACGACCCGCGGCATTTGGGTAATGGGTCTGAGCATGGCTTTTATTGTGGCAGGAATCATATTCCCACAAGTTTCTGCTTGGTTGCCTGTAGTCATGATGGCCGCTGTTAGTTGGTTTGCGGCATCTACTTTGCTGGTTCAGGCTCGTTGGGATAAGCACGTGGATGGGGCACTCCTAGCATTTGCGGCGCGCAATGGCTGGTCGTATGAGCGTGAAGGTTTGGGCGGCTTGTCTCAGTCGAGTTTGCTGTGGATTGCCGATGGCGATTCAGCCGTCAAACATGGTTTGCGCGATAAAATGTCTGATTGGAATGTAGCACTATGGGATCATAAGGTTGGTCGAGGAACGGGCCGTTCCAGACAGGAATGGCGGTTTACTGTGGTGGCAGTACGATTCGATAACCCAGTGCCCCACATTGTGTGCGACAATCGTCATAACAACCAGCAAAACGCCCTTGAGCCATTCCCGACGAGTTTTGATCGTGAACAGGACTTGAAACTAGAGGGCGATTTCCCCCAAGCCTTCAAAGTGTATGCACCCAAGGACTATGAGCGCGATGCCTTGGTCTTTTTAACACCAGACGTCATGCACGCAATGATGACTACCGCAGTGGCGTGTGATTTTGAGCTGGTAGATAACGTGGCTTATGCCTATATTCCCGGGGCGCTTACGCCGACAAAGAGCAAAATCACTGAAATGCTTGGTATCGCCAACATGATGCAGCGGGAATTTGGCAAGCAAAACCAATCGTATAAGCCGGCGGCTGATGTTGAGCCGGTGGCCCAATTCATTGAGCCCTCTGGTCGACGGTTGAAGCAGGGCAGCCCTTTTCCGTATTTGGCGGCTGGGATAATTGCGTTGTCGTTGTGGAACGTGCTATCGGTTTTCGGGGGTATCTCGCCAAATACCGCAGTTTTGTTGATGCTTACGCCTCTATTGGTGGCCGGTAGCATTGTTTTGGGTCTGTGGTGGCGCGGACGATAGGCATCATTGGCTTTGGAGTGTTTGGCGCCTTTATGACCAAGGTGCTGAGCCCGCATGTGCCGGTGGTGGTTAGCAGCCGTCGGGCGCAGCCGGTTGAGGTGGCGGCAGTTGGTGGCCGACTGGTGAGTTTTGATGAGGCTTGCGCTGCAGACATAGTGGTGCCGAGTGTGCCGGTCCAGAGTCTTGAAGCTGTTTTGCAGCACATGGCGCCGTTGCTGCGGCCGGGATCGATGGTGATTGATGTCTCAAGCGTCAAAACGGTGCCGGTCCAACTGATGGAGCGACATGTGCCGGCAGACGTCGATATTGTGGCCACGCACCCCTTATTTGGGCCTCAGAGCGGTGCTGATGGGGTTGAGGGCTTGCCGATGGTGTTGTGGCCAGTGCGGGTATCTAATGAGCGTTTTGAGCGTCTAGAAGTGTTTTTGAAGGGTACCCTCAAACTTGATGTTCAGCAGGTGAGCCCCGACGAGCACGACCGGGAGATGGCTTACGTACATGCGTTGACGTTTCTGTTGGGGCGGGCGTTTCATGACCTGGATATTCCGAATACGCCGCTCAAGACGAAAACCTACCAGCATTTGCTCGATGTGCGTCGAATCGTGGAGAATGACACGGCTGAACTGTTTGAGACGATTCAAAAGTACAACCCCTATGCGGCGGACATGCGGCAACAGCTAGTTGTCGAGCTACAACGACTCAATGACGAATTAGCGGTTGAGCGTTAGACTGACACATCTGATGCCGCCGCCAGTGAGTTTGAACTGGTCGAGGTTGGTGGTAATCACTCGGTAGTCTAGTTTTTTCAGCTCTGAGGCGAGCCGGGGTGCGGCGTCTGACATTACTACGGTGCGGCCGGTGCTGAGGAGGTTGCAGGCAAAGCCCTGGCGGGCTTCGGTTTCGGAGACATTAATGATGGTGACCGGGTTTGTGGTACGAGTCTGCAATTTCTCGATGGTGACCTGGCTGGCAGGAGTAAGAGCGTCCAGGCAGACGGCCAGTACATTGGGGGCAATGACGGCCACAGCTAGGTCGATGTCGTAATAATAACTGTCAGCTAGGCCTGTCACTCGGTTGATTTGGGGCTGGCCGTGGGTATCAAGCTGAGGGATGGCCTGTACGAATACAGGTGTGATGCCGAGCCATTCCAGGTCTGATTTTAAGCCTGGCGTTAGCATTGTACGGTAGCCGTGCCCAATGATGGCTTCGTGTTCATTGAAGAGTAGGGCGTCACCCTGACCTGAGAAGTAATCGGCTGGTCGGCGGCAATCAAAGCCTCGTTTTTGGAGCTCGATTTGGGCATACGGTTCTTCGGCTGCCCGTGCGTTGGGTAGTTTGGAGAGCAAGGCCTTACCGTGGTACGTGATTGCCCAGTTGGCGGTGTACACGCCGTCTTGGCAGTTCGGGGGACTGTCGACCTGTTGGATCTTGATACCGGTTTGGGCAATGGCTGCCCTGATGGACTCAAACTGAATCTGGGCCGCCTCATAATCTGGACCATGAGAAACGTCTTCATAGGCGTTGATGCCGGCAATGCCGATATGGCGAGGATCTGTCATTAAGACTGAGTGGTTGAGCAGCGGGCTTTCAGTCATGTTTGGAGATGATCATGAACGAGGTGAAGTTGAACTTGAGGTCTTGAATGCTGGGGTCGAGAATATCTAAGTTGTAGAGCTTGGCGGCAGTGGCCGAGGCAATGACGGCTACGTTGGGCTCCAACTTGCCGGCTGCCAGATCTTTGGCAGCCAGAGCGGTATCGGCATACTCTACGTGCTCAATCTTGGGCCAGTTGCGGCGCAGATAGAACTTACATTGGGCCAGAGCTTGGTGGTGGGAGACAATTTTTTGGACATCTTCGCGCTTGGTGCCACGCTTGACGATCAGGTTCTGATGGACGTCGATTTCGAGGATGCCTTCGATATGGTAGAGAAAGTCGGCGGAGGCATAGACGGTTTCGACAACAATACCGCCGTTTGAGTTTTCGAGCGGAACCACTCCGTATTCGACCTTGCCGGTAGAGACCATTTCCATGGTGTCGCGGGCAGTTGTGGCATAGACGGTTTCGGCCTGCAGGCTTTCAACTCTCATAAATTTGGCGGCGGCTTCTTCTGAGAAACTTCCGGCAATACCAGATATTGCGATCTTTGGTAAGTTTGAGTGTGATTGCTCTTGTGCCATTGTTTCTACGGTACCAGATGGGAGCACATTTGGGTATAGCAGAGGCTATCGGCATTGCTGATTCTGGGCTGATAAAGCGCCAAATATTTAGAGAAATGCCCGACGTATGCGCTACCTGATAAACGGATAATTAGCAGCCAGTACTTAATGTAAAGGGAGAGGTGTATGAAAAAACGATTAATGTATCAATTGGCTGGCGGAGGGACATTGGCGCTGGCGTTTGCCTTAGTTTCGGCAGGGGGAGCTTCAGCTTCAGACGGCCACGAGAACTATGGTAAAGACTGCGACCATGGCCGGACTGAGCAGCGAGATTGGAATGCCGAGAAGTCAAACTGGTACCAGCAGCATGGTTGGCGCTGGGATGCTAAGCAGCACCGGATGGTATCATACAAGCATGACGACAACTGCGATCCGCAGATGAAGTATGCCATGAGCTACAAGCACGACAACAAGCATGAGTGGTCAAAAGGCCACGACTGCGACTGACGTTAGCCGTCTGACAACCAGGTAAACCTTGGTGCCCGCTCCTTGATAACCAGAGGAGCGGGTTCTTTTTTATAGATTGGCTTATGTATGGTAGCGCGGGCGGCGTATAATGGTAGTCATGAAATTTGTTGAATCTATCTTTAAAGCTTATGATGTCCGCGGTATTTCCGGGGAAGAGTTAACTGAGGAAGTGGCGAGAGCCTACGGCCGGGCAGCGGCTGATAAGTTACCCCACAAGGGGCCGGTAATTGTCGGCCGGGATATGAGAGTTGATTCAGAGCGCTTGGCGGCGGCAGTCATAGATGGCTTGACAATGCAAGGCCGTGATGTGTGGGACATCGGGCTCGTGACAACTGATATGGTGTATTTTGCAGCTGGCAGGTTCGAGGAAACGGCCGGCGGTATTATGGTGACGGCCAGCCATAATCCGGGCAAATACAACGGCATCAAGATGGTGGGACATGGATCGGTTCCGATGGGCGCTGCCAACGGATTGATGGACATTAAGCAAAAACTGATTGACGACGATTTTGCCCCCGAGGCTGAGCAGCGTGGCCATATGACAAAGAAGGCTGTTCATGATGAGTGGGTCGATCAAATCCTCAAGTTTATGAACCTTGATGCTCTCAAGCCGTACCACATTGCCGTTGATGCTGGTAATGGCATGGGCGGGGCAATCTTTCCCCATTTGGGAGCAAAATTGCCTTTTACGGTTGAGGAAATGTATTTTGAGCTCGATGGGACGTTTCCAAACCACGTGGCCAATCCCCATTTGTATGAAACTCTGACTGATTTGTGCGAAAAAGTCCGGCAGGACAAACTCGATTTTGGTTTGGCTTTTGACGGTGATGGTGACAGAGGCGGGATCGTGGATGAAAATGGCCGGCCGGTACCTGAGCACGTAATGGGCGCCATGTTAGTAGCTTATTTTCTCAAAAACCACCCCGGGGCGGCCATCGTGTACGATTTGCGGACGAGCCATGTGGTGCGCGATACCATTGAGGCTCATGGCGGCAAAGCCTTACGTTGCAAGGTAGGCAATGACGCAATCAAATCAATGATGCGCCAAAGCGGCGCGGTCTTGGGCATTGAGGCTTCGGGCCACTATTACTTCCGTGACGATTATTATAGTGACTCAGGCATTATCGCTGTCATGAGCGTGGTGAGTATTTTAGCTGAATCCGATAAGCGTTTAAGCGAGTTAGTTACCGAGTATGAGTCAGCGTACGCGACGGCCCATGAAACGAACCTTGAGGTTGCGGATGCAGTTATCGTGCGGGCTAAGTTGGCCGAAACATTTGCTGACGGCGACCAAGACGACCTTGATGGTCTCACGGTCACGTATCCAGAATGGTGGTTCAATCTGCGGGCTAGTAATACCGAACCGGTAGTGCGGCTCAACATCGAAGCCAGTAGCCAAGAGCTGCTTGATGAAAAGAAAGCGGCAGTTGAAGCTGTGATCGGAGGCAAAGTCCATGGTTAGTTTACGGGACAGCTTAACGTACGAACCTAAGGAGATGGGGTTTGGTACTTCGGGATTGCGCGACCTGGTGACGGTGATGACCGACCTTGAGTGCTATATCAACACCTTGGGCTTTTTAGATTTTTTGCTGAGTCATGACCTGATAAATTCGGGCGATGTGGTGTATGTGGCTGGTGACTTACGCGACAGTACGCCCCGCATCACCAAGGCTGTCATGAAGGCTATTACCGACGGCGGCTATCAGGTGGAATACAATGGCCTGGTACCAACACCGGCCTTAGCCTACCGGTCTTTTGGCCGCGGAGCGGGTATTATGGTGACCGGCAGTCACATTCCCGCCGACAGGAACGGCATTAAGTTTAACAAGCCCGAGGGTGAGGTACTCAAGCCGGACGAGATCCATATCCATGAAGCTGTGGCCAAAGTGCGGCAACGTTTGTACGCTGAGGCTTTTGAGACCAGTGCTTTTGACGAAAACGGGATGCTCAAGCAGGCGCCGCAGATTCCAGAGACTACTGATGTAGGGGCGGCTTATCGGGAACGGTATACCAAGGTATTTGCGGGTCAACCTTTGGCCGGCCGTAAGGTGGTGTTTTACCAGCATTCAGCCGTGGGGCGCGACCTTTTGGTGGAGCTGTTGGGTGAACTGGGTGCCGAAGTCGTACCGGTGGGCCGGTCTGAAGTGTTTATTCCGATCGACAGTGAAAACGTCAAACCTGAGCACCAGACGTATTTTCGGCAGCTGGCCCAGGAAAACCCCGGTTTGTTTGCGATTGTGTCCACGGATGGTGATAGCGACCGGCCGTTTGTGGTGGATGAAACCGGTGAATTTCACCGGGGCGACGTGCTAGGGGCAGTGGTAGCCCACTGGTTATCCGCCGATTTTGCCGCATATCCCATCAGTAATAGCGATGCTTCAGATATCTGGCTGGGTAATCAGGGCGTGCCCGTGACCCATACCAAGATCGGTTCGCCGTTTGTGATAGCGGCTATGAATGAGGCAAGAGCCCAAGGCAAGCATAATGTTGTGGGCTGGGAGGCTAACGGCGGATTCTTGATTGGTTCTGAGCTCACTATCAATGGCCAGACGCTGTCGCCTTTGGCAACTCGCGACGCTATTTTGCCGATCATTGTGGCTATGGTGGTGGCTATTGAAACGCAAGTCAGTATCTCGGAGCTGTTTGCCAAACTGCCGGCCCGATTTACGTCATCGGGTCTGATCGACAATTTTCCTCCCGAAACGTATAAGGTTATTCTTGAGCAGTTGGCGCACGATACGCCTGAAGCCAAGACGAAGTTGGCAGCATTTTTCACGTCTGAGAAGGGTTTTGGTGAGATCGAGAAAGTGAACACTCTTGACGGTGTCAGGCTGTATTTTGCAAATGGTGATATTGCTCATTTGCGCCAATCAAGTAATGCGCCGCAGCTGCGAATCTATAGCGTGGCAGGTACCCAAGAGCGGGCTGATGAAATAGCCAGCCTGGCTTTAGCCGAGCCCGACGGGATATTCCGAACCATCCAGCGACAGATGTCAGCGATTTCGGGAATCATTGAATAGGCGCAATTCGAGCTGAGCGCCTGGCAGGGCGTGGGTGATGCGGGTGAGCAAGCTGAGGCTTGGGTTACCTTTGCCGGCTTCAATCTGGGCGATGACTGCTTGGGTGGTGCTGGCAAGTTGGGCAATGTGTTTTTGTGATAAGGACCAGGTTTGGCGGCGTTCCCTGATGAGGGCGCCGAATCTTTCGAGCTGATATCTGGTTTGCTTTTGGCTGCTATCAGATATAGTCTCGGCGCGAGCTTGGATGAAGCGTTTGGTGACAATTGACGACATCTGGGGGACTCCTTTCGGCGTACATACTAATTTGATATGTTGTAGCATATGATATATATACGCTACAGCATATCATTTTGGTGTTTGAATGAAATGGCATGCCAGGATAACATTGGTGGTTGAACGTGTGGGTGAATGGTTTAATCTAGACAAAATATGACCCCCACTAGGTGGGTGCTAGCGGGGGTCAGATGGTGGCTGGATAGGTTAGTGTCAGTACTCGGCCGTGGGTGAGTGGCATCCGTTTCATGTGGCGCCACCATTTGTATCTGATGATCACCGGTTCAAGCGGCACGTTTTGTAGGGTGCGTACATACCGACATTCAATCCGCAGTACCTGCACCGGCCATTTGGTGGTGTCGAGAGTGTTGGGATCCAGGTGCAGGTACTGGTTTTGGTGCTGCACAATGAGTCCGGCAACAGCAATAATTTGGCTTTGGTCGTTCGGAACCCTGATGTAGACTGTACCTCCGGGCTTGATGAGCGTATGGAGGTGGGGCATGAGTGTGCGGTAGTCGGACAGCCCATCAGCACCTGAGTATACGGCTGTGCGAGGTGCTATGACTCTCATCGGTTCGCCTCATTACTGGCTCCAGGATAGAGTAATCAGGATAGCGGCAATTTTAACACACTTTTTGTCGGCGCAGAACTGCGTAGTGTGGTTTGATATCTTGGACTTATGGAAGGGGTTGACGCACTAGAGCCATAACGCTATCGTTAGGGCTGGCACTCGCGCCAAGAGAGTGCTAAAGTAAGAGACACAGGCGGCGAGTGGCGCCGCAATCAGTGACTAAAATCTAATTTTATAAACAAGGAGTGTGGTATGACGTTACAACCGCTCGGCGACAGAATTGTGGCCGAACCAGTAGAAGCCCAAACCAAGACGGCAGCCGGTATTTTGCTGCCAGATCAAGCCAAGACCAAGACTCAGCAGGCCAAGGTGCTGGCTGTAGGCAAAGAGGTCAAAGAAGTGAAAGTTGGGGACGTGATCGTGCACACGGAATACGGCCCTCATCGCTTCAAACAGGATGGTAGCAATGAGCTGCTCATCGTCAAAGAGGAAGACGTTCTGGCTGTAGTCAAAACTAAATAACGACAGGCATAAGGAGTAATACTTTAGATATGGCAAAAAAGATTTTCTATGATGATGACGCCCGTGGCCGAGTACTAGCTGGCGCCAAGGAGCTGTACGAAGCCGTGCGCGTAACCATGGGGCCCAAGGGTCGCAACGTGGTGGTGAGCAAGAGTTACGGTGGGCCGAGCGTTACTCACGACGGTGTGAGCGTGGCTAAAGCTGTGGAGATAGAGGCTCGCAACGACGAAACTCTGGGTCGGGGCGTGGGGGCTGAACTGATCAAGTCGGCTGCTTCCAAGACTGCCGATAACGTCGGTGATGGTACTACAACCTCAACCGTGTTGACGTATCACATTTTGGCTGAGGCCAACAAATTGATTGCTGCTGGTCACAACCCTATGGATCTCAAGAAAGGTCTGGATCAAGCGGCTGAGGTGGTGTTGGCGGCTGTCCCCGGTATGACGGAGACCATTGCCGGAAACAAAGCCAAAGTGGCCCAGGTGGCTACCATTTCTGCCGGTGACGCCGAGATCGGTGACCTGATCGCTGAGGTCATTGAGGCTGTGGGTGAAGACGGTACGGTAACTGTTGAGCAGTCGCAAGGCCTGGCGCTGGAGAAAGAGGTGGTTGAAGGTTTCAAGATCGACCGCGGGTACGTCAGCCAATACATGGTGACCGACCCGGCCCGCATGGAAGCTGTCTATGAAAAGCCAATGATCCTGGTGACTGACAAGAAAATTGGTGGCATCCAAGAGATCTTGCCCTTACTCGAGAAAATGGCTCAAGGCGGCAAGAAAGACTTGGTAATTGTGGCCGAAGACGTCGAGGGTGAGGCTTTGGCTACCTTGGTGCTCAATAAGCTCAAAGGTGTATTTAACACTCTGGCCATCAAGGCTCCGGCTTTTGGTGATCGACGCAAAGCCATCTTACAAGACATTGCTGAGCTGACTGGCGCTACTGTGATCACTGAGGAGCAGGGCTACACCTTCGAGAACGCTACTTTGGCGATGTTGGGATCGGCTCGCAAAGTGATTGCCGGTAAAGACGACACCACTATCGTTGAAGGCTATGGCGACGCTAAAGCTATTGATGCTAGAATCGCCGAGATCCGGGCCCAGATTGACAATGCCTCCAGCGAGTACGACAAAGAAAACCTGGAGAAGCGCCTAAGTGCTTTGGCTGGCAAAGTGGCTGTCATTAAGGTGGGTGGAGCTACTGAGACTGAAATCAACGAGAAGAAAGACAGAGTGGATGACGCCGTAGCTGCTACGAAAGCGGCTGTCGCTGAAGGTATCGTGCCTGGCGGTGGTGTCACCTTGGTTGATCTGTCCAAGAAACTGACTGTCGAACCGACCAAGATTGGTTCAAGTGCTGAAGCTGGTCATTTGGTTCTCAAGCGAGCTTTGGTACAGCCGTTCCGCGAGCTCATGCGCAACGCCGGCTTTAACCCCGACGAGAAACTGCCGGCAGTACTCGCGGCCAAGGCGAGCGGCCAAGGCTTTGACGTCATGAGCGGCACTGCCTTAGTCGACCTAAAGACTCAGGGCATTGTTGACCCGGCCAAGGTCGTGCGCGAGGCGGTCCAGAATGCGGTATCGATCGCCGGTACTGCCATGACTATGGGCGCCCTCATCGTGGACATCCCCGAAGAGAAGAGTGCGGCTGGTGGTGGTATGCCTGGCGGTATGGGCGGTATGGACTACTAGGCTCGTTGATGGAAGTATCTTACTTGTCTTGCGTAACTCACTGACGTTCAAACATACTCAGACTACGTAAGAACTCCCATCTACTCGTGTACCGCTACTTGTTCGCTCTCATAAAACTAAAAAGTGCAGGTAGAAAAAAGAGGCCCTCGGTGGAGTGGGCCTCTTTTGATTTGCCTGATGGTATTATTGTGGCATAACTATTGACAAAAGTAACTACTTATGCTAATATGTCTGGCATGCTCGGTAACGAGCGAACCCTGACATCATGCAAGTTCAACGCAACACAAGCCTGAGGAGGCTGCAATGTCCGCTCCGACCATCACCGCCACCCCGTCGACCGTCAAGGCCGCGCAGGAGGCGAACGGAGCCCAGGCGGCTCCACGGACCATCGCCGTCACCTCTCTCGCCGACGACCCCACGCTCGCCGCTCTCGCGGCGATGCTGGTCGAGGGGTCCGAGGTTCCTCAGCCGGAGGCTGTCAAGGCAGTCTCGGCCCCGTCGGCCAAGTTCGCGTCGCTCATCGAGCGGCGCGAGAAGGTGCTCGCGGAGCTCCGCGTCAAGTACGGCACGCAGGACCTGACTGCGCTCATCAAGTGCGTCAGGGTCACCGACCAGGACGGGCTCGAGCCCCGCCAGATCACGGACGTGGAGAAGCAGTTGCTGACCGCGGACGTGACCGGGGAGAACCAGCATCACCTCACGTGGTTGCTGAACCGGCTCCAGAGTCCGCTCAAGCCGGCCAGGCTCGCCAAGGCCCAGACCGCCAACTCCAAGCTCGCTGAGCTGGAGGCCCGACGGGACGCCGAGGCCCACCGCCTGCACATGCTGGCGGGGGAGGACGCCTCCCGTGCCCCGCTGTCGCAGCGCATGATGCGCTTCCGGGAAGCGGGTAGGACGGTCCAGCGGTTGCTGACCGAGGAGGAGTACCAGATGCTGGTGACTCCCGTCTCGCTCGAGACGGAGTTGCCACGGTTGCTCTTCCTGATCACCGTGGTGATCACCTCCCGTTCGGCCTACTTCGGCACCAAGGGACGGCAAGTGTCGGGAACTGGTAGCGTTGCCCCCAAGGGCAGCATTGTCATTACCCGCGCCGACCGCCGGGCACTCGAGCCCGCGAAGGTCATGCCCGTGGTGTCACTCGACACCAACGGCTACGGCAGGGAGCACGTCGTCGACTCCGACGCCGTGGAACCCGCCCCCAAGCGCGGTGGTGCGCCGGTTGTCGGCCAAGGCCACGCCCAGGCCATGCAGCCGGCTGGCCCCTCGGCCCGCGGTGGCATGACCACCGGTGGTAGCCGCGGTGCACGGACCCGGAAGAACCGCAAGAAGTAGTCCTCGGACTACTTCCGGCACTGCGGGGAGGGGCGGCGGCACTTTAGCCCGCCGTCCCTCCCCATCGCGACTCACAAGAACTTGCATGATGTCTCTCACCTGAGTATTCAAAAACCCTTTGAATATTGAGGCGAGATATGTAACTAGGTTGATGGCTGGATTATTTCGCGTTGGCCATTTTTATTGAATATGGCCAATTTGTATTTTGGCTTTGACACATCAGGTTGGCCTGATTCGGGGTCAACATTAAAACAACTACCCATAGGCCTAACTGATTGTTTACCCTCACGGATATCACGGCCAAGTTGTTTAATATCGGCGCGTAAAGCAGTCGATAAAGGATCCGCACCATCTGTTTGGCGCGAGCTTAAAAATGGATTTGTAGAAGGGTTTGCAATCCCTCGTCCCTGTTCATGGTGTTCACTATACCAAGGCGGTAGCTGGCTAGACCGTCGCCGCTCATAACCACGAGGGCCTACTGCCTGGGGATGGGCATTCATCCAGCTAATACTATCAAATTCGGTATTGGGGTAGGCTTCTTCAAGCAGCTTTTGAGCGATGGCGAGGGTGGCACCTGAAACCCTGATTTCATCAAGTATGAGTGCAGTATGAGCATTAACCGGATTTTGACTATCTGCTGGCAACAGATTGCTATAAATCGAATGGATTTGGTTAATCTGTTCCTTAGAAGGTTTAAAAGCGGCTATTTCATCCGGAGAGGGTCGTGAACTTGACTCGGGGCGGCCAAGTACGTGGTTTCCGTCAATATTTATGAATTTAATTTGTGGTAGTTTTGCATCTTCCCTGGCAAATAATGGCCAAAGTTCTTGTAACATCCAGATAACGGGGCGGGCTGATTTATCGAGCGCAAAGATTATATCTGGTTTAGTCTCTTGGATATGTTCGATAAGTTGCTGAGTTCTCATTATGTAAAACTCTCGTAGTTCCTCGTCGGTTTCGTATTTTGGTAGGGGTATGCCTTGTTGCTTATGAATATGTAATTGATAGTAGTTGAGATTTAGAATGCTGTAATTTGTACCGTCTTTATTTGTTTCTGGTGAATGGCGTATGAAATCGACGGCTTGATCATAGTAATCTGGCCCTATCTTCGTCGGACGCGCCTGATGCTGGGCTAGCAGACTATCGACATCGACGGCTGGATTGAATCGTTCATTTGGATCTGAAGTGGGTTGTTCGATGGACTGGCTCATGTATTGATGGTACCACTTCTGGCGTCCAGCTGAATTTAAATGATATGTGGTACGCTTAATACATATGAAAACGCTTGCGGTTAGTACGACGAGATTGGCTGAAGAAGCTTGGCGGCAGCGGGTGGACGAAACGCCGGCTCAGGCCGGTGAATTTGCCCAGTTGGCTCAAAACATCGTCGAGCGCATTGAAAGTCGTAGGGATGAAATAGGGCTTAATGAAGCCATACTTGAGGCTCGTGAAGAGTTGGTTGAGCCTTTGATCAATCAAGAGCTGAAGCATTTTGGCGAAGTGGTGGTTGGGGCCAGACGGCAGGCGAGGTTGCAAGAATGGCTGGACGAGGATCGAGACAAACTGCACAGCGGTCGGCTTGACCACCATGAAAGGGTGAGTGTGGGCCATCATTACGAAGCTTTGAGGCACGAAGCCTGTGAGTATAATCACCGGTTGCGGAGTGTGATCGAATTGTCCGGGCATCATTTTGATCGCCAACAATTGACCGACTGGCTGGTAGATGTCAGTCAGGGTCGGCATGAATGGGCTGTGGCCGAAGTTCAGGGAGCCGTAAGCGAGGTGGCTCTGCATGCTGCTTTGCAGGGAGTACCCGAGCTTGTGGGCGTGCGTTACGGGAGCGTGGCCGAGGACCTGGCTGGATATGATTTTGTATCTGAATATAATGGCAAATTGCTGACCGTGGATGCCAAGACTGGCAAATACTGGCCGCTTGATGAACGCAAACACGGTCATAGGCACCTGGAGGTGAGCGTGCCGCATGAGGCTGTCGATGGGTTTTGGGTGAAGTGGCCGGCATTGGAGCGGTTGCGTGCTGAGATCCGACAGGCGCTGCAGGTACCCCACCATGTGGAACATAGTTGGCAGCGGGTGCCAGTCGCCGCATAATAGCTAGCATGAGTATGCTCGATGCAGCGGATTTTCGTGCGCGCTATGATCAGGATGATTGTTTAGGTTTGATTGGTCGTCAGGCTGAACAGTTGGTGGCCGAGGTAGTGGCGCCAGTTGACTTGAGGGCCGAGAAGGTCAAGCGGGTGTTGGTGGCCGGTATGGGCGGTTCGGCGCTGGCCAGTGAACTAGCGCGGGGCTTGTGGTCTGACCGGTTGCCCTGGCCGGTGGATATCTGTAAAGACTATGTTTTACCGGCGTACGTAGATGCCCAGACGCTGGTGATCTGCTCGAGTTATTCGGGTACCAGTGAAGAGACGTTGGCGGCTTTGGCGACGGCCAGGGCAGCCGGTGCCCAAGTGGTGTGCGTGACGGCCGGAGGTAAATTGCTTGAGACGGCCCAGGCTGAGGGTCTGCCATATGTAGCACTGCCGGGCGGTATCCAGGGTCGTTATGGAGTGCTATCGGGGTTGTTGGCGTGGGGGATGATCGCTGAAGCCTTGGGTGTGGGCGGCTTGGTGGATGAATTGCGTCAGGCGAGCCGGGCGGTGGCTCCGGCTGCCAAGGCTTGGGCACCTGAGGTGCCTCTCGTGGATAACGAAGCTAAGCAGTTGGCAGAAAGCCTGCTGGGCAAACCAGTGATTGTGTATGCCGGTGCGGGGCTTTCGGCAGTGGCCCAAAAGTTTAAGGTTGATCTCAATGAGAATGCCAAGCATATGGCGTGGTGGAATAGCTTGCCTGAGATGAATCATAATGAGCTATCGGGGTGGGGCCACCCCCGCGAGCACGGCTTGCAGGTGGTAGAGTTGTTGAGTGATTTGGACCATGAGCAGGTGAAGAAGCGGTTTGAGATCATGAACCGATTGATGAGCGACCGCTGGGCGCCGGTGAAGGTGCAAGTACAAGGTAAAACATTGGCCGAGCAAACGGTTTGGGCGTTTATGTTGGCTAGTTACGCGAGTGCTTATTTGGCGGTGTTGAATCAGGTGGAAATTGCAACCTTGCCGCTGGTGGATAAGCTTAAAAAACAACTCTAAGATTAATATATTGATTTGCCGGCGATGGTAGCTAGCACTTTGGTGTGCGGTGGAAAGAGTGGCTCTGGTAGCTTGTCGAGATCAAACCACTCCCATTTTTGGCACTCGTCGGGCTCAAGTAATTGAGGCTTCTGATCGCCGATCGTGACGGCAAACGTCAGGTGCAGGTGGTGCTGCTGATGTTGGGGTTGAGGATCATCGGTGACAGCTATCAGTTTGAAATCATCGGTTGTAACTGTGACGCCAAGTTCTTCTTTGAGTTCGCGCACCAAACATTGGTCTGCCCTTTCCAAGTATTCAACCCGGCCGCCGGGTAACGCCCAAGTATCAGGCAAATAGGCTGCCGGGCCACGTAAACCCATGAGAAGTTTACCCTGGCGGACTATGTAGGACTCGCAGCCGACTGTGATCTGGGCTGGCATCTTTTTAGACAGCCTTGAGGGCTTGGATGGGTCGCTTGCGGGCTGCCTTGATGGCGGGAGCTATGCCAAAGACGATGCCAACGGCTGCCGATACACCGACAGCCAAGAGAATTGATTGGAGCGTGAACACCGGTGTGATCTTGGCGGCGTTACCTATGACTGTGGCTAGCCCGACGGCTGCAGCGATACCGAGGCTGCCGCCAAATAAACTTAAGACGATAGCCTCTATCATAAATTGGCTGAGGACAGTAAACGATGAGGCGCCAATGGCTTTGCGTAGGCCGATTTCCCGGGTGCGCTCAGTGACTGAGACTAACATGATATTCATGATGCCAATGCCGCCAACGAGCAGGCTAATGGCGGCAATTGCCACAATGAAGCTTGTGAGCAGATCGAGTACTGCATCAATGGTGGAGAGTAGGTCTTTTTGGGTGAGGACTGTGAAATCGTCCTGGCCGCCGTGACTGGTCTTGAGGGCCTCGCGCATGGCGTCGGCGGTGGCTGTCACGTTGGCGGCGTCGTCAACCTGGGCGATTATCCTGATGATCGGCGGTGTGCTACCCGTGAGGGTGGCAGCTGTTGATAATGGCAAATACACTGCGTTTTCGAGGCTGGGACCGCTGGAGATGGCACTAGCAGCGGCATCTGAAGCTTGAAGCACTCCAATGATCTTGAAATCGGTACCGCGAATCTTGATAGTGGCACCCAGAGCGTCTTTGTCGCCGAACAGCTCTTGCTTGGCGCTGCCGCCTAGAATGGCCACCCGTTGATTGGTGTCCTGGTCTTCCAGGAAGCGACCGCCTGCAAACTTGAGAGTTTGCGTCTGTCCAAATGCTGGTGTAGTGGCCAAGATGAGGCTGTTTTGGGCTGTTACTGAGCCATTGGTGACGAGGCCTGAGATGAAGCTCAGGGGGGCAACGGCAGCTATATGCTTAACTCCTTTGAGGGCTGTAACATCGGCTGAAGTGAGTGTTGAGGCACCAACGCTGGAGGCGGCACTGGAGCCACCACTGGACTTACCAACGGCGATCTTACCAGAGGCTACTGCGATGGCGTTGGCATTGACTACCCCAGTAATTTGATCGCGTACTGCCTGTTTGACACCCTCGCCAATGGCTAAAATGGCTACCACGGCGGCTACACCAATGATGATACCGAGCATAGTGAGGAAACTGCGGAGTTTGGCACTGCCCAGTGAGACAAAGGCCATCTTGAGATTTTCCCAAAACATCATGAGTTGTGTCCTCCAGATAGCGTATCAAGGTTGTGACCGCGATGGCGCTGTGTCGCTGGTGCGGTTGGGCGGTGCGGCTTGGGGGGCTTGATTGGTTCGGGCGTGTCTGTCGGGGTGTGAGTATCTGTGACAGCAGCTGGCGGTTGGTTTGAGGTATCCGAAACTACTCGACCGTCGCGGACAGTGATGGTCCGGTCAGTAAGCTCAGCGATCTCTGGGTTATGAGTAACAATCACGATGGTGGCGCCAGTTTCTTGGTTGAGTCGACGTAGTTCGGCGATGATAGCGGTTGATGACTTGGTATCAAGGTTGCCCGTTGGCTCATCGGCCAGAATGAGGCTGGGCTGGTTGGCTAGGGCCCGGGCGATAGCCACACGTTGAGTTTGGCCACCGGATATCTGATTGGGCCGGTAGTTGGCTCGGTCCTTGAGCCCCACGAGATCAAGCAATTCAAGGGCGCGGGCCTTGCGTTGGCGTTTGGGTAGGCGGGCATAAACCATGGGTAACTCAACATTGGCTCGGACACTCAGGCGAGGCAGAAGGTTGAAGCTTTGGAAAATGAAGCCGATCTTATCGCGGCGGACGTGAGAGAGTTTGCGGTCTGAGAGGCCGGCTACTTCCTGGCCGTCGAGTAAGTATTGGCCTTGGGTGGGATTGTCGAGGAGGCCAATGATGTTCATAAGTGTTGATTTGCCTGACCCCGAGGGGCCGATGATGGCCACAAATTCACCAGGAGCAATCGTCAGATTGACACCGGTGAGGGCCACGGTTGGTTCAGCTCTGTCCGTGAAGGTTTTGGCGATATCGTGGAGTTCAATAACATTCGAACTGGTCATGCTTATGATTGTAGCAGGTATGAGGGGCAGGGGCGATGGGTGGTAATAAAGAGTCCCGCGGGAGGGACCGCACGCGGCGCAGGTGAGCGCGTTGCGCAGTCCCTCCCGGGAGGTATTTCCAACTGGTTGGTACAGGAGGTCAGGCGGTAGGCTTGATTCCGGTTGTCGTGCTACTGTCGGCCGTGTGGTCGTTGTAGCCGTTGACGTCGAGTCGGTAGTCGCCAACATCAACATAGCTGACAGTGACCTTGGCGCCGACGTGGATGGTGCGGATCTCGGGGATGTCATCACCTGGACTGGCCTTGAACTGATGTTTGGGGTCTTCTGCCAGTCCGAAGTAGATGACGGAGTTGCCATTTTCCACTAGATTGTTGACCCACGCTACAGTGCCAGAGACTGTTTTGACGTTGCTGTTCTCCGACTGTCCCTTGTCGGTGCCCTGGCCACGGAATGCTACCTGGCGCCACTTGTCGAATGCCTGCTGCTTGGTGACACCCACGGCTACGGTTGATCCGTTGGGGTCGGTGGCCGATACGATGCCTGTACCCCGGTAAAGGTGGTGGTCGTCGCCCTCGGCCTCCATGGGAGAAACCCAGGCGAGCTGGCCGTATACCTTGTAGGGGATGAGCATCGTAGGGCGTAACTTGACGTTGCCGACGTTGGTGCCCGGCGACTTACTGATGGCGCTTTCAGCCACTGAGGCCACGGTCAGATTCTTGATCTGATAGATAGTGGCTTTCCCTGTTCGGGCATCAACCATCACCAAGTAAGAGGCAGCGGTGTCGCTGCTGTACGAGGTGAGAATGAGGCGGAAGGAAGCGTGTCCGGACTTGTTGTAGACGATGGCCGGCTCCTCACTGTCGGGCACCTTGTAGCGGTTGGCGGTGGCTTCGTTGAACTGCCATTTTGCCTGTGCCCAACGGCCCCACCAGCCAGCCCACGTCTTGACCGTATGCTCAGAGAAGATACGGTCGACCCAGGCAGGTACCTTGTCGAGAGGAAACTCAGTAATCTCGCCGCTGGAGGCGTTGACGAGCAATAGAGTGTTGGGTACCGTGGGCATACTGTTGAGCGTCAGCTTTTCCTTGGTGAGGGTATACCAGGGTACACCGTTGTCGTCGATCTCGAGCGTCGGATCGTTGAGTACCTTACCGGGGTGAGCGGTCCAGACGTGGCGGAAGATGTCGTGACTGAAGTATCCGCCTGGTGAATACGTGATGGCGATGGGCTTGCCGTCATTGGTCTGGGTGATGGCTTCGGCTTCAGCATTGGGGTCGGTGGCGCTGACCCGCATGTAGAACGGTGCGATGCCGTTGACCTTGTTGCTGTTGCGCCAGCCAGTGGGTCGAGGCGGAAATACCCAGTACGTCTTGCCTCTGATGATCTGGTACGTGCCACCGGTGATCTCAAACACGCTCGAAGCGTTGCCCCTGAATTCGCCAACCTGGATGTTGGTGAGCTGATTCATGGCTTGGCGGGCTTTGTTGAGGGCCATGGGCTCATTCATCTGCGGGATCTGCTCAGGGTCCGGATCGTTGATATCACTCAGTCCGGGGTCTCCCATGGTGGCTGTCAACGCACCGGAGAGCTGATGTGCTCGCTCGGTGTTCCAGACACCCGAGAAGACGTGCAGACCGAACATGATGATCAGCAGCATGGAGGCAGCACCGGTTCCGAAGTTGAACGTGAAACCGTTCCGATCGTCGTCTCCGGCATAGGATGTAATTGCCAGGATCAGTATACCTTCCACGAACGGAATCCAGAAGGTTTTCCAGAACGTGTCCATGTTGAGGCCGACGGTTGGCAGTGTCATGTAGAGCAGAGGCCAGTTGATCAGGCCGAGGATCGCACCTGTCAAGGCGCCGGCTTGAAGAGCGCGGCCTTTGAGCTCGGCCCCTGCGCTGACGAGCAGCATGATTGGGATCCCGATGACCACGGATAAGCCGAGGCCGAAAAGCAGTGCATGCACTGCTATCACCTACTTTCTGTGAGGGTTTTGGCTGTGGCATGTGCCAGAATTACTGATAGCTGGATAATCGAAAGCTCACCTCGTGAATTGACTTGGACGGCGTAGACGTTGTGATAGTCGGACTGCACAATGAATGGCTGCCCAGGTTTCACTACATAGATCTTGCTGTGGCTGTCGCGCAATTTGATGTTGCCGTTGAAGTCAGATTGTACGTCCAGCCCTTGAATTCGGCTGGTTTGACTCCAGATGCCAGATGGCGTGATTGTGTACGATCCAGCTTCGATCGCGCCGTTGGTCAGCAGCATAACGATCTGATGGGGGTCTGCTGGCCTGGTATTGTCGGTGACGGTCCATGGACCAAGCCAGTCTCGTACGGTGTCGTACTGGTTGGGTTGAACTGGCTGGACAGCGACCGGTGGTTCAGTTATGGGTTCGAAACTTGAGATATCCTCTCCGCCCCAGAAATTGTCCCATGCCGCCAAGGCCACCACTAGTGCTACGATTGAACCCGCAGTTAACCACGCACTCCTGCGAAGTCTCCGAACATATGCTTCAGGTATCGTTGCGGGAGCGATGTTGTGAGTTGGCTTGTCGGAGCTTGCGCTCTCGGTGACTTTACTTGATGGTGGTGTTACATCGGGCTGTGGGCTTCCCCATAGAGGCATAGAGGGTGGATTTGGTGGCGATCCCATTGAGCATCACTCCTATTCCAGTTGAGTTTTGAGTTACGAGCAACTAACGGGTGCCGATGACCGGAGGTTTGGCTCCTCATGACTGACTCTCGTAATCATGAGGAGCCAACGCACTAGTTGCATATTTAATCATTGATCGTGCTGTGTGTCAATGTGTGATACACAGCCTTACTCCAAAAATAATTGCAGGCGGGGCGGGCTGCCAGGTATAATACGCACGTTCGCCCGAGGAGAGGTCGCATAGTGGCCGAGTGCGCTCGCTTGGAAAGCGGGTATGGGGGCAACTCCATCGAGGGTTCGAATCCCTCCCTCTCCGCCAGAGATTGTTAACTCATCAAAACGCGCCAACTTAAGTGATGGCGCGTTTTTGCTTGATTTGGACTGCAGATACTATTGGATACTAACAGCTTCGAACAGCATGCGGGAGGTGTTGTTGCCGGTTACGACGTTTGCTGGGACGTAGGTGAAGCCGTTGGCACTTATGAAGTAGGTAGTTTCTTCGGCCATCGATCCTTGCTTGTAGGTAATGGCGGTGGCTTCATGGCCATCGATGGTTAGCTTTGATTCGCTGACAAGCTTAATGTTGGAGTTGGCGCCAATGAATGTGGATTTGTACTCACTGATTGCGTCTGCGGCCGAGGCGTTGAAGGCATACATGATACCTGAGCATGACTGTGAGCTTGGTGTCTCAAGATAGCAAAACACACCTAGCTTGGTAGCTTTGGCCGAGAATGTGGTGTCAGTGGCCTCGCCTGATTTTTTGTCTTTGGTTGAGTAATTTATACTCATTGTGGCAGGATATTTGAGGCTGACCTTGTACTCGGCGTTACTGAAGGTTTTCCAGTCTGAGGGTATTGTGGTTGTTCGTTGATAGGAGTTTGCCTGAGGTAATGTTGAGGCTGAGACACTTGGCGCTGGACTGTTGGTGGCTTTGGGCGGGTCAGTGGTGCGATTTGTGCTGTAGTTTGTCCAGGCAAAGTAACCACCGGCGGCTATCAGCCCCAATAATGCTAACGTTACAATAATTTCGACAGCTCCGAACCCTTTTTGGGATAAGTTTGCCATTGGACACCTCACCATTTTATTGATTACTATATTTTAGTATAAGTCGGTCAAATTATGGTTGCAATTGGTCATCTTCTCAAGGACTTCACCTATGTCAAAGCCTCGCGTAATACTGGCTCATGGCTGGAATGATGGCAGCACCAACCAATGGCTCAATTGGCTGGCAGGGGAGCTAACGCGCACTGGCTATGAGGTGGTTCAGCCGGTATTTTCGCACGTGCACGTGCCCCGGCCAAGACAGTGGGTGAGGGAGTTGGCAGCTGCAGCCGGTGAGCTTGATGATCAGACGGTGATTGTGGGTTATTCATTGGGTGTGCCAGTGGTGCTCAGATTTTTGCACGACTATGAGCCTGATGTGAAGATTGCTGGTCTGATCTTGGTGGCCGGATTTGGAGAAGGTTTTGGTGGTCGACCAACCTCGTTATTTGATCCGCCGCTCGATTGGCAGAGGTTGCAGTGCCGTGCCCGCATGCGATTATGCATTTATAGCGATAACGATTACCTGGTGGCGCCTCGGCATAGTCAGGAATTGGCGCGTAATCTGGCAGCGCGTGAGGTGCTGGTGGTGGGTGGCGGTCACTTGATTGGTATGCCGGTATGGCCGGGTAGTCTGAAACAATTTCCGGCCGTATTATCGGCGATTGAGGATTGCTACACAGGAAACTTGGGACGCTGGTGGTATGATATATCTCTATGGATGAAGCGGATTTTCGGCAAAAACTGACGCCTGAGCAATACCGGGTGCTGCGCGAGAAGGGCACCGAAGCGCCGGGTACTGGTAAGTACGTTGATACATTTGACGATGGTATGTATCACTGCGCAGCCTGTGGCAACACCCTATTTTCGAGTGAGCACAAGTACGAAAGCACGACCCCCGGATTGGTGGGCTGGCCGGCGTTTTCAGATTTGGCGAGTAATGAAGCTGTTAATCTGAAACCTGATGATGCTTTGGGTATGCACCGGACTGAGGTGACGTGTGCGCATTGTGGCTCGCATCTTGGCCACTTGTTTGAGGGTGATCCGACTGCTCCCAATGGCAAGCATTATTGCATTAACTCTTGCGCATTGGATTTTTCGGGCCGGTAAACAGATGGAACAGCCAGACATAGAGGCTTTCCGGGAGAAAGTCTGCAATTTTTATCATGAGCATGGTCGGCATGATTTGCCGTGGCGACATAATGTGTCGCCTTACTCAATTTTGGTGAGCGAAGTCATGCTGCAACAAACCCAAGTGGCGCGGGTGGTAGGTAAATACCATGAGTGGCTCGCGCAGTTTCCTGGTATGCAAAGCTTGGCTGAGGCCAGTGGCGCCGAGGTGCTGGGGGCTTGGCAAGGGCTAGGGTACAACAGCCGGGGCTTGCGGTTGAGGGAGGCGGCCCGGCGGGTGATGGCAGATTATGACGGCCAGCTGCCCGATGATTCGGCCGAACTCGTGAAACTGCCCGGGATCGGGCCAAATACAGCGGGTAGTATTGCGGCTTTTGCCTTTGAGCGGCCTGTGGTGTTCATTGAGACGAATATCAGGCGGGTGTATATTCATGAATTTTTTGCGGGCAGTACCGATGTGACTTCGGCTGGCGACTCAGTTACATCTCTGACTGACCGTCGTATATCTGATGCACAACTCAAACCGTTGCTCGAAGCTACGCTTGATCGGGAGCACCCGAGGGAGTGGTATTGGGCGCTCATGGACTATGGCTCGTGGCTGGCGCGACAGGTGCCCAATCCGAACCGGCGGAGTAAGCATTACGCCCGGCAATCGGCTTTCGAGGGCAGTGTGCGTCAGATCCGTGGTGAGGTGTTGCGGCGGTTGTTGGCGGGGCCACGGCGGGCCGGTGAGCTGGGTATCACAGATGAGCGCTTGGAGCAGGTGCTGGCGGGTCTGGCTAAGGATGGATTGATTGAGCTGTGCGGGTCAAGATGGCAATTGGTCGCATAAGAATGCCCCATCCTGAGTGTGAACTTGATGGTGCGGATACGAGTGTATTACAGTCTGCGACAAATGTTAAGATGGGCTTATGACAGGATCAGATTTGCGTTTTGAATCGCTCCATTCACACACTACCCTTAGCGACGGGGTGATGAAGCATATGGATGTGTTGGCGGCGGCTGAAGAGCTGGGTATTGGTGTGATCGCTTTCACTGACCATGATGCTTTGCCAGACGATGAGGTGATGAAGCAGCTTCGAGATTACGATGGGCCGGTCGGATGGACTGTGGGTGTGGAGCTATCGAGTTTGGTTCCGGCAGCGGTTGGCGGAGCCGAAAAAGGATCGGTGCACATTTTGGGCTTGTTTGTGGACCTGGCTCATGGCGATCTCGTGGAGTTTTGTCGTGCGGCGGAAGCTGGTCGTTTGGCTCGCATGCAGCGGTATGTGGAGCATCTACGGGGGCTTGGGTTTACTATCAGCGAAGCCGATGTGATGAGCCAGGTGCCGGGCAAAGCAATTGCCAGTCCTCATATGGTGAAGGCGTTGAGACTTCATCCTGAGAATGAGGCTGTTGAGGCACGGTTGAAGGCAGAATTTGAGGCAGCCGCTGAGCACGATGAGAAATTGGCGGTCCAGTTGCAGCAAACATTGGAGGACGGTCCGAACCAATGGCCGTATACGTTGTATATGGGATCGGGAGCGTGGAAGCCGGCGCCTCAGGTCAAAAGCGATAACTTGCGCAGTTACGAAGATACCGTTCAGCTGATCCGCCAGGCCGGCGGAGTGGCGTTGGCGGCCCATTGGTATCTGGAGCCCGACAAAATGACGGGAGATGACCTGGAGGCCGTGATTGCGGCGGGCGGTTTGGATGGTATCGAGATTGAGGTTGAAAACGTGATTAACGACCGTGATTTGAGTGAAGGTGCGGCGCAGTCACGGGAATTGGTGAAACGATACGGCTTGCTGAGCACTTGGGGTTCAGATTCGCACACTCGTTCAGACCTTGAAGCCTTCGTGAAATCCCATGTAGCCCAAGATTCTATCGGGCAGACAGCCACGCTACTCGAGCGAGTGAAACCCGATTTGAGCTGGAGTCGGCTCTAAATAATTTCGTTTTTTGTTCGCACTCTCTTGATGACGGGCGTATAATACCGATATGGATGAAGTGGCAGAAGTTAAGGCCCGCTTAGAAATTACCGAAGTGGTATCGGGTTATTTGCCACTGAAGCAAGCTGGGCGCAACCTCAAGGCGCCATGTCCGTTTCACGAAGAAAAATCCGCTAGTTTTATGGTGAGCCCTGAGAAGGGCATTTACCATTGCTTTGGTTGTGGTGAAGGTGGAGATATTTTTAACTTTGTGATGAAAATGGAAGGGCTGGATTTTAGATCGGCCCTAGAGCTTTTGGCCCGAAAAGCCGGTGTCGAGCTCAAAGCCAAATCAGGTGAAGCCAAACAGGTTCAAAAACTGCGCGAACGGCTACTGGCGGCCCATGCTTTGGCGGTGCGCTATTATCAGGCGACACTCATCAAGAACACTAAGGCGCTTGAGTATGCGCGAAAAAACCGGGGCCTCGATAAAGAGACTATTCGAGATTTTGGCATTGGGTACGCGCCAGATAGCTGGGAAGCATTGAGCCATTTTTTGCTGGGGCAGGGCTTCACGCAACGGGAATTATTGCAGGGTGGACTAGCTGGCCAAAAAGAAGGCCGCACAACAGTCTACGATATGTTTCGGGGTCGGATCATGTTTCCGATTTGTGATCGCGATGGCCGGCCAATCGGCTTTACAGCGCGGGTTTTGGATGACGGCTTGCCGAAATATCTGAATACGCCGCAGACGCCGTTGTATGACAAGTCGCAGGCCATTTACGGCTTGCATTTGGCCAAGGAGGCCATTCGGTCAAGCGGTGAAGTTGTACTGGTGGAGGGCAATATGGATGTGGTGGCCAGTCATCAGGCGCTGGTGCGACAAGTGGTGGCTGCCAGTGGGACGGCCCTGACACTTGAACAATTGCGCACCTTGAGCAAACTGGCTAAAACTGTAAAGTTGGCTTTTGATAGCGATAAAGCTGGCTTGGCAGCCACCGAGCGGGCGATAGACTTGGGTCAAAAATTGGGCTTGACGCTCAGGATGGTGGTGTTGCCGGAGGGCTTTAAGGATGCCGATGAGCTGATTAAAGCCCGGGGGCCCGAAGTGTGGAAGGCGGTGATTGCGGACGCACAATACATAGTTGATTATTTGTTTGAACGATTTGAGCGTGATTTTGATTTGGGAACAGCGATTGGCAAACGAGGATATACCGACAGGTTGGTGGCTACTCTGCAGCGTTTGGGCGATCCGGTAGAGCAAGATCATTACATTAAACTGCTAGCCGAAAAAACTGGTGTGGCGGAGGGGGCCGTTAAAGCGAAAGTTGATGGCAAGGAGCGGGCGATTGGTAGTCCTGAGGCGGTGGCACCTCGGGTAGCGGAAGCTCAAGTTCGTCGGGCGGTGGAGCAAGTGAGCGGCCGTCGCAGTGTGCGGCAACAACATGAGGATTTGTTGCTGGGGCTCAATTTGCTCAAACCGGAAGTGCGAGCGAGCTTGGTTGATCTCTCGGCGGCCGATTTTTCGCATGCTGATGCCCGAACTGTGTTTGATGCCATACGTCGGCACAAAGCCTTGCCGGGCGAGAAATTGGCCGATAAATTGAGCGAAGCGGTCACCTATGCCAAGGGTCTACTCTTGGTGGCCGAGGAGGAGTTCAGCGGGGCGGTTGAAATCGCGCTGCAACAACAGGCTTTTGAGCTGGCCCGCACTGTGTTGCTGGAGGCCAACGCTGAACACAAGGCTCGACTGACCGCCGAAATTAGGTCGGCTGAAGCCAGCGGTAATGAGGTGCTCAAAACTGAGCTGCTGCGGGAGTTTCAGCGGATTATCGAATCAGAAGCATGAGGCGAGTCCGGCGGATTGCGGTTTTGACAACTGGGTGGTTTTTTGTTAAGATAGAGTTATCTGGAGCAAGCAGGGGTTCGCTGACCTTGCTCCTGGCAGACCCCAGGACACTATGAATGCCTGAATGACGGCTGCATTGTGAGACGAACTGGTCTGAAGATTTAGATATTATACTAACCGATTGACGCGCAGGTAGCAGGGGAATGGGCTATGTGCGATTTGCGTGCATCATACATACAATTTTTTAGTTTGTAAGAGGAGACGATTTTGGCAAAAGCAGCCCCAGTTCCAGAAGATCAGGATTTAAAAACGGGAGCCAGCTATACTCCAGAGGTTGAGCGGCTGATTACCAAAGGTAAAGAGCAGGGTTATGTGACGCAGCAGGAGATCGCGGCGGCCATGCCTGAAGCCGAGGAAAATCTTGATGAGCTTGACGAACTCTACGCCGCTTTGAGCGACCAAGGTGTCGAGGTAACTGATCAAAAAGACGCTCTCATCTGGGATAAAGACGACGAAGAGCCGATTGATACCAGCGAAGATTATATTAAGGACATTGCCGACGATTCGGTGCGGCTGTACTTGCGTGAAATCGGTAAGATCCCGCTGTTGACCAGCGAGCAAGAGATTGCATTAGCTAAGCGCATTGAAGCTGGTGATAAAGCGGCCAAAGACGCTATGGCCGAGGCCAATATGCGTCTGGTAGTGAGTATCGCCAAAAAGTACATTGGTCGTGGTTTGGATTTGCTTGATCTGATCCAAGAAGGTAACACTGGATTGCTGCGGGCGGTTGAAAAGTTCGATTACTCGAAGGGCTTCAAGTTTTCGACGTATGCTACCTGGTGGATCCGTCAGGCCATTACCCGGGCGATCGCCGATCAGGCGCGGACTATCCGCATTCCCGTGCACATGGTGGAGACCATCAATAAGCTCATCAGGACTCAGCGCCGGTTGGTGCAGGAACTGGGCCGTGAACCGCTGCCCGAAGAGATTGCCGCCGAGATGGAAATGGATGTCGATAAGGTCAACCATATCCTCAAGATCAAGCAGGACATCGTGTCCCTGGAAGCTCCTGTCGGCGAGGAAGAAGATTCACAGCTGGGCGACTTTATTGCCGACGAAGACTCATTGACGCCCGAAGAAGCCGCCACTCATCAGTTGCTCAAAGAGCACGTCAACCAGGTACTGGCTTTGTTGACCCCGCGAGAACAAAAGATCTTGCGCATGAGGTTTGGCCTGGAAGACGGCCGGTCGCATACCTTGGAGGAGGTGGGCCAGGAATTTGGTGTGACTCGTGAGCGTATTCGCCAGATTGAAGCCAAAGCTCTGGCCAAACTGCGCAAACATCGCGAAAGCAAGAAACTCCGCGATTATTTGAGGTAAAGCGATGGGCTTTGCGCTAAGATAGCACTATGAGCGAGCATCAGGCGCCACAACCGGATGAGCAGGCGAACGGGCCGGACGACGCTGGTGGCTTTGCGGGGCGGGAGCTGGCGGCGGAATTAGACCGACCGGTACTGGATCTGAAACGGTTGATTGATATTGGTCGCGGCGACATCGACGCATTGCTGTCGCCTAGCGAGATCAGTACGAGTATGTTGGCTGAGGTTCTTATTTCTGACGCCATTGTAGCCGACAAACAGGATTGGGGTGGTTTTGATGTGCAGCTTGGAGTTGAGTCGCTCTTGCATGCCAAACTGGGTGAGGAGCTTGATGCTCGTGAACTGTCGGTTGAATATCAACGCCTCAGGAAACAGTTTGTGCTGGACGTACTTGGCGGTTTATCTGACCGTTTGGATGCCGTTGAGGACTCTGATGGGCTCAACCGTGAACGTATGGTTGCCCAGAAGATTGAGGCTATGATCTTCAGCGGGTCACCGAATTTTGTTGATTATGTCGGTAATTTTGATGACCAGGCAGACGTATTGATGGCGGCGATGCAGGTACCAACTCTGCGTCGTGTCACCTGGGAGGCCCGTGAAAGTATGATGCAGGCTATTACCTTCTCTCATGATCCGGCGGCAATCGAGCCCTACATTTTAGAGAAATTCCGATCGCTTGGTTCTGTTGACCGCTTGGGCCTTCTCAAGCTGCTTGAGGACTTGGCTGGGCAGGCGGCTGACGCCAGCTACGGTGATAACGCTGCCAATATTCTTGATGGCGCCTTGTCGCAGATACAATCTCATGGTGCGGCACTGGAGTCGCTGGTAGCACAGGCTTATGGGCAGGACTTGCATGCATACCGGCGAGGTGATGAATTGGTCGGCGATGCGGCTACCGATGTGTTTTGGCGGAACCGTTACGGCCTTGTTGATAGATACGAGTTACCGCCGAACATGCAGGCAGATTACCGTGTTATGCCATTGGCCCGAGATGCTTTGGGGATAACCGATCCGTGGGGTACGGTGCGTTATATTGACGATGGGGTGGTGCCTGGGTCTATCTCGCGTGACGATGTTACTCTGAATCGGGTTATTGAGCTTGCTGGTCATTCGTATTCAAGCAATGAAGCTACACAACAGATAGCTGCTTGGGCGGCTCGTAGTATTGATGATTCAAACATTGTCGAGCTTATGCAAAAAGCACCGGATCTTGACTCGCTTGGTGACCAGGCGCGAGCCTGCTTACGTGATTTGCATGGAGATCCTAAAACGGTTCAGCCGCAGGTGCTTGATTCAAAGCTTCTTCAAGAAATTCATCGTCCCAGAGTACGGCAACAGATTGAACGTCATCTTGGTGTAGAGTTGGGCGAGGTGTCGTTGCGGGCCCAGTTGTCATTAGGCGATTGGCTTGTACGAGCTGATCGAGCATCGTTTGATCGTATCGGTCAGGTCATGCACGATAAGCCTGAGCTAGGCGCGGATTTCCTTGAATCATTTTTGGCTCTGGAGCAAGGTGAGGAGTTTGGTGAGAGTTTATTGATGTTAGCCGAGCACCTGCCGCCGGCAGAATTGGGCGACATACTGCATGCAGTCCATGATATTCGAGAAGCAACGACCCGAATGGCTGAGGTTGGTGCGGTATCAGATGAGCACTTACGGACTGCTGATGCCGGAGCTGTGTTATTGCGGACCACTCAGGTATTGAAGGCGGCGGAGGAGCTCATTGGGCAACCTCAAGGTTATGAGGCGTCAGCTGGCGAGTTGACCTACGAGATTCGTGATTTCGCTCAGATTCAGACGCAACTTGACCGGCTCAAGTTGGTGGCTCAGGGCGTGGCGGCTGATGGGCCTGTGGTGGGGATTAAGACTGATGGTGAACCTCAGGTACAGATGGTATTTGGCGACGTACCCGTCTTGGTTGTGACTCGGGCCGAGGAAGCGCCGCGCGGGAGTCAAGATAAGCAGTGGGAAATTGGCAAAGCCATGCGTATTAATCGGTTTGTGATTGTGGATGGGTCGGTGTGGCCTGATGATCTGAGTACTGTTGATCAGGCGTTTTTGCAAACTCATTGTGTGAGTTTGCGACTCGACTTTCAGGATGGGGCTTTGGGTTTGGATCTGGGTGGGAAGGTGAAGCGGAAGGTGGAGGGGTCTGACGGCTCGGAAACGGTGCTTGACCGATCGGCTCCTGATTGGCGGCTGACTGAAGTGGTGGCGGCAGGGGCGACGTTGCATGCACAGCAGCAGGGGTTGGAGACGGCTGATTATCACGTGTATGATCTGTTGCCAATGGACCGTTCTTCGTTTGAGACGGTTGTGCAGCAGACGAGACATCAGTTAGCGGAGCGCCAAGTTGACGACGCTCATCCTGCAACTGTTTCACCAGATCGTCACGCTGCCTGAAAAGTTCGTCGGCGCCGACTTTGGCGATCAGGAATAGGCTCCTCATGGCTTCAGCTATCTGCGGACTCTCGATAATAACACCCGTCAGTTCGTCGCCAAAGGACAAGAAGGCTACCTTGTGACCATAGATATCAATCTCGACCGGCGCCGAATAGCTGTCGGCTGGAAAGAAAGTACGGGTGAAAAGCTGGACGGCATCAACGCGCGGGTCTTTGTTGGCATTTTCTCGATATGGGGTGATTGATTCTACCCTAATGCCTAGTTTGATACGTTGATGAATGAAATTCTTAACGATTTCTTTACCAAGAGTTATCTTTTCGGCGGGTGTGCGAATCATATAAAGCGTCTGCCTGGTACGCAGAATGTCTTCGTATATCTGGCGAAGACCATCCACTCCCGTAAATACCCGGGCACCAGGCTGCTCCAAGTAGGTATAAAAGTACGTCATGAGCTGAGGCATGAAGGAGCGTAAGCGGGTTTCGTGCTCAATGACCTGATTGCGGCGGCTTTCCATGAGTTTTTCCAGATTTGAGGGGTTCTCAGGACGGTAGGTGAGTTTGGTGCCCGATCCAGATTTGACGGCCAAGGTTAGCTCTTCGAGTTGTTTGAGCACCTCGTAGGCGTTGGTGCGGGTGATCTGGATCTTATCTGATAACTGAGGTGGTGTGAGCGTTCCATTTGAGATAAGTGCCAGATAAGCACGGGCTTGGGTGGTGTTGAGGCCGATTTGTTCGAGTAATGAGGCATCCATAGGTGAAATGTAGCACAGTATTACTCAAGTGTCAATTAGATTTTGACACTCTATGGTGGGTGTATATATCTGTTGAGAGGTATTTTTGAACACTTACTAGTTGACATTCTAAAGTCCTTGTGGTAAAGTGTGTGCATTCGCTGGGGCAGGCATGAAATGCTCCTCACCGAAAGTCAAGCTAACAAGTCAATTACACGTACAAATGCAAACAGTACAGCGTGCTCGTTTATGGGTCAGAAGCTCGGAAAACGATTGTCACAAGCGGTTGAGCCCTCGGGTGTTCCCAATTGTGTGCAATCCGAGCGCGCTGTTTTCGTTTGAATCAAGATCACATAAGTGATTTTGATTCCGCTGGCCGGGAGTTCTAGACCCGGCTCGCTCGCACTGAAGGTATACCTAGTAAGGCGATGAGAAACGGTATCGGGCTTTTCCTTGGCCCTCCGCACTGGCATTTGATACTTTGTAGCGAGATATCCGCGTGATGATCATCATGTATGCAACCGGCGCCAACCGCGCCCGTCACGCGCTATCTCTCTGGAAAGAGAGTGCAAATATTAACTTGAGAATGCTTGTTTGGGCCTTAACGAAGTGGTTTTCTGGTGTTCGAGGTAATTTCTACGATCGCGTAGATCAAGAAGTTCGGCGCGGCTGACGGTGTTGGTAAGGCCCCATTTAACCTAGTCGATATCGGAATCGATCTGGTTGATGAGACGATTATAGCGAACATATTTCGAGCAAACAAGCATAAGAATGAATGATTGAGATGAAGCTGCCTCTCGTGATCACCAGCCCCACGCCACTATATATATTTTGGGCGATCGGATGCGCTGGGAGGACTACGGGAGACAGGTTCCGCTCAAGGGACCAATTCGGGATGCCGCCAGGGGACAGTCTAGACCCCCTGATGGCTTCTTGAGCCGCTGCGCTGCGTGCGTATGTCGGGAAGTCAGAATTTTGAGAATTGAATAGTTCGAATCATCTTCTTTCGTGGAAGCCCGGTTTCGACCGGGTAGTGGAGATCGTTGAGCAGGCCTGTTACGGGCCACTTACGGTTGACATCGCCCGGATGCTCCGGGTGGGCAAGCGTTGGTGCGCCAGCTTCTGACGGGCGGCGTCAACTGACCGAATGGGTAGGCCGTGCGGATCGAGTTTGAGGAACTCGGCTAACAACATCCTCCCCGCCTGAGTCGGGTTTTGTCATTGACGGGACGGCTCAGGCGCCTACTCGTCCCGCGTCCCAATTGAAAGGGGACTGCACCATGTGCTACATCTTCTCGCCCGAGCTGGAACTGTTCGTTAATCTGGCTGTGGCGCGGATGCGTCGTGGCCAGGGTGCGGTACTCCTGCTGGAGGGCCCGCCTGGAGGTGGCAAGACCGCCTTTGCCAAGGCGGTGGCCGAGCGGATTGGGGGCAACCTGCATTACTACGCGGGCGCCCCCGACAAGGAGCGCGATCTGCTTTACGAGATCGACGTCTCCGGGGTGCTCCGGCGTGAGAACGCCTGGGTGCCCGGGCCCGCTTGGGCCTCGTTCGACGAGAGCGCGGTGGGGCAACCCACTGTGCTTCTTATCGACGAGGTCGATAAGACAAACGCAGGCTTCGATGCGTTCCTCCTCCGTTTGTTGGAGGAGTGGACGTTCCGAAGCCCGGATGGCATCGAGGTGCGGGGCGACCCGCGCAACCTCGTCGTCATCCTGGCTTCCAACGGCCGCAGGGAACTGCGGCCGGAGGTGTTGCGGCGCTGCCAGCGTGTGAACGTGCCGCTGCCCGACAACGGGCGGTTGCGCGAGATCGTCCGGCAGATCGCCGGGGAGGTGGAAATCCCCGACGGGCTGCTGTCGGTACTTGTGCGCATCGCGGACGCGGTGCGCAAGGCTGATCCCGAGCTGGCGCCGTCTCCGAAGGAGCTGGCGCTGTGCGCTGGCGACCTGCTGGAGGTGGCTACACTAAGCGTCACAGATGAGAATCTGTGGCGTGATGTGGCGGCCAGCTGGCTCGTGAAGGGCGGCGGTGCCGCCAAGATCGACCAGGTCGTTTCAGGATTCCGCTGGGCGCGTGCCCTGCGGACGGAGGCTCAGAAGGGAGTCTAAAAAATGAGCCGGAGTAGGTCAAGGTATCATGCCGAACCCAAGTATGGGTACTGGGGTTCGGTGACCTTGGTCTCTCCGACTGGAGAGACCATAAAGGTTTCGGTACCTGGACGCGAAATTGTCCAGTACCGGAAGGCCAACGGCTTCTCTGAAGATAGGGATGACTTGGTGGTGGGCCGAGCCATCTGTACAAAGGAGGGAAGGGAAGCGGTGTTACGAAAAAGCCGCCGCTTCCAGAATCTACTGGCTCGTGGTTGGCGAGTCGCCGGCTACGTGTACTTGGCGGGTCAAGAATTGCCCGCACCAGTCGTGACTCCGGCTAATGCCGTAATGCCGAAGGAGCCAGAAGTACGGCCGGAGCAAAAAGAGTCCGAGGATGTTGATGAGGTGGCGGAAGCCACGTCAATGACGTCCGAAGATGTCCATGGTGGTAATGAAGCCACGAAGGATATTGTGGACTCATCGAACGCCGCCGATGACGGCCAAAACCCCGAAAACCACGGGGCAGAGGCCGGAGTTGACGGCGATGAGGGCTCTGGCGATGGTCAGGGCGACCAGTCGCCAAGCGAGCATGACTCGCTGAGTGAAGGTAGTGCTGACCGGCCGAGTCGGGGGTCGCGGGGCGGCCGCAGTGAGCGCCGTAAGGCTGAGCGGGCGCAAGTCCGCCGTCTGGCGGCTCAAACTCAGCCGCCTCAGGTTGCCAAGCCGACCCGAAACGGCACAACCGCTGTGTTATGCCTGCGTCCGCTCGATATCTCTCCGGGGATGCGGCGGGCCGCGCACAAGTCGGCCGAGCTGCTCGCTAAGCTCATCGGACGGTCGACCCAGAAGACCGTCCAGGGTACGCAGGTTCAGGCAATGGACCTGCTGCTGGCCCTCGAGACCGGTGACAACCCGTTGCCGGCCCTGGAGCGGCCGCGTGAGCGGCCGAGACTCAAGGTGCTCATCACGCCCGATAGTTCCGGTTCCTGTCAGGACTGGAGCGGATTGGGTCGAGCATGGGCCCTTGAGGTTGCAAAACTGCCCAATGTCGACGTGATCTACGTCGGAAATATGAACGGGCAGTTTACCGATGCGGAGTATCGGTTGGTCGCCGATGAGGCGGTCGACGGAATGCTTCGTGAGGTTGACGTTGTCATCTACCTGGGAGATGGCGACGGCTACGAATTGTGCCACGACTATGCCTCGCGAGGGGCGACGGTCGTGGCACTGGACAGCTACTGTGCTAGTGTGGCCAAACCGCGACTGAGGGAGGTTAATCGGCGCGGTAGCGGAGTGGTGTATTGGGTGGACAAGGTGTCGAACTGCGACGCATCCACCTGGTATGTCGCACTCAAGCTGGTTATGGAGCGCCAGTTTGTCTAAGGTTTCAGCTCCATCACCTTGAAGGAGGTGAAGTGTGATGCCAAGGGCTCCGCCCAATGGCTAGCAACGTCTGCGATCCATCACAAGGGCCTAGATGAGGTGGCCCGTGGCTTTGCCGCATGTGGTGGGTTCGGGCTTGGCGCCCTCGTGAGCTTAAGCAGACGTATCCCAATCACAATCAGACCCCAAATCCCCATCCTGCCTTGGGGCGAAGTGGACGAATCTGTGCGTGATGCCAGTCGCTCGGTTGGCTGTACGGTAACGCAGGTTAGACGTGCAGAATCCTGATGGAGTGGCAACCATCTGGTAAACCTTAGCCGACTCAGAACCGCTCGAGATAACGTAGACTTCATCCTACTCTCGGGTAATTGAGTCAGGATCGTCAACGGTGGCTGCTGATGCGCCCCGCCGATCTAACAGAAAACGCAAATGATGCAGGTTCTGCCGCGTTTTCTCCTGCCAGTACAGGGACTATCAGTGAGATTGGCTGCTGGAGCCGTCTTATATTCCCCAAGGAAATCCAGGCCTAGTGCTAGGGTGGGGACGGGATTCGCCCGTGATAGCGACCGTCTCAGATGCGGTTCATCTGAAGGCTGGATTGTATCCAGCCAAACCCGAGCTCAGCCAAGCAATTGGTTGGGCTCGGGGCCCAACCCGAGGGCTTCATACCTTCTGCGCCCCGACCGCTCGTTTGAGTAATCGGAGGGTGGTCGGAGTGGTGGAGCCCTCAGGCTGGGAAAACTACCAATATCAGATTGACTGTTCGCCTTATGTGCGGTATACTGGCTACGAGGTGAAGCGATATACTTGAGGTAACGAAGGGGTAGGTAGTGGCAGAACTAACGAAGGCTGATGTTCGTGATGTCTTCAGAGAAGAAACGGCTGATTTGCTGTCGGATGTCTTGGGACTAAAGGTCGATTGTTGCGGTCTGGCTGGCAGAAGCCTACCATATAGCTAGACACTAGAGGGTAGTTTGTGGCTGTTTTGACCGAAAAGTGCGGAGTGTTTGGGGCTGTTACCGAGCATAGTTATACGGCGAGGGTGACGTATTATGGCTTGTGGGCGCTGCAATATCGCGGCCAAGAGGGTAGCGGCATTGCTAGCTGGGATGGTGAGCGGTTGCATTCAAAGGTGGGCGCCGGTTTGGTGGCTCATGTGTACGATCCGGCTGACCTGGAGCGGCTTGAGGGCTGCGTGGCGATCGGGCACAACCGGTATTCTACATCTGGAGCCGATGGTGGGGCTCATGCCCAGCCTGTGATTGACCGCGACCTTGACCTGGCTTTTGCTCACAACGGCAACCTGCCGACAACGAAAGCGCTTGAGGGGTTTTTGCGCGGCCATCATATCAATCCGAGACCACTGAACGATTCCGAGATGATGGCCCGGGCGATTGGTGTATATTTGCGCGACGGCAAGAGCTTGCAGGAGGCGGTGGTGGCAGCTTGGCCGTTGTTTACCGGCGCTTTTTCCTGCGTGGCCATGCAAGACGGTCAGCTAGTGGCGTTCAGGGATGAATGTGGCATCAGACCTTTGGCGCTGGGCAAACTAGAAGATGGCTATTGCGTGTCGAGTGAGTCATGTGCCTTCGATACTGTGGGAGCATCGTTTTTGCGTGAGATTAAGCCGGGTGAGCTGGTAAGCCTTACGGCTCAGGAAGTGACATCTCGCCAAGTAGTGCCGGCCCGGCCGAAGCTTGATGTGTTTGAGCTGGTCTACTTCGCCCGGCCTGATAGTCTGATTGCCGGCCGCAAGGTCAATGAGGTGAGGCGGGAAATGGGCCGCCAGCTCGCCCGCGAATTTCCGCTTGAGGCTGATGTGGTTATTCCGGTACCCGACTCAGGTATTCCGATGGCGTTGGGCTATAGTCAACAAAGTGGCGTCAGGTTTGATCATGGCTTCATCAAGAATCGCTACATCCACCGGACATTCATTAAGCCAACCCAAGTCATGAGGGAGCGCGATGTGAAGGTAAAACTCAATCCAGTGCCTGAGGTGGTGATGGGTAAGCGGGTGGTAGTTATCGACGACTCGATCGTTCGGGGCACCACGACAGGCCAGATTGTGAGCATGCTACACGGTGCTGGGGCGCGGACCGTGCATGTGCTCGTGAGTTCACCACCGGTGCTGTATCCTGATTTTTATGGAATCAACACCCCCAGCCAGACTGAGTTGATTGCCGCCAATAAGAGTCTTGAGGAAATTTGTGCCCACATCGGGGCCGATAGTTTGGGCTATTTATCGGTTGAGGGTTTGGTGATGTCGACAGGCATACCTCAGGGTCATTTAAATCTCTCGTGTTTTACCGGTGAGTATCCGATTAGTATTGGCGAAAAAGCCTTGAGTATCAGGAAGATGGCATTCGGCAAGCGGGCAGTACTCGTCTAGAATGGCCGGTTGCGCTATGATAGACAAAGGATTTTTTAAGATATGAAATTACGACAATATATTGGCATTGGACTCATAATCATCTTGGTTGCCGGCGCTGTAGCCTTGGTGAGGTCACGGCCGGTTGGAGCACCCGAGAATCGCCTCAAAGTAGCTGCCAGTTACTATCCTTTTTATGAAGTGGCCGCAAAAGTAGGAGGTGACCACGTTGTGGTTACTAATTTGACTCCAGCCGGCGCCGAACCTCATGATTTTGAACCATCGGCTCTCGACTTGGCCAAAGCTCAAGAATCGGCGGTTTTTGTGTACAACGGTGCGCGGTTTGAGCCTTGGGCTGAGGCTTTTGTGCGTGAATATAAAGGCGTGGTTGTGAAAGGTAGCGAGGGTCTTGAGCTCCGGACGGAGCCTGATGGTATCACGCCCGACCCACATTATTGGCTTGATCCAGTGTTGATGCAGCAAGTGACCGAGACGGTGCGGGCGGCCCTGGCCAAAGCCGACCCGGCCAATGAAGGATATTATCGGACTCAAGCCGATGCTTACAAAGCTCAACTTGCGGCTCTTGATGACAAAATGGGGCTTAGTCTCGCCCGGTGTCAGACCAGTATGATCGTAACTAATCACGCTGCCTTTCATTATTTGGCCTACCGTTACGGTTTAACACCCCTTGCAATTACCGGTTTATCACCCGAAGCCGAAGCCAGCCCCGAACAACTGGCCCAGCTGACCTCTTTAGTCAAAGAGCAAGGTGTGAGATACATTTTTATGGAAAAACTGGCTTCACCGAAACTGGCCGAAACGCTGGCCCGGGAAACAGGCGCCCAGGTGGCTGTGCTTGACCCCGTTGAAGGATTATCGGCATCTGAATTAACTGCCGGAAAGGATTATTTGAGTGTCCAACAAGAAAACCTCGGGGCCCTCCAGCGGGCTCTCACATGCCGTTAACCGGCGGATGATGCTCGACCTTGACGAAGTGTTTGTGGTTCTCGGTGGTCAGCCGGTGCTCGAAAATGTTAACCTCTGTATCCATCAAGGTGAATTCATCGGGTTGATTGGTCCCAACGGGGCCGGTAAAACAACACTTTTGCGAGTCATGCTCGGTTTGCTTCAGCCCCAAAAGGGCAAGATAGCCTTTGCTCACGAGGTCAAGGTGGCCTATGTACCCCAGAGGGGGGCGGCTATGGGTGCGACAGTACCAGTGAGTGTTGGTGAGGTGGTAGCCATGGGGAGTACCGACCAGACTGCCATCGCCAAAGCGCTGATGGCCGTCCATTTGACGGATCTGGCAGGCAAACGGTTTGGTGAGTTGAGCGGCGGTCAGCAGCAGCGGGTATTAATCGCTCGGGCTTTGGCAGGCCAAGCCCAGCTGTTGATATTGGATGAACCCACGACAGGAATTGATGATGCGGCTGAGCAAGAGTTTTTTGGGATTCTCAAGACGTTACGCCATCAAGGGGTAACCATTCTGATGGTGTCTCATGACTTGGAAGCGGTACTCGATGAGGTTGACAGAGTGATTTGTCTGAACCGCCGGGTTTTATACGACGGTCGACCTCAAGATTTTGAGGTTGAACGGTACTGGTCTGACATGTATGCCACTAAGCACCGTCAACTTCACCATCAACATCCGGAGGCAATCCGTGCTTGAGTTTTTGCAATACAGTTTTATGATCAGGGCGATGGTGGCCGGTATCGTGGTGGCTGTAATGTTGCCGGTGTTGGGCAGTTTTTTGGTGGCCCGGAGGTATTCCTTGATGGCTGACAGTCTGGCTCACGTCAGCTTGGCTGGCATCGGATTGGGCTTGCTGGTGGGCTCTTCGCCCGTTGTTATGGCGATTCCTGTCGCAGTCGCGGGCGGGATGGTACTGGAATACCTTCGCCAGAGCGGGCGCTTAAGTGGCGAGAATGGCTTGGCGGTACTTATGAGTGGGGGGCTGGCCACGGCTGTGGTGCTGGCAGGCTTAGCCAAGAACCAATCAGTCAATTTTGCTAGCTACCTATTTGGCAGCATTACCACGACGAGCTGGACAGACATCTGGCTACTTGGCGGATTGGCTTTGGTAGTTCTTGTCGTCATTGGCAGCTGGTACCGGCCATTGGTGTACATGGCTTTTGATGAGGACGGGGCCCGGATCATGGGGTATCCAGTGAAGTTTTTAAATTACCTGGTGGTTGCCTTGGCGGCAGTGGCTGTGGTGTTAGCCATGAGAGTGGTGGGTGGATTGCTGATCGGTGCTTTGTTGGTTATTCCGGTACTAGCCGCCAGCCAGCTTGCTCAGAGTTTTCGCAGTACTATCTGGTGGGCGGTGGTGCTTGGGGTACTAGCCGTCATAATCGGCTTAGTTGTGGCGTTTTATGCCGGGATTGCTGCTGGGGGAGCCATTGTGCTGGCGACGCTCACACTGTTTGGCCTAGCAGTATTGTTACGGCCCTGATCTGTATCGGGTATACTACATAGTATGACGACACATAAGCGGCCTATTCTGGTTTTGGTCGATGGCTCAGCAGTTTTCCATCGCGGTTTTCATGCCATCCCTCATCTTTCAAACAGTTCTGGTGAACCAACCAATGCTATCTATGGGTTTGTCACCATATTGCTCAAAGTCATGTCTGACTTGCAGCCCACGTATATGATTGTGGCGTGGGACAAATCGAGCAAAACCTTCCGCAAAGATCTGTACGCTGATTACAAGGCCACCAGAACCGCTATGCCGCCAGAACTGCGGACTCAAATCGAACCAACCAAGGAGCTCGTTGAAACTCTCAAGTTGCCGCTGATCGAGGTTGATAATTATGAGGCCGATGACATCATTGGGACCTTGGCCCGCAAAGCCGAAAAACTCGGTGATATTGATATTGTGATCGCCACTGGCGATAGGGACCAGCTGCAACTGGTTGATGAGCGCACTGTAGTCGACCTGTTTAATCCCCGAGGTCTAGAACCGACGCGCTACGATTTGGCCAAGATGAAAGAAAAATACGGTCTGACGCCGCAACAGTTTGTTGACTACAAGGCCATCGTGGGTGATGCCAGTGACAACATTCCAGGCGTGAAGGGAGTGGGGGATAAAGGCGCTCAAAAGTTATTGGCTGAGTATGGTACGCTTGATGAAATTTACCGGCATGTGGATGAGGTGCCTGGGAAGACCGGTGAGTACTTGCGGGCTAGTCACGACATTGCATTCTTGAGCCGCACCTTGTCTGAGATTGTGTGCGACATGCCACTTGAGCTGGATTTGGATGCAGCCAGGATCGGACAATACAATCAAGAAGAGGTGCATAAATTATTTGCTCGATTTGAGTTTAGGACGACTCTACTTAGCAAATTACATGAAGCCCATAATGGCGGAAAACGTCAGCTGGAATCTGTCCAAAAAGCCGTGGATGATGTGCAAAAAGAAGGTTTTACTAAACCGGCTTCGCAAGCCCAGAGCCTGTTCGCTGATGTCGCCGGTGGACTGGGCGAGGCCGGTGGCGCGCCCAAGCGGGCCCATTTGCAGAAAGTATCGTACGAAGCGGTAACCACCAGGCCTCAACTCGAAGACCTCGCCAAACGGCTCCGTGCCCAAAAAGTGATCGCCGTTGATACTGAGACTACTTCGGTGGATGTGACCGTAGCCAAGCTTGTGGGTGTTAGTGTGAGCTGGGAGGAGGCAAAGGCATTCTATATTCCCGTGGGCCACAGCCAAGGCATACAGTTGGATTGGGCTGATGTCAAAGCCTTGCTCCAGCCGATTCTGGAAGATCCCTTAGTACTCAAAGTGGGCCATAACATCAAATATGACTACCAAGTACTGAAGCGTCATGGGGTGAAGCTGGGGCCAATTGGCTTTGACACGATGGTAGCGAGTTTTCTCCTGAACCCTCTGGGCCGGGCGCAATCTTTGGATGACCTGGCTTTCAAGGAATTGGCGATTGAAATGATCCCGATTTCCGAGTTGATTGGTGCTGGTAAAAACCAGGTGTCGTTTGCTGAGGTGCCCATAGAAGCTGCTCGGGTGTACGCCTCAGAAGATGCCGATATGACCTGGCGCCTGTACCAGATTCTCAAGCAACGCCTTGATGCCAAGACTGCCAAAACTGTTCAGGGTTGGAGCATGCATCGCCTGGCATCAGACATCGAGTGGCCGATCATCCAGGTGCTGGGTGAGATGGAGCTTGATGGGATTTTGCTCGATAGCAAGGTCCTTATGACATATGGCAAAAAGCTGGATGAGCGACTAGCCGAACTCAAACGGCACATTTATGACCTGGCTGGTGAAGAATTTAATCTTAATAGCCCGGCTCAGCTGGGTCAGATTTTGTACGGTCGGTTGGGACTGTCATCGGCGGGCTTAAAAAAAGGTAAAAATGGCGGTTTTACGACGGCAGTTGATGCGTTGGAGAAGCTTCGTGACGCCCACCCGATGATTCCGTTGTTGATGGAATTTCGTGAACTCGACAAATTGACTAATACCTACGTGAAAGCGCTGCCTGAGATGGTGCGGGCTGATGGCCGGATCCATAGTAGTTTTAGCCAGGTGATTGCCCAAACTGGCCGCCTATCTAGCTCTAATCCGAATCTGCAGAATATCCCTGTGCGCACTGAGGCTGGTCGCGAGATCAGGCGGAGTTTTGTGGCCAAAAGAGGCTATAAGCTGGTGACCGCCGATTACTCCCAGATTGAGCTGAGGGTGGCGGCGGCGTTGGCTGGTGATACTGAAATGATTGAAACATTTAGAGCTGGCGCCGACCTCCATCAGCAAACTGCCGCGTTGCTGTATGGCGTACCAGAAGCCGAAGTCACCAAGCAGATGCGTAGTGCTGCTAAAACTATCAATTTTGGCGTACTGTACGGCATGAGCGCTCATGGATTGAGCGTGGCGACTGGCATGGAGGGCAAGGAAGCGGCTGCCTTCATTGATAAATACTTCGAGGTGAGGCCGAAACTGCGCCAATATATTGCTGACATCAAGGCTTTTGCATATCAGAATGACTATACCGAAACGATATTTGGCCGTCGCCGGCCATGTCCTGAAGTGCATTCGAGTAATTTCAATGTGCGGACAGCGGCCGAAAGAGTAGCCGTCAATGTGCCTATCCAGGGCACAGCTGCCGATATCTATAAACTGGCCATGATCGAACTGGCCGCTCAACTTGATGATGATTGTCGCCTGCTTTTACAAATTCATGACGAGCTGATAGTCGAGGCGCCAACGGCTAAGGCCGAAGCAGTGGCTGAGTTGATGAAGCATGTCATGGAGGGCGTGATTGACATCGGCGTGCCCTTGGCAGTTGATACAAGTATTGGTGATAACTGGGGAGAGTTGAAATGAGCGAATCTGTTGGTGGCGGTCCTGAGGGCGTTGGGCGGGCAAGAGGTCGAATACCCGCTGGTATGCTTGAGTTTGTCAAAGACATTCCTCCTCAAGCTGAAGGTATAGATGTTGTGGGCGAGGGACAGCGGGTTGTGCAAGACGCTGAGCGTTTGCTGCAATTACAAGATACTGAGCTCAAAGTGCGGGCAATTGACGACATTATGACCGATTTAGGTGATGAAGTTAGTGCAGAGCCGATAGAAGATGATCTTGAGCAAGAGAGATGGGGAATATTCCCATCGGTATTACCAGAGTTAGCGGCGGCGGATTCATTGCGTGACGTTGCTTACATCGAATTAACCCGGGGCTTTACCTATTCAAGAGATACCCAGGGCCCTATACCTGAACATGCAGTGAAACTTAAGTACGATGACGAATTAACTCTCGAATGCCTACTGACGGAGAACCATGAGGTTCGCTTTAGCGTTTTTGGCCCCGCTGAAGCTCAGCGCCGGGAACAGCTGATGCGCCAAGCTCCAGCTCTGCTTGACGATACTTTGCTGTTGTTGTGGCAGAACCGGATGCGTCTACACATGAGTTCGCAACCAACCGGCCCGGAACATCCAGATGCCTGAGGGGCCTGAGGTTGAGACAATCAGACGGGGACTGGCAGATGCTTTGGATGGTCAGGAGGTAGTCGGAATTGAGGTCTTGTGGCCTGGGAGTTGGCGCGCGCCAGACGGCAGTCCGGCAGATGTAAGGACTGCTGCTCAGCTCGTGGGCGCCAAGGTGCTGGCAGTCCAGCGCCGGGCCAAGGTGCTCCTGATTGAATTTGATACTAATTTGACGCTGATTATACATCTGAAGATGACTGGACAGATGGTACTCGTACAAGCTGGCGGCAGACGAATGGCTGGCGGTCACCCAACCAATAGTATGGCGGCGCAGCTACCTGATAGCAGTACGCGGGTGGTGTTTACGTTTGCAGGTGGTGATGTCTTATATTTTAACGACCAGCGCAAATTTGGTTGGATGAAGTTGGTACCAACTGCTGAGGTTTTACATGATACATTGGTAGCCAAACTGGGGCCTGAGGTGGATGCCGTGGCGTTTACTTTTGAATATCTGAGCGGACAGCTGCAGCGGCGCAAGGGTTCGCCGGTGAAGGCTGTGTTGCTTGATCAAACCGTGGTCAGTGGAGTGGGTAATATCTATGCCGATGAAACTCTGCATTTGGCCCAAATTCATCCGGCGCGGCGAGCGGGTAGTTTGTCAGCTGAGGAGACCGGGCGTTTATATGATGCACTACTGACGATTATGGCGGCTGGTATTGCCCATGGGGGCACTAGTTTTGCACAGTATGTGAACGCACTTGGAGGAGCAGGAGACTATCTGGATCAGGCTAGGGTTTTTCGGCGACAAGGTCAATTATGTCCTGAATGTGGCGCCGAGATTGTGAAATTACGGGTAGCGGGGCGGGGTACTCATATTTGCCCTATCTGCCAAGTGCCATGACCATTTTCTTGTATGGTAGCGGCCAGTATGAGCTGCGGCGGAACATTGCACAGATGATGGCAGCTTACGCGCAAAAGAACGGTTCTGATATGGGTATCGAGAGGATTGAAGGTGCGACCGTCAAGTACGACCAATTGGCAGCTGCACTAGCGGCCGTACCTTTTTTGGCGAGTAGTCGCCTGGTCATTATTGACGATCTGCTGACCAATAAAGCTGTGGCTGAGCGGATGGCTTCATTGCTTGAGCTCATACCTAAGACAACGGTTGCAGTGTTCGCTGAGCGCGAGGTGGACGGACGAACAACCTCTTTTAAGGTCCTCAAGACTGCTGATAAAGTGGTGAAATTTGACCCATTGACGGGTCCGAGACTCCTGAGTTTCATCAAGTCTGAAGTGATGAAGTTAGGCGGCACCATTGACCATAACGTGGCGAGGCTACTGGCCGACAAAGCTCACGAGGATCAGTGGCGGCTGGTGGGTGAGATTCAAAAACTGGTGGCCTATGATCCTCACGTGACGGTCGAAAACGTGGAATTATTGGTAGCTTCATCCATTGAAAGGACAATTTTTGAACTCGTGGAAGCTGTAGTGGCGGGTCGGGTAGCTGTAGCACAGGAGGCTTTGCAGGCACTGCGGGCTGCCCGTGAAAATGATGTCTACATTTTGACTATGATCCAATGGCAGCTCAGGAATGTGTTGTTGGTGAAATTGGCACCAGCCACAATGAGTCCGGCTGAGGTGGCTAGCGCAACAGGCATGAATAGTTTTGTGGCCAGTAAAGCCGCTGTTATGGCGGCACGTCTGACTGAGAGTACTATCAAAATGTTGTTTTCAGACAGTATCGAGGCTGAATATCAGATCAAGACTGGTCAACGCCCGGCGGATGTGGCGGTAGATCTGTTGGTTGTTAAAATTTCGAATGCGGCTCGAATAGCTTAGTAACCTGATTCGGCATCACTCGCTTTGATCTCGTCGAGCAGGCTTTCCAGATCGCTTAACGTCGTCATGAGCGACTGGAGCTCAGCTTTGGCTAGCCAGGCATTGCCAGGTATGCTAGCAAAGTCGCGCAGCGCGTTTTGGTGGTTGGCGGCATCGTCGAGCAGTTCTAGCAAGCGGGCGCGTAGGGGATCGGTAGGGGTTTTGGGCATAAACCGATCATACCACTTTAGTGCTGAATGGCGCGCAGGGCGGTGTAGGTTTTGGAGCGTCCGAGTATTTCGTAATTGCCAAAATACTCGGTGAGATGGCGCTTCATGTAATCCTTCAGGCCTGAAATAACTACAATGGCGATTTGGCCGCCGGGTTTGAGGTGGTCTTTGGTGTCGGTTAGGAAGATCTGGAGTAGTTCGGTGCCGATTTTGGCTGGTACATTGGAAATGACGGCGTCAAATTTTGTGTCCGCCGGTACATGGCTAAAGCCGTTGGAGAGGTAGGCCTTGGCATTATCGAGGCCGTTGACTCCGGTATTGAAGTTGGCGAGCTCCACGGCAACAAAATCTTTGTCGACCATGTGGACACTTCCTCGTGGAGCTAGCTTGGCAGCTACAAGACCGAGCGGTCCGTAGCCACAGCCTAAATCTAGAACAGTGGCTGTGGGGAAGAGTTCTAGGCGGTCAGCTAGGAGTTGGGTGCCTTCATCGATAGCTTTGGGGCTAAAGACACCCCAAGTGGAGTGGAATTTGAGATTGTGCCCATGCAAACGGGCCTCAAATTTGAGGCCCGTTTTGAGTTTGGCGATGGTGGCCATCTGGTAAGAGCTTAAACGCTCTTTGTAGCCGGAGCTTTCTTGGCGGCTGGTTTTTTGGCAGCGGGTTTTTTGGCTACGGTTTTCTTGGCAGCCGGTTTTTTGGCGGTTGAGGCTTTGGTTGCGCCCTTGGTGGTAGTTTTAGCTGGCTTGGCTTCGGCTGACGGCGAAGCTTGAGCGATGGCTTTGGCTAAGGCACTCTTTTTGCGTGCAGCAGTGTTTTTGTGGAGGGTGCCTTTTTTGACGGCGCGGTCAATCTGCGAATAGGCCATGCTAAGGCTGGTGGTAATATTCTCAGCTTCGCCGGTGGAGATGGCGGTGTGCAGCGCAGTAACATCTTGTTTAATAGCCCTCTTCACTTGCAGGTTGCGACTGCGGCGGGTGAGGGTCTGGCGGGCGCGCTTGATAGCGGATTTGATAATCGGCATGAGGTGAGTTCCTAAAAGTACCAGTGGACTATAGCTGATTTTGATCTGGTTGTAAAGAGTTGCGTACTGTGACACGACATATTGAACACCTTCCATTTAAACTTCACACTAGGAGG
>CAYXSN010000002.1:0-108999 GCA_964467655.1 uncultured Candidatus Saccharimonadales bacterium | reverse complement strand
CAGTCGCCGTTTACGGTGTTTCACTCAGGTGTTGCACTTCGGGATTGAACCTAGGTTAGATGAGGTATACGCCGAGTGGTGGGATTCGAACTCAATAATGGCTTCACAGAGGTATGAAATGAACACAACAAAAATCGACCCAAACATGAGTCGATATCTTGGCTCTACAGAGCGAATTATTCCTTGGCTGGCCATTATCGCCGAAGTTAAACACCGGCTAGTCACCTCCCCTGGCGCGGCGGCCTACGTTTCCTAAGGGCAGTTCCTACTTAGTTTTGAGCACCGGGGGGTAGTACACCGCCTTTTCGCCACATCTAGCGATGCATCGGGCGCAAAAATTTTCGGCATTATTTCAACACGCCTAAAGCGCCAACATCATCTATGAGGCGCTTGGACTTTTATTCCGTATGACTTATCGGGTCGAATATCAAAGGTAAGCCCAAGTGAGCGCCATATCGAAAACACCGCTCTCTCCCCTACGTCCAATAGTTCTATTTCCCGATCTTTAAATTCTTGCAGGCCGGGTATCACACTCTGAGACTTTAGTACGATACTCACCTCGCCCCATGCAGGGGCTAAATAAAGTTTTGCTCCGCGATGCTGCTCAAGCTCATCGAATAATGGGGGTTGTCGTTCTAACGATTCTGCTTCGGCTTCACAAAATGCGAGTAACGTCAGCGCCTGTCCTGTTTCATTCACTATCTGAAGCCAAGCCTTATCGAGGGGGATTTGGTACTCGCGGTAGCTTTGGATTAAATCTGGCCAGCCAGGATGAATCTTTGAGTCCAGGATTTCTTTTAATCTATCGCGGTAAAAACCAATCTCTAAGTCGGTTGGACGTATCGGCCTGCTTACGCCGTCTTTCTCTGTAGTCGCAATTTTGCTAAGGACGAGTGCGCATAGCATTTCAACCCTACACTCCTCTGCCGCGATACGAACAATGGAGCGGGCGTATTCGGCCGGGGTGCGGGAGGGGAAGGTTACACCGTCAAGCGCACCACTTTGCCAGCGCAGTGTTCCGATTAAGGCATGAGCCATTTCATGAAGAGCTGATTTTAAAGCGATGAGCTTAGAGCGGTCGTCCCCGTGCGTCCATAATTGACCGTTGAAGAGAATGCGCACCTCTTTATGATCGTCAGTAATTGGCATCGTCTTTGCTGCTACTGTTCCGCCAAACCTTTCCGTGTCATAGGCGTCGAGTTCAGGCGATTTTATGTGTTGGTTATCTCCTACTTTGCGTACTGCCCCTATAAAGTCATCGTTCAAGCTGGCAGTAATGAGTGTCGCATCAAGGTCCTGCGCCCATGGCCCGTTAAAAATAATTGTATGAGCAAATTTTATTGCCTCTTCAAATGAGGCTTTTATTGCCGGGTCATTACTATCTGCCTCGATCTTTAATACATGCTTAGTGTTCTGACTGTTCATTTTTACCCCGGAGAAGCTCATGCTATTATTCAAGAAAGGCTGATAAACTTGGAATTTTGTGCGAGTGGGAAGTTTGGATGGTTCCCCCTCCCATCAAGAGCTTAGCCTAGCGGCCGCGCTTCAAGATGTCTTTGAGGTCCGTAACACCTAACTCCTCGCGGAGGGTGCCGAGCCGCATGTCGCCGCGGCGACCGAAATCCACGTCGTACTCTTTCTCAAGAGTATCGATACGTGTATCGGCCCGCTTTTGGCGCAGCTCGCCGCTTTGGTCTCGGGCACGAATGCCTTTCATACCGGGAGCGTCCTTAGTCATAGCAGTATCCTTTCTCGACTGACTCTTAATGCTAAGAGTTGGTTTGATGGTCAGCCGCCGTCATAGCCAGCCCATCTCGCCGCGATTCGGACAAAGGAGGGGGTTCCCTTCCCACCCGCACAAAATTTCAAGTTTCAAATCTGTTGATTCACACACTTTTAATGTGTATGATTTGAGTATGGACTATACGAAGCTTGGTGACAAGATCAAAATGGAGCGGGGAAAACGCGGATGGGACCAGGCCGTGCTGGCCAGTCAGTTAGGCGTTAAGCAACAGACGGTGAGCCGATGGGAAGCTGGCGCGTCACGCCCGAAGGCTGATGCGCTTCATAAGATTGCCGGGCTTTTTGCCGGCGATATTAACGAATGGCTGCCGCTCGCAGGCTACCAGATAGCCAAACCTGTCCGCATCTTGGCGGCGCATCTTCCCCTTGAGCTTTTAAGCGAGGAGGGCTTTGAGCTTTTCTCGGCCGACTTAGTTAGTGAGCTTACTGGCGTAAAAGCGCACCGATATGGCACCAAGGGTCACGAGCAGTTTGGCATCGATTTGTATGCCGACACCACCGACGGAAAGCTCGACTATCAGTGCAAACGCCACAAGCAGTTCGGGCCCGAGGATGTTAAGGCCGCCGTGAAGGCGACAACCATTGAAGCCAAGCGCCACCACTTGCTACTGAGCCGGATAGCTAGTCCCGAGGCGCGCAAAACGATGGACGGCTACAAGAACTGGTCACTTTGGGATAAGGACGATATTTCTCGCATGGTTCGCGCGCTGCCGTCCGACGTTGCGCAACGCATTGTAGATACCCATTTCCCGGGCTGGCGCAAAGCCTTCCTGGATATCGACGAGCCAAGCCCTTGGCTCTCCCCGGATGAATTCTTCCGGCCGCTCATCAATCGGGGTCGGCTTTTCAACCATGGTTGGAGCTTTGTTGGGCGCCAGAAACAGTTGGATGCTCTTACGGGATTTGCCAAGCAGCATGACAGTCGGGCGCTCGTCGTGAACGGGCGGGGTGGCATCGGTAAGAGTCGCCTCTTGCGCGCGGCCGGCGACGAAATCCTCAAGGACGGTAAAGTGGTGTTTTTATCTACCACAACCGAGCTTACACCTAAAGATTTTGAGCGCCTTCCTGTGGGCAAGGCGGTTCTGGTTGTTGACGATGCGCATGACCGCGCTGATCTTCTCGGTGTCCTGGGGGGAGTGGCTCGGTTCCGGCCGGATATGCTAGTTATCATTAGCACTCGGCCATACGGTCTTACCCGTATAAAAGATGAACTCACCCGTTCTGGTTTTGGGTATGAGCCGGATAGCACAATCACTCTGAGCGATTTGCGCGAGGAGGATGCCGAGAGCCTGTCGAGTGAGATTATGAAAGAGGTGTCTGGCGATACCTCACACGCCAAGCGGATTGCTCACATTACCAAGGATTGCCCCCTTGCGACCGTTGTTGGCAGCCGGCTGGTGGCAGAAGGCCGCATCCTCCCCCAAGTGCTCAACAACTCGGAAGATTTCCAGAACGAGCTTCTTCGTAGTTTTCGCAATATCGTAGCGGGTGAGATTGACGGTAAAAACCCCGAAGCTGTGCGAGACCTTCTCGATTTTATAGCCATGGTACAGCCGGTTGAGCCAAACGACCCCAATTTTCAGGAAGTGGCGGCGAAAGTGCTCGGGCGGCGTTTCGACAAAATTAATCGAGACATGGGGGCGCTAGAAGACGCCGGCGTACTCCTTCGCCGTGGCCGAAAACTCCGTATTGCTCCAGACTTGCTGGCCGACTATATCCGCTCCGACGCTTCATACGACGACCACAATAAACGGCCTACGGGCTATGTGGACACCGTATTCAGCGAGGTAAAGGATGACCTCGCAAAGAATTTGCTCATTAACCTCAGCCAGCTAGACTGGCGACTGTCGGCGGCCGGCGCGCAAGCCGAGTTAATGGCGGAAGTGTGGGCAAATCTTGAGGCTCAGTTCAAGGAAGCGAAGATATTTGGGCGTCAGTCATTGCTCAAGGCACTAGCCAAAATCTCTTACTACCAGCCAAAACAGGCTCTCGCTTTCGCGCGTTTGGCTATGGATAACCCCGTAGAGGATATCGAGGAGGACGCCAAGAAATATATGCTCGGCCATGGCACCTCTTACCGCTATGTGGTGGATGAAATTGCCCCCCTGCTGCGCTATGTGGCATACCACGAGGATTATCTGCGCGATGCGCTAGATATGCTGAAAGAGTTGGCAGATAAAGACCCTCGCAACTCTAGCCAACACCCCGATCATCCAATTCGCATTCTCCGTGATTTGGCCGGTATTGAGCCGGGTAAGTCGGTGTATTTCAACGACCTCATCGTTGACCATGTTTTGCCGTGGCTAGATGAGCCGGCAAATGATAAGTTCTCACCGTTTGATGTGCTCGATGAAGCGCTCGCCACTGAGGGACAGCAATCTGAGACCAAGGGGCTAACACTGAGCCTTACGCCGTACAAGATCAATCCCGAGGCGGTGGCAGAGGTGCGCAAAAAGGTCATCGATGCAGCCTTTAAACAACTTCTTGATGCTGACCCGCGTAAAGCTTTTCGGGCGCTTACAACTATCGAACACTCTCTGGAAAGCCCGCACGGTCTTGGGGCCATGGGTGTCACCAAAGATGACATCGCCAAGTGGGAGCCCGGCATCATTGAGGCTCTTAATCGCCTTGAGAAAGTCATTACCGAGAACCAGCTCGATCCGTTTTTGATGGTGCAGATGCGTGGGACCCTTTCCACGCGTGCCCGGTATGACATTCCCAAGATCAAGGCCGCCGCCAGCAAGGTACTGGATGCCATCCCGGCTACTCGTGAATACGACATCGCGCGAGCCATGGCTGATGCATGGGGCTGGACGTTCGACCGCGAAGGCGACACCATCCGTAATGATGAGCTGTGTGTCAAGTGGCGGGACAAACTCGCTGCTGAGGTTCTTGCAGATTACAAGGGCAAGCAGATGGAGCTGATCGAGATGCTAGAAGACCAGGCTATGCGCCAGGTCAAAGCGCCACTACGCAGTAAGGAGTATGGCCCCTTTGTCGCGGCGCTCATGAACCAGTCGCCAGAGCTTACGGCTGCTCTTGGTGAGCACCTGCTCAAGAATCCCCAATCCCCGCTTGTTGGCGCGTTTGGCATCGTCATTACCGTTCTTGCCCAGAAGCAATATGCCGAAGCTATAGCCTTAGCCAAGCGTGCCACCGAAACTAAAAACGTGGTACTGGCTCAGTGTACTAGCCGAGCTCTCGGGTGGTCTTTGCACAACATCCCGGTAGCGCCGGTGGAAGATGACGTCATTAAGGCTTTGGCGGCATACGATGACGAAGGCGTGCGCCACAACATTACGCGGGTGGTGAAGCGATATGGTGAAGCAAATAAGGCGGCGGCCTTGGAGGTCCTTATGGGCATTCGCATTGATGATTCAAAAGCGGTTGCCGACGAGGTGCTGAGCGAGATCGGCAAGCATGGAGCCTTTAAGGTTGCCGACTTAAGCGCCAATCACATTCAGCACCTACACGATCAGCTCCTCAAGGCTCAAACAATCGAAGACTATAATATCGAGACCTACCTGAGCGATCTGTCGGCCGAACATCCCGAGCAGGCCGTTAAGCTCCTTATGGAGCGTGTTGAGTATAAGGAAGCCCATGACGATGCGGACGTATGGGAAGACCGATACAAGCCCCTGCCTTACGTTCACCACAACGGCCCGGCGCTGCGAGTTGCCGAAACCGATAAATATGAGCAGCTCTTGAAACAAGTGCGCGACTGGACCGCCGTTAAAACCGATAACTGGGTGCGCGCACATTATGGCAAGGACCTCTTTAAGATGGTATCCGCCGGCTTCGACAAAACGACATTGAAGGTGCTCGGAGAATGGATTATGTCCGGCGATGACGAGAAGCTAGAGGCGGCGGCTTCGCTCCTTAGTGAAGCCCCATCCAATTTTGCCTTCACGCACACTGCCTATGTTGTCGATCTGCTTGAGCAGGCCCACAAGCAAGGGCCCGCCCAATATAAGCGCGTAACTTCCTGGTTGTATGGCGCGGCAATTTCGGGGAGCCGCACCGGCACACCGGGCCAGCCCTTCCCGCGTGATATTGAGCAACGTGACCGCTCTTATGAGCTGATGTCTCAGTTGCCGGCCGGGTCGCCGGCTCATAAATTCTTTAAGCTACTCTACGATGCCGCCAAAGAAAATATCGAGCGCGACACTGTGGACGAGGAAGATCTGGAGTTCGACTAGGGTTATGACTTTTGTAGGTTTTATAGCCTCGGCAGATAAAATTGTGGCCCTAGCGGACGGCCGGGTGCGATACCTCGATGATTCCCGGCCTGTTAATGATGCCAAGAAAATTTATAGACTGGATGACCAAACCGTTGCCCTCGCGCATGGCGAGCTGACAGAGGGCATAGCATCGGCCTTGGAAAATGTACACAAAGACGTTGAATCAAACGGTTTAAAAGGCGTTGAGCCAATTAGTAGCTATCTAGCTACTCAGCTAAGAGGTCTGAAATGGAAGCACACCGGCACCGACGTTATGGCCCTTCTGGTGGTCGGCTATATCAATGGCTTGCCCCAGTTTTACAGAGTATTTAACGCCACCGGCTTACAGCCCATAAGTGTGCCTTTTTTCACCGGCGGCGAAATGGCGGCCCATACAATCGATAGAATTGACCGAGAACTAGGTACGCACAACCATTTGCAAATCACCCAAGCTACGGCCGAGCGAATATTAATAGATACGCTGATCGAGGTTGAGAATACAATGCCCGAGGCGGTTGGCGGTCAGGAGCGTATGTGGCACATCTCTCCGCAGGGCATTGAGGTGATGAATGCCGATTATACCCGGCGACTTCGCTCCCGCTCTAATTCGTAGAGGAGTCGGGCGTTTCCACTATTTCTATGGTCCAGTTCCTGCCCTCGTCATCTGTACAGGAGTCGTTCGACTTGCTGATGGTGCAGTCGACCAAGTGGGAAGTTCCGCTATCCGGCCAATCGACTGAGGTAATTTTGTATTCCTTTTGCCACCACCATTTTGTATTGACCGTCATTTCAGCCGGTAATCGGTAGTTTTTGCTTGCTGCGCCTTCTGGGAACAGATTAATTTCCCCCTTACCGCTCCAAGTACTGCCGCCAAACATACCTGTTGGGCCTAAAACGAGCATTGATAGTAGCAGCAAGCCTATGCTCCAGTTTCGGACGTTTTCCTGGGTTTTATCGGACAGTTTGTCCCACCATAGCGGCTGTATTAAGTCCATCCAGATAAAAGTCGGGATAAAGATCATGATTAGTGCGATAAAAATAAAGCTAGTAGCCCCGAATAGAGTGGCGCTGGACGTGACAGCGATGAGGCCACCAAAAATTGCCGAGAATATGGCGCTTCCAGTCAGCGTCCATAAGATGATCTTGATCATGCCGGGTTTCTTGCGCTCAATCATCTTGTTTGGCTCACTTTGATTATCTATTTCCATGAGGAATCCGCGTATACCTGGATTACCTGACATCCTTGCGATTTGAGCGAATTGAGCGTGGCGGTGTATTCAGCGTAAGCAGGCACACTAATTGCGTTGTAATTCGACTTTGCCTGTGCCGCATATTCGCTATAGGGATTATGTGTGGCTGCCGGCTGGTTTTTGACGGCATTCCATTGTGCCATGACAGCGTCATATGCCGCCTGCGCCTGATTGATTGCGGTTGAGTACTTTTGCCCTGCCGCGTTATTAGCACTATTGCATTGGTCGTATTTGGCTGACGTATCATTCGAGGCACTGGTCACTACAGGAGCAGAGGTCGAAGGCTTAGCGGCTACCGGCTGAGTGGCGGCGGCCGATGGCACACCGGGCGGCGTCGAGGCCGGGGAAGGGGTGGGGGCTACTGTCTGCCCCGTAGCCGGTTTTTGGCACCCTTGACTGCCCCTGATGCAGATAACGGTGCCGCCGGGAATCCCGGCGGCCGCGTCATTGCTGCGGCCACGTAGCGCAAGTGCGCCCGCTCCGCCGCATACGATAAGTGCGGCAACGACAATGAGTGCCACCCGATATGTAACGGCTCGTTTGGCGAGTTTCGCTATAGCTGGTTTGACGATCATGAAATATTTTTCCGTAAATAAAAAAGCGACACCGCACAGGTGTCTTACTTCCATGAGCGAACTAGCTTTCGCCAATCCGTTTATGCGGTGCCGCTTTTAATCGGCGACCCGCATATAAAATGCGTGACCAGTTCGCGTATGAAAGTAAGACGTCTACAACTATACCATTAATCGGGCGCTATGAATAGCCCTAAATGGTAAAAACAGCTATTGCGCTTATACTTGCCGACACGTGATGCGTGCCGGATGATAGGTACACCAAAACGAAGATGTGAATGTAAATGGATATGTACTGGCCACCAGAAAAGGTGCTTTTATACGGCGTATTCGCCTTATTCCCTGAGAGGCTCCAAGACAAAGACTTTGCCGCCGCTCAGCAGCACTCGCGCCTAGAGCTGACTAAAGAAAATAGGTCGGCGATTTTACATGATTTTCTGGCTTATCTCGCCGCGTTTGAGCTAGACAAGCTGACCACTGGCACGAGGCTGAAGCCCGAGAGGTTTTCGCTCCAGCAGGAAAAGTTATTATTTGCCGCCCGAAGGCAATTTGCTCGTGATGGGTATCACCCAGTTCTTGATCTAACGGATATTTGGCAAGCGCCCGAGGACCAAAAGTCGCCCCTAGCAACCTTCTGGGAGTTGGTTTTTACGGAGCATTTTCGGACTGGATATATACGCATCACGAATCTGGGCTATGACGGTACATATGCGATTAGTGGCGAAGAGCAGCCACTACCGTTTGTGGAGTTTGAAGTTCCTATTGGAAGCCTCTTTCAACGCGCCATTGAGCCACCTAAGCTCGTAAAAGCGCGCTCGGTCCCCGCGACCGCATCTGTTGCCCAACAGCAATACACCAGCCTTGCGATGGATAAAAAGGGCGCAGTATACGCCACCCTTCCTAGCGGAGAGAATCGCTTAATCAAAAAATTGCGAGTGGACAGCCCCGCGTATAACTTCATGGGCTATTTGTTGGGGAACCAGAACAAAGATATCCCCCGTGGTGATATTGCGACAAAAGTTGAGGGCTGCGGGTCTAAAAAGAATATGACGGAACTTGTTCGAGACTGCGGATTCACGAATGAATTACTACCCCTGAAGTCATCATTTTTTGGCGGTACAACTGCACAAAAAGTCTGTTTTAAAGCAAAAGCAACTATAAGCCAGCAAGAACAGGATGCACTTACGGCGCGCGAGCTAGTTATCGCATAAAATCGAGACTTATCGCATCGGTTGAGCTGAATTGCGCCTAGTTTTATCGGAGAAAATCGGAGCTGAATACGGGCTCCGTTTTTGTTTGTCAAACTAACCTCATTACCTAAGCAAGGGAATGGGGATGGAGCGAATCAACGATCTGGGCTTGGCGGCAGCATTGATAAGTCGAGGGTTTAAATTACAGGGCATTAGCCGAGATGAGAGAAACCGAGCCTGCTTCCAATTTGATGAAAGTGCTCAACTTGATCTCTACGAATCCGCCTACTGGGAAGGTGGCTTTGATGTGGAGGCACGGGTGTATTTCGACAACATTAAGATGCTTAAGGGCCGGATTTACGCCGGGAAATAACCGTGAGGCTGAGCCGCGAACGCATCATTAATCTTCAAGCGCTCCTTCGGGAGCACTGTGACCTGGATTACTCGGAGGAGCAGGCGCAGGAAGCTGGAGCGGCCATCATGCGGTTTGTCGTAGCCAAGTCTCAGCGACAAACCGCAGCGAGCAGCATTAAGGAGAATGGAAATGAGCAAACAGGACAAAGCAAACAAACTACGGCCTAGTCGCGACGCCGGGAAAAAGAATAAGCCGGCCAGTTTGCCGCCAATTGATGTCTCGCAGTTTGCTGAAATGAGCCTAGAGGAAGTCGCCGAGGTTCTGTCGCTAACGATCAAATACGACACCGATAATAAACTCATTACCTTTCTCTGTATGCTGTCGGCCTATACAGATAGCAGTCAGCTAAATGTAAGCTTCAACGCGCCAAGCTCCTCCGGCAAGACGTATATGACCACTGAGATTGCTAAGCTATTTCCGCCAGAAGATAAAATCGAGCGGAGCGGTGCCAGCCCGACGTCTTTCTTTTACGGCGAGGGGGTCGAAGATAAGGAGCGTAAGGTTAAAGTTGTGTTGCTTGAGCGTAAAATTCTTCTGTTCTACGAACAGCCTAATCCCCTTTTGCAAGCTAAGCTGCGCCCGGTTCTGTCGCATGATCAGCGCGAGCTGAGGTTTAGTAACACGAATAAAGACAAGAAGGGCGCAAACCGGGCGGAGCAGACAATTATTCGCGGCTATCCGGCGACGGTGTTTTGCTCGGCCGGGTTGCAGCTAGATGAGCAGGAGGCTACCCGAGCTATTCTGCTTAGCCCTGAGGTTACCGAGGCCAAGCTAAAGGAGGGTGTCCATCTACAGGCTAAACGAGGCGCAAATGAGGCCGAGTTTGATGAATGGGTGGAATCTCAACCTGAACGCATAGCCCTTAAGAGTCGCATCATAGCCATCCGAGAGGAGCATGTTGACGATATAATCATCCCCGACCCAGACGCCATTGAGCATCGCTTCTACGCAGTGTTTGGCAAGCTTAAGCCTCGCCATATGCGCGATATGGGGCACTTGATGAGGCTCATTAAGGTAGTGGCCCTGCTAAACGTGTGGCAGCGCCGCCAACCCGATGGCACAATTGTCGCTAATCAAGCCGACATTGATGCAGCGTTTGCCCTCTGGAGTAAGGTGGTCGAGAGCCAAGACCTGAATGTGCCGCCCATCGTGATGAACTTTTATAAAAACTTCATCCTGCCGGCGTATTTTGAAAAGAAGAATGACCCGGAGTTCGCTTCGGACGTGGATTTTGGGTTTGTTGGCTTAAGCAGCCAAGAATTAAGCACCTATTATCTACGTGTTGAGGAATCTCCGCTTAATGATGAGCACTTACGCAAACAAATCCTCCCTCAACTCATAGCCAGCGGCCTGATTACTTACGATCAACCCGCAAACGGTGATCGTCGGAGCAGGCATATCTTCCCAAAAATGTTTTTAAACCAAAATAGGTTCAATTTTAACGACAACAATATAGGAAAGAGTGGTGGGGTTATGGACGAGTCGTGGAAGAAATTCTTTGGTGGTAAGTCTTTATAGTGTACACTTGCCTTGTTGACACGTCCGATACAAGCCGAAGAAGTATTTTTATTTCCGACCCGTAAGGGCGGCTTGGTATCGGAAGGCAGCTTCTTGCGGCCGGACGTGTCAACAACCGAGCCGCCCTTTAGGTTCTCTGGAAATAGATCATGAATTCACTTCGCTACATTTTATACGCCCGCAAATCGTCAGAGGATGCCGAGCGCCAAAGCCTGTCTATCCCCGCTCAAGAGCGCAAGCTTAGGGAGATGTTTCCCGGTATCAAAATCGTCGCGGTTCTTGAAGAAAGCCGCAGTGCTTTTGAACCTGGACGGCCGGTTTTTGCCGAAGTCATGAACAGAATTCATAGTGGTGAGGCTGACGGTATATTGTCATGGCATCCCGACCGCCTCTCGCGTAACGAGGTTGATGCAGCCACCATTACCTATGCAATTCGTCGAACCGTTATCAAAGACCTCAAATTCGGCTCCTACCATTTCAACAATTCGCCAGATGGCATCATGATGCTGCAAAGCATGATGAGCCAGTCGCAGTATTACTCGGCTAAGTTAAGCGTGGATGTTAGGCGCGGCAATGAGCAGCAACGCAAGAATGGCTGGCTGACTTATCGGCCCATGCCCGGCTACTTAAACGCTCGAAACCCTAATAACCCCGATCAGGGCATTATCGTGGCCGATGAGGATAGATACGCGCTCATACGGAAGATGTGGGACATGCTTCTTTCTGGAGCCTACAGCGTACCAATGATTCAGAAGGTAGCCAACGAAGATTGGGGATACCGCACTCCAGTGCGCCGTAGGTCTGGCGGTACGCCCATGACCCGCAGTACCCTTTATCTCCTGTTTACCAATATTCGTTATACGGGACTCATACCCGTACCTGGAAAGCTTGGTGAATACGAGAAGGCCAACTATCCAGCGATGGTCACTATGGAGGAGTACGACAAGGCTCAGATTATTCTCGGCAGGAAGGGCAAGCCCCGTCAGGCAGCAGTCAAGGAATTTGCTTATCGCGGCATCCTCTTTTGCAAAGAGTGTGGCTGCAACGTAACGGCGCAGGATAAATACAAGAAGCTGAAAAATGGTACTGTGTTGCACTATATTTACTATCACTGCACGCGCAAGCGCCCATGTGATAACCGCAAAACGGTAGAGGAGAAGAATCTCGCCGGTCAATTAGACGCTTTGCTCGATAGCTACACCATCCACCCTCAATTTGAAGAGTGGGCGCTCGAAGCGGTTAAAGAAATGAACGGCTCCGAAGCAGAAGAACGGCAAGCCATTGAGAATACTCAGTTTGCTACCTTGCGGCAAATGCGCCAGCAGCACGACAAATTAATCGACATGGCCAGCAAAGAGCTAATTCGTGACGATGTATTTAAGGATAAATCGAAAGCTCTACTGAGCCAGATCAAGGATATGGAAGATAATGTCGCCGACACCACAAATCGGGCGGCCAGTTGGCGTGAAGGTTTGCACAAGACGATTGATGTGATCGCTCATGGCCGAGATCGGTTTGAGAACGGTGATATTACCGCCAAGCGCGACGTATTATTGGCCCTGGGTTCAAACCCGACACTTTACGGCGGAAAGATCGAATTAATGCCTTTTGAGTGGCTTATTCCGATTAAAGAAGGCCTTCCGGAGTTGAAAGCTGAATATGAGTTGGTTAGAAACCGTAATTATAGCTCTATAAACGAAAAAACAGCCGCACTTGCGACTATTCATTCTAAATGGCTGGGGCGGTAGGATTCGAACCTACGATCTCTTGAGCCAGAATCAAGCGCCTTACCACTTGGCCACGCCCCAGTATTTTTCCAGCCGCTCTATAGTACAAGATTACGACGGCTATGGCAATAAAGTTAGTGCTCCTAAATGCATCGAAGCACTTAGGAGCACATGGGGGGGTCAGTAGTGGCCATGATCGTTATAATACCTTTCACGGGCTTCTTTATAGCGATCCAACTGCATCAGATAGCCCCGTTCGTGATCCTTCCACGGAAGGCCGTAGATATTACGCTTATGGGGTCTCGCAACTCCATAATAGTCCTTCTTGCCTGGCGGTGGATCGGGCAGGATGTCGACAAAGTACGAAAAGAGACCCATGACAGCTCCTCAGGATCGACTGGTGGGGGCCGGCTCGACGTGGAAGGAGTTTATCAGGTATTAGGGTCGTTGTCGAATCGATTGCGGGCGATGATATAGGCTCGGCGCATGAGGCCGATGCCATAGACGATAAAAACCAGGATTGACAATATGATCACCATGGCGTCTTCTGAGGCTTCGATGTTATAGTTGTCTGTCAGCTTGACCCACATGCCGAATTCGTCGAAGCAAAGGGCCAGACCGACCCCATAGAAAAAGGCTTGTAGGCGACGTAAATGCGGGACCGTGAGGGCTACAAAGCCGATAGCCGCCAATACGAAGAACCCATAGGTGAAATGATGAACGTGTACGCCCCTGACATTGAGGAACAGATTTGGGAACATATGAACTGTCCAGCGGGCGGCGGCAAACGTCGGCAAAAAGCCGACCAGCATCCAGAACGGGATTTGGCGGCGGCGGTTATGAATGAGTTCTAGATACGCGAGTCTCAAGGGCTTAGTGAAAAGCATGGTGAAGTTATTGTACCACTTTGGCGATGATGAGGGCTTTGATAGCTGACAGCGCCACCGGCCCGAGGGTGCGCGAGTCGGTTGAGGCGGACTGGTTGTCTCCCTCCAAGCGGGCAGTGGGCGGCGTGACGGCGGCTAGGCGTTTGATGACGATCCGACCGGCTTGCGTGGCCACCACCACCTGGCCGGGCCTGAGACTGGAGCGCCGGAACCAGTGCAGCCCGAGCAGACGGGCGCCTGATTGGTAGGTGGGCAACATACTCTCCCCTGCTACCTCGTAGAGTAAGAACGGCCACGTGAAGCGCGCCATATCTGGTTATTTGACCGGGGCTTTGGTGGCCTTGAAGACCACGGCGATCTCGTCGATGAGGTCAAGCAGCTTTTGGGCAGCAGCTACGTCGTGGACGTGTTTGGTTTCACCCGCTTGCTTAGTTGCGCGCCAGAACAAATCGTGCAAGCCGGGGTGGACTTCGAGATGTTCAGGCTTGAAATAATCGGTCCAGAGCACCCACAAGTGGTGCTTGACGAGCTCGGCCCGCTGTTCTTTGAGGATAAGAGCGCGGGTGTGAAAGTCGGGGTCTTGGTTGTCGGCCATCTTGGTGGTAATCGCAAAGACTGACAGGGCCTCGATGCGGGCTTGGGCCGGGTCATACACGCCGCAGGGTAGGTCGCAGTGAGCTGATACCATCTGGGCGGGCAGGCGGCGGATCAGATTCGTAACAGATTGGGTTAAGCGTTTCATGGTGGGTTCCTTCGTTAGCTGTGGCCTCATTATACATTGTGCTTGGATGCCGCTTGCGGTTATAGTAGAGACATGACTTCGAGGGTTGATGGGGTCCGTCAGGCTGCCGGTGCTGGTGTAGCCGTGACTGTCGGGAAGGGGCCGGCGGTCGGCTCGGCTGTGCCGCTGGAGCGGCCGCAGCCGGTGCGCGTGAGCGCGGCCCAACGGCGACTCCCCCGGGGACGTCTCGACGGTGTGCGGCGGGTGGCGCCCACTGGAGAGGCCGTCAAAGCAGGCGCTCCAACTACCCCACGGCCAGCCATGCCTGCTCGGTCGCTCGATGTTCCGGTACTTGAGTCGGGCTTCACGCCGGAAGTGGCCGCCGTCAGTATGGGCAGTTTCGCGCCGCAGCCGGTGGCAGCGCCAGTGGCCAGCCAGCCACCAACCCCCAAGCCGAGTGTTACCCGCGGCTGGCACTTGCCTTGGAAGCACGCTGTTTCGGCGATCATGTTATGCTTGGTCGCTTTTGGATCGGCCGCCATGGTAGTGGCGTATATTGCCCCCAAACAAGCGGCGATCGCCCAATCGGATGCATCGCCAACGCCGGCCGTTACGGCAAGCCCAGCGGCCACAGCCGCCCCGACGGCCGCGGGTCTACAGCCGCTACTTGATCAATTTGTGAAAAACCATCAAGGCGGCTGGGGTATCTACGTCAAGGACTTACAAACCGGCGCCGTAGCCAGTATCAATGCCAGTAAACCAATGACCAGCGCCAGCTTATACAAGCTATTTGTGGCCGAAAGAACCCTGGCGATGGTTGATGCCGGCCAGTGGAAATTGACCGACGGGGCCGGTGGGGGGTCGGGTCGCAACCTGGAAGCCTGCCTCAAAGTCATGGTGAATATCTCTGATAATACCTGCGGTCGGGCGCTGGGGAGCAAGCTTGGCTGGGGCAAGCAGGACAAGGCTCTGCAGCTCGAGGGCTACACTGATACCACACTCGTAACGCCGCAACAAACCAGCGCCCGTGATGTTGCCAGGTTGCTGGAGAGGTTGCAGGCTGGCTCGTTGTTGTCGGCCAAATCAAGCAACTTGTTTATGAGTTATCTTAAGGATCAAAAAGTGAACAACCGCCTACCAGTAGGCTTGCCGGCTGGCACCATGATTGCCCATAAAACTGGCGACCTTGACGGATACGTCCATGATGCCGGTATTGTCTATGGACCGAAAACTGATTACTTGGTAGTGGTGATGAGTGGCGCTTGGCAGCGGCCCGCCACAGCCGCCGGGGCTCATGCCGAACTGTCGAAGCAGTTGTGGCAGTATTTTAATCAATAAGATCGGGACGGTATTTTCGAGTGATGGCTCGAGCTTGACTGGCCCGCCATTTGGTAATTTCAGCGTGATGGCCGCTTTGGAGAACCTCGGGCACGCGCTGGCCCCGAAATTCTTCGGGCCTGGTGTAGTGCGGGTACTCCAAAAGATTGGGGTCGCTAAATGATTCGTCATGAGCCGAGGCTGCGCCACCTAAGACACCGGGGATCAACCGAATGACGGCATCTGCCACCACCATGGCTGGCAGTTCACCACCGGTGAGCACATAGTCGCCGATGCTCAAACGGTCGTCAACGTAGTCCATGATTCTTTCGTCGAAGCCTTCATAGCGGCCGGCCAACAAAATCAGGCCAGGTAGTTTGACGTATTCGGCGGCTAGGGCCTGCTTGAACAGGCGACCGCCAGGCGTGAGAGCGAGCACTTTGGCTTCGGGGTTAGCTTGCTTGGCAGCCTCAATGGCGGCAACTACCGGCTCAGGTTTGAGCACCATGCCATCACCACCACCATAAGGCGTGTCGTCGACTGTCCGGCGAGTTCCCAAACCAAACTCTCTCAGGTCAATCAGTTCAATTGACACCAGTCCACGGTCCTGGGCTTTCCACAGCATGCTCATGTCAAAGGGACCTTTGAACATGTCAGGAAACAACGTAATAATGCTGATTTTCATGATGTCATCTTTTTATAATAAACTGGTTTTGATCATCATCTGGCTGCATTTGCTTTAACAACTCAGCTGCTTCATGGGGACGAGGTATTTCATTGAGAATAATGTCATGACCAACTGCAGGAATATAGACAGACACTTGGCCGGCACCAAACAATTGTCCCAATACCGATTCTTTCACCGTTATTTGCTGCATGTTCTGATAGGGGTAAGCTATCGAACGGCGCTGTAACCAGCCGCTACTCACGACCATCTCGGTCTGCTTGAATGTGACAGTGTCATTCGACCATCGTGCCAGCAAATATCCTAGGATAACCATTTGAGCAACAAATAGCCAAAACTGAACCACCGGCCCAAACCAGGTTACATCGTCGTATCCGGCGGCTAGTCCGGCACGTTCCAGTGCCAACCGGCCGATCAAATAAGCCGCTTCAAGACAAGTTTCCAAGACCACAATACGCAAGAAGAGATATGCTGTACTACGGTGGATCGTTAGGCTGGTCTTCATTTGCTAAATGTCGAGGTCGTCGAGGTCGGCAAACTCCCGCTTGGTGCGGGCCAGCATTTCGGATTGGGAGTCGAGGGCGTCGTCGGTATAAGCCGTGGCGTCACTGGCTACAGCGGCCCGAGTGGTGGTGGCTACCGGTACCACGTCGTCGAGAGTGGGGGCACTTTGGTGAGTGGAGCCCTCGGGCTCGATAATCTTAAGGTTGACCCTGGCGTCATCGCGCGAGCCCAGGACGCGCAAAAGGGTCCTAATGCTCTTAGCAGTGGCACCGGCTTTACCGATCACCTTACCCATGTCATCGGGGTTAACCGTCAGTTCGAGCAAAATGCCCATATCGTCGACACTCCGTTTGACTTGGACGTCTTCAGGATGGCCAACGAGGGCTTTGACAACATATTCAACGAATTCTTTATCCATCTCGGGCATCTGACTAGTAACTCCTTCGCAAAAACAATTCGATGTGTGCCATCATCATAGCATTAAATGAGCAAAAAACTGTTATTTTGCTTATGCTTAAAACTTTAACCTAGGCTTCGACAGGAGCCTCAGGGGCTTCGGCAGTCTCGGCGACAGCGTCGGCTTTGGCCACAGGAACTTCCTCGGTGGCAGGAGTGGTTTTGGGTGCTTTAACTTTGAGCTTAACCCAAGCCGGCAGCTCAACTTTCTCGCGTTGGAGCAGCTTGACAACAGTATTTGAGGGCTGGGCGCCATGGGACAAGTGACGCTTAATGTCATCAGTCTTAAGGACCAATTCTTTGGTATGGGGGTTGTAGTGACCAAGCACCTCAATGAATTTGCCGGTGGCGGCCCTGGCTGATTCAGCCGCAACAATGCGGTAAGTGGGGTATTTAGCACGGCCGACGCGGGCCAATCGCAGTACGAGCAATGGAAGATTCCTGATAATAAGTTATTACAACGGATTAGAGTGTAGCTTTTTATAGCAGAAATGTCAACTTTTACCGGGCGGCTAACGCCGTGGCTTGCTCTAGTCGCATCGACACAACAGTCGACAGATGGGTACCGGTGAGCGTTACCCCGTAAAGCGTGTTAGCCGCCTGCATGGTTTGACGGTTGTGGGTGACAATGATTACTTGGCTGTGGGTTGCCAACTCTTCCAGCATAGTAGCTACCACTCCTGAGTTGGTTTCATCAAGCGCCGCATCAATTTCGTCTAGTACGACAAATGGGCTGGGATTTGTCTGAATTATGGCGCCCAATAAGGCAATACCGGCCAAGGTACGCTCACCGCCAGATAGAGCCTGAATACCGACCGGGCGGCCGCCTCGGGGTGCGACCGTGATATCGACGCCATAATCTGCTCCATCAGCTTTTAGCGATAGGCGACCTTGTGAGCCGGACAGCAACTTCTGACAGGTGAGGGCAAACTGGTCGGCCAAGACGCCAAAGTTTTGTTGGAATCGCCGGCGAATCAGGCCGTCGAGGCGGTCAATCAATTTCGTCAGGTCAGATTGGGCCTGGGTTAGATCAGTAATCTGGCCTGTTAATTGATGGTATCGAGTACTGACTTCCTCATATTCAGCCTGACGATCAGATGATATTTGCACCAGGGCCTCAAGCTTGGCCTCAGTGGCGGTGAGTTCGGTGGCAATGGCGGCCGCATCAGCCGGCTCAGCTTCCGAGTTGAGACGTAGGCCCCAGGATGCAGCCAGCACCCTGGCGTCGGCCAAATCCTGCTCGGCCTGGGCGAAGCTGGTGGCTACCGCTGGCAGACTAGCACTGACCGTCTGGAGCCGACCTTCAAGCTTGGCTAGAGCTACGGCAGCCGTGGTTTCGGCTTGGTCATCATTCAGGCTGTCGGGAGTCGCCAGTTTTGTTCGCAAAGCTTTGAGCTCTTCGTCAAACTGAGCCAACCTTCTGGTGGCCTCAGTATGGTGTCGTGTATATTGATCGAGTTTCTCGGTTTGTGACTGCAGTTTAGTTTGCGTCTCTTCAAGCTGTGTCAACTCAGCCTGATATTGCTTCACGAGTTCGGTTTGGTGTTTGAGATCAATTTCCAAAGATCTGAGTGTAATGGTGATGTTGGTCTGGTGCTCGGTGGCGGTTTCGCGCCGGTGCATGGCCGTTTCAAGCGTTGTTTGGGCCGCCTGGAGCTGGGCTATGATGCTGCCAGATTGGCGGCTGGCCGCGTGACTGAGTAGGCGGCCGGCCTTATGAACGAGCAACTTTACTTGATCGGCCGGCAGGTCCCGCTTGTGTAAACCGCTCGCCAGCGTTCTCATGACGTCGAGGGCGTGATTCACATACTGATCCCTGGTACCTTCCGCCTGGGATCGGCGCAGCTTTTTGAGAATTTCCTGGGCTGCGGCAACTGACTGAGCGGTTTCGACAAGCGTGTCAGCCGCCCGAGTGGCAGCGGCTTGTGCGGCCGCCTGATCGGCCCTGAGGCTTTCAAGTAGCTGTTTGGCGGCCGCTTGTTTTTGTTCGAGAGTCTTTTGAGCTTTGCGCACATCTTCGAGAGCGGCGAGGTATTGCTGGGTGGCCTCAAGCTTCAACTTGGTTTCATGGACTTGGGCCATTTGACTGCGCTGTTTGGATAAGCTCGCGGCAATGTCGGCCTCAAGCTGGTCGCGACGACTGGCTATCTCCTGCCTGTGCCGCCGACCAGCAACCAATTGGGCTTCGGTTTGGGCTATAGATTGTTCGAGCGACTGCTGTGCTTGTTGGAGTTCAGTTTGTCTCTGGCGGGCCTCCCGTAAAGCAGTTGTGGCGGCAACTGTCCGGGCATCCACAAGCTGCTGGCGCAATGTGGCTCTTTGGCTTTGCAGGTTTACGGCAGCTTGGGCCGCCGCGACAGTTTTGGCCAAGCTCTGCAAGCGTGGCTCCAACTCTGTTGCAATATCTTGCAGGCGGTCACAATTTTGACGGGCCTGCTCCAATTGACGCAAAGCCGATGCCCGGCTGAGTTCGGGCTCCCGGATACCGGCGGCGTCGGCAAACAAACTTTTACGATCCGACGGCGAAGCCATAAGCAGTTCGTCGATAGCACCTTGGCCAATTACACTGTAGCCTCCGGCGCTAATGGCAGCCGCCGCCAAGAGTACTTGCAGATCTGCTAACTTAACTACTTGGCCTGAAACCAGATACTGAGACCCGCCGTCACGGTATAGCTTGCGGGTAATTGCCAGCTCAGCGCGGCCTTGCATGAGACTTTCGGGCAAACCCGAGAGCACCATTGTCACCTCCGCGACGCCCGCCCGCGGCCGGCCGTCAGCACCAGCAAAAATGATGTCGTCGCGCTCGTCTAACCTCAGCTTGGCCTTGCTTTGCTCGCCCATGACCCACCTCATGGCATCAGCCAAGTTGCTCTTGCCAGAACCGTTGGGCCCAACTACAGCCGTCAACCCAGCGGTAAATTCGAGAGAGGTTTGCTTGGCAAATGATTTAAATCCGGTAACCGTCAGGCGCTTAATCATTGTCACCTATTGTATCAGGCTACTAGAATTACTCTCGCGATGGGAGTACTATGCAGCTATGAATCGCACACTCACTGGCACAGCCCTGGTCTTGCTCGGTATTGTTTTATTACTGGCCAACCTCAATATCTGGGGTATGCAAGGATTGCTGGCGAGCTGGTGGCCAATCATTGTGATTGTCACCGGCCTGCTCTTATATCTCAACGATAGCCGCAACTACGTGTGGGCTTTTCTGGTGACCGGTATTGGTACGGTGCTCCTCCTCAAGACCCTCAATATTGCCCAGGTGGATGTCGGTGACCTGATTGTGCCCGGTGTTATTATTGCCATTGGCACCTCGGTACTCATGAGGAACCGATTACGGACGGCGGGAGTCCAGTCGTCGAATGAGGATATTACGGCCGTACTGTCGGGCGTGACCCATCGCAATACCAGCGACGATTACCGGGGTTGTGAGCTCACAGCTGTCATGGGCGGCGTGGAGCTCGACTTAAGCAAGGCCACCGTAGCTCACGAGGCTGTCATCGACGTATTTGTCCTCATGGGCGGGCTGGAACTCAGGGTACCTGAAAACGTTATCGTTAAATCGAAGGCTGTTTGCATCCTTGGCGGCGTTGAAGACAAAACTAACCCGGCCGATGCCGTGAAAGCTCCAGTGATCTACCTAGACGGTACTGTCATCATGGGTGGTGTCGAAATTAAGCGCTAAGCCGCAGCTTGCAGTTGCATCAAGGCATCAGCGGCGGCGGCTTGTTGGCCGGCTTGTTTGCTTGAGCCCATACCGCTGCCAAATTGCTTATCGCCGACAAACGCACCAATGGTGAATGTTTTGTCGTGATCGGGACCTTCTTCGGCTAATACCTTGTAGACGGGGGTCAGGCCAAATTGCTCTTGGGCCATTTCCTGGAACCGGCTTTTGGCATCCATCCAGCTGCCGTCCGCCAAAATGCTATCGAGGCGGGCAATGATATGATCGGCAATAAACTGCCTGGCGGGTGCGTAGCCCTGGTCGAGGTAAATTGCCCCAATGAGCGCTTCCACAGCATTGGCTGAGATGAGCGCGTGGGACCGGGCGTTCCCCTTGGCTTCTCCCCGAGACAGTTTGAAAAACTGGGCGATACCTAGGCGAGCGGCTACCTCAGCCAGTGATTCAGTTTTAACGAGCGCCGAGCGCCAGTTTGTGAGGTCGCCTTCGGGATTGGGGTAGTGACGGTACAAATGGTCGGTGACGGCCAACTCCAAAACGGCGTCACCCAAAAACTCAAGCCTTTCGTTGTGCTCTAAACCGTGGCCGCTGTGCTCATTGAGGTATGACCTATGGATAAACGCTCGCTCGAGCAGCGACTGGTCGCGAAATGTAAACCTAATCTGGTTTTGAAAATCTTGTAAATTCGTGGCATCCGACATCTTAGTACTTATGATACTCCAGTTTTGCCGCTTCGCGCAGCAGTTTCCAGAGGATGGTTTAGCCTGCCCAAGGCCATCCTGAACAGCCTTTCGGTATCCCGGTATTCGATCAAGCCCAAGGCTTTGCTCGCGTCAAACCACCGGGCGTCAACAATACCTTCCGAATTTTCGGCTACGATGTTATCGGTGTCGCCCAAGGCTTCCATCAGAAAAACATGGGTCGTCATAAAAATAAGCTTGCCCTCGCGACGGTAGAAAAAGTGCAGTTTGTCCAACTTGTCACCCAGTTTCAAATGATTCAAGCCGGTTTCTTCGGCGACCTCGCGCACGGCTGTCTGCTCGATAGATTCACCTGGCTCGACATGGCCTTTGGGGATACTCCAGCGGCCCTGACGGTCCTGAATCATGAGGATCTCGATACTATCTGCTTGTCTTCGAAATACCACGCCACCGGCCGTATACTCCCTGGTCGCCCTGATGCGGCCGGGAGTTTTACTATTTTTACCTCCGGGGCGATGGAACTGCTTACGCTTGATTGGCTTCCGTTGGGTTTTCGGTTGGTTGGGATTCGGGGTCTGGTTCTGGTTCATAAAAATCGCTTGAGCGGTAAATGGTGCCCAAGACACCATTGATAAATTTACTTGAGTTTTCGCCGCCAAAGGTTTTGGCCAGTTCGACGGCTTCGTTGATAGCTACTTTGGGAGGTACTTCGCGCTTGATAATCAGTTCGTACACGCCGATCCTCAGAATGATTTTATCGATCTTGGCAATTTGATCGACCGGCCATTCGGGGGCCGCCGGGCCGATAATGGCGTCGATGTCCGCTTGGTGAGCCGACACACCATCAACTACATCTTGGACAAAATTGGTGTCTTCGATGTTTGACCTAAACTCATCAAGGTTGCGCTCGAGGATAGCCGGTAACTTGAGTCCTGAGGCTTCACCGCCCCGGAAATCATGTTCGTACAGCGTCTGCATAGCCACGATGCGGCCAAGATGGCGATTGCTAGCCACGCTTGATAAGTCCCAGCTCAACCGCCTTTTTGAGCCGACGTGGGACCAGGCCACCAGCTGTGGTGCGCACGAGTTGGGCGGCTTTGAGCGCTAGATGCGACCGGCGCTGGCCTTGCGCGCCACGAGTGGTGCGTTTTTTGGGTACTGCCATGATATGTTACCTTTCGTTAGAGCTAGTGGCTTAATTTGACCAATCAAGGCCAGGGCAATCGGGACGATCGAGAATTTTGATGGGTAAACTCAGCACGATTTCCTGCTGGATAACTTCATCGAGGCTGATCTCGTCTTTGACGATAGCCTGCTCATCATCTACAGGTTTTGTCGCGTAGACCTGTTTGATCGATACGTTCACCTGATGGTCAAAAGGGCGCAAGCACCTGTGACATTCTAGCTTGATAACAGTTTGGATTACTCCTTTGGCAGCCACAGCCTGGGCGGCCGTTTTCGTCAGGGTAAGCGATCCGCTGATTGGCTCTACCAGGTCAACTTCAACCAAATCAGGATGTTCATCTGATATAGTAAAGGCCCGGCGGTAGCCGATATCCTGCGCTAAAATGTCTCGTACATTGATGTGCATCGCACTCTTGGAGCAGATTATACCAGATCCGATGACTCTTTGGCAACCTGTAGCGCGAGTGGGCGCGGCGAGACGGCGGGCTCGACGTCTTTATTGCCGCAGACTGGAGGCCGATAGTTCTCCGTCGAACGACTGGATATACTTGCCACTGCCATCGGCATCCCAATAATGATGGGCTTCATACCTGATATTGGCATCGGGATCTTGGATCCAGGCCCGAGGATGATTTGAGCGCCAGCGGGCCAGGCTTGACCAATCGTAGCCGGCCACCGTGATGGTCTTATGAAATCCTGATCGGCGTACCTCGTTGACCACTGTCTGGCTGATATCTTCCCAGGTTTGGGCGCTGGTGGAGCCCTCGGCGGCCGGCAGATCATGTGGTTCATTCATGAGTCCTATGGCGATAACCGCCTGATGGTTACCCAATTCTTGCGTCAGCCTGATCCAAAAATCGCTTACATGGCCGGCAGTCAGTTGACTGGTGCCTAGTACTAATTCATTTGCGCCGGTACGGTAGCGACCATAGTTGTGCAAGTCGAGCACCACAGACAAACCGGCGGCGGCGGCCTGGTCAAGTTGAGTTCGTAGGGCAGCCACTTCAGTACCCTTGAGCGGCTCACCTAGCTCAGGCTGGAGTCGCTCCCACCGCACCGGCAAACGGATTAGCTTAATGCCCCGACTTGCCAGATAGTTGTAGCTGGCGGCCGGTTCAGGAAAATAGTCGACACCGGGCTGGCCAGGATTTTGGCTGGTAGCATTACCAAACTCCAGGCCGGCTAGGTTGACGCCATAGCGTCCCTGGTGGGGCTGGCGCAGAGCAGCCTCCAGACTGCCGGCGGCTGGACTGGCAGTGTCGAGGCTATGGCCATTACGGGAGCCATAGAGTAATAATTGGTAGTCACCCCAATGGCTGCCGGCCGCCCAGCCTGTCACCCAGATGTCGTGTGGTTTGGCTGCCTGAAACCAGACATCAGCCACAGCGTTCCAGCGGGAATGATCGGTGCCAACAGGCCAGCCGGTTTCGCCGATGTAACCCGAGGCCTGGTTTTCGGTTAACCAGCGTAGATAATCATCGAGCTGGTTCACGGCAATTCTTTCGACCTCATTGCTGACCCGGGGACTGGCTGGCTGTGGCAGCCAGTCAGTGCCTTCGAGCTGACTCAGTAGCAGAACCGTGCCACCGAGGGCAATAGTAGCCCCGAGAGCTGCCAGCCAGAGCCAGGTTCGTAACGAGCAACAGTTTTTAATCACTTAAGCTCCAATCGAGAGGCCGCCGGCAGATGTCTCTGCAAATCATGCCATTGCCAGTACCACAGTTGGTCCTGATAGCTGCGCCCATCCCCCCAGAACCCTTCTCCCTGATGGTACTGGTCAAATATTTCGTAGGCGTACAGGGTTTGAAGCTGCTGTTTGTCTGCTGGCTGCGCTGTCTGGGCGTGTATCAGCCAGGCGATATCGGCGGGCGGCGAGTCGGTCCGAGTTCTGAATTCTCGTAATGGCGCGGCCAGCCGGTCGAGCACCTGACGGGCGGCGGCAGCCCTCAGCTCATCGGCCGCCAGGCTTTCTTGAGCTAAGTGGTAGACCAGGTCGAGACTATCATACCCAAAGGCATCGGCCGTCGCTCCCATAACACTGCGGGCTGAAGTAACTTCACCGTTGGCACTCACAAGTATCCAGTCGGGTAGAGGGCCCTTATCCAATAGACTGCTGGTAGTTTGGTAGCCGTCGCTCATCAGCTGGGACCATTCGTATGAAGGTTGTTTGGTGGCCAGATAAGCATATAAGGCAGGGTCGAAGTATCCCGGATTCACCAGATGCGGATTGCGGCTGCCGTCGGCTGAAGAATCAACAAAATACCGGCCGCCGGCTTTAAAAACGCATTTGGCCCACCAATCAGCTGTCTGACGGGCGGCGGCGATATGATAGCCAAAGCCCGGCCATTTGTCATTGGCGGCATAGAGGGCAGCGGCGGCTTGTTGATCGGCTGCGCAGACGTTATTGGCGTCAGCTAGACTGTAGCTACCACTCACCGAGGCAGTCCATTTCCATGACAGCAGCACGTCACTCTGGCGATGCCTCAAATGATCCTGCGTCCATTGCCACACTCCCTCGAAGGTCTTCTGATCATTTTCGGCCACCGCTCTGGCCATGGTTTGGGTCTGGGCTGTCGAAGTGGTCAGCCCCTGGTTGTTCGGATCGATCACCTGGCCGTACCCTGTGATGAAATGTTGCTTGAAATAAGTCCACGCATCTTGTAATACTATCTCGTTGCGGTCTTTTATCTGATAGACCTGTACCCAGTCACCATTTGTGGAAATGTAATTCTTGAGGTCGACAAAGCTTGTAGTGCGATCACTAAAATCGGCTATTAATCGGCTATGGTCGAGAATCTGCTTGAGGCGCGGCGTGGTACCGGCTTTGATCTGACTGACAATCTCGTGACTGAGCACCAGGTAATTGAGATTGCGCCAGTCATCTCCATAGATGCGCCTGACTTCAGGGTCGTATTCGGCATTAAAGAAATAATTGACGTTTTGGTAGCCTTGCTCCTGTGCCAGGTACGGGTAGGCGTAATTGTCGGTGACGATCTGCGAGTTTTTGGGCAACCGAGCTTTCACCCAATCAAGCGCCGCCAGCTGGTTATGCGTTTCGTTGACGGTGTACGGTTTGGCGCCCATCCCCCAGACAGTGGTAAGACACAACGCCAGCCCGACGGCCAAGTGCAGCCACCTGAAGAAGCGCCAGCGGCGGGGCCAGAGCGTTTGACCGAGCACAGCCCAAAAACCGGCTACTGTGGCCGCAAGCAACGGCACAAGTGGCACAATGTACAGGTCAATCACGATTTTGCCACGAGCCAGAAATGCTATATAGAGCCAGGTGGCCAGTACCAGGGTTAGTAAATACGGGTAGTGCCGGCGGCGCCAGATGGCCAGTACGCTCAAACCAGTCAAACCTAAGGCTCCCGCCAACAACAAGAACGGGTCTTTGAGACCCCAGCCCTGGATATTTTGCCAAAAACTACTTTGGGGCTGCCATGGCCAAGCAAAATCACCGCGCCCCAATTGTAGCTGGAAGGTCTCCACCACGCTCACGTGAGTGGGGTTGCCGGCCGCGTCGTGAGGTGCCGGCAAGAGTTCGCCTTTGAGGGTGGCATAGAGGAAGAAATTGAAAATAATGGCTCCGACCACAAATGTCCAATACAGCAAGGCGTGCAGCCGGTGACCGGGGTCGGCCTTCTTCCAGATGAGAAACCAGAAAGCCGGTACAAAAAAGATGGCGTTGAGTTTGGTGAGCACCGCTATACCCAGCCAGACTGCGCTCCAGATATAATGTTTGAGCTGGTGTGCCGGTCGGGTGGCCCACCACAGGCTCAGGAGCACCCAACATGTCATCAGGTTATCCAGCAGCACCCGTCTCTGGAAGTAGATCCCCAGAGGCGTCAGGCTGAAGATGATGACGGCGCCGGCTGCCGCGGCCCGGCTGCCGTGAGTGAGCCGCTTCGTTACGCTGTATAAAAGCAGGCACGACAATACATGGATGACCAGCATAAACACCCGGCCGCTCATCACGAGTGAACCAAACCAATTGTTGGTCCCCCCTGTCAGCCAGAGCCAGGCGCCGATTGTCATCCAACCCAAGGGGGCGTGATCATAGCGGTACGTATAAACATCAAGCTGGCCGGTGGTGATAAAATGCCATCCTCGAGAGACATAGGTGGCTTCATCGTTTTCGATGTAGGGGTAACCTGATAGATTCCAGCCTTGTATCAGGCCAGCTACCACCAACAGTCCTACCACCAGCCAGGTCTCAGGGCGCTTGAGTAGGCTTACCAGCCGCTTCATAGCGAACTCCCTCCGGCCGGTCGATGCGCCCCGAAGTGGGCAGTTTTTTCCCAAGCATGCTGGCCTCGATAATGCCGCCAGAGGGCTCTCCAGGAGGCAGCAGCTAGCATCAACTGATACGGCAGGTAGGCCAGTAAGAATTTGAAGTAATGGCGCCATCTGATGCGACACACTTGCTCTTGACCAAATTCATAGAGGCCGACCAGGCTCACTACTATATTGAGCACGCTGAGGATTAATGGCATGAATGACAACAGGCTTACCAGGATGTTGGCTTGCACGTACCAACCAAGAAACAAGGTAACCGGCGCCAAAGCGAGCACCCAGGCCATAAAACTAGGACTCTCTAGGATATACAGTACCAGACTGATCTGTTTGATCCTGGATAACCGTCGCCAGTCGCCTTTGCCGGTGATCTGTAGAAATCCCTGGTTCCAGCGAGTCCGTTGCTTGATGAAGGCAGCCACGGTGGCCGGCGTTTCCTCTCTGGTGACATGAGCGGCATCATACATCACGCCAAACCGCTTACCGGCCAGACTCAGACGGATGCCAATGTCGGCATCTTCGGTTAGACACTTCTCGTCCCAACCGCCAACGTGCAATACATCGCGCTTTTTAAAAAATACCGTATTGCCTCCCAAGGGCACGATGCCTGATCGGGCGTAATAGTGCATCCGTGACTTAAACCAAAAGAAATATTCCAGCACGTTGGCAGCACTAAACCACTGGCTGTCAAAGTTCATCAACTGAACTCCGCCCTGGAGGATATCAATAGCCTGATTATGATACAGCGTGTTGGCAATATTGAGGATATCGGGGCTGACATCGTCTTCGGCATCAAAAATTGTGACCAGTTCATGGCGAGCGGCTGCCAAGCCGATATTCATGGCCCGGGCTTTGCCGCTGGGAGGATCGAAGACAACCACGCGGGCGTTGCCAATGCGGTAACGCGCAATACTGGCTCGGGCGGCGTTGATCGTCGCCTGATCGTCAGGTGTACACAGGACGATGAGCTCGAATTTGTGGACGGGATAGTTGATCGTCGCCAACCGGCGGAGCGTTTCGCCAATCACCTGGTGCTCGTGGCGACTTGGCAGCAACAGGCTAAAGCCAAACAACGGCGGCCTGAAGGTCTTGGGTGCACGGGCCTGGTCGATACGGGCTGGATCCGCCCAAGCATACAGCGTTAAATATAAGTTTACAAAACCATGTACCGTCAGCATGGCAGCAAAGACGGTCAGCAGCCATGTCTGTAAGTCACTCAGCATGATCACCTGGTTTGTTCCAAATATACGTAATCGACAGATGATAGTTGACGACAAAGGCCGTTACAATGCCGATCAGCTGGGCGACCAGAAATTGTAGCCCAAACCAGGTGAGCAAACTATACATGCCAAGCATGAGCGTTTGCGATAATAGAACAGCTCCTTCGTATTTAAAAAACCTCATGATGACGTTTGATTGATGGTGCCGGCCCGACGGCTCACGGAACGTAAATAAGTTATGCAATAGAAAGTTCCAGATAACACTGACCTGGATGGCCATCAATGAGATATACGGCAGCGTACTACCTGTGAGCTTCTGAAACTGCCACAGGGCCAGCAAGTTCACTATGGTGCCACTCGTACCCACAGCCACAAACCTCAGGGCTTGTTTGGCCGGCGAATCAGGATTGAGCTGATAGGCTATACGCAAGAATTCGATAACATCACCGAGTTTGGCTTTGGAATTGCCATGAGCCCGGCTCCTGAAGGTAATGGGGACCTCGGCGACCTTATAAGGCCCGTCGGTGATGGCATTTGCTAGAAAGATCTGGATACCATAACCATTGGCCTGGATTTGGTTGTACGGGATGGCCTCCAAGACCGGCCGGCGGATGGCGCGAAAGTTGGTTGTGAGCTCATGCAGGTCATGACTGACGCCGCCCAGCCAGTGGGCCATGGCTGTGGCCAACCGGGTGCGGATGATGAGGCGCAGCGGCCAGTTACCGGGGATGAGGCCACCCTCAACATAACGTGAGCCCACGGCGACATCGGCACCGCTGTCGACGGCGGCCATGAGAGCCGGGATGTCTTGGGGGCTATGAGAAAAGTCGGCATCCATCGTCAGCACGACATCGTGGTCGCGCTTGAGGGCTTCGTCAAACGCCCGTTGCAAGGCCCGGCCCAGCCCCTCTTTTGGGCCAGACTGAAGAAACAGCCGTCCCGGGTATTGATTGTCGGCTAATCGGCGGACAATCCGGGCGGTGCCGTCAGGTGACGTGTCGTCCATGACCAGGACATCAAAGTGCCAACCGGGCATGGTATCGCCGATGGCAAAGATCTGGGCAAGGAGCGGTTCGACATTCCTGGCTTCGTTATAGGTAGGAAGGATGACGAGGACTTTGGAATGAGGCATAAGGTACCGACTGGTCTTACATTGCCAGATGCCTCTTGGATATGCAACCCGCTCAAGCTCCAAAAAGACTGGAAGGAGCCTGAGACAATAGCCACCAGCCAAGACCAGCGCCAAGTAAAACTCCTGTCACAAACTGGGCTGCCGTGATGAGCCACCACTGCCTGTCCGGAAATTGACGGTGCCGCCAAGACAGGTCGAACAATACCAAACGGTGATCGGGATCCGTCAGACAGGTGATGCCAAAGACCAGGCCAAAGCCACTGCCGCCCAAGCCCACCAAGAGTATTGCCCGGACAACACCACCGGTAATCAAGCCGCCAAACAGCCACATCAGGGCTCCCAGGCCGGCGCCGGCTACCAGCGACCACCGAATGATTTCCAGGCCTGAATGGCGGGCGTAGGCCACCCTGAGGCGACGCAATTCCTGGCGGGCGGCGTGGAGCTGAGCGTCGGATTGGACCGGCGAAGATGCGGCAGCAGACGCAGATGGCTGGACCGGCGGCGGGGCATCATGAAGCTGGCGCTCTTGATCAAATATCGCCCGCTTGGCTGGATCACCCAGTACGGCATAGGCCTGGTTGAGGCTATCCATGGCTGCCGAGCTGCCGCCCGCATCTGGATGGGCTTTTTTGGCGGCTTGGCGATAAGCCTGTTTGACCTCCTCGCCTGAGGCTGCCGGAGGCACACCTAATACATGATAATAATCGATAAAGGGGTCGTCGTGGCCAATAGGCATAGTAGTATGATAGCTATTTTATACTGCTTATGCTATGAAATAGGTATATAAAAATTGGAACGCAACGTGAAGCAAAGCAGTCGTAAACAGCTTGATAAGGTATTAATAGGACTCGGCGTCATTGTGTTTGTCGCCCTTACCGGTGGTGGCTTTCTGGCGCAATGGGCTAACCGGTTTGCCGATGACCAGATTAAGAGTCAGCTTGTCCAGGAAAAGGTGTTCTTCCCGCCAGCCGGGAGCGCTGCGCTTGACCCCAAAGAGTTCCCTGGCCTCCAAAAATATGCCGGCCAGCAAGTGGATAACGGCGATAAGGCCAAAGCCTATGCCGATGAATTCATTTGGGTGCACATGATGAAGATCGCCGACGGTAAAACTTATTCCGAAGTGAGTGAGCTGTCCCGGGCCAACCCGACCGACCAGAAGCTGGCTGGCCAGAAAACCACCTTATTCCAGGGTGATATGCTCAGGTCGAGCTTGCTTACTGCCTATGCCTTTTCGCGCTTTGGCCTAATCGCTCAGTACGCTATGTATGTGTTCTTTGGGGCAGCTGCCGTAATGGCACTCCTCATTGCGCTGGGCGTCTTCCACCTGCGCAGTTTGCACAAATAACAAGTTCAGCACTACATCATTCGACCCCGGATTGAGTTCACCATCCTGATAGAATCGTCCGACAAGTGGCTGTACTCTGTGATCTTGAGCGATGGATGCGACGGTCATGCCGGTGTCGGGATGCAGGTAGCCGCATTCACCGCCATGAGCTGCAAAACGAATTACATAGGCTAGCTTCTCGAGGTAGCCTTCTTCTGGCATGGTTTCGCCCGGTTGAAGGGGCAGAAAACCGCGCGCACGCAGCACTTCACTCACTATCTGCGGGTCGAAGACGATGCGCATGTCGTCGCACCAGTTGGCAGCGCGCCCCACCAGTAGGGCTAAGCTAAGCCAGTTATCTCCAGGGATTCCGGCCACGGCTACTCGAAATGAATATGCTGCCGCTTGTCGTAAGTGAAGTTTGACGCTGACACTCTCGCCGCATGTATCGCTATAATAGCCGATCACTACCGTAAGATCGAGAGTGACTTTGTGTGGTTCAATCGCCCGGCAGGCTAGAAGGACTCTCCCATTTTTTTATTGGCGTCACGGTACACTGATATCCACTCACTGCCTGTCCATTGCTGAAACTTGCCCGATTTGAATGGTGATGGATAGAATCCGGGAGGTGTTACAGTTCTGTTGGGTGCTGCTATTACAGCTCCACTCTTGGGATCAAGTCGCCACAAACCGGTAAAGTCCCATCCTATCCGATCATCATTCCACCATGATGTCCGGGATGATCCAAGCCAAAAGTTACCGAATACTAATCTCTGAATAGTGGTATAGCCTCGACTGAATTCACTGACGGCCACTTCGCCGATTTTGGCTGTTTTCCATAGCCAATACCAGAACATCAATGAGCCTGTAATCACCACCTGACCTATAAAAACGATGTCAGGTGGTTTTAGAAATTTATCAATCAGTAAGATACCGACGACGCAAGCAAAAAAACCAATTACTGATGAAATAATGTGAGTATCTAGCATGGCACCGGCTGGAGGCTGGATTTCTAGCGTGGGTGCTGTGTCCGAAACTAATGGCAGGAGGCCTTGTTTTTGGGCGGCTTCGAATCCATCAACTTCTCGGGGATCTGGTGTTTCGTGGCGCGTCATGTTAGCTAGGGCTTCACCACAAAGTTGACGATCTTACGGGGCACCACAATGGTCTTGCTAATGGTTTTGCCTTCGAGGTGCTGCGCCACATTGGGATCGGTTTGGGCGGCTTGCTTGACGTCGTCCTCGGTGGCATCGGCTGCCACCACCAGCTCACCGCGCAATTTACCATTGATCTGCACGATTACCGTAACAATGTTGTCTTTGATGAGTTCTGGATCATATTTGGGCCATGGTGCTCGGTGGACACTCCCCTCTTGGCCCAGTCGCTCGTGCCAGATTTCTTCGGCCAGATGCGGCACGAAGGGCGCCAGCATGAGCACGAGGGTGCGGACCGTGCGCGCCCTGAGGTCGGCGGCATTGGCCTGGCGGAGTTTGCGTTTGACGTCGGCGCTCGTTAGATAATTGACCAGCTCCATCATGGCCGACACGGCGGTGTTGAAATGCATGTCTTCGATGTCGTGGTGCACTTTCTTGAGCGTTTTGTGGACGATCCTGTCGGTGGCCACGGTAAAGGCGCCAAGGTCGTTTTCGTAGCCGACTGATCCGGCAAGAGTTTCGGCGTCGTCGGTGAGGTCGTCCAGCCAGGTCCAGACCCGGTACATGAAGCGCGATACACCATTGAGATGGTCTTCGCTCCAGGCTTTGACCTCATCAAACGGGCCCATAAACATTTCGTAGAGCCTGATGGTGTCGGCGCCGTACTGCGCTACCACGCTGTCTGGATTAATCACGTTGCCCTTGGATTTGCTCATCTTTTGGCCGTCGGGTCCGAGTATCATGCCGTGACTGCGGCGCCGGGCGTAGGGCTCTGATGTGGGCACGAGGCCTTCGTCGTAGAGGAATTTGTGCCAGAAGCGGCTGTAGAGCAAGTGGAGCGTGGTGTGCTCCATGCCGCCGTTGTAGAGGTCGACAGGGGTCCAGTACTTGAGGTTTTCGGCACTCGCAAACTCTTTGGCGTTGTGCGGGTCGGTGTAGCGCAAGAAGTACCAACTTGAACCGGCCCAGTTGGGCATGGTGTCGGTTTCGCGCTTGGCGGGCCCACCACACTTGGGGCACGTGGTGTTCACCCAGTCGGTGATGGCGGCCAGCGGCGACTCGCCGGTGTCTGTCGGCTCGTAGTGGTCGACTTTGGGCAGCTCGATGGGTAGTTGGTCGACGGGTACGGGTACGACGCCGTCTTTGGGGCAATGCACCACCGGGATCGGCTCACCCCAGTAGTGCTGGCGGCTAAAGATCCAGTCGCGCAGGCGGTATTTGGTGGCGCCGCGGCCAGCGCCTTTGTCGAACAATGCCTTGATGATGGCGCGCTTGGCCTCGGTGCCAGACAAGCCGTTGAACTCGCCGGAGTTGATGAGGGGGCCGTTGGCAGCAAAGCTTGTGCCTTGTGTGAAAAAGCGTAGCCACAACGAATGCATTTCGTCTTTTACGCTCGTTAAAGCATCGGTAATGGGCAGCCAGACCGGTTCAACGCTATTGCGTTTTTCGCTGTCTGTCAGCTTTAGCTCAGCTCTTTGGTCACTGGTAAGCTTGAAGAGAAAACCGGTTGTAACCGCCAGCCGATTGATCTTCTTCTCAGCCGAGAAATACTGATGATGGATCTGAAATGGAGCTTGTTCGACCAGCTCAAAATCAGTGTAGCCGGTTTCTTCGATTATTTCGCGACGGGCCGTGTCAATTGGCTGTTCACCCTGGTCTATGCCACCGCCAATGAGTAAATGGCCGCCCCAATTATCATGGCGTCCGTGGTGGTCCATACTTACTACCCGTTCACCAGATTGATCAAGTAGTACGGCAACGATGCTGGGCCGCTGTACAGGCGCATCGGGGCCGGTGCCCGTACGAGGCTCAACTACATATGTGACAGGTAAATCAAAGGCCTTGGCAAACTCGTAATCGCGTTCGTCGTGGGCGGGCACGGCCATGATGGCGCCGGTGCCATAGGAGCCTAGGACGTAATCGGCCACCCAGACGGGCACTGGATTGCCGGTCAGTGGATGGATGGCTGTGATGCCGGTATCGACACCGGTTTTGACTTTTGACTCTTCCTGGCGCGACAGCTCGCTGGCCTTGAGAGCGGCATCGATGTACTCGGCGGCCGGTTTGGGGGCTTTCCAACCGCTGTCGATCCAGGTTTTGGCCACTTCGGGCGACACCACCAGGAAGGTAGCGCCAAAGATGGTATCGGGGCGGGTGGTGTAGACGGTAACGGTATTGGCAACAGTTTCAAAGTAATAAATGGTGAATTCAGTTTCGGCGGTAACGGCGTCGCCGTAGTATTTGCGGTAGCTGGCAAGTTGCTCGGCCTTGTTGGCGAACGGCTCGTGACCACCCAAATCAACGGGAATATCAGATAACGCGTGCTTTTCAACCTTGGTGATCTTGGCGATGGCAAAGCTTTGTGTGCGATCAGCATCATAGCGGGTGATGAGGCGGGTATAATCGCCAACCTTGAGATTCTTGGGCTCAAGCCGGATGGTGTTAGTCTTGGTGCCAGCCTGTACTAGTTTGGTCAGCTCAGGCGTGAACTTCAGGCTGTCGGCCACGTCGTAATCGTGATCGGCTAGCGTAAAGTCAATCTCCGCCCCTTCGCTTCGCCCGATCCAGTTGATCTGCTGGGTAGCGATCCTGTCGAGGTAATCGACGGTTTTGAGGTCTTCGGCCAGGCGGTCGGCGTAGGCGGTAATTTTAAGCATCCACTGGGTGAGCAGCTTCTTTTCGACTGGGGTGCCACAGCGCTCGTGCTTGCCGTCAACCACTTCTTCATTCGCCAGGCCAGTTTTACAGAACGGGCACCAGTTGATGGGCAGCTCGGCCTGATAAGCTAGGCCTTTTTCGAGCAGCTTGAGGAAGATCCACTGCGTCCACTTGTAATAGTTGGGGTCGGAAGTGCGCACTTCGCGGTTCCAGTCGAAGCTTAGGCCAAGTGACTTTAGTTGGCGGCGGAAGTTGGCCACATTTGCTTGCGTGGCAACCTGGGGGGCAATTTTGTGTTTGATGGCATAGTTTTCGGTGGGCAAGCCAAATTCGTCGAAGCCCATGGGGTAGAGCACGTTGTAGCCTTGCATGCGCTTGTGGCGGGCCATGATGTCGAGCGCCGTGTAGCTAAGGACGTGGCCGACATGCAGACCGTCGCCGCTGGGGTACGGAAACTCCACTAGGTAGTAGTATTTTTGGCGGGTGTGGTCGTCATCGGTGGCGGCGTACAGGTTGGTGTCGGCCCAAACTTGCTGCCATTTAGGCTCGAGGGCGTGAGGATCGTATTTGTTCATAGTTGAGCTGTATTATAGCGCCATATGAGATAGTGGGCTAGCACAGTGTAGACTCGTAGTTTATAGCTGTAGACATGTGGTAAACTATTCGCATGAGCTACATAGAGCAGTATCAACCAGATAACAATCGACCACCAGTTGAGATTGTAGACCCTGATCGTACAGATCTTAATCGACTGAGTCCACCGCTTGGTCAAGAGGAGCTACGTCAATATCCCGATGGTCAGGTTGAACGCATATTTAGATCCGGGACTGCGTCGATGGAGGCGCTAGCGCGCGCTATAGCTGATCCTTTAGCCCATGAGATAGGATCAGTCGTGATACAGACAGAAAGAAGCGATGCTTCTGGTCATCCTGGTCAGATTGTATTTGATTCTGAAGCGATTGCTGATTTAGTACAGCAGAGAAGCGGCCTCCTCACTCCGGAGCAATTGGCTAGTCCCCTGTTTGATGTGACTATTGGTGAGCCCTGGGTCTCGCCGCTTGGCACAACGAATGATCGCGTTGAGGCCATTATTATACCCTGGACTAGTGGTTATGACCCTCACAGCGTCCAGATGGGCGTACGGCCACCAACTGCTGGCGGAAGGCGGATTCTCGATCAGGTTCTTACCGCCCACGATATGCAGCCGCATGGAGATACTGCCGAGGATTAATGATCGTCTCGGCCTCGAGGGCGTGAGGATCATATTTGTTCATAGTTGGCCTCAATTATAACCCGCTATCAGATATAGGGCTAGAGTAGAAAAACATATCGAGGATTGGCTAGATCTTGGAGACAGGTCGCCTAACTGACACGTCCATAAGCGAAGTTGTTTATGTAGACAAATGAGGGATGAATGATTTCATGCAACGCCATTTTTGGAGCTAGCTCCGATAGTTAGTGAACGCCTAGAAGAATTGTATAATTCAGGTACAATACATCCCCGTTCCGATACTGCGGCTACTACCCTGGCTTGATGTTCGGCTGGGATCGTTGCCAGATTGCGAGCCAGCACCTCAAGTCCACGCGAGTTGTCTCTTTCCAACAACGCAGTTATCACCCTTGTTTGATGCTCGGCTGGGATCGTTGCCAGATTGCGAGCCAGCGCCTCGAGTCCGGAATCACTGCCGCGTTTCAGTATCACAGTTATCACCTCGGCTTGATGTTCGGCTGGGATCGTTGCCAGATTATATGCCAAAGTCTCAAGCTCGTGCTCACTGCCGCGTTCCAGTAAATACGCTAAGCCGTCACGAGCGGTAACAAGCTCGTTGGTAGATCTACTGAGTCGGCTTCCATACACGCCTGTTTTTAGGTACATCTCGGCGATGCGTGGCAGCACCGGGTCAGACATATCAAGGCTATGTAGCAACTCCAATAGTATTGGTGAAGGAAGCTCCGGATAGCCCTGTCCGCCTTTGTAGCCCTCGAGGACAGTTCGTACTTCGATTGTCCCATGATTATTGATTCGGCAATCATCAGTGTCGCTGCCAAACATCACTTGGGCGTTTCCTATCTTGAGAACACCTTCAGAATGCAAGTGAATCGAAGTATTCACGCTCCTCGAGACACGCCCCCAACGCCAGATCTCAAAATACCTCCGCCGCCATGCTGCGTCATAGGTGAGCACTTCGGGATGCCCTCCATGGTCGAGGCGTAGTTCTAGGATATTTCCATGACGAGCTACATCTGTACCCATAACGGCTCCATCGGGTACTTTTGCCGGCCCACCAAAAACCGTTGTCTCAATCTCTAAGCCAGATCGGGGCCATTGCCTGCTCATTAGGCTTCCCAGTGGGACAAGTTTTCCAAACTCATAGATGTCATCCATGGTTGGCCTGAACGAGTCTTGATCTTGTAGCCGTAGAACCATCTCTCGCTGGCGCTGAACCCTGGGATGGGCAGGTCGCTTATCGGCCACTATCCAGTAAAGAGGATGACTCGGATGGATATCTATTCTGTCGAGCAAGGCGTCGGCTAACTCATTCGTAATTTCGCAACGAGATATAAAATCTAGAACCTGAGTAGACGGGGCTTCGTGACTAAGAGCGCGTAAGCAAAGCTGATGTAATCCTTCTGTCTGCGGTATATCGGCCATATCTTGGTTGATACTAATTGTGTCTGCTATGAGGGTTAGTGACGACCACAACGTCGCATCGTCTATAGCTTTGTCGGGTAACGTCTCAGATAGAGTCTCAGTCAATTTATGGAATTCTGCCAGAAGTGCTTGCGTTTCTTCGGGTGAGCAAATACTCCTTACGGTCTCAAGTACTGCATCGCGCGATTCGGGGTCGTTTTCAGTATAGCGATGCAAATCTCCGAAGGTTGCCCTGAGATGATCCAAACTTGCATGGGCAACCGAACGGTTCAAACCTGCAAGTGGACAAGCCACAGATATGCCGCATCGTAAGTCGGCTCTGCCTCTACCGTGCCAGTGACCCGCCTCACATCCGATGCGCCTGGTAAGATGAGGTGTTTTGGCGGATCTTCTGGCGATTCATTGGTTGATGGCGGTTTGGGTGCAACCAAGCCAGAATCGGTGACTATAAAACCATCTGGCGGGGGAACATCCTCAAGTGTACGCGGTTCAGATATATTTAATGGCCGCTCAGGATTGCCTGGCACAACCAAATCCGAAGAACCAATCTCTTGTTCTCGAAAGTCTGGCGGCGAGGTCATTTCACTCATGTTCTTCCAGTCTAGACGAAGGATAGATGGTCGTCAAAACTGAGCTAACCCAAACTTGCTGCCGTTTGGGTTCGAGGGCGTGAGGATCATATTTGTTCATAGTTGAGGCTGATTAGATGCCGATCTAGCCAATCTGACTTGTTTGTGGTTTAATGATGCTTCGGTGTCACTGTACCTTGAGAGGACAGCATCATGGATATTGATGAGTTCCTGATCGGTCTCGTCGGCTTGGCTCTCGTCTTTCTAGGCCCGGTCCTGTTTGTCGTAGGACTCTTTATCGGCGGATGGGGCCTCGTCATCAGTTTCGTCGGCCTGGCCTGGTGGCTATGGTCGTGGGGGAAGTTGGACTAGCGCCGGCCCGGCTTGGGCTTTGGCGCGGGCAGGCTATCGGCAGTACCGGCTACTACTTTGGTCAGCCAATCCCGATCTTCCCATATATCTTGAGTGATTCGCAGATAGGGCTTCGAACCCGGGTAGGCCTGACCGTTATACGACTCGTCGAGATATTGGCGGCTGACGGTCGTGATTTTCAAAAATAGCTGATCGTCACAAATGAATGCCGTCGGTTTGCCGTCTACATACAGGCAATATTCGCCAAACATCCGACAGGTAGTCAGACGGTCTGACAGCTCCGCCAGCTGTTCGAGCAGAAAATCGATTGTGTCCTGAGATGTGGCCATAAGCCCATTATACCAACGAACCCTCAGCCAACCAGTCAAAGAAAGGCAGTGGTGCGATGCGCGGATGGAAGCCAGAGCCGGAGCCTACCGATGAAGAGATTGGCCTAGCCGGCCTTGGCAAGCAGGAGGGCGATGAGGTCCTCAGGGATATGCGGAAAGCCTTGGACGCCGGTAATACCGAGGCAGCCCGAGACGTGCTCGGCCACCTGCGCTATATGGGCCGACGCAGACGGCGCCGGGAGTAACGTGGCATGACCCACGGCGGCACACTCTCAATGAAGTGTAGCCCACCCTGCCCGTTCTCGATCCATCGCAAATCGAGAACGGGCATTTTTTGTACTGATATCTTTAGAGCTGGCCTTTGAGATAACGTTGCCTCTCGGCCGCCTCAAAGTGTTCAATGGCATAACGCAGCATGATTCGGGGCATCCTACGATAGTGGGTGGCCAAAAATTGGCGCAAGGTGGTAACGTCGCGTTTGCCGATCTCTCTGAGCATCCAACCGACGGCTTTGTGGATGAGATCGTGCGGATCTGACAATAGTTGCTCGGCGAGCTCAAGCGAGATACGGTACTGGCCGGCTTTGATGAAGTAGAACGTCGCCAATACAGCAATCCGCCGCTCCCAGATCAGCTTGGAGGCGGCCAGTTTCTGCAGTTTTGACTGTGCCTCGGGGTCATGCTCCAGCCATGGCCCGATAATGTAGGGCGCCGAGGTATCAACCAGATCCCAATTATTAATGTGGTGCGTGTGCTGCAAATAAAACTTATAGATGGTGTTGCGTTCCTCGGGTGTACCGTTCTCGTACTGATAAACTAATACCAGCAGTGCAGTCAAACGCTCTTCGTGAATCTTGCTGGTGATCAATCGCTTGATCTCAGCGAGTGGCAGCTGCCGGTATTTGGCGGCCACCAAGCGTTGCCTGGGAACGGTAACACCTATAAACCTATCGCCTTCGGCATACTGTCCGGGACCGGTTTTGAAGTAGCGCCCAGAGAGTATGGCACGCAACGGATCGGAATGGCGGCGGAGTAGTTGCGAAACCGAGCGGGCGGTCTGGAGAGGAGTACGTTTCATAGGAGTAGCATATCAGGATTTAGCCGGTGTGGCCGAATCTGCCCTCACCTCTGACAGTCTCGTCGAGGGTGTCAACTACTGTAAGGTTGGCCCTGGTGGAGGGCCCCAGCACTGCCTGGGCAATTCTGTCGCCATCATGAATGGTGTAGGCCTGAGCCGACAGATTAACCATGATAACCTTGAGTTCACCACGATAATCGGCATCGATAGTACCTGGCGCATTGAGGACTGTCAGGCCGAATTTGGCCGCCAGACCGCTGCGGGGTCGGATTTGAAGCTCAAAACCTTCAGGAATACCAAAGTACAGGCCCGTGTCTATCACGGCTCGCTCGAGAGGCGCCAAGCTGATGGGTGTTTCAAGGTTGGCCGTTAGATCAAACCCGGCAGCGCCGGTCGTCTGATAGGCCGGTAGCGGATGATGGCTGCGATTCACAATCGGCAAATTCATGTGCTCACTCGATCCGTAAATTGGCGTTTTTTGATCTGTAACCACTCTGGTGATTGGCGTACCAGCTGGGCGACGTCGGCGGGGTCGGCCAAGAGTAGCTTCGTGCATTCCTCGGCAAAGACCCCGTTTTGGGAGCCTTTGATCAGGACAACATCGCCAGCACGCAATGTCGTCCGCAAGAAGGCACCCGCCGCATATGGTGAATCAGCCGGCTTATAGCGGGTTGGGTCGAGGCCGGCTGCCACTGCTGCCGGACCCAGCCAGCGCTCAGCCAGATCACCGATGGTCACCAACAGATCAACGCCGGCTGCTTCCTGTCCAACTTCTTCGTGATACATGTGGGCGTTGGCGCCTAGTTCATTCATGGAGCCCAAAACTGCAATTCGCCGGCCGGCGTCGGCGACGGGCGACAGCGCCAAGAGGGCAAGCGCTTCGCGGACTGCCTGTGGGCTTGAATTGTAGGTATCGTCGATGAGGCGCGCATCGTTGATGCCAGCCAGCGGATTGAGACGGCCAGCCACAGGCCGTACAGTCGCTAGGCCCTTGGTGAGCTGGTGTTGAGTTAGCCCCAATGCCTGGCCGACAGCCCAGGCAGCCACCAACGATTGGGCGGCAGTTGGCCCCAACAATGCCACTGAGTGGTTCTGCAGGACGAATGAACCATTATCCTTAATCGACAGTTGTGAACCCTCGGCTGTGAGTTTGGACCGGTAACTATACCCACTTTCAACATTCTGGCCGTAGTAGGTGTGATGCTTAAGGTGGGCAATGTAACGCCGGCGATAGGTTTCGGGGATCTCGTCGTGGGCGGCTATGAGCCTGGCACAATGATCGCCAATCGACAATTCTTCGGCCGCCACCTCATCAAGGCCGTCAGGGAAATTGGCCATATGTTCTGGCGCAACAGCCGTGACAACCCCGATATCGGGTTGTAGATATCGCCAGAACTTGGCCAGGTCGCCGGGCGTGTCGGTACCCAGCTCTAACACTAATACCTCATACTTGTACCGACGCGACCGCCACCAGGCCTGAATCATTTTGAGGAGCCAAGCCACCGGATTGAAGAGTGTACGCGGTACTGTTAACTCAAACACCGAGAGCGGCAAGCCAATTTCGGAATTGTAATTACCTTGATGCACCAGTACGCGATATTTTTGGCCCAGCACTGCAGCGACGGCCATTTTGGTGGAAGTTTTACCAATTGAACCCACGATAGCCACTACCTTGAGGCGGTAGCGTTTGATGGTATAGACAGTCAACCACTCGAAATAGCCGGCGACAAGCCGTCGAAACTGAGCTTTCATAGCCTCATTGTAGTATGATGAAGGACGAAACAGGAAATGAAATCTCCATGAGTTCCAAACTGGTCCGGATTCGCGGCGGCAAACCATTATCAGGCTCCGTGCGGGTGGCCGGCGCCAAAAACGCCGCTTCCAAGATGATGATTGCTAGCCTCTTGACGGCTGACGAGGTGGTGCTCGAGAATTGCCCGGATATTGAGGAGATTTCGATTACCACAGAGATCTGCGCCGCGGTAGGTGCTCATGTCACGCGCGAGGGCACTAAAGTGCGATTGACGACGCCACGCATCATTTCGGCCCGGGTGAGTAAATTGAGCCGGACTAACCGGATTTCAATTCTCGCCTTGGGACCACTGTTGCAACGCCACGGCGAGGCCGAAGTGCCACGGGTGGGTGGTGATGCCATCGGGCCGCGGCCCGTCGACTTTCACATCCAAGCACTTGAGCAAATGGGCGCCAAGATCGTTGAGCGCGATCATACTTATGAGGCCACGGCGCAGCATGGGTTGCACGGTGCCCTCATTGCCCTCCCCTATCCATCGGTGGGGGCCACAGAGAACATCATCTTTGCTGCCGTGATGGCCAAAGGGCGTACTCGCATCGAAAATGCCGCCACCGAGCCGGAGATCGGTGATATCGTCAAGATGCTCCAGCAAATGGGAGCAATCATTGAGTTTGGTGCCGGCCGGATCATCACGATTGACGGCGTTGAGCGGCTCCATGGAGTGACGTACCGGGTCATGCCCGACCGCATGGAGGCAGCTTCGTGGGCAAATATGGCGCTGGCCACTGGTGGCGAGATCCGAGTGGATGACGCTCGCCAGCAAGATATGGGCACATTCCTCAACACCGTGCGACGGCTGGGCGGTGATTTTACGGCCGATGACGATGGCATTACGTTCCGGCGTGGGGCGGCCGGGCTCAAGGGTATCGAGCTGGAAACTGATACCTATCCTGGATTTATGACTGACTGGCAGCAGCCAACTGTCGTGACACTCACGCAGGCTAAAGGCATGTCGGTAGTCCACGAATCGGTGTACGAAGACCGGTTCGGCTACACTCAAGATCTCAACCGCATGGGCGCCGATATTGGCGTGTTTAGCAAATGCCTCGGCGAGATACCTTGCCGTTGGCGTAACAGGAGTTTGCGGCACTCGGCGGTTATCAAGGGCCCGACACCGCTGGTCGCGACCACGATTGAAGTACCCGACATCAGGGCCGGCATGGCCCAAGTGATTGCCGCATGTGTAGCGGAAGGCCAGAGCGTACTCACCGGCGTGCATCACCTGGAGCGCGGGTATGAAGGATTGTGGCAGAAGTTGCGGGCTTTAGGCGCCGACTTCACGCTGGAGTAATGCTCAGATGATTGCTTGATGTGGTACTTTATTTGACGTATGTCAATAAAGTACGTTATTATCTATCATATGTTGCCTGCCCACAATAGGTAATGGTCATTTACTGGCTAGCTTCATTCTCTGAGAGATGAGGGCGGTAATGAGTAATCAAGAGATCACCATTCAACTGACGCCTACTGTTGCAGAGCGGCTCGATGGCTTTGCCAGTGGCAGCACAGCGCCAGATAAGACCACCATCATCAATTGGTTTCTCGGGGCATTCGTAGCAATTATGGATGCTGCGGTTGGCACAGCCCCCAAGGATTTGACAACTCTTCATATCAAGCTGCTCTCAGGAGATATCCTGGTAGTTCATGTACAAGCGATCAGAGCAGCTGATGGCAACTATCTTGTGGACCAGCTAGCAGCAACACTTCGAACTGGGCCCGTCGCCAGGATCAAGGCGTTTAGGCAAAGCTGTCGGGCCTGGGTGAGTCGCCACTGACTATGTAAGGAGCACAACATGTACAAACGCCTTTTCGCGCTGGGAGCAGTCAGCGGCCTAGCGGCTGGTCTGATCTGGTACATCGGAGCCGGTGGATTCAGGCACTTGCGCAAGATCAACGAGGAATACCGGCAACAGTCGTTGGGCTGAGTCAGACTGGTGGCGTCATGCCAATCCCGGACCAACCACCTGAGTGGTAGTTGGTCCGGGATATTTTTAATTTGATACTTTAGGTTGAGGGAGTGGCTGTCGGTGCCGGGGTACCAACGACACTTTTGAATTTGTCGAGGGCGGCTTTCATGGCGGCATTGAAGGTGGCGTTGGCAGCCTCGACGGCGGCTTTGCGCGTGCTCTTCAACTGTTGGACTTTGGCATCTTGGCCAGTGACCGACTTGCGGGCAGTCTCAAGCTTGGTTTTGGCGTCGACTAAGGCAGCTTTGAGGGCTTGCCTGACGGCGGCCGAATCGGTACCGGCGGCGCAGGAGGTTTTGGCGGCCGCTAGAGCTGTAGCGACTGCTGCTTTGTACTCATCGGCGGCAGCTTTGAGGGTGGTCTGACGACCCGAGTTGGCTTCGAGCAAGCCCTGTTTGAAGGCCGCATTGGCGGCGTCAACGGCTGTGCGGCGGACGGAAACAGCCGCTCTCACGGCAGCGGCAAACTCAGTGACGGCCGCTTTTTGATCGTCGGTAGTGGCTTTGGCGGCCAGATCGGTTAATTTGGCGTTCAGCTTATCGTCGGCAGTTTTACGGTTGGTCGTTTGAGTGTCGGTGACGTCGGTAAAATCGGATTTGATTTTATCTGAGCGTTCTTTGAATTTGGATTGAAGATCGTTGAAGCGGCTCGTAACGTCCTCCGAGAGCGTCGAGTTGGCATCGGTGAAGCGGTTACAAAACTGGCCGGTGGCCACCGTCGGGCGCGGGCTTTTGCTCGGCCGAGGCGTGCGAGTGGCCTCAATTGACTCAAATCGAGGCGTGCGGAACTCTACTTTCGTATCATCTGATCCCCCACCGCCGGGGCCGCTATTGCCACCTTGCGCCAGACTGGTGGCCGGCACGAGCAAGACGGCTACCAATGATATTGCTTGGAACAATTTGCCGAACACAGGCTGCTTAGAAATCGACATCGCTCGTGCCCCCCAAATCACTCAAATCAGCGTCGGCCGCCAACACTTGGCCACTAATGCTGTCGGCGGCAGTACTGACGTCGGCGTCAGCGGTGGCGTCTTGGTCGGCAATACTGCCGGCGGTGGCGGCTAGGCCAGCCGGGCTGGTATCTTTGGCGGTCTGGCGATTGGATACGGCGTTGTATACGGCGAACCCAACCACAACCAGAACCACAGCTACGGCGACGAGCTCCAAGATGAAGGCAACGCCGCGTTGGTTGCGTACGTAATTCACTGAAAGTTATATTCCTGTTTAGCTTAATGGTATAGTGCCTGAAGCCGCGTCTTGTGTAAAGCTGGCCGGATAGCGGCTCCCAGGTTATGATGGCGCTATGAATAGTATTGCTAAAGTTGTTAACCGGTTCCCGGCACTCACAGCCAGCCTGGGTCTGGTGGCGACCCTCGTTGCCGCCATATACGGCCTCCAAGTGTTTGACCACTTAAGCTCAGGCGGATATGCCGACCCGTCTTCGGAGTCATGGCAAACCCAACAAATCTTGGAGCGCGAATTTGGCGGCCAGCGCACCGATGTTGTATTGCTGCTTGAATCGGCCGGCGGGTCGACTATGACAACCGGCGACAATGCCAAGACTGCTCAGCGCATCTTAGACGAGGTGGCCAAAACCAGTGGTGTCGACAGGGTAAGTAGTTACTTTTCGACCAACTCGCCGCTCTTTGTGTCTCAGGACGGCCGGCAGACCTTTGCTGCCCTGGCCCTGGCAGGGACGCTGGACGGCGAACAGCTCAAAACCCTCGCTGCACTCCAGGACCGTTGGCCAGACAATGTTGCCGGCGTCAAATTGTATTTCGGCGGCTCAACTACCATCAACCAGCAGATTAGTAATCAGATCTCTGAAGACCTCAAGAAAGCGGAAGTCTTGAGTTTTCCAATATTGGCAGTGCTCCTGGTACTGGTCTTCAGGAGCGTCGTGGCGGCACTGGTGCCCCTGGGGCTGGGGGCGCTCAGCATTGTGGTAGCGTTTGCTCTGACCCGACTGATTACTACGGTGACCGATGTATCGGTGTACGCCATCAATGTGATTACGTTCATGGGCTTAGGCTTGGCCATTGATTATAGCCTGTTTTTGGTCAGCCGGTTCCGGGAAGAGCTAGCAGGCGGGGCGACGGTTCCGGTGGCCACGACGACCACACTGCGCACGGCTGGCCGGACGGTGGGCTTTAGCGCTCTGACGGTTATCTTGTGCCTACTCGGCCTGACTGTCTTTCCTCAGAATTTCCTCCAAAGCATGGGCTACGGCGGCGCAGCCGTGGTGGCAGCCACAGCGGTACTGGCCTTAACCTTCATGATGGCGGTGCTCAGATTGCTGGGACGGCGCATCAACTCATGGGCCCTGCCGGGTTTGCATGCTCATGTGTCGCGCCAAGTGGAGCACGGTTTTTGGTACCGCTACAGCCATATCGTGATGAGGCGGCCGGTCATTATGCTGGTGTTGGCTTTGGGCTTATTGCTGGCAGTGGGCTCTTCATTCTTGAGGGTGCAATTTAGTCTGCCCGGCGGCACGGCCGTACCTACCAACTTATCGAGTCGGTATGTTACCGATGCCTTACAACACAATTTCAACTCGAGCGGTGGTAGTGCCGTCACGGTAGTGCTGCAGGCCGATGGGGCCGCTCGTGACGCCAGCCGCCAGCAACCACTGAGCCAATACCTCGATAAACTGTCGGCGGTAGACGGCATTGGTACGGCCCGGGTTGCGGGTGTCGAGGGCAACTATGTATACATCCAAGCGCCCGAGACCAACGAAGCCCAATCCCAAGCAGCTCGTGACACCATTGCCCGCGTACGAGGCCTACCGGTGCCGGGAGGCTGGCAATTATTTGTGGGCGGCCCCACGGCCGAACTGGTGGATGTCCTGAGCGGTACCCAGCGGCAGCTCCCTTGGGCTCTCCTGATCATCGCCGAAACCACATTTATCTTGTTTGTACTCATGTTGGGCAGCGTGGTTATACCGATCAAGGCAATGATTTTGAACGTCCTGTCATTGTCGGCGGCTTTTGGACTGCTCGTGTGGCTGTTTCAGGATAAGCATCTGGCCGGCCTGCTGCATTTGAACGCTACCGGCACCCTAGACGCCAACCAGCCGGTGCTGATCTTTGCGATTGCTTTTGGGCTCGCCATGGACTACGAGCTATTTTTGTTGTCGCGCATCAAAGAAGCTTACGACCGTACCGGCAACAACGCTACGGCTGTGGCTGAGGGCGTGGAGCACACCGCAGGCATCATTACTTCGGCGGCCGTTATGTTGGTGGTGGTTATCGGGCTGTTTGCGACCAGTAAAATCTCGATCATCCAGCAGGTAGGCATCGGATTGGCGGCGGCAGTACTGATTGACGCCACGATTGTGAGGATGATACTCGTGCCGGCAACTATGGAGATTTTGGGCCGGGCTAATTGGTGGGCACCAGGCTTTGTGAAGCGGTTTGTAGATCGGGCAAATTTGGGCGAATGAGCTTAGGGCGCATTGTCTAGCACAGTAGAGCCAGAGATCTAGCCGTAGAATGGGTCGGATCGATCCTGAATGGCTTTAATCTGACATAATTCCTGTAGTCCGTGAACGCCTCGCTCTCTCCCTAGGCCCGACAGTTTATACCCTCCAAATGGATTCGCAGCGATGAGACGTGTCTCTAGATTGAGCAGTATCGACCCTGCGTCGATCTTGGAGGCGATCCTATTCGCTCGTGTTCGACTACCCGACATCACACGTGCACCCAGACCAAATGGCGTGTCATTTGCCAGTTTGATGGCCTCATCCTCGGTCTTGAATGTCATCACTGGAAGCACCGGACCAAATACTTCCTCATGCCAAACCCGCATGTCCTTGGAGATATTACTCAATAACGTGGGCGGAAAGTATGCTCCATTGAGCCCCGATCGTAGTTTCGTCTGAGCCCTGACAACGGCGCCCTTATCGAGCGCATCTTGATATTGGCCCTGCAATAACTCCAGTTGTCGTTTCGCGACAAGGCTACCATGATCGGCTTGAGGATCAAATGGTTCAGTTACATTTTGGCTTTCAATGATTTTACTAAGTTTGACAATCAACTCTTCAGCAATATCCTCGTGAATAATAAGGCGCTTCAAAGCACTACAGAACTGGCCATTGTTGCGATATCGCCCGTTAAATATAATCGGCACTGAGGCAGCGATATCAACATCATCAAATACGATACACGGGTTGGAGCCGCCCATCTCAAGCACGGCTTTTATAAACTTATCGGCGGCAATTTTGTATAATTTTTTGCCTGTGCCGGTACTACCCGTAAACCACAGTATGTTCACATTGCTCTGTGCCAGCTTTTGTCCAACATCCCCCGAGCCATAGACCTCAGAGAACACTCCGTCGGGCAGATTGTGGTTTAGGATCACTTCTTCCATAAGCTTACCGGTGAGCGGACATTCTTCAGACGTCTTAAACACTACTGGATTGCCGGCTATTAAATTGGGGAATATACCCCAAACCGCCATGCCAACCGGGAAATTCCAGGGTGAAATAACGGCCGCAACGCCATACGGTTCAAAAACTATGCGGTGCAGTGATTCGTCGTCTTTTACTGTGATTTGATCGGCCAACGCTCGTTCGCCATTTTCTAGAAACCATGTGAGTTCGCTACCAACATACCGATCCATTTCCGACTTACTTTCGGCGAGTGCTTTGCCAGTTTCACGGCTGATGAGCTCGGCGAACTCCTGTGAGCGAGCCAGGAATTCATCGCGAATCGGAGTTAGTAATTGAACACGGGCACTCACCCCAAGCTCTTTCCAGGCAGTCTTGACAGCCTGGGCGCGAGCCACCTTGGTGGCGATTTCAGCATCAGTTGACACATCCACTGAACCGATCAGTTCGTAATTACAGGCGGGATTCGTTGATTTGAGTTTCATAACAACATAATACCCTACAATGGAGTTACTCAGTTCGTCAAAAGATCTTCTGTTGACTCGCAGGGCAGTTATTATTCGGGTTTTTATTATGGTGGAGCTGTAGGTACGGTAATGTAACTTTGAGTGATGACCCTGAGGGGGAAATCAAAGAAATCCGAGAGCTATTGGATGAATCCGAAAATGCAGACGATGGGGAGTCAAAGTTATGATACCCCGATTCTTCAATCGCTTCAAAACAAGCTCGTCAGACTTGCTTACCTCCCGACTATACGATGAGCGGACGTTTTATAAGGCCTTTATGCGAGATCTAAACAATTGCATGAATGAGGCCGTAATCGAGAGCCCGTTTATAACTAGCAACAGAGTTGCTAGTTTACTTCCCATTTTCAAGAAAATGAGAAGTCGTGAGTGTTGGCTCAGCAAATGATAGATTTCGTTAAATTGCAGGGGTTTCTTTAATTCATCTTTCGTCGATATATGCGCAAACGTTAGTGCCGCCGGGTTGCCCCGGCCATATTATCGTTACCGGTCTATTCCGTGTGCGACGATGAATCGGGATACATGGTGCGAATCCTCTCGGCTACCTCAGGCAGTAACATCTGGGTTGCGGCTTCGGCTAGAGTAGCTGGATCGGACCACTCGTGGAGTTGCATAAATCGCTGCATCCGGTCATGGCCAATCGCGCGGGTCATTAATCGGGGCCCATCCATATCGCCAGTAAACTTTCCTCGCACCAATAGTTTTTCTACTGCCTCGATACTTTCAGCGTTGGCTGCCGCGGTTTCAGCCACCAGCGCGTCCCCTATCATGTTTAGCGGACGATAACTTTCGCCCCAGTCGCCGTCCTCGTAGCCAGCTCTCCTAAGAATTATTCGCATGCCGATGTCACTCGTCCACTCTTCTAGCGCATGTGACTGCGGGCTGAAGCCATGTGTGTAATTGCCTCCCAGGTGACCAGTACCATCTTCATCGTAGTGTACTGTGGGGTAGAAGATGCCACGAGCGATAAAGTGGGTGATCTCGTGCGCAAAGCCTGTTCTATCGCGCACGGGGTCGTCTCTTGTCTCACAAAATATGCCCCTCGATATATCGGACATTCCACCAGTCTCTGTTGGCTGCTCACTGCCAACCATGCCCGCACCTTGTACGTACGCCTCATGACTGCCAAAGAGATGGTAATGCCTTATTTCAGGAAGCCGGTCTCGCACGTTTACGCCTAGTTCGTCTCCAAGCTGGATGACTGCAGTGTGAATACGAAGGATTTCCGCAATTTGCTCAGGAGTTTTTTCAATTTCACCCGGTATTTGCCCGAGCGCGTCCCGACTTTCCCTCATCTGTGTCAAAAAAGACCGCGCCATTTCCTCTCGGCCACCTGTCACATCACGGTTAGGGCCGACAGCTTCCACCTGTGGATGCACCTCAGGTGGAATATCAGACGTCGATAATTCAAAATTGGATCTAGCATGATCGGGAGAGAATTGCTCAGATTCAGTCATAAGTAAATTGTATCAGATGTGCTCCGTCCAGATGATTGGCCGTAGCCTACTACGGCTGGCTTACGATTTCCCATGAACCTAAATATGTAATTTCGGATGTAGGTCAAAAGGGATTCGAACTGCGCTTTTTACCTTTGCGGGGCCATAATTCGCAAATAGCGCCTATCTTTTTCATAAGACGAGCGCTATTTTTGGCTTAGTATAGGAATTATCTAAATGGTGGAGCTACAGGGTATTAGTTGGAACACTCTAATGGATGAAATCACTAGATGGCGAGGCATACTTCAGGGTATGTTTGAGAGAACAAGGGGGATGGCATGACAGTACGACCATTTAACGCAGCCGAGATAGCCACGATCTTGCATTCGGCCGGGGCCAAGATCGACCCTCATCGTGAACTAAAACGCGCAGACTTTTCCGACCCGACAACCCGCACGGTCTTTGAGGGCTTCCTAAACAATGTATACGTGGCGGCCCTAGAGGTGATGCCAGAAATGATTGCAAATGTCACGGGGATGACTATCACCGAAGCTCAAGGTTTAGATCTTGACGATGGCCTTGAGATATTCCGCAGCGCCATATACGCCGATACGACTCTCACAAACCGTGTGAGCGAGGTCATGATCCACCTCATCCCTGCCGAACGGGTTGACTAAGCTCCTGTCCAACAGATAGCGAAAGCGGTATAATAGATATATCTGGAAGGAATTGAGCGCACATCGCTCAAGGCCTTTCTTTGTGTTTGTGCGCTCAATTCCTCCGCTTCAGGAGGTGTAGTATGGCGTTCAACTTAGGTTCAATAATCGTCTCGCTCGTGGCAAAAACAGACGGACTAAAAACTGGTCTAGCGTCCGTTCAGAATTTTGCGAATCAGGTTGAGGGCGCAACCGCTCACATGCAGAAAAGCATGGCGGCGGCAATCGATAGCAGCCAAAAGCTTGCAGGCATCTTAACCGTTGTCGTCGGTTCGGCTGCAGCGCTGGGCGGCGTTGCGGTAAAGAGTGCGGCCGACCTGCAGCAGACCAGCGACTCGTTCAAGGTGTTGATCGGCAACACCGACCGAGCCAATAAATTATTCGGACAGCTCGCTGCATACGCTAATAACACGCCTTTTGAGTTTCCGGAAATCGCAGCCGCTGGCAAAAACCTACTAGGATTCGGCATCAATGAAGATCTAGTTATGGGCAAAATGCGACAGTTGGGCGACATCGCCGCCGTCACTGGAAGCCCGTTGAAGAATCTAGCCGTGGTATTCGGCCAAGTGACTGGTGCCGGACGCTTGCAGGCCGAGAACTTTAACCAGTTGATTGATATGGGGGTGCCGATTGGCAAAATGCTTAAAAACGTCGGCGTAGACACCTCCAAGCTACAGGACATCTGGGCAAGCGGAGGCATTAGTCTTGAAGTGTTCAATAAGGCGTTCGAGAAAGCAGGCCAGAGCGGTCAATTTGCCTTTCAAGGTACAACTAAGCTGGCGGAGACATTTAATGGCCGCCTAAGTACGCTAAAAGATAGCGTGATGGAATTTGGCCGTCGATTATTGGGCGTTCAGGTCGATCCGCAGCTTGGCTTAGTCGTCAAACCGGGTGGATTATTTGATTCGATGAGCCGAATGATCCCGGTCATTACCCAGAAGCTCTCCGAACTGGAGCCAAAGATCATGGCGGCATTTGGCTGGATGAAGAACAACGCGCCCATCATCGTCGGCGCAATAGTCGGTGGTCTTGTCCCCGCGTTCGCAGCACTAGGCGTATCGGTTTGGACGGCTTTGGCTCCCCTCATCCCGTTCATAGCCGCCGGTGCCGCCGTGGGTGCCATTATCAAACTGATGGCCGATAAAGCGAACGTTTTACAGGCGGTCATTATCCCGTTGGCAGCCGGAATCGGTGCATTTGCCGCCGCCGTTCTTTCAACGCTCGTACCATCCTTCGTCGCGTGGGCGGCGGCTGCCATCCCTGCGGCAGTGGCAACTGTTGCGGCGACATGGCCGGTATTGGCAATCGGTGCGGCAATTGGTGCGCTGGTGGCGATCATGGTGCTTGCAGTCCAGCATTGGGACACGTGGGGCAAGAGCGTTGTGACATTCTTGGGTGCCGCATACCCGGTAGTTGGCGTGGTTGGTACGCTGACACAGGCATTATTCAGCAACGCAATGCAGGCCAAGCAGACCGCTGATGCCAAGCGTGACTTAGCTCGCGCAATGGATGAGGCGAAAGAGGCCAGCGATAGGCTGAAGAATGCCCAATATGACGAGCAGGGTGCGTCACTGGCGGTCGAACAAGCTCAGCGTAGCTACAATGAAGCAGTACGTCAGTATGGCCCTACCAGCCTTGAAGCACGTCAGGCGGCCTACAATCTCGAGGGTGCCAACAACCGGCTAAAAGATGCCAACAACGCTGTAAAAGACGCTCAGAACCAAGTTAAGGACTCTTCCGACAAGGTCGCCAACGCTCAGAACAACCTGAACGCCAAGCTCGACGAATCTAAGCGTAAGGTGAACGATTCCGCGAATAGCTGGAGCGGTCTGATTGGCAAAATTGCGGATTATGGTGCGAAATTACTTAACCTGCCAAATGCGAACCTGTTGCACAACCTGCATATCCCCGGCTTTGCATCGGGTGTTCGTGGCTTCGCAGGAGGTCTGGCTATGGTCGGTGAGCATGGGCCAGAGCTTATCTCGTTGCCAAGTGGCTCAAATGTGTACAACACCTACGAGACTTCTAAGATGGTGGCTGGCCGGGTTAGCACGGCTGGTAGCGGTGGCGGCACACAAGTTACCGTCAACCTAGACGGCGCGAACATCACAAGCCCATTGGTTGCGGACAAATATGCCGAGCAGATCGGTGACGGGATCATCCGACGCTTGATGGGCCAGACCAGGATTAATCGCTAAGGGGATACGCTAATGACTCACGCAAACGAACATGTAAATGTTTATGGCAAAGTAATTGTCGAAATTCACGATGCGCTGACCGGCAAACTCAAAAGCCGCGATGTGATCAGCAATTTGGTCGTGGACTCCGGAAGGGCCGCTATTGCGGATGCCTTGCGCGGCAATCTACAAAACGGTCGGGGCGTTATTACCTTTGCTGCGGTCGGCACTGGCTCAGCCAGTCCAACGGCGGGCGACGTAAAGCTTCAAACCGAGATTGCCCGCAAACAGGTCTCTATTCGTAGCTCCTCCGGCAAGACGGCCTCATTCAAAACCTTCTTCAACCAGACTGAAGCCAATGGTGTCCTGCGAGAAATCGGATTGTTTGGCGATAGCGCAGATGCTGTTGTGGACTCGGGTACGTTGTACGCTAGGCTCAATATCTCTCGAACCAAGACTAGCAACGACACGCTCACTATCACTCATGGGATTACGATTGATTAATCGATGCGTCCGGCCAGCTAGCTCGTGTAGTGACAGGCCGCCGGTGCTATCAATGTGCGGGATGCGGCACCGTGGTGGAGTTATTTCCAAAACTTCTTCAGCGGCTGGCGCAGCGTGGCTATTACGGATAATTTCCGCACAGGTGTAATTAAAACCAGATATGGCTTGCCCCCGGTCAAGCACGTGGCCAACCGGGGGCGGGTACTACAGGGAAGCCGCGCGAAGTGCGTCTTCGGCATCCCATTGTGCGGCCTGGACATTCCAGTATTCGATTTGGGTGTCCTGAAGTAGGCTCACCACATCGGCGTTGGCATTCATCCGGCCCGCAGGCTCCGCAATGGCGTCCTCGGCCGTTTGCGACCTCTCGTCGTCATAGGCCTCACGGAAGCGATAGTCGGCCTGTGCCATTGCCGCACGGATGAGGTCACGCCTCGGAATTTCCTGAGATGTCAGCAGGTCGATCTCCGCTTGAACTTGAGCGATGGTCAGCCTCACCCCTTCGCTGACTGGGCCATACAGCACTTGGTAGAGACGATGACCGGCGGTCATCGTCTCGGTAGACAAGGGCGTGTTGCTCGGCATTTTATACCTCCGAGAGACTCGACGATGGCTGGTGCTTCGGTCAGCTTGAGCTGTCAGGTTTGTTTGATCTGACCATTGCCCCGTACTCTTCAACTAGGGCGACAAGTTGCTTCCACTCGGTAGTGGGATCGGTACCCAGTACATGACTCGGCAGCTCTAGTCTACCAGCAAGCAGGGTAATTTCCTCGAACAATGGCTCATCGAGTTCATGAATGAACATAGCACCAGCAATTTGATAGCCAGCATCTTCAAGCGTGATTTCGCCCCTATTTTTGTCTTTGATCACTTTACGGCAGTATTCAAAGAACAAGCGCGGCTTGTCTGCTTTAGGCGCGTCTAAAATGCCCTGAAGCTCTGGTCGGATAGGTAGATTCGCCTGATGTCGGTTGGTTGCCATAATACTTCTAATAATAAATCCGTGTCGTTGCGAGGGCCAGCGAATGCCAGCCCCCGCAACATGAACAGGTTGAACTCAGCGAGCGTTGTGCGGCCCGCGATCCTCGAACGGCTCACGCCGCCAGGTCAGATTGCCGAACTGGTCGACAACGTAGTGGGCATGGCCGGGGCCGTCCGGCTTGCCAACGCCTCCGAAGTAGACGCTGGTGTTGCCGCCAGGCTCGTTCACGACCTTCACCTCGTCGCCGTAGTGCGCCGGAACACCGGCACGGATGGCGGAATCGCGCCGAGCGCCTTCGAGTTCGGCCTTACGGTCGTCGAATCGCTCCTTTGCGAGGCGATGCTCGTGCTTCTTGTCCTTGTAGATGTCGCGGGCGTACGACCAGCGCTCTCTGGCGGGGTTGATCTCGTCGATCATGCTCCGCCACTGAGGAGGCAGGTCGGCCATCTCCGCACGGACTTCCTTGACCTCTTCGATGAGGCGGAAGCCTTCGTCGCGGTTGCCGTAGTTGAACGCGCTGTCGATGTCTCGTGACAGGTCTTGGGTGCGGTCGTACAACCGCTGGTGTTCTGCCTTGAGACTGTCGATCTGGGGGCCGTAGCGGTCTTGAAGCCGCTGAAGCTCCTCCCATGCATCGTTCATCTGCTGCTCGGCGTACTTCATGGCATCCCATGCACCGTTCATTTCGGTGCGGAGCCGGTCAAGCTCGTGGTCGCGCGGCATGAATAGATCCGTCCTGGTCGAGATGTGAGGTACTTCTCACGCGGGATTGCGTGAAATAAGTTTATAACATAAAAGTAACTCTCATTGCAACTTTATGACCTCGTGAAGCGAAAAAGTGCAGTATTCGACGCAATCAGTCGCACATTATATGGCTTGCGACGTTAGCGCTGCCAAGCCTTTATTTTCAGCCAAACGCAAAAACGCCCAGTTCCGTAAGGTTTTGGGCGTTAAGCAAGATGATTTTGCGACTAAAACAGGCCGACGAGTGACGACACGCGAATGTACGATATCCGAACCTCACCACGAGCGCCGACACCACCGGCAGAGTTGCCGCCACTAGCTCCACCACCTGACGCGCCACCGCCGATTGTATTGCCCGCCGAACCCGTTGATGAGCCGCCAGTACCACCATTCCCGCCGCCGACGCTGCCTCCGGTTCCGGCCGTTGCGCTGGAGCCATTGCCGCCTGCGGCCGTTGTTCCGGCTCCGCCGCCTCCCCCGCCGCCAATGCCCGCTGCGTTTGGCTGGCCGTTACCACCATCACCACCAGAGAACTTGATGCTTCCAACACCTGAAGCGGCAGCGCCGCCCGTACCTTTGCCGCTGGTGCCACCCGGCGATCCGCCTTTAGCCATGACGGTCGATGAGTTTATAAATGACGAATCACCGCCAGCGGTTCCAGAGCCACCGCCACTGGCGCCAGCAGAACCGCCGGTGCCGACTGTTACGGTATACGAACTGCCGGGAGTGACGGCGATTTGGGTTTTCTTGCTATAAGCGCCACCGCCACCTCCACCACCGCCGTGGCCGTTAATGCCATCGTATAAAGCTCCGCCGCCGCCACCTCCTGCGCCCCAGCACTCAACATCAACGCTTACGACGCTAGCCGGGCAAACCCATGAGCCGGAAGCTGTGAAGGTATCGGTTGGCATTAGTAGCCCCGCGCCCAGCCCAAGCAGTCGAGCTTGTCGTCACCGGCGTTGTAGTTGAAGAATACAAAGTCAGCGGCCCCGACCGTCGTTGAAAGTGTCGGCGATGGGACATCGGTGCTGAAGCGGTATTTGCTCGACCATGTGACCGTGTATGAGCCTGAACCGCCTTGCTCAATGCGGAATAAGAGGCGCTGGCCGTCAACAAGATTGGATGGATTGCCCATCGTGCGGGAGGCTGTGAGCGTCACTCGGAATTCACGGCCGAGTGCGGCGTTTACGGCGATTGTGGCGGCATCGGTCAGGGTTACGGGGGTTGCGACATCCTCTTTGCCGTCGAGGGCGGTTTGCGTGGCGTCACTAATGGGCTTATCGGCGTCGGCGGTATTGTCCACCTGATCAAGGCCGACATCGGCCGATGTTGCTGCGCGCCAGGCCGACTCGCCGGTGTCGGTGCCAACCAGGAACTCGCCAGCGTTAGGCGTTGTTGGTGTGCCGCCACCGACTTTCTCGGTTAGAGCTTCCAAGATACCGGCATCAATGTCGCCGGGAGCGCCAGGAGCTTGCCAGCTAGAGCCGCCAAGACCATCAGCAGTCCAAATTTCGCCAGCAAGAGCAGATTCCGCAGACGATTCACCGATCCCAATCTTGCGCTGGATTTGGTAAATCTCTTCTTCAACTTTACCCATGATATCGGTCTGTGTTGGGGTTGAATCGCCTAGTGGCGTACCGTTAAAGGCGACAACATTTGTGCGCTCATGTAGCGAAGTTGGAAAATCTGCTGGTGGGTTGTTTGCTGGCATTTGATATTTCTCTAATAATTGCGCCCCGACCGCTTCCGGCCGGGATAGAACGCATGGGGACCGTAAACCCATGCGTGTAAGGAGGGGGTTGCTGCCTAAGCAGCTTCGGACAGCCATAAGGGGGTTACAGCCGTCCGAAGCCGCCGGGGAGCGGCTAGTTCGACTCGCGAATTACAGATACGGCTATTGAGCTGAAGCCATCGCTGATAATGTAATCAATCTCGTAACCTTCCTTGATGAGTTCAACTATACGAGTAAAGCCTTCAGTGTCTCGGCTTAGCAGAGCCTTCCCGCTATTTGCAGCGTCAAGGTTAATTTGCAAGATTATTGTTTGATTATTCGTAGCGGGCATGATGGACTCCTATTTACCTTGCGCCCGACGCTGACACATTTCGTTGTTCTTCTGAACCAGCTCCTGGATGCGAGCCGATGCAGCCTCCCAATCTTCTTTGGCTTTGAAGACGACGCGAGCAGTTGCCCGGCGCACCTCATCGTCACCCATGATTCCATGCGTGGACAGATAACGTTGGTTCTCGGCTTCGGCTGCCTTGTACGCTACATACAGCTTGTCGGCTTCGGCCCGAGCGTCGCGCAAGGCGATTGGCAGCATGATGGCTTCGTTGCTGGCGCTGAGCGCGTTCTCGGCTTCTTTACGCTGAGCTTTGAGCGCTTCTGCCACCTTTGGGTCAGTGACATCATCGATGATCAGATTGTGGCGCTGAGCCTCCAGAATCGCTGGCTTATTGGCTCGGTAAAATTCAGGATCACGAAGTTGCGAACGATAAAACGCCTTCACAGTCAGCTCAGGTTTGTCGGTAACCTCGACACGCATGCCATTAACTTCGGTCGGTAGCTCGGTGGCATCGAATGGCAGCCCGTTATAACGCGGCAACTGGACTTTGCCTGACTCTTCGCGTAGGCGGTCGTCTTGGGCGCGGTCGCGGTCGTTTTGACGCTTTGCCTGAAAGTCATCGCTTGGTTCGAAAACGGTAGGGCTAACCACGATCCGCCTCCACCATCAACTCAGCTAGATGCTCGTTAAGCATTTTTAATCCGAGCTGCAATTGCTCAACATCATTCGATAGCTTCCGAATCAGAAGTTCTAGTCCTGGCTGTGTCATGAGAGTCTCCCCCTTAATCTGAGTCCACTATATCTGGTAATGCTTGACGTATCAAGTATATTGTTACAGAGTAACTATTTAGTAACTCCGGGGGTCTCATTTGTGGCTTTGTACTCGGCTAATGCATGTTTGACGAATGGATTGCTCATCATAAGTTGGATTCCGCGCCGGGATCTGGCGACCCCGATTTCGGCAAGCGCTGCAGATATCTCATCGTATGCGCAGCCGTCATGAAACATACGAATGGTTAATTGCTGATCAGGACGCAACTGCGAAAACTTCCGAGGCTCCGTCTGTTGAACCGCTTTCTGGCTTAACGAATAGCTCTCCGCTATTGAGGCGCATAATCCGCAATCCGGCAAGCAAAAACCTACAATACGGCACTCGCCCCAGAGAGGTGTATAGTCGTCAGCTTTGCGCGGCGTGAACTGCGGAATGGCCTTCATCGCTTCTTCCCTTCTAAGGGGACGATAGCTGGGATCAGCTCACCATTTGGCCCGATGCTTGGCCTGAATGGGGAGCCGAATACCCCCGGCTTTGGCATGCTGAAATCTTCGGGCGGAGCCTTCTTCTGGCGGGTATTTGGGTTGAACATCGCCGTACCCATTTCGCTCCAGGTCAGATCTTTGGTTTTCGGTTCGTCACTAACCTCAACCTCGAACTCTGGGCCTAAATCTAAACCCTTTTCATCTTCGTCATGAATAATATCGTCCACGTTCTTCTTTTCTCACGTCCTTAATCAGCTTCAAAATGTTCGCCCGTAATTGCTCCCGGCCACAATCACACTCCTTGCCGCGAAAAATTGGGCAGAGAATCTCGTGCATCGGTAAGCATCGTCGCAGCTGTTCCTCTGTGGTCACTACTCACCCCGCATCTTTCCAAGCTCAAAATCAATCGAAATCAGCACATCGTCTTCAAGCTGCGGAGGCAATTCTTCTTCCTCGAAGCCGCCACCTGACTTGCCGGGGGCGAGGTACTTAGCTGCGAGAGCCGTAGCAGCGCGTAAAGCTATTGCGTCATCAGCTCGCTCGGACAATGAGATCAGCTTACCGACCGCACCCCGAGCAGCACGGCGCGCCAGAATTTGAGCATCACGCACACTCTCGCTGGCCAAAACTTCTGACCACTCGAGATAGGCCTGTTCGAGCCGCCCGCCAGGTATAAACCATTCTTGAACTGTCCGTTTCGAACGTGTGGTGCCAAATTCGGAATATATGCCCGTAGCGATTTGCTCGGCGCTTTTGCCTTCGGCTTTTAGCATTACCGCTAATCTATCCGGGCCATTAAGTACGGAGAATGACGCTAGATCACGTGTATTAGTCGAGTTTCGACTCGCCATTGTTTAACCTCACAAACAATCTTAAGCGGATTGTAGCACCAGATATAAAATTAGAAGATTACTCGGATGGAACGTCGCCTCAATACACATTAGCCTGTACGCCTGCACTTACGTGCCGCGCCCCCTTATTGGCATCAAGCTCGGCCAATATCTCCGCAGCCGCTTCCATCGCCCATGCTTCGTCACCATTGCTGCTCCCCTGCGTGTCAGTGAAGAAACACCCCTCACCATTACCGCCTTGCCCACAATCTCTATCGCATTCGCCTACGAACGCGGACAGGTCAAATTCGGCTCCATCTTTCCTGACGGCACGGAACCCTGCCAATACTGCCTTGCGCCCATGTCTGGCCACTAAGGTGCGGAGCAAAGCGATATCCGAATCCGCCTCGATGATCCCGAATCCGAAAATCCGTTCAAGAGTGCGCTGCGCATATGCGACGTCATTAGGGCGAAGCTCAAAGATATCGTCACCATCATTCCAATGAGTGTCCTCGACAGATCGCGCAGCGATTGGCGAGGTTACTTTAGGTAATACTTCAGATTTATCTGAAGGTTCAGTACTTAGCTTTGAATCAACAGTACTTAAACTTGTATTAACAGCACTTGGGGTAGGAGATTCCACCCTGTGGCTATTTCCACCCACACCAAAATCGGAGGGGTGGATATTCTCGGGATTAACGACATAGTTCACTTGGACGTACCAGCCAGTCGCGCGACGCTTATCGTCATAGCGAGTGACGTCTTTAATCAGGCCTAACTCACGCAGCTCAGCCTTCCGGCTGCGGAGCTTCTTCTCCTCCCAGCCCATACGATCCGCCATGAATCCAGTTGTAGATCTTACGGTGGTAGTCTTCTGCCATACGGAGACTTCTGCGTAGGCCATATAGAGCGCCAACAGGTCGGCGAAGTGTTTTTGCTGGCGCAGAATGCCGATTGTTTCGGCAGTGATAGTGACTGGCGTGAAACTCGCCAGGCTGTTGGTCGTGTCGGACATTGCTCGGATTTCCTTCCGAGGCGGCTAAACGAAAAAGCCGCCTCATTGAGACGACTTTTGTCCGAAGACCTATAACTATTCCATTATAGCTTCGAACATTAGTTCTCTCAAGTCAGCGACACCTGCCAGTTTTTACTTGTGTCTGTTACTCCAAGCCGATTTATAAAGCGGTACGTACCCGCTGCGATGTCAGATATTTAGTAGTAATGATCTGACTCCGAGATGTTATAGGTCTTCGGAAGTCTTATATCAAGCTTACGCTCAAATTAGGTTCAAATCAACGCGTTTATATCTGTTGGCTAATAGCCATAAACCTACATTCCGTGCGAGGCCAGAATGTTGGCCAGTTCTTCATCGGAATCAAGCGTTAATGCGTCTCGGCCGTCGAAATGCTCGATAAAGCCGGAACCCTGCATTTGCTCAAGACTTGTGCGATCACCTAGATTATCGCGCCACCAAACAAAAAACTGAGCAGTTCGAACTTTGCCGTGGCTGGCGACCATATCGCGCAGCACCATTTCGTTCTTGCCCTCGGACAAATTGATATCAAATAGCCCCCAGAGACAATTCGCAAACCAGATCAGGTCATCGTTAAACACGACATGACGGCTCCAGGCAAGTTGGAAGCCATTTGGCGGTGTTCCGAGGCGGCGGCAGAGCGCAAGCCATGAGTTGGGTTTCTTCATGCCCCTATCTTAAGCGGTATACAGCTAATGTCCAGTAACTCTAGCCGTTCTCGCGCCGATGCCGAGCTTTGGCGGCTGCATTAACGAACGCCTGAGCGTGTAGCTCATGTGGACGAAATGACAAGTCAGGCCGACTCTGGCGGAGTAAAACCGTGTCAGCCTCTTGCTCAGCCCATTCCTGATGAGCGCTGAAGAAATCCTCGGTCATTTCCTTGAACCCATCACCGAGCAGCTCTGCGGTTTTGCGAGTGTAGTATTGCCAGGCAACGAACCAGCCGACACCTATTCCGATCAGGAGTGAGAGTATCCAATTCATAGCGACCTCCTCTAATCGTTAAGGTGAGCGACTGCGTAGTCCGCCTCGGCTGGCAAGAATTTACCACCGGCATCGGATACCAGTTGATCGCGAACAGCGGCTGGCGATAAGTGCATAGTATTCTGGTAAGTCTTCGCCTGAGCCAGCGCGTTTGCCTTCCAATCAGCCTTCACGGTGTCGATTGCGTATTGGGCTGCAGGAGCGGTGAACTTGCCGCCATATTCCGAGGTGAGTTGATCGTAAATGCCAGCCTTAGATAGGTGCATCGTGCCTGAGTAAGTCTCAGCTTGAGCCAGAGCGGATACATATTCGGCGGGGACTTTGGGTGTAGGGGTTGCGGTTGGGGTTTGGGCCGACTGAGTAGCTGCTCCAGCTACAGCAGCGCTGGGTGCGGGAGTCGCATTTGAGGCTGTTTTAGTGGCATCTTTATTGCCCATATTGCCAATAATTCCGATGATGAAGAGCGCTCCGAGAACTGTGAGTACTTTATGACGGGCAAACCAGCTTTTCTTCTTAACAGGTTCCGGTGTAGTTTCAGGCATTATGAGTATCCTTCCAGTAAATAATGACATTCTAGCCCCATATAGGGCCAAATCAAAGTTTCGCCTCAGATTCGGATGCGCGTCGCTTATTAGTGACACCTGATTGTTTGGCTTTGAGCAATTTCGCGGAGAGTTTCTCGGCCGCCGTCCAGTTCGTGGAGACGATTGAGATGCAAGATAGACCGAGCCGGAGGAGGTCGAGTTCTTTCTTGGTGAGTCTTATTTCCATGTGTTATATCCCATCAAACTTGCTGCCATAACGAATATTCCCAGCCCGAACGCTAAATGTACTGCCCTTAAGTTCGACTGAAACATCCGGCATTTGGCCTTCAACTTCTTCAAGAGCCGATTGTAATGCTACAGCCGCCACATATACGGCAGCTAGTTTCCGAGCCAGCTTTATCCGATCTTTTGATGGGGCGGCTTCACTAGCCACGTCGCGCACCAAAGGCTACGACGAGTGACTTCGGCGGCATGTACCCAACTAGATCATCCAATGCTTCCCTATCCAGATCACACGCAACAAACAAAGTGCGGGCTAGGTATGGCTGCTCCCGAAACTGCTCGACGGTCATGAAGCGCACTGGGCAATCCAGCTCGTCAGTCCCGAACCAAAGATGCTGCATTGCTACGATTTCATCGGTGAGCTTTGTGATCATCAACACGTCGTCGGTACGGCGGCGCTGATCCTGCTCCAGGCGCGTCAGGCGACCCCACAAACGCCTTACTTCGGGTATCAACCTATCTGGCGCGTCGCACACAATTACCACGCTGCCGTGGCCCAAAATAGGCCGTAGACGAAAGCAAATCGAAGCGGCGATGTTGTTGGTGTTCTCGTAAACCTCAGGCATAGCGTGTTGTGTTTTAGCTTAGGTTGGGGAGGATGGCAAGGTGGTAGCATAACGACATCTTTTCACCAGGCCAGCAAACAAATACAAGGCTGGATCGAGTAAGCACAGCTTGAGATAATAGGAACATTCTGGAAGGGATTGAACAGCACTTAGCTGGGAGATCCTAATTGAGCGGTAAAGCCGCCAAACAAGTAAGTGAGGCTGAACAGCAGGCGCTCGATAAACTAGCAGCCATGCTATTCGACATGTTTGAGGCCCAAAGGCGCAAAAAGCTCGACTTGGAGCGGCGTGATGGGTAATGTTTGTGTTTGCAATCTGGAAGGAATTGAATGAAGGCGCAAGCAATCGCTCTAGCTAGAGTATCGACTGCCGAGCAACTCAAGTCTGGCAGCCTGTCACGCCAAGAAGCAGCCTGCCGCCAAGCGGCGGATGAGCTTGGCGTTGAGGTCGTTAAATGGTGGAGTGGCGATGTAAGCAGCAAATCGGGCAAGAATGTGAATCGTCCTGACCTGCTTGAAGCGCTAGAGTTCTGTAAAAAGCACAAGGGTGTCCGATGGATTATCGTAGACGAACCCGACCGACTCATGCGGTCAATCAGGGAGCTATTTTATTGGCAGGTTCGCTTCGAGAATGAGGCTAATGTCAGAATCCACTTCGCCCAGAATCCTGAACTAAACAAGCCCGGCGCGATTGCATCATTGATGCTCGCCCTGCAAGCCTTCAAAGGCGAGGGCAGCAACGAGGAGCGCACTGGCAAAAGTATCCGAGGCCACGAAAAAGCGGTATCGGATGGCAGACATACATTTACTTCGCCACCTGGATACACTAAAGGCCCTGTGGCAGGCGTAAAAGCCTGGCACCCCATAGAAGCCGAGCCGTGGCAGCAGGCGCTCAAGTCAATCGCAAATGGTCTCGCCACACCACGCGAGGCACTCGATCAGCTTAATCGCAGCGACTTCGTCAAAGCGCCGACTCGCACCAAGCGACTGGCGGATATGGGTCAGACACGCGGGCCGATGAAATGGGATAAATTCAAGCATCACGCAACCAGCCCATTTTATGCAGGAGTGGTCGTCGTCAGCAAACAGGCAAAGGCCCGCAGCGAACGCGGCCAGCACCGAGCAATGATCACCTTAGAAGAACACGAGCGCATCCTCGAAGCCTTCTTCGGCAAGCCGCGCAGCGAAAAGCATGAGGTGATCAACCCGCAATTCCCAATGAAGCGAGTGGTCAAATGCGCCTGCAACAACGGCGAATTCACCGGCGGAATTACACGCAACCGCTTCAAGGCAGAGTATCCCAAATATAGATGTCGGAAATGCGGAAAGTCCCCAAACCGCGACGACCTACATGGCGCGCTGAACGCGTTGTTGAGCCACGTGCGGCTCGATAAGGCATATCAGGAAGCGTTGACCACCTCGCTCACACGAATATGGAAACAGCGACGCAGCGAGACAATAAAACGAGTCGATGAGCTGAAAAACGTGCGCCAAAATCTCGAGCAAACAAAGTCAAACCTGATGAGAGCAATCGGCGAGCGGCCGCACTTAGCAGATGACTTTGAAGCCGAGATCGTACGCATTAAGAGCGAGATGTTTAAGGTCGATAGCGACATTAAGGCAGCACTTGCCGAGGACGACCTGGCCGAGTTCATCCGGTTCGCCATACACACCATTAATGACCTTAAAAGCCAGTGGTGGGATCTTGAGCCTGAAGTGAGGCTACGTGCAAAGTCCCTGCTATTTAAGACCGAGATTTTATACGACCCAGATCAAAAAGTTTGCACCGCTGAAATATCCGATATTTTGCGGCTATCAAGCCATTGTATAAACACGAAAAACGCCGCTTTAGGCGACGTTTATTCGATGGTGGAGCTACAGGGATTCGAACCCTGGACCTCTTGCATGCCATGCAAGCGCTCTACCAACTGAGCTACAGCCCCGCAATGAAACTAACAGAACATAATCTAGCAAATTTGCCAGTGTTGCGCAAGGTTACTGCAAGAAACGTAGTGCCACGACAGCCCCAAACGTCAGCCCGCCCAAGATGACTGCGATAAACAGAAAGCCTATCGTCATGCCGACGCCGAGCCTGAAACCATCCTGATACGTGAGATGCTTGCGGGGCGGGGCTATGGCCTCAGATAGAAAATTGTCTTCGGCTTCAAACTTGGGCTTTGGTTTGGCTTTGGTTTTGGTATTTACCGGTACAGCGGTTGCGGTACTTTCCATCGACTCAGTCGTGTCAGCCATTGGTTTATTAAAATCCTTATGCTACTTGTTCTTTGATGGTACCACAGGGCGCGACAAACGCGACGGCCACCAGATAAAGCGGCCGATGTCGTAGCTCAGGGCTGGCACCAGCAGCGACCGGACTAGAACGGTGTCGAGCAACACACCAAAGGCCACAATGAAGGCCAGTTGGACCAAGAACAATATCGGGATCACACCGAGGGCCGCAAAGGTGGCCGCCAGCACGACGCCGGCTGAAGTGATGACGCCACCCGTCTTGCCAAGTCCCTGAATGATGCCATCTGACGTACCGTGCGCCTGGGCTTCTTCGCGGACCCGGGTCATCAGGAAGATATTGTAATCAATACCCAGTGCTACCAGAAAAACGAAACCAAACAGCGGTACTGTGGGGTCGGCGCCTGGATGACCCAAGACATTATTGAATACCAGCGCCGACACGCCAAGCGTCGCCAGATAGCTCACCACCACAGTACCAATCAGCAAGACCGGGGCTATCACCGCCCGCAGCAAAAGCATGAGGATGACCAGTATGACCGCCAACACTATCGGAATGATGAGCTTGAGGTCATGTTGGGCTGTGGCGTTGGTATCGGTGGCAATAGCGGTGCGACCACCCACTAAAACTTTGGCATCGACATCCCGCAGATTAGCGCGCAAGCGACCGATGGTGGCCTCAGCTGCATCTGAATCTGGTGCATCTGCCAGCGTAGCGTTGATGAACACCTGGCCGTCTTTTTCGATCGGGGGCAGGGTTTGGGCCAGGGCCGGCGGTAGTCCTGAGACGCCGGTATAGAGTTCTGCTCGGCTGATACCAGTGGTGCCGGCAGTAGCTAATCGAACCGCTTCAGCCCGATTGCTCGTGGCAATAATTACCACCGGCGTGCCTGAGCCAGCGTCAAAGTGGCGACTCAAGGCACTTTGGCCATCAACCGCTTCCGAGGCACCCAACAGAAGCTTAGTCTCAGGTACACCCGACGCCTTCAACATGGGAGCGGCGGTTGCGGCGGCTAGCAAGATAACGAGGGTGGCCACCCAGGTACGGCGTGGCTGAGTTTCGATTAGCCGGCCGACTCGTTGCCAGAATGGAGTGATGGCGTCGGTCTGGCTCTTGGCATCGATGAGCTTGGGTCGCACCGGCCAAAAAGCCGACCGGCCGAGCAATGCTAGCAGGGCTGGCAAGAAGGTGACGGCGGCCAACCAAGCGGCCACAATGCCAATAGCCCCAACCGGACCGAGGCTACGGTTTGAGCCAAGATCGGAGAACAACAGACACAAGAGCGCAGCGGCCACCGTGGCAGCTGAAGCGGTCACCGGTTCAAAGGCTGCCCGCCATGCCCGACGGACTGCTTCCCAACCTGATGGCGTGTGATGGAGGGCTTCACGGAACCGGGCGACAAATAGCAGCGCGTAATCGGTAGCGGCACCAATCACCAGGATCGACAGAATACCCTGGCTCTGACCGTTGAGCGTAATGACGCCGGCTTTTCCGAGGACATAGATGACAATAATGGCTGCACAGAGCGCGAATATAGCCGTAAGCAAGACAAGAAACGGGAGGATGATTGATCGGTAGACTACGATCAGGATGACCAACACGGCTACCAAGGCTATAACGAGCAGTAGCCCGTCAATGCCGCCGAACGCCCCTGTGAGGTCGGCTAGAAACCCAGCCGGGCCGGCAACATAGGTCTTCAAGCCTGCGGGAGTATCTGTTTTCACTGTTTCTCTGATTGCCTTGACGACGACTGCGACTTCATCGGTATTGGTTATCGGCACGATGAGCTGAGCGGCTTTGCCATCGGCCGACGGAATTGGCCCGACTACGCTGGTGGGTGCCGCCGGCCCGGCCGCCGGTTTCACGCCGGGAATCGTGCCCAATTTGACTGCCAGTCCAGCTAATTTGGTGGTTGCTTCCTGACCTATCTGGTCATTTGATTCAAACAAAACAATAGCGGGCAGAGTCTGCTCGCCTACAAACAGTTTCTGGATGTCTTGCACCTTGGTTGACTCGGCACTTTGAGGTAGAAACGTGGCTTCATCATTGCTCGAGATACTCTTGAGTTTACCAAATGTCGGGCCGCCATAGCCGCCGAGTCCGAGCCACACCACTACCAATATTACCGGTACTATCCAACGTATTTTCATACATATCAGTATAGTGAGCCCGGTCGGCTTTGGCTACAATGGCTCATATGACCAAAACGATAGTGTGGTTTCGAAACGACTTACGACTAGCCGACCAACCGGCTCTCTCGGCTGCCTGTGATCTGGGCGACGAGGTTTATCCGGTGTTCATCTTGGATGAACGATTGGTCACCGGACCCTCGGCCAGTGCCAATCGTAACCGGTGCTTGCGCCAATGTCTGATTGAATTGCATACGGCCCTAGCCGCATGTGGGAGCGGACTCATTATCAGAAGTGGCCGGCCCGCTGCGGTGTTGCCGGAACTCATGCACCAAACCGGCGCCCAGATTGTGTTGGCGTCCACTGATTTCACGCCGTTTGCCCGTCGGCGCGATGAAGCGGTGGCCACTGCTGTTCGCTCAACGGGTGGTGGCATCCGGTGGTTACCAGGCCGGCTCATAGTGGACCAGCCTGAACTGCTCATGAGCGGCAGTGGCCGACCGTACCAGGTGTTTACGCCGTTTTACAAGTCCTGGCTCAACCAGCCCCGCCGGCCGGTCCTTTCGATTCCATCACTCCCACGCCTGCCGGCTGCGTGGCAAACGGCAGCTGTAGCCAGTATGAGCAAACTGAAGGCACTTCATCCGGCTACCGGGTCGAGCGCTCCGGCCAAGCAGGCGGCCGGTGGTCGGCAGGCAGCCGCAGCCCGACTGCGGCAATTCCTGGAGCAACGGATTGGCCGATATCATGAGCTTCACGATGATTTGGCGGCCGATGCCACTTCGCGCTTGTCCGCCGATTTGCATTTTGGGGTACTGTCGGCGCGCGAAATAGAGGCTGCCGTTCTCGAAGCGGGTGCCAACCCACACAAGACCGACGGCGCCGTAGCGTTCCGGCGGCAACTGGCGTGGCGGGATTTTTATCATTATGTACTGGGGCATTTTCCAGATAACGCTCAGCTCGAATTTCAGGAGCGCTACCGTAGGCTAGCCTGGGAAACCGATGACGGGCTGGCAGAAGCCTGGCGCGAGGGCCGCACAGGGTATCCTATCGTCGATGCTGCTATGCGGCAATTGTTGACTGAAGCCTACATGCACAACCGGGCTCGGCTGATTGTGGGTTCGTTTCTCACCAAAGATTTGGGTCTGGATTGGCGCATTGGCGAGGCTCATTTCATGAGGCATTTGATTGACGGCGATACGGCCAACAACAACGGCAATTGGCAATGGATTGCCTCGGTGGGAGTGGATCCGGCGCCCATGTTCCGGCGGCTGTACAATCCTATGACCCAGCAGGAACGTTACGACCCGACAGGAGCCTATGTACGACGCTATGTGCCAGAGCTGGCCCGGGTGCCCTTAGCGTATTTGGCCAGGCCGTGGGAGATGCCACTTGAGGTGCAGCAGGCGGCCGGTTGTGTGATTGGGCGTGATTATCCGGCGCCAGTGGTGGACCACGCCTTAGCCCGGCAGGCAGCTATTGAACGGTATCGGGTAAGCTAAAGACTGTGAATAAAGAAATGGGGGTGCTGGCATAACCAGCACCCCCGGCCCCTCCATCGGAGGGGCGCGAGAGCCGAAGCCCTCTATTAGTATAGTCGGAATGTCGTATTGACCGCTGTCGCGGCAGGCGCTTCTACTGGGTCCGGCGTCCCGGCTAGTCCAGTATTACACGCGCCACCGCCTAGCAAACAATCCATGTCTGCTGGCCAATTGCCACTTGCATTGCCAGATGCCTTCCGTAAGCAACTATGGCAACGTTGCCTGTCACCGCGGGCGCTGGCAAGGCGCCACTTGTGTTCACACAGGACCAGTCCCGTGCATTGGGGTTTGAATTGAGCATCCAAACCCTATCATTACGGCGCTTGACAGTTGCTCCGTAACGCCTGATCACGGATCAGGATACCGTCTCGCTGTAGGGCGAGCACCATTCGGAGTCCCATTGCTCACATGGGTATCTATCGACCACTCTCCGCCGCGGCCGTGAACCGGTCCTGCAGACTGCAAGTGCCGGTCCCGAGACCTTTCAGGTGATGTACCACGTAGCCAAGCTGGCTGCTTCGGCTAGTGTACACCGACCCGTCCGGCCGGGATAACCGGCGGCGCCCGACCATTGATCATGGCAGTCATATGACTACCTCCTTAGATCCGATGGGTTGGTGTTGTCAGAAACGGTAGGCGTCCAGCCGCTCCTTGGCGGCAGCAACGGCAGCCCGGTAGACGTCCTGCACCATGGCGGCCGTGGCGGTTGCTTCGGTGGCAACAGCCGCCATACCTTCGAGCATGCGCTCGACGAGCTCGTCGAGCTGCGTGGCCTCCGTGGCTGCGGCCGGCTCCTGGACCTCGGACTCCTCGGTGGGAGCCTCGTCGGCGGCAGGTGCAGCCGGTTCGGCGACCAGAGGCTGAGGCTCGGAAACCTCCGCCTCCGGCACTCCAAACGCCTTGGCGTGGGCCGCGGCGGCCAGGGCCGGCACCAGCCTGGGATTGAGCTGGATCTTGAGTGCCCCGAAGACCTCGGCCAGCACAGCGGCGAGGCCGTCGGCGCAGGTCGTCTTCGAGAAGCGCTGCTCACCGCTGTCACCCGGCTGCTTCCAGCCGGTGTCGCGCGTGAGGCGCTCGCTCAGGCCCTTGTACTTGTCGCCTACCTCCACGCGAACGCGGAAGTAGCCGGGAGCGTACTCCCGAATGCCAACGCGCTTGGTGCCGGTGGCGATGACTACGTAGTACTTGTCGGTACCTTCGGTACCAGCCATCAACCACGGATTCTCGAATGTCTGAGCGGTCATGCGACACTCCTCACAATTTGTGAACGTACATGATTGGTCGTGACCAAGTTGCCCACGCATGGTCGGGGGTGAAACGTTCGGCGCGTGGGCGCCGTTGGGTGTCAGTTCTCGTCGAACTGATCTACTTAGTACCTAGGAAGCATTGACTGTCGAGGCATGAGGCTTTTCCTCCAGCGCTCAGGCAGCTGCTGGCCACGGAGGGCGAAGATGCCCTCAGCCTGCTCCAGGGTTTCGACTGCCCGATAACAGTAGCGCTCGCGGATTGCCTGAATGGGGTCAGGAGTGTCGAACTCCGATTCCAGAATGGCGATCAGCGACGCCAGTACCGTGCCGGTCCGACCATGGCCGCCAACGCAGAACACGCACAGCCTATAGCCGTTCCTCATATCTGGAACGATATCCGCCATGAGTAAGTCAAGCCAACCCTCGGGCACACCGCCGAAATCAGTCAGCGGAAATGCCAGAACTGTCTCATTATGACCTACTACACTTACGTTGTCAAGTGCGACATACGCGTCAAAGTGCGGCAACCTTCCTCCGGTCATCTGTGCCCCATAAGTGGTTCCGGCGGCCCAAATATGGCGACCGCCAATACTAACGGGCTTATCTCCCAGATGCGGTTCGTGGTCGCGCCAGCCGTGAAGGGCGAGGAGCTGATCCGCAATCGCACTACGAGGCATAACCTGACCCGTACTATAGGGTCCGCTCCGCCTTCTTGTGTTGTTTCCGCTGCGCGGTCGCCTGTTCGTCATGGCTGCCTCCAAGCAGACTTGATGGGTTTTACCATAGATCAGAACTCTGACCATGGTGCCACAGTTCAGTGATTTGGTCGCTTGCACGACCATAGAAATTGAGTTTTGACCACAGCTCTTTGATGTCAGGAACTGATCGCTTGTAATCAAGCTGATGGCCCAAATCGCCCTCACGCGTCAAATCGCTCGCCATAGGATGCTTATCGAAGATGCGGCCGCAGTTGTGCCGCAGGTCGAAGATGTGGTCAGCCGCCACTGTTGGCGGCATTTCGCCCCGCAGGAACATGGCTCCAGCGCGAGCAATTTGAGCCCACATCTCGCCACCGTACGATCCCCCGAATAACCTGGATTCGAAGGCCAAAACCGCGGTTTCAAAGAACTCTATCTGACTTGCTACGTCCATGGTTCTTAAAGCGCTAGCAATTTGCTCTTGCGCGTATTGCCGCTTGTGTGCCCTTTCATCACCAAGGCACTCAGACACGGCAATCAACCCGAACTTCTGCCGGAGATGACTGATGTGCGGATGCGCTTCCAGGTCAACATTGTCGTTCGATCGTGCGTAATGGCGTAGTTCACCAGCTACCGCTACAGCCACATACGTGGCCAAAAATTCAGCGGCATCAATGTGGACCTTTTGACGCTTCTGATAGCAGAGGTCTTCCAGTGCGGTTCCGCGGCTACATTGCCACATGGCGTCGACCGAGTAGAAGTCTGTCGCCATGCGGTTCACTGAATGGTGCTCTTTCATCAAGTCGAAGTTGAGTCGCGGCTGGTAGGCCGTGCCTTGCTTCCACTTCATGAGGATGGCCACTTCTTTGGTCGGCCGGGCATTGGTGAGTGGTAAACGGCCCCGGTAAATAGATCCCGAGGTGCCGTCGACAGTTACTGCCATGCCCGGACGCAGTCTCCGATGAAGCTGAGCATTTACCACACATGGGCGCCCGATTTCTCTGGCCACCACTGCTGCATGGCAGGTAGTGCCGCCGGCAAAAGTGACGATGGCGCTGGCTACCAACATGCCTGGTAAATCATCGGGGCTCGTTTCACAACGCACGAGCACCACTGATTGCCCCGTGGCTGCCAGTTCACATGCATCTGCTGATGAGTCGACCACAACGCCTGTAGCAGCGCCAGGAGACACAGCTATCCCGTTGCCAAGCACGACGAGGACGTCCTTCAACGTATCCTTATCAACGCAAGCGACTTTGAGTTGCATGAACTCGTCAGCAGTAAAAAGGCTTACGGCGTCTTCGCGGGCAATTTCGCCCGACCACACGCGGTGGACAGCTTGGGTTACCCGAGCCACCAAGGTTTGCTTGGCGGCCCTGACCTGCAGGATGTAGAGACGCCCAGACTCGACGGTAAACTCAACGTCGACAACTTCGCCATGCAAGGTCGCCAAGTGGCTGACGTGAGCAGCTAGCTCGGTGCTGATCTGCTGATTCCAGTCTGCCAAGTGACTAATTGGCAAAGGCTTACTGGCTCCAGCTACGACATCCTCACCCTGCGCCTGTACCAGAAATTCTCCGAAGAGACCTGGCTGGCCGGTGGTGGGGTTTGAGCTAAAGACCACGCCGGAAGCCGAAGCTTCATCGCGGTTGCCATACACCATGGCCTGCACATTCACTGCAGTGCCGGCGGCATGGTTGAGTCCGTGGGCCTGCCGATAGGCAATGGCCCGCTCACTGTTCCAAGACCTGAACACAGCAGTAATCGCATTGTCGAGCTGCTCACGAGGATCGACGGGAACAGGCGAACCGGTTTCCATTTCGATGAGCTCAAGCATCTCGACGCAGACAATCTCCAAGGCATCGGCGCTCACGGCGTTACCGCCGGCGTCGAGCTTGGCCAATTCATGGGGCAGCTTGAGTAGTCCGGCATCGACACCCATAACGACTTCGCCGTACATGGCGAGGAATCGTCTGAAAGTATCGTACGCAAACCATTCGCCATACCTACGGCTGAGGGCAGACACAACTTCGGGATTGATTCCGAGGTTGAGGACTGTATCCATCATGCCGGGCATCGACACGGCTGCGCCAGAACGAACCGACACCAGCAGTGGGTCGACACTATCGCCAAACTCGCGGCCAGTTTCCTGCTCAAGCTTTGCCAGACTGCGCGTCACCTGCCAAGCGAGCCGCCGTGGCAGCCGACTGTGTTGCAGGTAGGCGCGGCAAACGCCCGTGTGGATGGTGAAGCCTGGTGGCACTGGTAGCCCGAGAGCTACCATTGCTGCCAGACCGGCTCCCTTGCCTCCGACGCAAGCCGGTGAACTGGAGCTTTGCTCCTCAAATAGAAGCGTTGCCTGGCGATGTGCCGCCATGATGCATCTCCTTCCGCTAGGTTCTGCTATCTGGTATTGAACAAATTGTTTGTACAATATTTGGTTTTCAACGATCGCGTAAGTTCAGACCATGACCGACCAGTCACTCACAAATATACAGTATATTAGCATATTTTTTACTATTTAGTAAATTATTATGACCTTATTTTTTTACACTTCAAACGTTGCCGCGATCGGCAAATGGCTCGAATACGGTGTTTCCAGAACGGCAGCGTCAATTTGTTTGACGTCAGGGGTGCTAAATATGTAATCAAGCCGCCAGGCTAGCTCGTGAATATCGTATTGGTTACGGCCAAACGGCTTGGTCGTCCAGGTGGGCTGTACGAGGTTGGGTCCGCGTGGTTCGAGCATCTGACAGAAATCTTCGTACGTGTGGCTAGGTGGGGTGGCACCCAGATCGCCGCCAAAAATATACCGTTGCTGGTGAGCGCCCATGGTATTGATGAGCCTTTCGGTCTCGGCGTCCTTGGCGACAGAGTTAGTAAAGCTGTCAGTATAACTAGCGGCGGCCGTTCCAACAGTGATCTGGCTGCCATCGGGCAAATCGATGGTGGCTTCAACGTAGGCCCGATAGTGGTCGGCAATGGCATCGCTGGGCGCCGGCTGGCTGAACCATTCGGCCCTGGTTGTGGCGATTGGGTGCTTGCTCAAGATGGTACTCGCCAGCGTAACAGTCGTGCCGTCGGCAGTCTCGTAGGGCATATCTTTATAATGGGCATGGTATCCCAATGATGCTGCCAAGAAATCCGGCGAGTTGGGCACGTCTTGAAGCCGGTCACCGATGGTGAGCTCTTGGAGCGTCAGGATGTCAGCCGGATGCTCAGCCAAAAAGCCGGCGATGTGATGGACGTTTTCTTGGTACCAGGTATTCCATTGGAGAACAGTAATAGTCATAGGTCTATCATACCAGGCTTCGTCAACTACGGGTTTGGCTCGGAGGCGTACATTGTCGCGTTTCTTATGGTGGAGCTCCTGGGGCGTCTTTGCAGCCGGACACTCAACATGGATTTGCAGATCAAGAGCAAAGCGGAGGCGGCAGGGTTTACCTATGTCCCCATGTACGACGCCTTCAAAGGCCACGAACTATGTACTAAGCGGCCATTCTTCAACGCCGTTAGCCTCCCGCCGCAGCAGAGTTTCCACCCCAACATCCTCGGTCAGCTAGAACTGCAACAGCTTATCCTAAAGAGGTCGTTGGCTAATTGACATAGAGTAACTAGGCCTCTAACATGTGGAGCAGAATAGCATTTCAATAACAAGAGCAAGCTCATGGTTAGCGCCTACATCGTCCTACTAATTTCTGCCGCAGTCGCTGTAGCGGTGTCAGCGTGGAAATTCTCTAGTTCCAAGGACCACGGTAACTGGGTCTTCTGGCTATTTGTAGCTGGCGGACTAATCCTAGCGGGAACGGCCGCTCTTGCCAATGTGATGAGTAACGCCTACGGCGTTTGAAACCCTATTCAAGGTGTAGCCGCAACCGCCATCAACCGTCTTGCCGCATTGGCAGCCAAACTCAGGGCCGCAGCCCCGTTTGGCACCAGAGTGGACGCGTTGATTCCCCCATCGCCAATACCAAGTGGGTGTAGCTCGGGGTCGAAGTCTACCCGCAGGGCGAACTTGCTCTTGCTGATCTTGCTGTGTGCAAGCTCGTCGGCTGAGTTGTACTCCCAGCTGGGTTGATAAGATTGAACTGACCGCGACGACCGTCAAGTCTTGCTATATTGAGCTTGCCCAGAAACTTCCTACATATGACGAATACTAGAAAAAGCTCAAAGAGGCTATGGTCATCTGGGCTGAGCTTTTTTAGGACATACCCGCTTGTTTATTCTGAGGGCTCGGACTGGCAATAGGCCGATACGCGTGAGGCAAAATCCTTGATCTTCGCCATATCGGTGCCTTCAATCTCAAGACGATCACCTAGCTCGGGGGTATCCCATTCGTCGACAGTCACATCGAGGCCGTCGATCTTAAAAGCGTGCCGGGTTTTAGTCTTGGTATCACGAGACTGGAGCTGAACAACTTCAAGAAAGTCTTTATAATCCGATACTGCATTATCAGGAATGGCTAGAGTTGCCTCTTTTCTTTGGTTGATACCGTCATTGTTGGCGAAGGAACCCTTGGCAGTTACGAACCTCGTGACGTTGCCGGCAGCATCGGTTCGTTGCTCGATGCGGACGTAAAACGATTTATCTCCCGGCTTACCATAATAATCAAATTGTATTTGCGATTTCTTAACGTCAGCTTGCGTTTTTAAGAACTCAAGTAGGCCAGATTTATCAGTGATGATTAAATTCATTTCCGTTTCAATAGGTGCAGACATAAGGTTCTCGTGATTTGTCATGGTAAATCCTATCTAAGCCTTGGCACCAATGAGCGGGCCACAATTAAAGTCTTGAGATCACACGTGTTGGTTGGATACTCTCGACGAATTGCCGTAAATCTTCCTGAGTGAGGAACTCTGGCATAACATGACTACTGGCAGGGTCGATAAATGAGATTTCGGCCAGCTCGATCTCGCCATGCGTTGTATTGGACAAATCTATATTCACATAATCTTGGTGGTTCGCGACGTGGAAGAAGAAATCCAGATATTCTTTGTCGCCAATCGAGAACTGCTGAACGTACATGAGCTGGCCAATGGCCGGTTTTACGCCTGTTTCCTCAATCATCTCACGCTCAAGTCCAGTGTGCAGGGATTCACCTTCTTCAAGACCACCGCCGGGCAGACACCAATAATCTGACGGGCCTACTCGACCTTCTGACGGACTGGGCCCGAGGCGCACACAAAGTAATTTGCCCTTGTGCAGGACAATGCCACGAACCGATATCCGCCTAGTCATGGCGTGGCTTCCGGCGCTGTTCGAGCCAGGCCGGAACGGGCTCAAAGGTTATGGTTTCCCAACCGTTCACTTCGGCCGCCGTCACATTGTAGTCAAGCTGGTAGACGGGGGTTACACTTCCATGCATAGCTTTGGCCCAGTCAAAGCCGAGTTTGCTTGCGGTTTCCCGGACGGCCTGTTCTGAATGGCCTTCAACTTCGACGAAGGGAGCAATCCACGGCCAGGTATCGATAGTGATTTCGGTGCCGTCCAAGAGCCAGGCTTCGCGCTTGGTTTCTTGGTATGATTTTTGTACTAGACCGAGCGCCTTCAGGAAGTCAGCGGCGGTATCAAAGTCGTCCACGGTTAGGTTAATTTCAACGGTACCATGTAATGTGTCGTCCTTGTTTTGCTTGAAGCTCATGGTGATCTTGTCGCCTTCATCACGAACCCGGGCCCAACTGCCGGTTTGGTTGAGGCGGGTGTCCGCGAAGTCAAAGGTACGGCGGCGCATCAACCGCTCAGGTTGCACGAGGGTAGCGCCAAGCGCCTCTAGTCGAGCGCGGATGGCCGATGGCTTGATATTGATAAATTTGGCTTCGATTTCGGTTTGCATGCTCTAGTGATTGTACCGGACTTTGGTTATTCTGCCAGGTGTTTGTCGAGCTCGCGCATGGTGTTCGCAAACTCAGATTCAAGGTCAACCCCAAGTTCATGAGCCAGCACCAGTACCGACCAGAGGCAATCGCTCAGTTCATGGGCAATTTTGGCGTCGTGATTTTCAATGTCGCGATAGCCGGCTCTTGCCATGATCAGTTTAGATAGATCGCCGACGTCACCGACGAAGCCTGCCATATATGCCGATGCGTCCCATGTTTCTTTGCCCTGGGCGGCGTTTTGGTGTCGATATTTTTCGGCGATGGCTAGGGCTTGTTGTTGGGCTTCTTGAATCGTCACTTCACGCGTCTCCAGTTCTGATAACTTATTTTGCGTTTTCTACGGAGCTGCAATGGCTGTCCGTCCATTGCTTCACGCTGTTCTCTGCGCCAATGCCACTCAAGCTTGCCGCAAAACTTGATGATGGATCATCGTGCATTTTCTGATAGAGGGATTTGAGTGTTGTTACGTCAGGCTTAATGTCGCTGGGCGCAACGCGCTCTAGCCGGCCAAATGATGTCGCAAACTGACCAGCATCGCTTAGCGAGTCGTTGAACACCCCGGATGGGTAGGTGTTGCCTGGGTATTTGGCGAGCCTGGTTTTCTCACTGGCAAAAGTTTTGCAGTAGGCACTGACCGATCGCTCAGGCACCATCATGCGATATCCTACGACCGCGACGAGCGCCAAAATGGCGAGGCTAGAACCAATAATGATCCGCCGTTTATTCGGCTCCAGGGCTTTGAATTTCTCAGTCATTCTCTTGTACATCAATCCAATTTTAGCATGAGCAATGTTGCTTATGCTCTAACATCTTGTTTGCTTAATGTAAAGCATCTGTTATATCTAAGGCAAGAAAAGTGTTTGTAAAGGCGTAGGAGCGATCAAGTGCAAAGATCCAAAGCAATAAAATTCATGGCAGTACTAAGTTTGGGTCTTCCCCTCGTTCTCGCTCATCCGGTATTTGCGTCGGACGGAAATATAACCCAAGTTGAAACATTTATCCGCAGTATTATCAAGGTGGTGGCCGGCCTCGCCGGACTGGTAGCTACCGGTTTCTTTGTGGTTGGTGGCTTGGGCTACATCACGAGCTCGGGCAATCCGGAACGGCTGGAGAAGTCCAGGCAGACCGTCATTTGGTCGGGTGTTGGGCTGGCAATTGTCATTGCGGCTTTTGTCATCAGTAACATTGTGACCGACTTAGCAACGAGCGCATTTGGGAAGTAACGAATGGCATTCACTCCAGATATGCCGTTCATATTCCTAGCTAACGCATCTTCGGCTGCCTCAGTGATGCAGGGCTTCATCACGCCCGCGATTGCTACGCTCTGCGGGCTGGCATCGCTGGCGGCGGTGTTCTTTTTGGTGATGGGCGGTATTCAGTACATGACAAGTGCTGGCAACCCCGACAAGCTGGCAGGTGAAATATCCCAGGAAAAGTACGTGGCCAAGCATGGCGAGTTCCGTGAGCAGAAAGCCAAGTTGCACGAGCAATTACAGACCATTGATAAATCGGCTGGCAATCGGCTCGACCAGACTTTGGTGCTGCTTGAGTTGTCACAACGGGCTGCCGAAATTTATGCCAAACGCACGCCGCAGCAAAAGCGTCTGATAATAACCAAACTTTTTCAGAATATGGTCTTGGACGGCAGCTCCCTATCTGTTGGGTACACAGATTTTACGGGAATTATCGCCAAGAATGTCGTAGAAACGAAGAAATTAACTGGAGGCCAAAAATGAATAACCAAACCATCAAAAATGACCCTACTGACAGATCAGACAAGGTTAAAATTGAGCTAAAAAAGCGTTTGTGTACTTTATGGTGGAGCTGAGGGGACTCGAACCCCTTACCTCTGCAATGCGAATGCAGCGCTCTACCGGATGAGCTACAGCCCCAAGCATGGACTGGTTCATTGTGGCAAGCTTCGACTGAAGCGTCAAGTTGTATTGGACTTTTTGCGTGCTTTGTGTTTTTATAGTGGTTAGCGATCGGCAACTTCCTTCGAGCGAATAGAGAGAACGATGCGCCGTACCTATCACAGGACCATGGTTCGAACTCACCGCATGAGGCTGGCGGGATTCTTGGGTGGCCTCGTGGTTACCCCCTTACTCAACTGGTCTTGCCTCCGCCACGCCGTGCCACAGGCCGATACATTGCTCGGTGTCGCTGCAAGCTCAGGCGTCATGCTGGCACTGTACGTGGCTTGGGTAACTGACACGACCAGCGAGGGCCAGCCCATCTTCTGGGAGCGGCACGAGGCACAAAATTGTCGCACACAGGTGCTCTGCCGCTGTGCGCAGTATGATCTGAAAAACGTTCTGTTGAGCTGGGCAGCCTTGGGTATAGTGCCAACTATGTGGCTGACTATGTATCTGGCACGGAACGTGCCCTTCAGCTGGCCGATCTGGCTGCCCTTGGTAGCAGAGTTTGCGGCGCTCGTGGGCGCTGTGGGTTACGCCCTACACCGGCCTTCGCTTGAATCGTCCTGATTCCCGATACTAACCGCCCGTTCGAGGTAGCCAGATTTTCGGCTACTTTGAGCGGGCGGTTTCCGTCTTGGCCTCAGCGATAAAGCCGCCAGATTGATGAGCCCACAGACCCGCATAGACACCACCAAGTCTGAGAAGCTCGGCGTGGTTGCCTTGCTCGACGATTTGGCCGGCTTCCAGAACGACGATGCGATCGAGTCGTTGGATAGTACTGAGGCGGTGGGCGATGACGATGGCGGTGCGGCCCTGCATGAGGTCGGCCAGTGCGGCTTGAATGAGCTTTTCTGATTCGGAATCAAGGGCACTGGTGGCCTCATCGAGCATAAGGATCGGGGCATCTTTGAGCATAGCCCGGGCTATGGCGATGCGTTGGCGCTGGCCGCCAGACAACTTGATGCCCCGTTCGCCCACCAGCGTCTGGTAGCCGTCCGGCAACTGTTCGATGAACTCGGCGGCGTGCGCCCGAGCGGCGGCTTGTTTGATCTGGCGGACGGTAGCTTCGGGCCGGCCGTAGGCAATGTTCTCTTGCAGGCTGCGGTGAAACAGTAGGGGCTCTTGCGGCACATAGCTGATAGCCCGACGGACATCAGCTTGGCGCAATTTGGCGATATCATATCCATCAATCAAGATGCTGCCGTCCTGAATGTCGAGCAATCTGAGTAACAGTTTGGTGATAGTCGTCTTACCACCACCGGAAGTACCAACGAGACCGATTTTTTCGCCCGGCTCGATGTGCAGATCGAGCCCCTGAAACACCCGATGCCGTTTTTGGCCATCATAACCGAAGGTGACCCTTTCGAAATCGACTCGACCGGTGCTGATGGTGACAGCCGCGGCATCCGGCCGGTCTTGCACTTCGGCTGGCGTTGACATAATGGTAGTCATTTCGGCGGCATCAGCGAGCGACCGTTCGATATTGCGGGCAATCCGGCCAATCCCCCAGAGGGCATCAAAGATGACCATCACATAGGATTGCACCAAAATGAATTGACCGAAGTTGATCCGGCCCTGAGATACCAGATATAGCGATCCAATGAAGAAGCCGGCGCTAAAGGCAATTAGCAAAACCGCCTGAACGGCGTTAATAATTTCTTGCGTCACCCAGTCGCGTGTGAAGGCCTGTTTGGTCGTTGCAACCGTTTGGCGATAGCTGGTGATTTCGTCGGGTTCACGGGCAAAGTACTTGATAGCCGAGATGTTGGTCAGCTTGTCGGCCAGCTGTCCGGTTTGACGACTGGAGGCGGCTGCGGCGGCGGCACTGGCAGGCATTTTCCACAGCGCCAAACCAACGGCTGCGGCGGCGTAGAGGGCAAAGAACGCCAACAAGGCTAGAGCGATCACCGGCTGGATGGTAAACAGGATGGTTGAGGTAAAACCGACTTTGAGGAACAGAGTCAGGATGTCGAACGCCAACACGTCGTAGAGTCGTTCAAACGACCGGGCCAAACGATTGGACTGGTTGACGAGCGAGCCAGTAAAAGCACTTGTGTAAAACCGGTAGCTGAGGCCAGCTAGGTGTTCAAAGCTCAATTGATCGAGCTTAGCCATCACACCGATTTCGAACTTCACAACCGCCCAACCAGATAACCGCCAAGCTGTCCAGGACATCAATTGGGCCGCCAGATACCAGCTAATGATCGTGCCAAAGGTCGCCCAAAACGACACCTGGGGACGACTCACGGCGGCCGACAAGATGTTGATCCCTTGGGATACTAGGTAAGGCGACAGGATGCTTTGGGCCAGTACCGCCGACGTGACGGTGGCGATGTGCATGACAAGCCACCCCCGGTATCCGAGGGTCGCGCGCCAGTAAAGCGCCAGGGTTTGGCGAGGTGTTTTGGGTCTTCTCATGATGGACTGTTTTTGGTTATTGTTTGGCGATACCGCTGATCAGCCAGGTGGTGCCGGTCTTTTGAAAGCTGAATTTGTAATTTGTGGTGCCCGAGCCACTGTACTTGAAGCCGACTGTTATATCAGCCGCCGATCCCTTGATAGCGGGTGTGCCATAGATGTACCCCTGATCGGGAGTGTCCTGAATGCCCAGCAACTTGGCGAGCGAACCGCTGTGCTGGTCTTGGTACGTCTTCTGGAAGGCAGGGGTAAACAGGGTCGTAACGGTGCTTTCGGTGTTGGTTCCCAGCTTGGCAGTGAACGCCTTGGTTTGGGTGGCGATAGTAGCAGCATCACTAGCAGGCGTGGCTGTTGGTGCCGGTGTCAGGGTGGCCGCCGGCGTCGGAGTGCTTCGAGCTTCCGCTAATTGACGGCGTAGACTGGCAATAGTGGTAGATTGCTCTTCTTGGTCGGTGGTGGCTTTTTGATGCATCACGGCGTAGACCACGCCACCAGTGAGACAGGCCGCGAGTACAGCGCTGATTGTGACCAACACAACTGACTTTGTTGAAACCATGGGCTTCATTGTAGCCGACTAGCGAGTACCGGGCAACCTGTCGGACCATTCTACGGCATGGTCGCCCACGAACACCCTATCGCCGTCCTGGGCACCGAGTTTTTTGAGCTGGCGGCTGACACCCGTTTTGTGCAAAATGTCTTGCAGTCGGCGGACTGCGTCTTCTGACTCAAAGTTGGTGCGGCGCGCGAAACCCTCAAGCTTTTCACCGTGCAGACGCCAGGCCCGCTCACCTTCACTCACCACCGACCAGCGTTCAGCCGCACCGGGGAGGTCTGACAGCGTGATAGTAGCGGCGGCTTCAGCAATGTGGGCTTCACGGGCTGCTCTATCGGTTTCTACCAGCGGCCAGACGGCGTCTAGAATTTCATCGAGACCGCGATGAGCCTGGGCGCTCATGGTGTATACCTGCCCGCCCGTCGCTGTGGTTAAGGCCTGGAGTTTAGCCTCAAGATCTGAGGGCGTCAAGCCATCGCTTTTGGTGAGGATCGTCAAGCGCGGTTTGTCGGCTAGGCCGCGGCCATAAGATATGAGCTCCGCCGCTATCGTCCCCCAGTCGGCCACTACATCTGCGGCCAGACCGTCCACAAGGTGCAACAAAACCGAGGTGCGCTCAACATGGCGCAAGAATTCGTCACCGAGGCCTTTGCCAGCGTGCGCCCCCTCGATCAGACCCGGAATATCGGCTACCAATAGGCTGTGACCGTGATGGTCAACCACCCCTAGATTGGGGATGAGCGTAGTGAATGGATAATCACCGATTTCGGGCTTGGCATTGGTAATCACTGATAGCAGAGTGGATTTGCCGGCATTGGGCAGACCTACGAGGCCGACTTCGGCTACCATTTTGAGCTCCAGCTTGAGCTTTTTGGCTTCACCAGCTTCGCCCAGCTCGGCAGTGCGGGGCGCCTGGCGGGTGCTAGCGGTAAAATGTGCGTTACCAAAACCACCACGGCCACCTGAGGCGATGACTACTTCGGCATCAACCGCGTCCAAGTCAGCTATGAGCTGTGCGTTCTCGTACACCTGAGTGCCCTGAGGCACCGCCACAATTACGTCCTCGCCAGATCTGCCTTTCATGCGATTGGCGCCGCCCGATTGGCCGTCTTCGGCGTTAATCTTGGGGCTCGAGCGGTAGGCCGACAAAGTGTTGAGGTTATGATCGACCTTGAGGATGACATTGCCACCGCGGCCACCGTCGCCGCCATCGGGTCCCCCCTTGGCGCGGTATTTTTCGTGCCGAAAACCCAGGCGGCCGTCGCCACCTTTGCCCGCCCGAACGTCAATAACGGCTGTATCTGCAAACATAGTGAGCTTATTATATCATGTTTCGGGCTGATAGATTGACTTTTGATACTTTTTATGCTAATATCATGTGTGTTCGTATCGTCCTCTAGTACTTTGAGGGGGTCCTCATGTTGATCGTCATCGCCCTACCTGTCGCTGTCGCGCTGGCCAAGGTCGGCAATAAAGCCGCCTGGCTGGCAGTCGCCGGGCTAACGACAGTGTTTGGCACTGTCGCCTGGGCAGCCGGGGCCACCGGGCTCTGGTCTGCCTATCTCTTGTTCTTCATCGGATGGGGCGGGCTGAGTGTGGCTCTTGGCTGCCTTCCGTCGGGTGACGGGGACTTGTCGCTGTTGCGCAGTTTGGTACGGTGAAATACCTCGATTCATCCAGCCCAAGAAGGAGCAACGCTATGGCAATGGTGTGTGTGATACTGGTGTTGGCATGCCTCTACGGCGTCACGCCAGGCGAGCGCAGTGTGTGGCTCGGCGGCAGCATCGGCGCCACTCTGGTGGTATGTGGGTTCAGATGTACGCCGAACCTGCTACTTGCCGAGATTGCCGGCAATCACCCCACCACTTGGGGTGATGTCATATCTGCCGCCGGACCTCGCTGTGTGAGTACCGCCATGGTGGTACTCACACTGGCGCTCGTCGCCAGAATAGCTGTGATGTTCGTTTGGTCAGTGGCGCCGTACAAGCGTTACTGACCCCCTCCACCCCGGGAACAACGTAGCCCGGGACACTCGTGTCCCGGGCTACCCCAAACCTTTATTCACTAGTTTGTCTTGATCCTAATAAATGTAGCGGAAACTTGAGGCTGGTACTGTCCGACTAGTCACGCGGTTCCAGCCACCGTTGTAGTTCATCTCGCTGATGGTGACCATGCTGCCTGATACATTCTCGACGTAGGCAACGTGACCATAGTAACCGGCACCCGTCCAGGCAATAGCGCCCGGTACTGGTGCTGAACCAACTTTAAAACCTGAAGCTTGAGCATTGTAATACCAGGTGTTGGCGTTACCCCAGCCACCGGGGACGCTACGGCGTAAGGCAACGTAGTAGGTGCAGTAGCCATAGGCATAGCCACCACCACTACCCGAGTATTGAGTGAGAGCCGGGGCACTAACTCGGCTCGTGCTAGCGCCGGCCACAGTTCCACGGGCAGCCGCCACGTTATTGGTGGCCGGGCGGGCGGGTGCCGGTTTGATACCATCAGGAATAATAATTTGCTGGCCACTCGCCAGACCTTTGAGCTCGGCATTGTTGTATGACAAGATCTGGGCAGCGTTGGCCTGGTACGTTTTAGCGAGACTGTCTGGAGTATCTGAGGCGCTCACAGTATAGAGCAGGCCACTGACCGGTAAAATGGTCAGTTGCTGTCCAGGGCGTACAAAATCGGCGTCGTCGAGGTCATTGGCCCATTTGATGGTGGCTGTGGTAATGCCGAACTTGCTGGCGATAGTGGACAACGTGTCACCGGCGGCCACGCTGTATTTTTGGATGTCCCGGGTGGCGGTACCGGCGGTGCTCACTACCTGGCGCTTCGCCAATGAGTCATCGGCAGCCCCCAGTAAGGCCACTTGCTCGTTTTTCTTGGTGGCAGTCCTTGAGGCCTCCGACACTACCATCATCTGGCTCGACGATGCTACATCGGCAGATAGACTGGCGACGGTCGCGCTGTCGAGCGTGCCACCGATGCCTGATTGCGACGACATTAAGCGAACGGCTACAGCATGTGAGGTGGCAGGGTCATTGGCTGACACAACTAAAGCTGCCAAGGTAATCAACACGGCGTGAGCCAAGAAGCGGGGACGGTACCAGCGCTGACTGGCCGTCAGTACGCCAGTGGTGGCGTTGATGAAGCTGCTCGCCCGGCCGGATAGCCGTTGGCTCAATGCCCGACGGGTCTTCGGCTGGGAAGTGGTGAACAATCCGAGGTGTCCTGGGTTTATCAGGACGCTAAGGGTATCTCTACTAATGGGAAAACTCCATACTGCTAAAGCTTAACGCTTACAGTTGCTAGTCTATGATTGGCGCCTAGTGCTGTCAACCTGGTCATCAGATATGAATTGACAACTTAAAAACCGAAAATTGGGCGATTTATTTGCCCTGTTGCAGGTTAGCACATCTTTTTTATATGTCAAATATGAGCGTAGATTTATTTAGCAAGCAATTTGCAGACACAAGTGTCAAACTAAGCTGACTGTTCGGTCAGCGTAAGTGTTTTGCAATATTTTGCTGGTGCTCGGCATAGGTTTTAGCAAAATAGGTCTTACCATCGGTGCCAGATAGGAAATATAGGTAGTCAGTGGTGGCCGGTTTGGCGACGGCGTCCATGGCTGATGTCCCGGGGCTACAGATAGGTCCAGGAGGTAAGCCAGCAGTGACGCGGGTGTTATAAGGAGAGTCGAGATTCACGTCGAAGGGCACACCCCGCAGTTGGGCTGCATATTCTGTAGTGACGTCTGAGCCAAGGGTCTGGCCGCTTCGTAGCCGCTTGAGAAAGATTTGGGCAACCACTGGACGGTCGGCGGGAATATTAACCTCCCGCTCGACGATACTAGCCAGGGTTAGTCCCTGGTGGTATGTCAGACCCTGGGCCGTAAAAGCAGGCGTGTAGGTGGCAACTGTTTTGGCGGCTAGGTTGTCAATCATGGTATTCACCAATGAAGCGGCCGTAGTAGTGGCGCCAATTTCATAGGAGTCGGGGAACAAATAGCCTTCAAGACTCACGCCGGAAGGACGGCCACTTACTACTGTCTGGGTATGAGGGGCCTTGAGGGCGGCATCAAACTCGGTGCCACTTAAGCCGGCAGCCACTACGGCGGCCCTGATTTGTTTGAGCGTGTAGCCTTCGGGTATGACGACTCTCTGGGTGAGTGTGCGGCCACCGGCGATCAGCTGGGCAATCTGGGGTACCGCCCACGATGGTGATAGCTCATAGGTACCGGCTTTGAGCTTGGGTCGCAAACCATGCAGATTGATATACGTTACGAAGGCCTGACGGCTTTTGATGAGCTGGGCATCGACTAAATTCTGGGCGATGGTGGGGGCGCTTTGGCCGGCGGTAATCTGGAAGGTTTGGGTGCTTTGATCGTTGGGCTGGGCCGGCTGGAGCTGCACTCTGTAGGAAACATATAGCCCGATCAGGCCGGCCAGCACCAGGGCAGCCACGATACCGGCTATCAGTTGGTACCTGCGAGCTTTCATAGGGTATCGAGGTAATCCTGCAGAATAATGGCGGCCGCCTGAGCGTCGATGTCAGCTTTGGTGTACGAGCGGCCGGAAGCTCGGAGCTCGGCTTCGGCCACCGACGAAGTGGCGGCCTCATCCTGGAAGACGGGATCGATGCCCAGCTGAGCTCCCAGTGTATCGTCGCAAAACCGGCGCACGGCTAAGGTTTGGGCCGTATCGGTGCCGGCCAAATTGCGCGGCAAGCCGACCACAATTTCGGCGAACGGGCCTTGGGTCTTGATAACTTCAACTAACCGGGCGGGTTCAATAGTTTGCCAGGCATGAGCTACCCGCGCCTCGGGGTCGGCCGTAGCTAAACCAACCCTTTTGACGCCCACGTCAATACCGAGGTAGCGCCCCTGGACCGGTTCCCCCGCCGGCTGCTTAGTCACCTGAGGCTACCTTGATTTCAACCTTAATCTTGTCGGTTCGGCTCGGAATGCTGGTTGCCCACACAGGCTTGAGAGTAATTTCCACGTGGGCGACGCTCGGCTGGCGGGCGGCTAAGGTCACAGCATCGCCATAGCGCTTACCGGCGAGTTCTTTGGCGAGTTTGGCTTCATCGATTTTTGCTCCAGAATAGGCGTCTGTCGTCAGATGGAAGACTTGCTTACCCTGAGCATCAGCGGTATCAGCTGTCAGTTGAGCCGACTTTAATCCGTCGTCGTATATCTGGTTATTGCCGCCGACTTGCTTATTTTCTAGGTCACGAATGAGAGATTCGTACTCGGCTTTTTTGACGGCGAGCGCCATGTAGGCAGCCTTAAACGTGACCGTGGCAGAGGTGCCTTCGCCGTCAATGGCTGGCGACGGCACTACATCGGTCGTGGAGGTTTTGCGAGAGGCGGCGAGCACCAGGAAATCGGCCGGCGTGACGCCATCGAGGGCTTTACCGATATTATCTTTGTCTTTTTCGACCGCGGCGGCCACGGCAGTGTCAACGTCTGCTTGAGTGACTACTGTAATGGTTTTGCTGGTACCTCCAGACATCTGACCGCCCTTGGCTGAAATACTGTTTTGGCCGGTCTGCTGGCTCATCGGCAGGCCGGGCAGGGTGTACGTGGCTGGCGCCTGATTGTAGCTGTCGCCATTCTGGTCGGCAATAACTGCCACTGTGGCCGTCCCCGGATTGGTGCAGCCGAAGAAACTGCCCTGGCCGCCCGGTACTATTACTTCGGCGGTTGAGCGAAAGATTTTGCCGTCGGGCGACTGGAAGCGGGTGCCCTCGACAAAGGTATGATCGGTGGAGTCAAAACAATTACTGATGGTCACCGAACCCGTAGCCTTGGTGCCAACGTCTTTTTTGCCGGTGGGTGTGAAACTGGCGGACAAGTCGCGGCTGGCAGACAAGGCTTTGCCAGCCAAAACTGCCTTGTCGGCCTGGGTGGCTGTGGCCTTGGGGTCAATGCTGAACGCCGCATCGATGCTGGTTTTGGTAGCGTTTGCAAATATAACTACTTGAGCAGTAGCAAAAAAATACATGTAGCCCACGTAGGTCACTACGGCACACATCGCTAACCCTACCCAAAACAGCCGGCGCTTGAGTTTGCCGTAGCTGGGTACTTTGACACCGGGTCGGCGGCCGTCAGCTTTGGCTGCTGCGGCAGAGTCATTGACATCGGTTTCTGGCAATTGAGCTTCTAGAGGGTTTTTGGCAACAGCCGTGGCCATTGCCGGAGTGGGCATGCCGGCTGATTCTTCATCGGGCACTTCCCGGTGGCGGAACTTGAGCGCCTTGCTGATTTTAGCTCCATTGCCGGCAGTTTCAGCGGCCACGACGTCCGCGGCAGCCGCCGGTCCTGCTGGATCTGAGGCGGTGATCACTTCATCGTCGAGATCGATCTTGGGAGGAGGAGCGGCTTCGAGCACCACGGCCTTGGCACCAACTGAAGGCGCTACAGCCAACCCCGTGCGGGCGGCCAGATCGGTTGCCACTTTGTCGGTGGTGACCAGAACCAGGGATTTGCCGCTAGCTTCGGCAGCTTTTTTGAGCAATTTGAGGTTGATAATGCTTTGCAGCAGGCCTGAGCGCTTGGGCACCACAATATGCACCGATTCCGAGGTGGCATGCCGCAACTTGTCTATCGCTGAAGTAATATCTTCATCGGCTTCGAGGTACAGGGCCTGGTCATTCATAGTATCTAGATTAGCATACTTGTTGTGCTGGATGGTACTAGTTGGCTAGCTATTGCTTTATCTGGCTATTTAGTGCATGATATATCAGCTCCAATCCGGGAGTACTCTTCGATCGGAAGGAACTCTGATGGCTCAGATAGTTGTTGTCACCATGATGGACGACGTCGACGGAGGCGAAGCGGCCGAAGCCAAGCGGTTGGCTGATGAGGCCAGGCAGAGTGGCCGCCGCAGCCGTCGAGTCAAGTAAGACCATCGTGGGGTCCGTCGCACATCAGCGGCGGGCCCCATAACCTATTTTTGAGGCTTGGTAGCTTGATCAATGTGGTCAGTCATGCCGAGATAAACCGCTGGACGAAGCTGTGGCGGCACGACATCGATGTTGAGCCACGTCAGGATACCCTGGTCCAACAGAGCCTGCATCACCGACAGCTGTGGCGCCTGGGCGTTCGGTAAGTTGAAGTTGACCGCGTCCACCCAGCCTTTCGTTTTGGCAATAATGTTTTGTATAATCTGTTCGCCCTCGGCTTCGAGCTGATCCTTTGTTAATCCGCGCGCCGAGGCTATAACTGGCACTTGGGTCTTTTGCTGGAACTGGCGCACGGCGGTTGCTGGTAAATCTTCGTGCAACCATTGAGGTTCCACTGTGATGTGCGAAGGATATGGCTTAAATAATAAACTGTCGATCCAAGAATGAAAGATAACGCGGTTCGTGCCAAATTGCTGGATAATCACGGCAACGCGGGGCAGTGCGCGGACGTCCTTGCAGTCGATCACTACATACATATCAGGTACCGACAGTACTGCCGCCAGTATCGTCTCCAGCGAGAGATTGTCCGGCAGGGGTTGATGTTTGAATTCATAAAAACTGAGTGGATGTCCAACGTATAAACTACCGTCTTCAGTCATAGAGATATCTATCTCAAGACTTCGGCCCGCGGTGGTAGCGCGGTCCAGAACGGCTTGGTCAATTACATGAGTATGAAAATACACAAACGGCTGCTGATCGCGCATGACGGTGTCTAATAAACGCGGTTATTTTATACTACGTTTAGCCCATTCATATAATACTAGCTCGATATGGCGCGGGCGAGTTTGCGCATGAGGGTGTCGGTGGTAGTTTCGCCGCCGACGCTATCGAGACCGAGATTAGCCAGCCCCATTGGCGTAATGTCGGCAAAACTCGTCAGTTTACCGGTGGTATCTTTGACTCTGGCGACTTCGCTCGGGCTGATGTGACTGACTGTCGGTTTGCGGGCAAACGGCAAATTTTTGTACCAATCTTTGCCTTTGAGGGCTTCGGTGATTTGAGGCAAGCCGGTACCGCCACCGCAGAGCAAGATCTTGGAAGGCAGGTGGTCGACTTTGTCGAATTCGGCCAGTGACAGCTCGACGCCCGACAGCCAGACTTCAACGTCGGCCCCCACGGCCTCTTCGACGGCGGCCTTCGACTTGGGTCCAAGCTGGCCTTGGCTGTAGGCAATCTTCATGGCTTCGGCTTTTTCGAAGCTCAAGTTGGCCACCTGGGCCAGGCGCTTAGTAAAACTACGGCCGCCAATGGCAAACATTTTGGTGCCCTCAACTCCCCCATTGTTGACCAGGGCAATGTCGGTGGTACCGCCGCCGATATCAATGAAAATGGCGCTAAATTCGCCGGAATCTTGGGTGCCAACAGATTTGGCCACAGCGAATGGCTCGGCGGCAATGTTGATCAGGTTGAGGTCGAGGTCCTGGGCGACCGATTGCAAAGCGCCCAAGTGCACCATGGGGGCAAAGGCATTAAATAGTTGGATGGCCACATCTTTGCCCTGGAACCCAATGGGATTGGTCACGCGGTAGCCGTCGATGTGGACGTCGACGATGGCTGTATTTACCAGTTTGACCTCTAGCTCTTTGTAGCCGGTCTCCCAGGTGAGTTGCTCGCGAGCTCTTTCGAAAGCGCGGTATTGGACCCGGTCGAGCATCTTGCGCAGTTCAGTCATATCTATAGGATCGGTTGAGCGGTTGCGCTGGTAGCGCACGGTGGTGGTGGCGCCCTTGACCAGCTCGCCGGCGATCCCGATGACTGTGGGCACCTTGGCTACCGAGGCACCAGCCATTTTTTCGGCCACTTTGAGGGCGGCATCACAGTTTTCGACCACGCCGGCAATGTCGGTGACGGTACCCGATTGCATATCTGTTAGTCGCTGGCGCTGGCGGCCGACACCAGTAATGTTGACCTTGGACGGTGAACCCGAGGCCGGATCAATCTCAACTTCGCCGATGAGGGCTTTCACGAATTCGGTACCAATATCCAGAGCCACGAGCCGCCGGGGACCAGTGTCTTTGGCCCTGAGCTTGGGTAATTTGGCGAGTAATTGGCCTTTCATCTGTCCTTGATTTTAGCGCTTATGCTAGTGGATGCCAAACGGCAGTTAGGGTAAGGGCTTTATTATGGTTCAACCGTTGGCACCGGTGTGGGAGTGGGGGTCTTGGGGATTTGGAGTTTGGCCTGGCGGAGCTGCTCCTTGAGAGAGCTGGCATTACCGTTGAGTCTGGTGTTTTCAGTGAGTGTAGTGGTGAGCTTATTGACCATCAGCCAGCCGGCCAGAGCCGAGCCTATGACCAATACGGCGATGACGATCCACTGGAGCATGATAATTTTGCCAGAATGGTCAGTCGGCGGCCCGATCTCTTCGACCGGTTCTTCCCGATAATACTGCTGCTCGTCGTAATAGGCCGGCTCTTCATAATAATCTTCGACCGGGGCCGGTTGGCGGCGGCGCGTGGCCGGTTGAGTGGCGGGTGTGGTGCGATGTGAACGCGATTTGGTTGAGGGTTGGCGGCTGGTCATATGCTCAGACTCGGTATGACAAAGTTTTCAACGTACGTCCGGGCGGCATCGATGGCGGTGCGGCCGGTGCCGGCGTCAGTACAATAGCCGCTCGGTTTAAGATAGAAGTAATTGTAATCACCAATTTTTTTAATTAGTTTACCAGTGGACGTACTTTCAGTCTTACGCACAATTTGGCCGAGTACGTTGTTTGAAGTACTGCCACTACAGCCTGGATAATCTGTCTTGATTTTACTAGTAATCAGGGCAGCTACTTGATAAACGCCTGACTTCGTCATGTAATACGTCAGATCAGTTATGGGATCGCCGTAGGACACTTTGGCGCCAAGTTCAGGAATGCTCAGTACTTGGGTACCGGCCACAGCGGGCGTGGGGGTGGGCGAGCCGGCCGTCTGAGGTACCGGCGTGGGGGTGCTCGAAGCCCCGGTTGGCGATTCAGTGTCGGCGTCGCCTGCACGTTGATTTATTTCATACCGCAAATCTGTGATCTCACCTTTCAATAGTTTTTGGGTATTTTCGGCGCGCTGATACTGGATGACATTAAGGCCGGCCGCTGCGACGAAGCCAACTGTCAGAGTAATAATAACGGTAATAGATAGTTTGGACATGGCGCTATGGACTTAGTATAGCAGCTATCTGTTAGGGCATGGTATAGTATGACAGTCTACATTGACAAATATGACAAGAGAGGATGTGACTTGAGCATGTTGAACCGGCCAGACTCGTTTGACCGGCCCCTCATGGCCATCCGGCCGGTCCGGCTGACAGCCCAATGGATTGACGCCCACCGCGACGACCCGCGTAGACGGGTGCGCATTGTGGCGCGGCAGATCCCCAATGCCATCACCGTTGGCCGCGTGTTTCTTGCGATACCAGTCGCCATGGTCTGGTTGGCGGCACTGGCCTCACTGCAAGCAACTCCGACAGCGGTGCATACGATCATAGCGGCCGTGTTTTTCGGGCTGGCGGTCATAGTATTGGCACTTGATGCCCTCGATGGCACTCTGGCTTCACAAGGTAACGTTGTCAGTGACTTTGGACGGTTTGTGGACCCGCTGGGTGACAAGTTTGTCATCATGGCGTTCTACTACACCTTGTGGCTGGCGTCCCAGCAGATGCTGAGTAGTGATTGGCGGCAGTGGCTTGCCGGGATCGTGGTTGCTGATGTGATTATCAATAGCTGCACAGGCAGTGTTGGCTTGGCTCAAGGGCTCCAAAAGTCACACCGTCCAAGCTTCCGGCCGTTGCAAGCCGAGATCTGGGGCAAAGCCAAGGCCAACGCCCAGGGAGCAGCTATTTTCTGCTGGGGCATCGGCTTGATGGCGTCTGCCCACTACAACCAGGCAGTCTGCTTGGTTTTCATGGTGGCGTTTGCCGGGCTGATGGTTGGGGCCATTATCTTCGGTCTCGCTAGCCTTCGCAGTCACTGGCGGCGGCTCACCGGCAGTCATGGTCCGCGCAGCAAGGTGGCTCGTCGGGCAGCAGCTGTTGCCATCGTCAGCGGGACAGTATTTTGGTTGAGCGGCAATAACAACGAGCTCTTTGACCCCACCCAATGGCTGGTCTTGGTGATGGTGTCGAGCGGCTTGGGCTTCGGATTCTTCCACCGCTACCTCGATGACCGTCTCATCAGTTCTACCTCTAGCTGATCCCTACCAGAGCAGCCACTGAGTCGGCAGGGTAGGTTGGTTTGGTGGTCGCTTGGATCATCAGTCTGATCGTGATCTACTGGTTTGCGTGCTGATTCACCCCTCTCGGCCGCTGGTACGTTAGAGTTACCCGCCGATGGTAATCATGCCCTCAGTACCGCTATAGCCAGTCTCCCCCAACCGGGAGACTGGCTATTAATTTTGACTTATTATGCTACATGTTTTATAGTTTGACAGTCCATTTTGACAACTTCTTCTCCTGATAGGAGCGATCATGCGACGTCTCGCACGAAACCTGAGCGGTATCAGGCCCGAGATACCTTTGGTTGTCATCGCGATAGGGTTCTTTCTCTACACGATGATCAGCCAAAGAATCACCAACATCTATACCGCCTGCCGGCTCGACCCCTACAACACAGTCAACCATACGTGGATAGATTCCGGCTATTCTCAGAATACACCCGGGACCCTGACTCATCAGGAGATCGACTGGTGTATTGGCAAGCGCCAATCGAGCTTGGGTGCAGCCTGGGTTGGGCCTTTCTTGTGGGCCGTCTTGGCTACTGTCGTGGTTATAGGCGCAATTTTTGGCCTGTTGTATCTCATGGCGCAGTACACCAACTGGTTGGGGAGCGTCGCGGGACTTAAGCCCGTCGTGTTCTTCACGTGCGGTTGCTCAGACGCACATTGCCTTCATTGCGTGACGGCAGTCAAAATGAGCAGTAACGACGAGCAACTACTTATCGGAATTCAGAATGCGAGCCCATCACGGGTCCAGGACGAAACAACTGATCGTCCGCGCCGACCATGGTCGGTCTTGCGTTTTTGGCCGAAGGGCATTGTCAGGCGCTGAACCACCTAGGGGCCACCAGAATATCTGGTGGCCCCTCAACTTTTGGCTACTGCAGATTATGCTGACCCTGTTGCTGTCTGGAATAATCTGGTTTGATATACCCGGACAGATACACATCATCTGCGGCATGGTCATAGCCTTCGGGGTAGGAAAAGGCTTGATCGCCCTTATCGTCCTGGTTGCAAGGTATGGGGTGGGCATCGCGGTATGCTCGACTGATGATAAAATCATCTCGGCTGGTGGCGCCCCGCTGCTTGTACGCCTCAAAGAGGCTATCGGGCATAACTTGGAAATACGATACAAACTGGTACCGGCCGCCCTCGACCGCAATGTCGGTGGCCGAATAGCCGCTGATGACGCCGATTTTTTGGCCGGCGGTAACCGTCATGCCTTTTTTGATGTCAGCTCGTTTGTAGACATGGAATAACCGAATCGTGAAATCTTTGGCCTGGGCTGGCTTGATATAGATTTGCTCGCCCACCGATAGCCGTTCTTGGGCGATGTCGGTGATCTGGCCATCGACGGGGCTAAATATGTCGATGTCGTGCTGGCCGTCGGGTTGCGGAGGAATCGTGCGGCCATCGGCGGCCTTTTCGGGCTTGATGGTGGTATCGATCTGCGGAGTGAAATAGTGTTTCATACTGCGGCAGGTTTCGCCATTGCCCGAAAAGTCGTGGCCTTCGCCCGAGCGGTACTTGGAAATGCTGTAGATTTTCGACAGATCAATAAAGTCGGCCTGAATAAATTTTGGCGGGTTATCGACATCGACCGTTATGCCGAGGCCGGTCTTTTCCTGCAAAAAACGAAACCCGAAGACACCGCCCGCTACCACAAGCGCCAGTCCAACTACGCCGACTGCCCAAAGCTTTTTGCTCGTTTGACCCGTACTGCTCTTCATATTGGCCGCCTTACCCTTACTGTGCCAAGATTATATCACGCTTACGCTTATGTTATCTCAAGACAGCTTTGATGCGTCTGATGCCGGCTGAGCTTGATTCTTCTTTGAGGATTTTATATTGTTTGCCGCCTTCAGCCAGAGCGCCGGTATGTTCCACATGGGGGCCGCCGCAGATTTCTTTGCTAAACCATTCACCATCTGGATCGCCCGCCGTGTAGACCTTGACGGTGTCACCGTATTTGTCGCCGAAGGCACCCAAAGCGCCCTCCTCGAAAGCTTGCTTGGTGGGGATCTCACGGTAGCCCATCGGGTAATCGGCCTCGATAGCCTCGTTGACGATTGTTTCGACTTGGGCGATTTGCTCAGGCGTCATTTTCTCGGGGTGGCTGAAGTCAAACCGTAGCCGCTCGGGAGTAATGTTGGAACCGCGCTGAATCACGTGATCGCCCAAGACCATTCGTAAGGCTTTGTAACCAAGGTGGGTAGCTGTATGGTACTTGATGGAGATGTCAGAGTGGTCCGCCAAGCCGCCCTTGAATTGACCGGTAAAGGCAGTGCGCGAGCGCTCTTTTTGCTCGGCCATATCATCGTCGAATTGCGCTTTCCAGTTATCGACCGGCATGATATCGCGTTCATGCGCCTCTTCAAGTGACAACTCATACGGAAAACCGTACGTGTCGAATAACAGGAATATGTCATGACCAGTTATTACTTTCTTATACTGCATCTGCCCAGATTGAATCAGCTGTTTTTGTTCAACCGTATCTCGGATACGCTCGCCATTCATCGTACCCCACGATACGGGGTCGCGCATTATTCTGTCGAATACGCGTAACCCTTTTTCAAGTGTGTTTCGAAACTGCTTTTCCTCGCGGACGAGAGTTTCGATGACAGTCTGTTCCTGCTCGCGTACCTCAGGGTAATCGTCGCGGTAGAGCTCAGTGATTACTGGAATGACCTTGGCTAAAAAGTCATCTTTTAAGTCTAGCAAATGGGCTTGCCGAATAGCCCGGCGCAGGAAGCGGCGCAAAACATAACCCTGGTCGTTGTTCGAAGGCACAACCCCATCGACTGCCAGGAAGGTGGCAGCCCGCAAATGATCAGCTATCACTCTCATGGCGATTGGATTCTCGTCATATTTTTTGCCCGACAACGACTCTAACTTTTCGACAATCGGCCATAGCAGACTGATCTTAAAGACGTCACCTGAGCCTTCCAAAGCTGCGGCAATCCGCTCTAAGCCGCCACCGAAATCGACATTCTTCTGCGCTAATTCGTCAAAGCCGCCTTGATCATTTTTGACATACTGCATGAAGACTGAGTTGCCGATTTCCATGAAACGGCCACAGTCACAGTTGGGATGGCAGTACTGGCCCCATTTCGTATCGTGCTCGATGTGTGAGAATTCGTAAAAAACTTCGGCATCGGGACCACCGGGTTCACCGGCTGGCATTTTGTCGGGAGTACCTGAGCGAGTCCACCAGTTTTTCTTGGCATCATAATAAAATATGCGTTCGCCGGGCTTCATGCCACGGGCGTAGCCATCAGTTTCAGATCCGACTTCTGCTACTTTGGCATCGATGCCCTTCGTCTTGAAAAGGCGCTGCCAGATTCCGGCAGCTTCAGTGTCTTGCGGGATATGGTTGGCTTTGTCACCAATAAAAGCCGTGACATAGAGTTTGTTTGGATCTAGCCCAACGACATCAGTCAGAAATTCCCAAAACCAAGGGAGCTGCTCTTGCTTGAAGTACGTACCAAAGCTCCAGTTGCCCAGCATCTCGAAGAAAGTCGTGTGACGGTTATCTCCGACTTCGTCGATGTCCTCGGCGCGAAATGCCGGTTGCGAATCGACGACCTGTTTGCCGGCCGGGTGTGGCTCGCCGAGCAAAAACGGCAGCAAAGGTTGCATGCCCGAGCCGGTAAACAAGGTGGTAGGATCTTCTTTGGGGACGAGGTTGGCGCGGGGGATGATGGCATGGCCATTTTTGGCCATAAACTCAAGATACGCGCGGCGGATGTCGTTGGCAGTCATGGAACTTCTCTGGTATGGATGGTTAGTTGGTGAATCTGGGTATTATGCCTGAGACGGAGTCGTTGGGGTTTCAGGCTGGGTTTCGACGGCGGGAGCGGTGGTGGCATCCGTGGCGGTAGCGGGCTCAGCGGGCGTTTCGGCGGCAGGAGCGGGCTCAGCCGGAACCACGGGGGCCGGCTCAACCGGGGCGGCCGGAGCAGTACCAGCGGCCATGGCGGCATTGGCAGCATCGAGGGCTTTTTGGGCGAGCTGGTCGTCGGCCTCGCCGGGGATTTTGTCGGTCACTGCGTCAACTGCAGCTTCCACTTTATCCATCACGGCAGGAGCGGGTCCAACCGCGACGGGAGCTTCGACGGGAGCGGCGGCTGGCTCGGCCGATGCAGCGGCTTGGACGCCATCGACCTGGTTCGCAACGGGTGCGGCGGGAGCAGGAGCTGGTTCGACCGGCTCGGATTTGGCCTCGGGCGCTGGCATAACTGGAGTGGCTGGTGCGACTGGGGCGGGAGCCACCGGGGCAGCGGGCATAGCCGGAGCGGCGTCAGGTTTTTTGGCCCCTCCGAGCACAGCGTTCTTTATGTCGTCGAAAATACCCATCGTAAGAAAATCCTCTTTGCTAATACTTTGACCGCATTGTAACGTATGCTACCCCAAAAAAGAAGAGAGCGGCTACCGGCTTATCAGGCAGGTAACCGCTTATTGTGAGTCCTCCTCGGCTTCTAGGGATTGGGGCTCTTGGCTGAACAGACCGTCTAGTTTGGCCACTGTTTCCTCGATTCCGCCAGTTAGACTGGCATGAACGATAACCGTCCTGAGAGCTAGATCGAGCAACAATGCCCAATCAGTATTCAGCCAAGTTGCTAGTTCGTATGGCAGACTCGAGCGGTAGACGTTTTCACTGAGGCTAATCCCGGTGTTTACCATGTCGTCGAGCCGCTGCCCGAGCCAACTATTGATCTGGCCCAAACGATGGACAACTTCGGCCGGGTAGGTATCACACCGGGCAAACGCAATTTGGTCGGCTGTGCGGCGGCCGGCAAAGCATTGGAGGTACAGGCTGAAAAATTCACGCTCGGCGACATCGCCGGGCTGATAGTTGAGTCCCAACTTTGTCACCTACTTTTCAACAAGGTTTTCGGGGTACGGACAGACGTAATGCTGACATATCGAGGCTGGTATGTCAACTGACTAGCCATGAATTCGCCACCTATAGTGAACTTTACTTTTTAATCGCAGCCGGAGTACCTATACTTGAGGTCAGCTTAACGAGGAACCAGATATGAGCCACGAGATTAAACTGCACACCGCTCAAACAAGTATTTTGAGGGAGCTGCTGTTTGTGCCTCAAGCTGGATTTGCCCAATTACAGAAACCCACAGAACTTGGCAGTGACCATTTTATGTTTCATATCAACCGTTTGATTGAGGTCGGTTTCGTGGAAAAAATAGACCGAGGACAATACCGGCTAACGGTGATGGGTAAAGAATATGCCAACCGGCTTGATACCGACCATAACACCGTCGAAAGACAACCCAAAGTTGCCGTGGTCTTGAATATTAAACGCCCCGGAAATAACCAGGATTATTTGTTCCAGCAAAGGTTGAAACACCCCTATTACGGATTCTGGGGACGCCCTACCGGCAAGATCAGATGGGGCGAAACTATTCTCGAAACCGCCGCTCGCGAATTAGCTGAAGAAGCCGGATTATCTGCTGAATATGAGATTATGGGTATTCATCACGAGATTGTGTACGATGCCGATCACACTGACATCCTTGAAGACAAAATCTTTTTCAACGTCGCTTGTACTAACGTAAAGGGTGAGATAAAGGAGTTGTTTGAAGGTGGGCGCAACCAGTGGATGACGCTTGTGGAGGTGCTCAGGCAACAGAAAGTGTTTGCCAATTTTGATGTTAGTCAGCAAATTTGGACTGGTGAGCAACGGTTCGTCGAGACCAGGCGCCAACATCCGCGAACTGATTTTTAGGGCTTGATAATGCCACCACCAATGACTTCGTCGCCATCATAGACAACGGCCGACTGGCCGGCGGCCACAGCCCGTTCAGGGGTATCAAGGGTAATCCTGAAGTCACCTTGAGTGGCTGGTTCTAGACGGCCGGAAATCAGCTGGCCCCGGTGCCGCAGGCGAAACCGGTAGGTCTTGGGTGCCGTGGGTGATTGTCCACTCACCCAGCTACAGTCTGTGATGATGAGTAAAGTAGTATCCAGAGTGGCATCGGCGGGATCGGCGGTCACGTAGACGGTGTTGGTCGTCATGTCTTTGCCCGTCACAAAAAACGGGCGGCCGCCACCCACACCCAGGCCGTGGCGCTGGCCAATAGTATAAAAAATGGCGCCGGCATGCTGGCCGAGCACTTGGCCGGTCGTCTGCTGTACGATGGGGCCCGGCTGGCTGGATACTTGTTGACTTAAAAACTCTTTGATACCCACCTGACCGACAAAACAAATGCCTTGTGAATCAGGTTTGGTAGCATTGGGTAGACCCAGTTTGGCGGCCTGGGCTCTGACTTCTGGCTTTGTGAGGCCACCAATGGGAAACAGCGTATATCTTAAGACTTCACTGGATATTCGGTACAGAAAGTAGGTCTGATCTTTGACGCTGTCGGCAGCCTGCAGCAACCGGCCGTCTGTGGTACGGGCGTAATGGCCGGTGGCAATCAAGTCGGCGCCGTCAGCCCGGGCGGTTTCGGCAAACAGTTTAAACTTAATGAACTGGTTACAGAGCACGTCCGGATTGGGCGTGCGGCCGGCTTGATACTCGGCCACCATGGTGTCGACGACAGCCTGACGGTATTCCATTTGGAAATCGTACACCTTGACGGGTATACCGAGGGCGGCGCCCACCGCCCGGGCATCGGCGAGGTCCTGCCGCCACGGGCACTCGACACCACCGATGTCTTGGGTCCAGTTTTGCATGTACACGCCCACGACCTGGTAGCCCTGCCGAACAAGCAAGGCAGCCGAAACTGCGGAATCAACTCCGCCACTGAGACCAACGTAAACTTTTTTAGACCCAGGCATAACGAGGGTTATTTTACAGCAATGTCACTTTTGCGGCAACTGTCAATATTAATACTTCGGCACTTGGAAGCGATACACTTCCAGTAGAGATACCACCCGGTTGGGGGTGACTCCCAAAATAGACTAGATCGTCCTCCATACCATTTGTATTGTAGCCCCAACTGGTTAGGGACTGAGGGGAATATACAAAATAAATCGCCGATATTAATCAGTAAACAATTGCACAACCATCAGACCGTACGGCCCGCCGTCGATAATACCGATGCCGACTTTGCGAAAATTCTCGTTGAGGATATTGGCGCGGTGGCCGGGTGAGTTCATCAGGCCTTGATGAGCTTCCTCAAGGTTACTAGCCAAGGCCAGGTTTTCCCCGGCGGCGGCATATTTGATTTTGGCGTCATCAAGCCGGTTAAAGGGGCCGTTACCCTCGGAATCATTATGCGAGAAGAAGCCTTCGGCGAACATTCTCGTGGCATAGGCCCGAGCGACCGTGCGGGCAGGCTCGTTCACGCCTAAGGGTTCGAGTCCTCGGCTCGTGCGCTCGCTATTCACGAGGTTGAGCATAGTGTTCTCATCATAAGGGCTAGGGATGCCGGCTGTAGTGAAGCCTAGTTCGATGTATTCGGTTTTGGTGGGCGTTATGTTGAGGGTAAAAAGATTTAAGCTGTTGCCGAGGTCCTGACTTAAGCCAGCTGCAAGTTCTTTTTGGGCGACTTTACCCATGCCGACGAGCTGTTGGGCCAACACCGACTCCCTGATGGCAGTTTTGGCGACCACTGGTATGGGGAGGGCCAATGCGATAACGATGGCTAGGGTGATTAAGACAGCAAATTTACAGATGTTTAGGATAACTCCCCCAGCTTGGTTCGGCCATGATAGTTGCAAGTCCTGGTGCAAATGTTTGAGCAGACTGAACCTCAGCGCCAGAGCGAGACCGATCTCGATAAAAATCCAAATAAGGGTGACGGCAATGAGATTCGATAACGCCGGTATGACGCTAAACTGGTGCTCGATGAAGTCACCTAACGGGGCATACAACAAAATAGCGCCGGCTGTGGCCGCCGCAAAGCAAACCAACTCAAATCCCAGCAAGACAGCGCCCCGACGACGGCCGGCCCAGCCCGCCAGCAGTAACACCACAACAATCAACACATCAACCACTAGGCCAATGCTGAGGTTCATTTCTTGGATCCCGCCAGATGTTCGTAGATAACTTTCTGTAGCTCGGACAAGGTGAGTGCCAAGGACTTCGGCGTGTCCCACCAATGAGATCGACGCCAATCACTATCGAGCCCAGAATGGTTGATAATCTGGAAATCTGTGCCCAGCTCCCTATGAAACAGGAGGCTGGCTCGGCGCTGATGATACGGTGATGTCACCAGAATAATTGACTGGTAATGATTGTCGTGGACCAGTTTGGCCACACCGGCAGCATTGGCTCTGGTGTCGGTAGCCGCTTCATCGAGCAGTATGGCTGAAGCCGGCACACCTGACTCACGCGCGGTCCGGGCCATTGCTGAGGCGTTTGAAGGGCTTGAAGGATCTAGCGCGGCTCCCGAGAAAATGAGAATCGGCGCCCAACCGTCCTGATACAACTTGACGGCTTCGGTGGTGCGCGCTGCGGTATCGCCGCCGGAGATCGCCACAATTGCATCGGTTTTCGAGAGGCGATCCTGGGGCGCCAAATAATAACCAATGCCGTATACAGCGCCCGTGACGACAAGTATCAGTACTGTCACCGTCAGCAACAATCCGGTTAGAAACCGCTTCATGCTTATTATTGTAGCATCAATGGCTTGCCGACACGGCTAGCCTAAATTACGAACGGCTGCCACGACGGCCGGTAGGGTTTTGGCGACATAGGCGATGTCTGCGGCGGTAGTTTGGCGGCCCAGTGTCAAGCGCAAGCTCGTTCGGGCTTGGTCAGCGGTGCAGCCAATGGAGGTCAGAACATGCGAGGCTTCCTGGTTACCAATGGAGCAGGCTGAGCCGGTTGATACCTGGATACCGGCCTGGTCTAAATGTAGAACCAAGGTTTCGCCTTCGGCGTCGGGAATGGTGAAATTAAGGTTGCCAGGTAGCCGTTTGCGCGGATGGCCGTTGAGACTCGTACCAGGAAGGGCTTCGAGAATCTGACGGGCTAACTGACCACGCAGCTGTTCAAGCCTTGCTGACTCGGCTTGGCGGTGGGCGGCGGCTAATTTGACCGCCGCGCCCAAACCCACAATGGCAGGTACATTTTCGGTGCCGCTGCGACGGCCTCTTTCTTGACCACCACCATACATGAGAGGATTCATGATGGTACCGGTGCGTACATACAAGACGCCGGCTCCTTTGGGGCCATACATCTTGGAGCCGTTCAGGGTTAGCAGGTGAACGCCGAGCCGGTTGACGTGCAGGTTGATGTAGGCAGCTGCTTGGGCGGCGTCAGTGTGCAAATAGAGGGGTCTATCAATACCGCGCGCCGTCCGGCTCGCCCTGATGGCCACCAATCGCTTGGCAACCTCAGTCAGGGGTTGAATGGTACCGATTTCGTTATTGGCCAGCATCACGCTCACGAGCACAGTAGTATCGGTCACGGCTTCGGCTACGTCTTGGGCATCGACAATCCCATCAGCCGAGACCGGTACCACCGACAAGGGATGGCCGGCGGCAGACATAGGCTGCTCCAATGCCAACACCGAATCGTGTTCGATGGCGGTAGTCACCCAGTGGGAGCCGGGATGGGCCCGCAGAACTCCCTGGATGGCCAGGTTGTTTGACTCAGTGGCACAGGAAGTAAACACAATTTCAGTCGGCTTGGCGGCTAGCGAGTTGGCAATAGTCGCCCTCGCATCATCGATGGCTGCCCGGGCTTGGCGGCCGAGGCCATACAGGGCTGAGGGATTCGCATATTCCTGATCAAAATACTTTTGCATTACCTCGAGTACCGCCGGATCCACGGGTGTGGCGGCGGCATTATCGAGATAGATTGGATGAGTTGGTTTGGTCATGAGGTTTTCCTCTCAAGTTGGCATAGATGGCGATAGCAATGGGCGCAAGTCCAGTAAAAAACGCTTCGAGTGGCTTGTCATGTATCGCCAGATAGACAGCAGCGGCTATCAGGAAGAACAAAAACGATTGCCCGAGGAGCGCTAGTAAGAGCCTGGCCCGTTGCTCGAAGACTACTTCCTGAATATCAGCTTTTTGACTGGCCTCAGCCATCGCGATTATCCGCTCGGCTGAACCGGATAGGGCTTTTTCGTAGGCTGCCAGCTCAGCGGCAGGAGGCAAGGGGCCGGCCTGCATCTGGACGCCGTAAAGGTGCGGGTCTGATTCAGCGGGATTTGGTGTAGGATTGAGACTGGTTTGAACCATGATTACCGAGTGCCTCCCTGATGTAGGCGCCGGCAGACCACCAGGCTTTGGCGGTATGACCTGAGGCTGGGCGGACAGTCAAGGCATCCGTTCTCACATCAAAAGCATCGACAATAGCCGAAGCTGAGGAGGTTACGATATATTGCCATGATGATAGTCTCATGCTGTTATCATACCATGACTCGGTAGTTACCATGGGCGCGCCTACAACTTAATGATTCCTGTCTCACTATTTTACCGTACATTTAGCGAACAGACAACCCTTTTACCACCGGCCAAACAGCTCGAAAGCATTAGCGGTACTAGCTTGTGCTAAATCCGCAGGTTTTTCCTGTCGCAGGGCCGCCAATAGCGCCAGTGTGTCGGCTAGAAAGGCCGGCTCATTGCGCCGACCCCTATGAGGCGGCGGAGCCAAAAATGGACAGTCAGTCTCCAGGATGATTTTGGCGAGCGGTACCTGGCGCGCGGCCGCCAGCTGGCCCTGGTCTTTGGTAAACGTCATGATGCCGCCGAGCGCTATATACAGTCCCCTGGCTAGCGATCCCTCCAATTCGGGTACACCGGCGCTAAAGCAGTGGACGAGTCCCCTGGTGCCCGGATAATCGTCGAGGATGCGCCAAAAATCGGCAAAAGCATTGCGCACATGAAAGATAAGTGGCTTCTCCAACTGATTGGCCAATTCAATCTGGAATCTGAGAGCAGCTTCTTGTTGGTCTCGCGTGGTTTTCGATTTGAATTGATCCAAGCCGCATTCGCCGATGGCTACCACCAATGGGTCGGCCGCCAGCTTAGCAATAGTCGCCAGGGCGGCTGGTCCGGCAGCGGCATCGTGAGGATGCAAACCAACTGCCGCCCTCATCATTTGAGGGTGGTGCTTCACAAACTTGAGGGAGGCAGCTGAATCGACTTCATTGACGCCAACTACCACTTGGCGGCTGACGCCGGCAGCTTGCGCCCGCTCAAGAACCGAGTCGAGATCAGGGGCGAAGTCAGGAAAATGGATGTGCGAATGGGTGTCGATCAGTCCTGTCATGAGGATGCGATATTGAGCTGCCGTTCTTCTGGCTGGTCCGCTTTGGGAAACAGTACGCCGACCTCTGGATGAACCGTTCCGCCCTCAAATGTGGCGGCAATTTTGCGGGCCGTCTCGGGCATGAAGGGCATCAGTAGAGCCGCAATCTGGTTGAGGTCAGTAATGGCGTGATGGAGCACTTCGCTCAAATGAGCTTTGTCGTGCTTGGCTAGTTCCCAGGGTTTTTCTTCTTCGAGAAACTGGTTGAGGCCGCGGATGAGCAACCAAACTTCGTTTAAGGCCTTGTCGAGCTTCAAGCTACTCATGGCTTCCTGATACGGCATGATGTCGTGGGAGTGCGGTGGCAGGTCACCATAGGCGCCGTCGAGGTAGCGGCCAACCATAACCTGCACCCGCTGGACGAGGTTGCCTAGGTCGTTGGCCAGGTCGGCATTGTAGACCGTCTGGAACCTTTGGTGGCTAAACTCACCGTCTGAGCCAAAACCAAACTCGCTCAGTAGGTAGTATCTGAGAGCGTCAATGCCGTAGTTGCCGGCTAGCTCCACCGGATCGACGGCGTTGCCGAGTGATTTGGAGATTTTCTGGCCGTCGATGGTAAAAAAGCCATGGCCAAACACGGTTTTGGGCAAAGACAGACCGGCACTCATGAGCATGGCCGGCCAATAGATGCAGTGGAACTTAATGATGTCTTTGCCGACAATCTGTAAGTCGGCCGGCCAAGTGTTCTCGTAGCCGCCACCGGGAAAACCGGCAACTGTTAGGTAGTTGAGGAGCGCGTCAAACCACACGTAGACTACCTGTTTCTTGTCACCAGGCCACGGAATACCCCATTCCCGCGTGGAGCGGGAAACCGACAAATCATGCAAGCCCCGCTCGATGAAGGCCACCACTTCATTGCGCCGGGATTCGGGTTGAATGAATTCGGGGTTGGCCTTGATATGCTCCAGCAAAGCCTGCTGGTAGCGGGACAGCTTGAAGAAGTAATTGGTTTCTTTGACCCGCTCAGGTTTCTTCTGGTGCATTGGACACAAGCCGTCGACTAGTTCATCTTCGCGCTTAAATTCTTCGCAGCCCACACAATACCAGCCTTCATAGTCGCCTTCGTAGATATCGCCGGCGGCCTGGACTCGTTTGGTGAATTCGGTGACGGCTTTGATGTGATCGGCATCCGTAGTCCGAATGAACCTGTCATAAGAGACGCCGGCTTTTTTCCAGGTGGCTTCCCAGAGGTCTGACATTTGCTTGGTGTAAGTTTTGAGATCTTGGCCGGCTGCCGCAGCGGCTTGCACGGTTTTCTGGGAGTTTTCGTCGACTCCTGTCGAAAAGATAACATTGTCCCCCAGCTGGCGGTGGTAGCGAGCGATAGTATCGGCCGCAAACGTAGCATACGCGTGGCCGATGTGAGGCTTGTCGTTGATGTAGTAAATGGGGGTAGTAACGTAAAACTTAGCCATGGCGATTATGGTAGCACGACTTGGCCGCCGGGCATAGGCGTAGTTGCAGCCTGGTACAGCCGCTGCCAGGAGGGCAGGTCGAGTTCTTGGGCTCTGGCCTGGGGCAGAATGTTGGCGACCGACAATAGCTCAAGTGTCAGTTCGGGCGACAGGTTAAGGGCGCCGGCCAGGGCGTTTTTGAGGGTTTTGCGCTTTTCGCCGAAGCCGGCCTTGATGAGTCTAAACAGTTTGGCGGTGTCAGCCGGAAATGCCGGACGGCCCAGGCTGATCTGGAGTACCGCTGAATCAACATCGGGCGCCGGCCAAAACTTGTGCCGCTCGACATACGCAACCAGTGCCGGTCGGCCGTAATATTGCACGCTCAAAGCCAGTACCGACATATGGCCAGGGTTGGCGGTAATCCGCTCGGCCACTTCTTTTTGGACCAGCAGACTCATGATGCTCGGAGGGTTAGGACTCTCAATGAGCAGCCTGATGATTTTGCTGGTCAGATAATAGGGTAGGTTTGCGATCACCTTATACTGTGGCGGCAGGCCTGTGAGGTTGAATTTGAGGATATCGCTTTCGATAACCTCAAGGTTGGCTGGAGCATCCCGGCGCAGCAGGGCGGCCAGTGTGCCATCCGCCTCAACTGCTACTACCTTACCGGCGCGCTGGGTGAGCGGCATGGTCATTACTCCTAGGCCGGGGCCAATTTCCAGGACAGTATCGGCGGGAGTCGGGTTGGCGGCCGCCACGATAGCCTCAAGGCTGGTGGCATCAACCAAAAAATGCTGCCCCAAGGCCTTGTTGGGCCTGATACCGGCCAATTTGAGGGCAGTTTTGACGTCTTCGATGCGTGATAAATCCATTGCAGGCTTGATTATAGAGATGGTAGCAAGTTGTGTCGACCCGGCACGAGGTTACTTTAGATGAGGAAATTATTCATGGAGGACGGGGCGGTGAGCCCCGTCCTCCATGGGCGTGAAATGATACCGGCAGGTTAGGCTGGGTGGTTTGAACAGCCGGCCAGGCAGAGTTGGTCTCCCACGGGAGTGCTGAGGTAGGAGTAGGTCAGCACCTTGCTGCCACAAGACTTGAGGCCAAATAGCCCGAGGATGACGGAGAGCTCGGTGGCTGGTTGGAGGGAACAGTGAGTGAAGCGGGGCTCCCCGGATATGGCGCCGGCTTGGTAATACCGCCAGACGATGCCGGGGACGTCCAGGAGTAAGGTGGCGCTATCCATGATTCCGAGCCGGCCCTCATACACCTGGCTTCGGAAGCCAAGATCGTAGATATCCCTGAGGGTGGGCGACCGAGTACTGGCCGGCAATTCTGAGTTGCCAATACCCAACAGCTGCCTGAGAGCTGCCACTTGTTGGCCGGTTAGGCCCAGCTCGCGGGCGACGTAGCGGACGGGACAACGATGGTTGGTCAGCTCAGGCAACAGATGGCGGCTGACCCCAATATCCTGTAAGAAAGCTTTGGCGGCTTGCGTGGGCTGACTGGCAGTGGGTGCCGACATGGCCGGTCATTCCTTTCACGGGTTGTAGAAGAACTTCGGGTGACTACTTATAAGTATGCCCGGAATGGGGCTGGGGGTCGAGCTATTTTTCGAGGCAACTGCCGGTATCAACGGTGTAGGAGCCGGCCAGCTGCAGGGCTTTGGTAATTTCGGGAGCGGTTAGGGCATAGGCGATACCTTCATTGGCAGTCGATTTGGCAAATATCATGCCCAAAACCGTGCCATTGGGCGCCACCAAGGGGCCGCCCGAGCTGCCGGGCTGGACTTCCGCCTGCAATTCGTATATCTGGCGAGTCACCAAGCCTGAGCCGTAAATATCACGACCAACGGCCCGGGCAACGCCCAGCACGGCGGCCGGACTAACTGTCAGGTCACCGCCGCCCGGGTACCCGAGCACCGCCCCAATGGTGCCGCGCAGTGACGTAGTATTACCAATGCTTAAAGGCGCCGTCTCTAGCTCTGGCACCCTGATGACCGCAATGTCGAGCCGCGGGTCAAAATAGATGGTGGTGCCCCGGTGGCCACCGGCGCGGTCCTGGATCACCGGCGTTTTAATGCCGGCTACCACGTGGGCATTGGTGACCACCGTCTCGGGGGCAGCCACAAAACCTGAGCCTTCCAGGAGACCGCCACAGCCGAGGCTTTCCAGTCTGACTGTCGCCGGCGTGGCTATACTTGCGGCGGCATTGACGGCTTCGGCATTTGGACCGGTTACTGGCGGTGGCGCTTCGGGCTCAAGACCGGCAAATACCCGGGGCAAGCCGCTAGCAGTCATTGAATTCTCAAGCTTGGTAATAATGTCTGGTGCCGGGGGCAGGTTAGCATCAAGCGTGCGCAATACTCTTGAGGTTTGGATTTCGGCCGTCAGGTAGGGACCGGCAGTGCGGGCAAAGGCGGCTGTAGTCAACCAGATGGCCGTAATAGTGGCGCCCACGCCAAACAGCATGCCGAAGATCCTGTCGATACTCCCCCAGCGGCGCTCATGGACTTTGATGGCCAGCCACTGACCCAAAGTCGAGCCGATACCGCCAATGCAGACGGCGACCGCAAAAAAGACGAAAAGCAGGGTGGCGGTGCGGGTCGAACCGTAGGCCAGCGGTTTAACGAGCCAAGGAGCAACCAGGGCGCCGGCGAGCAGGCCGAGGCTAAAACCGCCAATCAGGCCGAGTTGTCGTAACAGTCCCACTTTCTGGCCGCGCCAGGCTACCCATAGGAGCAGCAGTAGGATGGTCATGTCGAGCAAGTTCATAGGCAGTTGGCCTGATCAGCCGTCAACGGCATTGCCAGGCACTCGTGCCTTCGCGGGCCATTTTTTTGGCAGTTAGCTTAATCTGCAAGGCGCCATCAAAAATATTATCAACAGTACCACCGGCCGATACCCAAGTGGTGGGCAGATATTGGAACAAGCCTGTGGGGTGCTGGCCATTTACGATAAAGCCACTAACGGCTGTGGCATTCCCGTTTGACTCGCAGGCCATAATCCTCAGCATCATATTAGGATCAAGTCCGTTGGCCTCGGCCGCCGCTTCGACCTGTGGCCGCCAGTATTCGATACTACCAGCGAACATTACTTTGGTGCCCTCAACGACAATTTTGGTTTTGGGGGCGGTCTCGCTGACCTGTTTGATGAGCTCGCGGGAAGTTTCGACACCATTTGTGTAATGAATTTTATAGGTGGCAGTTTTTTGGCCGTCGGCGCCTTGGTCTTGTACCCTGGTGGTTCCTTTGAGTGTTTTAGGATCGGTAATGGTTTTAATCGGCCGCGGAATCGTCTGGGTAACCGTAGCAACCACTTCGCTGACCCTGGTGATGGTGATAACGGTACCCGAAAGCAAGGGTTTTGACAACGAAGGTTTGACGGTATCCTGAGGCCCAATCGCGATATCAGCGCCTTCGAGGGCTCCCGCCACACTAGTTGCCCGAGTACGCAGGGTGCGGGTAGCACCATCGACTTTCACTATAAACGGTGTGGCGCGGCTGATGACGACCTGCTCGCCTACGAGGCCGGCGTCAACAAAATTGGTAATGGTGGAACTCGTGAGATCATCTTCGGGATACACCGTCAGTCCGGCGGCACCGGCTATTAGGCGCGGGCTCCTGAAGGCGGTGTTGACCCAATACGATTTCAGGCCGTCAATCACCAATACTGGACGCGCCCGGTAGACATTGACGTTATAGGGCCCTGTCGACGGCAGGGTGGCATCGAGGCCCGGTTCGACCACGTCGTGCTCACCCAGGGTAATACCGGCCTGCTGCACGACTGCCCGAATGGTGGGGGCATTGGTTGAGAATAACGTTTTGTGGCCGTCGGCGTAGACCGAGATTAAACGGTCTGCATCGGCGGCCGCAGTAGGCGCCCATTTGAGGCGGCCCGAGGTGAGGCTGAGGTTTGAGGCGCCAATGAGCAGGCCAATGGCTACCAGGTTGAACAAACGCTGACGCAAAATAGGTGTCTCTTTTATTACTACAGGAGTACTACGAAAGAAGAGCCGTTTATTTTGGTCGTTTTGGTCTTAATAGAGGCCGTCTGTCAGTTGCGAGGATCCTTCTTATGGTACCGCGGGGGCGGCAGCGCGTCAATTTGGGCGTACTGTGACACGACATATTGAACACCTTCCATTTAAACTTCACACTAGGAGG
>CAYXSN010000001.1:0-112447 GCA_964467655.1 uncultured Candidatus Saccharimonadales bacterium | reverse complement strand
TATCCATATTGTGACCTCCTGGTCTGGATGTGTACCAACTGGTTTAGATTACCCCGGCAGCGCCACTTCCGATCCACACCTAAACCTTGTATAATAAAGCGCGTCCTCATCACCTGGGCGGGTGGTGGAATGGTATACACGGCGGACTTAAAATCCGCTGCCTTAACCGGCTTGCGGGTTCGAGTCCCGCCCCGCCTACCAAGGATTATTGTGAATGATTTTTAGTCAGCAACCCCGCAAACCCTGGAAATAAGTCACCAGTACCACTATTGTTGACGATCGTTGGCTCAAGTTACGTGCCGACACCTGTCTGTTACCAGATGGTCAGATGCGTGACCCATATTATGTCTCCAGTTATCCTGATTGGGCAAATTGTGTCGTGCTCGATAAAGATAATAAATTCGTGTTCGTTAACCATTATCGCTATGCCACCAACACTGAAGGTTTAGAGATTGTCGGCGGCATATTAGACAATCACCAAGATGCATCGGCGGCCGCTGGTATCAGGCGCGAATTGCTTGAAGAAATTGGCTATGAAGGTGGAAGCTTGTGGCAAACCGGCACCGTTCTCGCAAATCCATCGATCCAAACCAACGTTAATCACTGCTTCTTAGCCGCTGGCGGTGAGTGTACACGGCAGCCGGAGCTTGAAGACGGTGTAAGACTCGAAATTGTGAAGCTATCATACAGCGACATCAAAGCTTCGTTGCTCTCAGGCGAGATTTTTCAGGCACTCCATCTAGCCGCCCTCTTGCAGGCCATCTTTTACATCCAAAATAGTCGAGCTTCAGAACTTCAAGCTATACGCACCATCATGAACCAGGCAGTCTCGTTATAATCACAGCTAAAACTCAGGCACAAGCCGGTATAATAGTCGGCGTATGAATACCCGAATCCTCCAATGGTACCTGAGGCGCAGCTGGTTTTTTATCGGTCTCACGCTGGTACTCGCAATCGTCAGCTTTGGCTGGTGGCAAGGTTCGAGCGCCGATCTCACACTCGTTGGGGGCCGCCTGATTGTGGCCGGCCGGTTATTCGGTTTGTTAGCGGCGCTCGGCATCTTGATCGAAGTCGTGCTCATGGCTCGCATTCCCTACATTGAGAAGCACTTCGATCTCCATGAAAATCTCGACCTGCACCGGCTCAACGGCTATGGTGTTCTCCTCTTCACTGTGGCGCACGTAATCACGCTCACGCTTGGCTACGCTGCTGCCCGGCACAACAGCTTCATAGCTCAGTTTATCGACCTCAATACTGGCATTGAGGATATCCTGTGGGCCACCATTGGTACCTTCGTGTTTTGCGCCGCCGTGGCATCTTCGGTGGCCGTCGCTCGTAAACGGCTACCGCATGAATTGTGGTATGCCATTCATCTCACGATGTATGGTGCCATCTTGCTCACCTTTTTACACCAAGTGGGTGCCGGCGGCGACTTTATCTCGCAGGCCTGGTTTGTGTGGTTCTGGTACGGCTTGTATGGTGCTGTCTTTACAGCTTTAGCTTACTGGCGGTTCTTGAGGCCGGTGGTGATGAGTCTTGGGCACGGCCTGCGCGTCACGCGGATTGTCTCGGAAGCCGATGGCATTTACTCAGTCTATGTCGCGGGTCGCAAGCTCGAACGCATCAAATTTGAACCTGGCCAATATGCCACTTGGTGGGTATTGGCACCAGGTCTGTGGTGGCAAGGTCATCCCTTCTCTTTCTCGGGGATACCAGGTGCTCAGACCCTGAGGTTTACAGTGAAAGCATCTGGTAATTACACAGCAAAGTTACCCGCTGTGGCTCTTGGCGCGCGGATTATCATTGATGGGCCTAGGGGTGCGTTTACGGCTGACAGGGCCACAACCAACCGGGCTGTCCTGATAGGTGGCGGTATCGGTGTGGCGCCGCTACTGGTGCAGGCCCAAGCTTTGCTGGTCCAAGGCCGGCATGTCACTATGCTCTATGCCTCCCACGATGCCGATCAAATCGCCTTTAGTACCGAACTCGCCCAGCTGCAGCAACAGGGCCTAGAACTTAAACATTTCATTTCAACTGAAGGCAACCGCCTGACGCCTGATGCGTTAAAGCCGCATCTGGCCAGCGATACTACAGTGTTCATCTGTGGGCCTGATCGACTAACTCGCCCGGTCAAGGGCTACCTCGCCCGCTTGGGTTTACCGCCCACCCGGATTATCACCGAAGAATTCTCGTATTAGGCGATCTACAAAGCTTGCCAGGCGGCGTTGGTGTGGGCACTGCCGTCTTGCTCGATCGCGAGCACCGCATACTCGCCCCAATCGCGCTGCCATGCCTGTCGCCCACCGGCGAGTACTGCCGTTGCATACACATCGGCTATTTCAACGCGCGGTCCCACCACAGTGACGCTCACAAACTGAACGGCCGCTTTGCCTGTCAGCGGATTGACTATGTGCTGGCCTCGGGCATACGTACCAGAGGTAGCCACCGCCCCGTTGCGCAGGTTGAGCGACCCCATGAGTTTGCGCTTCATCAGTGGGTGTTGCAAGCCGACAGTCCAAGTTTGGTCGGATTGGCTAGCGGCCAAAATGTCGCCACCGGCATTGATGAGGTAATCGTGCCAGCCGGCCTGATCGAGCGCGGCGCTTGCCCGGCCGATTGCCCAACCTTTGACATACCCGCTCGGATCAAAAGCACTGCCGTAATACGCTGAGAAGTAGCCGCCGGTGGCCTGCTGCCATTGCTGGCAGGCCGCTTGCACTGAGGCGAAATCAGCACTCAGGTCGGTGTCGGCAATTTCGCCCCGGTTGTAGCGCGACAACTCGGAGTTTGGCCTGAATGGACTAAACCTGGCATCAGCCAACCGCATCTCGGCAAAGGCCGGTTCCAAGTCAACTGCCGAGGTCGCTGCCGGAACGTCGAGACTCACCGGCAAGCCCATGATTTGTTCGACCCGACGCATGAATTAACTACTGGCCTGATCGAGCGCCGATTGCAAAGAAGTTTTATAGGCCCGGCTCGTTAGGGTTGCCCCTGATACGCTGGCGATCTGGCTGCTTTGGGCCGTCAAAGTCTCGTCGACGAGTTGGCTACTGGCAAAATCTGAAATTTCAGCCGACTGCCGGTCACCTGACGGCAGCGTTGGAGTATCAACCGCCGTGATCTTGCCGTCTTTAATTGTGACCGATACCGTGACGCTGCCGTATTTATGGTTCGAAGTCGAACCAGTATAGGTGCCGTCCCTATATGAAGCGGCCTTACTCTTGGCATTGTCCGCTGTTGAGCCGTCACGAACTGCAATTGAAATCGCCGGCAAAGCAGCGGCCGGATCGGCTGACGCCATGTGCCCATGACCAAACGTCACTGCCATGATGCCTAAAACCGCCACCACTGCTACCATACCTAAACTTGTGCGTAACGTCATAATCGCGAGCCTCTTTTGTACGACAAATACTGTACCATGGACTGGCTTAAGATTGGCTGAGAGTTAACGCCGGTGGCGCCTCAGCCGCCGCCACCAACCAGCCACCAACACCGCCACCATCAATAGCAAGCTTCCTGATACGATCATAAATGTCAGTCGCGGTACCAGCAGCACCCAACGCGACAAATTTTCAGTTGTATCGAGGTATTTTACTTCGGCCGATAGTTTATAGAGGCCAATCGCCGAACCAGTAGGGAGGCTGGCCGCAAACCGCCTGGTAGTGCCTGGCAGCACTTCGCCGTGGTAGTTTTGGCCTTGGCCAATCCTGCCGAAAGGCGATTCTAGCGTAAAGGTAACATCGGCGCCAAAATGCACATTACCGTCGTTAGTGAGGCGCAGAAGGCCGGTAATGGGTGGCAATGCTTGCAGCCAGGGTGCTTTGAGCTCGGCGACATGGCCGGCTTGATTGAGGTTGCCGTCGACTGCGATATAAAAAATCGACGCTAGTCGATCTACCCGGTTAATCACCGATCCGCCAGTCGACTTGGGGGGCACAGTTTCCACAAAGACCGCGGCGTAGTGGCCGCCCACGCTGGCGTTGGCCGGTACCGTGACGGCGTAGGGCACCTTGACTTGGTCGCGGGCCTTGATAGTGGCATTGGCTGCCGGCAAGCCAAACCATTTGGCAGCCGATACATTAGCTTTGGTAGCATCACTGGTGAAATCACCCACATATTCTTCGCCCTTCACTCCGTAGTCGGTGGCGTAGAGCTTGTAGGTTACATCAGTATCGCCGTCATTGATGATGGTTAATTCACCATTGAGTTTGTCGCCGGCATGAACCGATAGTTCAGTGTTCGTCGGCGAAATACCAATGCCTCGCACGGCCTGGGCTGCCGGCGGATTGAACAAACATGCACCAACGGCCGCCATTACCACTCCCAGGTGCATCAGCCAGTGTTTGACCGAAACCATAGTTAATTCGTGGAGATAGTGTACTTAACGACCGTCGAGTAGCTGCCGGTTGCCTGGGTATTATCGACCCGAGCACTATACCAAACAGTTGAACTGGTGGAACCTGTTGAACCTGTGGTATTGATCGTGTAGGGCGAGCCGCTAGCCGGCATACCGGCGTAGGTGAGACCGCTCGGTGCGGCGCTGTTGAGAACAGCGCCCGGACCAGCGCCAAAACCAGCCAGGCTATCGATTCGCCAGCCCCAATGGTTGTTAGTCAGGGCTGCTGGCGATGCCGGCGAACCAGCGCCGGTTGCGATGGTATTACCGCCACTCACCATATTGGTGCTAGCACCGTTGGCTTCCAGGGTAATATTGAGGCCGGTGCTGTTGTTGGTGGCGGCTGAAACGGTGTCGCTAGCCGTTGATTGTCGACCGGTCGAATCAGGGGTAATGGCACCGAGTGTGACTGTTGGCCCAGATGAATACGACGTAATCACTCCATTAACCGTCAGGTTGATAGTTGTGGTTGAGGTCACCGTATCAGCCGATGCCACCATCGGCAGCGTGATAGCTGCCACATTCAAACCCAGGAGCCCAACAGCAGCAGTTACCTTCGCGTTAGTCAAACGGCGGAGCATCTGATCTTCCTATTCAAAGCCAAATTGTCGATATAAGTTTTTGTTTTCATAGGACATTACGGTTATGCTAACAGAGATAGCGCCAAGCTGTCAATCGCGCATAATCCAGGGAAGTCTGATATACTAGACTTCAAGTGAAAGGGTAGAAAAATGGATCCTCTTGTCGTAGTACTTATTGTGGCCGGCGTCGTGGTATTGGGCCTCATCGGCTTATATAACAGCTTGGTACAGGCTAAAATCAGGGTGGACGAAGCCTGGTCGGATATTACCGTCCAACTCAAACGTCGGTATGACTTGATTCCCAACCTAGTAAATACCGTTAAGGGCTATGCTACCCACGAAAAAGGCGTATTTGAGGCTGTTACGGCCGCCCGTACCGCCGCTATGGGGGCTGCCAGTCCTGCCGACAAAGCTATCGCCGAAAACCAACTGGCAGGTACGCTTAAGAGCCTTTTTGCCTTGGCTGAAGCGTATCCCGACCTCAAGGCTAACCAAAACTTCATGCAATTGCAGACCGACTTGGTTGATACCGAGGACAAGATCCAGGCATCGCGGCGCTTCTACAACGGGGCAGTGCGCGACCTCAACACCAAAATTCAGATGTTCCCCACCAATTTGTTTGCGGGAATGCTCGGCTTTAAGGCCCGCGATTTCTTTGAGGTTGACAACCAGGCCGAGGTGGAAAAGACCGTCGAGGTTAAGTTTTAAAGAATCTAACGATAAAGGATCCACTTGTGACGCTGTCAGATTACCGCTCAAACCCTTATTGGAAGGCTGCCGTTGACCTGGGCCCCACCTTGGTACGGCTAGCCGATGAACTGCCGGCCTCAGAAGCCAATGGTATCAGCCAGATCCTCAGGCACGTGGCTACTGAACTGCCAGCCGCCATTGCGGCCGACCTCATGGACAACGGCAACACCCGCCAGGCTCCGGCGCTCAAATTGGCGGCCGCCGTTGAACTGATCGATAAGGTCTACCCGGCCCTCGACACAGCCGCCGGCCGCGCTGCGGTTGATGCTTTGCTCGAAAAACTGTTTGCGCCCGACTTCGGTGGCGAAGCGCCTGCTGCTCAACCCCAGGTATCAGTAGCTCCGGCGTCGGCACCCGAAATCCCGGCTCCAACCCTAGCGCCAGCCCCAGCCGCCGTCGAAAACCTTGCGCCCGCCGAGGTTCCGGCCCAGCCGGCGCCTACCACCGTCACGGTACAACCGCAAATCTCCACCGAGCCCGCTAGCCAGCCGGCACCCATGTTCAGCCGGTTTGGCCCGACCCAAAATTAACGAGAGACCGGCTGATGTACCAGCACATTGCTCAAAACAAACGCCGCACCTGGGTATTACTAGCTGTCTTTGTGGCCCTTGTGGTCGCTCTCGACTATGTAATGGCCCGCGCCTTTCATCAGCCGGCGCTGTCGGTGCCCATTTTGGTGGTTGGCTTTGCCTACGCCGCCATTAGTTATTACTTTTCCGCCAATATCGCACTAGCTGCATCAGGCGCCAAGGCCGTCACCAAAGCCCAGGCTCCCGAAGTTTACCGGGCTGTCGAAAACCTGACTATCGCTTCGGGCCTGCCGATGCCGGGCGTATACCTTATTGACGACCCATCACCCAACGCCTTTGCCACTGGCCGCGATCCTCAACACGCTGCCGTAGCCGTTACCACAGGCCTTATGAGGTTGCTAGACAAAAGCGAACTCGAAGGCGTGCTTGCTCATGAGCTGAGCCACGTAGGCAACTACGACATTAGGTACATGGGCCTCGTCATGGCGCTGGTGTCGGTGGTGTCGCTCATAGCCGACCTATTCCTGCGCCTGAGTTTTTGGGGTGGTGGCGACGATGATTCCCCAAGCAGTGGCGGCCAGTTATTCTTTGTCCTGGGCATCGTGGGCGCCCTGCTTGCACCGCTGGTAGCTTCGGTCATCCAGATGGCCGTCTCGCGTCAACGTGAATACCTGGCCGACGCCTCAGGAGCGCTGCTTACCCGGCACCCCGACGGCCTCGCCCGGGCCCTCGAAAAAATAGGTGCGTATGCCGAAAACCGGCCCATGGCCCACGCCAACTCAGCTACGGCGCCACTCTACATTGCCAACCCCTTGTCGGGCAAAACCCTGGCCAGCCTGTTTGACACCCACCCGCCGATCGCCGACCGGGTAGCCCGCCTGCGCGAGATGGACAACCGTTCGTGAGCAAACCTCTTAGCAGTTGGCAACTCATCAAGCGCTCGCTCAGGCATTACCGGCGGCACTGGTTTGGGTACGCCAAAATTGTTGCCGTCACAGCGCTGCCCGTGGGATTCTTTAACCTCTATATGAACGCCAACCAAGACACCACCCTGGCGGCCTATTTGTCATTGGCTTCGCTGGTGATGACGACTGCACTGGTATGGGCCATGGCCCGACAATATGAGGGACGTACCCCTCAGACAGAACCTCAGACCCGGCTGCCCCGGCCACCAGGAACAGCCGAGGCCTATTACACCGGATCGGAACTGTTTGTGAGGTTTATGCTGGTTGGCCTGTCGCTGGCGGCGATAGTGATTCCCTTGGCACTCGGGCTGGCGCTTTTCAATATTAGCCTCAACGCCACCGGCTGGACGAGTCTGGTGTCACCGGAGCAGCTCATTATTACCGCCGTGTGCACTCTCATCGCCCTGCCGACCTTTTACTTGCTAGGCGGATATAGTCTAGCCCTGATTGCGATTGCCCGCGATGGCGGACGACCGCTTCAAGCCCTCAAAACGGCCCGGGTTTTGGTGCGTGGCCGCTATTGGCGGGTGGTGGCTCGTTTGATCATTTTGCTTGTGTGGCTGCTCTTGGTATGCATGCCACTCGCACTAATATCTGGCCTCTTGGTGACGTTTGGTTACGTCATATGGGCCAAACTGACGTTTCAGTTTTACTCATGGTTTATCATTTTGCCCCTCATGTATTTGTATCTGTTTGAGCTCTATATCAGCCTCGAAGATCCCTCGTAATTGAGGATAGATTCAATATGTGTGACGCGCAAATAAGCGAGGCCGGCACCTTCTTTTACGTCAAAAGCTGATTTGATATGCCACAACATATCAAATACATATGCTGTAGCATATCAAAATTGATTTTTGCTGCATGAGATAGCCTCCCCGACATCTAGCACGCTATAATACGCCTATGACACACGCCCAAGCTGCCGAGCGCATCGCCAAGCTGCGCGAACAAATCAACGACTACCGTTATCACTACCATGTACTCGACGAGAGCATCATGAGTGAGGCTGCCGCCGACTCGCTCAAACATGAGCTATCCCAGCTGGAAGAGCAATACCCCGATCTCATCACCCCCGACTCGCCAACCCAACGCGTCGCCGGCGCGCCCAGCTCCAAGTTCAAAAAGGTCACGCACTCCCAGCGCATGATCTCCTTAAACGATGTATTCTCCCGCCAAGAGGTAGAGGAGTGGGCCGCCCGCATCAACAAGCTCACCCCCGGCGCCACCACCGAACTCTTTGCTGACACCAAAATGGACGGCCTCGCCTGCGCCATCACCTACATCGATGGCGTGTTCACCCAAGCCGTTACCCGCGGCGACGGCACAGTAGGGGAGGACGTCACGGCTAATGTGCGCACCATTGAATCCGTCTCGCTCAAACTGCGCCGCACTCCTGGCTACGAACAGTTCCTTGTAGGTCGCACCGAAATCCGTGGTGAAATCGTCATGCTCAAGTCTACCTTCAATCGCCTCAACGAGGCCAACGAGGCCGCCGGCAAACCCTTATTCATGAACCCGCGCAACCTGGCCGCCGGCACCATCCGCCAGCTCGATCCCAAACTGGTCGCCGCCCGCCCCCTCAATTTCTACGGCTACGACTTCCTGCGCGATGACCCGGCCGACGTCCCTACCTATTCCTACGCCTACGAAGCAATCCGCGCGCTCGGCCTGGCCTCAAACCCCCGCGCCACCACCTTTACGACCCTCGACGGCCTCATGGAATTCATCGACCACTGGGATAAGGCCCGCCAGGAGCTGCCCTTCAACACCGACGGCTCCGTCATTAAGGTCAACGATCGCAAAATCTACCATGACCTCGGCATTGTCGGCAAAGCCCCCCGCGGCGCCATCGCCTACAAGTACGCCGCCGAAGAAGCCACCACCATCGTTAAGGACATTGTGCTCAGCATTGGCCGCACCGGCGCTGCCACCCCCATCGCCACCTTCGATCCGGTCATTGTGGCTGGCACCCAGGTGCAGCACGCCAGCCTCCACAACGCCGACGAAATCGCCCGCCTCGACGTGAGGGTGGGGGATACCGTCATTATTTACAAAGCTGGCGACATCATCCCGAAAGTTCAGGAAGTGCTGCCAAAACTCCGGCTCAAATCCGCCAAGCCCTTCGACATGGAAGCTGAATTAGCTCGCCAATACCCTGAGTTAGAGTTTGAGCGGCCCGAAGGCGAGGTGATCTACCGCGTCAAAGGCGCCACGGCCCCCATCCTCCTCCAAAAAGCCGTCGAACACTATGCCAGCAAAGCCGCCCTGGACATCGACACCCTCGGCGAAAAAAACGTGGTAGCCATCGTGGACGCGGGCCTCGTGGAAGACCCGGCCGACCTTTACAAGCTCACCAAAGACGACCTTTTGAAGCTCGACCGCTTCGCTGACATCTCGGCCGGCAAGCTCATCGACGCCATTCAGGCCTCAAAGCACCCCACGCTCCCGCGCTTCATCTACGCCCTCGGCATCCGCCACGTGGGCGAGCAAACCGCCGTCGACCTGGCCACCGCCTTTGGCACCCTCGATGCCCTCGCCCACGCCACCCTCGACCAACTCGAAGCCGTCGAAGGCATCGGCACAGTGGTGGCCGAATCCATTTTGGCCTACTTTAACGACGACGATAACCTTGCCCTGTTCGAGAAATTCGCCAACTTGGGCGTCGAGCCGCAACCCTTCACTCCGCCGACTGGCAAACTCACCGGTGTCAAGTTCGTGATCACCGGCACGCTCGAAATGGGCACCCGCGACGAAGTGGCCGCAAGGCTGGTGGCCCTGGGCGCCAAAGAGCAATCGAGCGTCGGCAAAGACACCACGTATTTAATTGTGGGTGAGGCGCCGGGGGCATCCAAAATCACTAAGGCACAAAAACTTGGCACACAAACTCTCGATGAGCGCCAGCTCACCGAATTATTGACTAAATAGTTATTTAGCAGTATTATATATAAATTCTCGTACCTTTCCACGAATGGAGAGCTAATTGCGCGTGACAACAACTCGGTCGCTCCTAACTAGCTCTCCGTTACTGCCGCGGACGGGACTCATCCTACTTCAGGCAGACCCGCAAGGAGTCACTATGCCCGAGACCAAGTTCTGGGTCAAGATCGACGACGCCGACCTTCTGGCCAGACTGACTGCCCATGTGGCTGCCAGCAAGCCTTACTGCGTTAGTGCCTATGAGCTGCCCAACGGACTGCTGCTCAGCTACGACCTCGACACCCAGCGCTGGTACTTCTACGCCGACACCGAGTGTCTGATCGTGCCTCGCCGATTCCGCGAGAGCGGTCTCGTCGTGTCGTCGATGACGTACTTCAAGAACAACCTCGTGTACGACGCCATTTCCCCCTGGCAGGGCATCTACCGCCCCGAAGGCCAGTTCCCCAACTGCATCGCCGTGGTGCAGGCCTACGCCAACAAGGGCGGCGGCTCGGCTGTTGCGTTGACCATCACCGCAACGCCGGAATACATGGAGGCCTTCTACTCCGCGATCCTGTGTCGGGACATTCGGCCCACCACCTGGTGGCAGCCGGTCCCCGCCGAGATCGCCGAGGAAGCCACCGCAGCCAAGCAGTAACGGGAAGTATCACCGCCCCGGGCGGCAACGGACGACCTCGTGTCGTCCCGCGCCGCTCGGGGCGCTTTCAGTTATAATGGCTCTATGACTACCCAAAACCCGTCACAATAACCAGCGACGAAGTGGCCGCCAAACCGGTTGTTCTGGGCGCCAAGGAGCAAAACTCCGTCGGCAAAGACACCACCTGGCTCGCCGTGGTAGGGGTACCGGTTTACGACATCCTCAAGTCCAAACAAGCCCCCAAGTGGGTGCTCGGCTGAATCGTAGCGGTATTATACTAGCCCTGCCGGTCATCGGCACGCTGCTGTACTTCGTGGTCGGCCGGAAGTAGGGCAAATAAGGGCGGTGAATCCCGCTGGCGAGTTTGTTGGCCTTATTGGCGCCAGCACACGAACGCCAAATCTGATTGTCAATGGCTCGTGAACCGTTTCGGTGTTTTGCGTAATGGCTCATTGAGGCCGACGTAGATTAATGAGAGGACACAAGCTGGACGTGGGGATGACCGGCGCCGGTTAAACGGTAGGCCTAAATTTAAACGCTACCATCGTCCAAAAAACGGCTCCAACGAGTTGCACGAGCGCCATGGGCCAAAGCATGAACAGCAAGATGCCCGCCCCATCAAGCCCCATCATAGAAACAGTATTGCCGGTCATGACCAATAGACCCAGGCAGACCAATCCGGCAGCAATCGAGAATGCCCAACTGCGTAATCTACGGCCACTTTCGCGTCGCCACACTACCATTGCGACTAGTGACGCCACTACGATCAAAGTGCTTGGGGCAGCCAACCAGGCCGTCATACCAAAATTCGAATCTGATACGTAGAAATACACAGACGGCCCGTAAAATAGGATATTGATAATTCCAAAAGTGTAAATAAAGAAGCTAAGCATAAGAAATAATATAGCACATCAATTGAGATTGTGGGGCGCCAACTGACTGGTAGTCAAGTTGACGCCCCACAGCGGACAGCCGGAGTGGCATCAAGCTGCCAGGGCGAACTGCGCTGCCCACACCGCCGCCTGTTTGGCGACCGATTGGTATTCGAAGTGAAGATGCACGTTCCAAAGTGCGAGCGCGGGGCCCTCGTAGTCGCACACCGGGTCGTGCTGGACGCAGAACGAGCCGGTGATCTTCAGGTGGTCACCCTTGGGCGTCATGAGGCGCTCCTGCACCTTGTCACCCAGGGAGATCATCTCGTAGGCCTTGCGGATGAGGCCGTCGCGCGTCGGGGCGGGCTTGAGTCGCTCGATTTCAGGCACGGCCGAGTTGCGCGACGGGTTCGCCAGCACCACTGCGAACTTGAGGTTGCGCAGCAGGTTGGGAGTATCGCGCCACAAAGCGGGGTTCCGGCCGATGAACTTGCCGTACTGACCGACCAGATCGGCGCCCTGTGAGTAGCCGCCCATGCCCCAGGGGGTCTCGGGACAGGCCTGCACGAAGCCGCGAACGGCGGCGTGCATGGTGCTGACCCCGCTAGTGACGCTCTTCTCGTACCCGACGATGTCACCCGTCGCCACGGGGGCCGCCTGGTAGGCGATCCACACCCGGTCCGAACCGGGCACCTTCTTGATGAAGGCGTCCCAGAACGTCTGCATGGTGGCATCCTTGGCGGAGTACTTGGCAGGCAGAATGCCCGCCAGCGTCAGATCGGTGCCGTGGCTACCTTTCGCCAGGAACACGCGGAACTTCGGGCACCAACTGGCGTTGGCGGAGGTGGCGGCGTTGGCCGGAGCCATGGTTAGACCCGCCACCAGCATGGCCACAGCGGCCAACAAGGCCATCACGCCGCGCAGCGGCCGGCGGAACACATATGCACGAGAGTGCATGATAATCACCTGATTCAAGGATCGTACGGACAGGACCGAGATACTATAACATAACGATTGAAGAAAGCAAAGTTTAGTTGATGCGCTGGCAATTTCTGCGCTTGCATAGTATAGAGCTTACGAACCAGTCGACGCGGTCAACGCGCGCCTAGGCTTCTTCTGTCCCCATCTACACACCAACCATTTTGGCTCCAAGGCCCAGGCCGACGCCGCGCTCTTCACGCCCCGCTGGCACACGTCCAGTCTGCGCAAAATATCGTGACCACTGCCTAGATTGCTCCAAGATAGGTATAATAAACAATAACACTCATGGCAAAGCCCTCTATCAAACGACTGGTAATTGTTGGTGCTGTTGTGCTGGCGGTCGGCATCGGTGCTGGTATGGTGCTGCTGCCGCGCCTGGCCCACCCGGTTAGTTCGACACGTACCCCGGTGCCTACCGCGCCGCCATTCACGGCTGAAAATCAGCGCCAATTGGAGGTAGCCATCAATAGCCCGGCGATTGCAGACCAGGCGGCGGCTCTCTCGGCAGATATCCGGACGGAATTTATGCAGCAAGGCCAGCCGGTCGTACCGGCAGGCACACATATCAGCTTGCTCCGGGACACTTGGCAGGCGCAGGACCAAACAGCTACCGTTGAGGCCGAAGTGAGCGGCTCGCCCAACGTCATCGTTCATTTGGTATTAGAAAACGGCAGTTGGGCAATGATGTATACCGAGGACAAGTCATGAGGCGCCTAGGCCCATGGCTGTTGGTGGCACTGTTGGTATGTTGGTCGGTGCCCACAGCACCCTCAGTGGCCGCGGCTTCGGGCTGCAAAGCCGATCTGGGTAAGCGTACCCCTGTTGTGCTCGTGCACGGCTTCATGAGCAGCCCCGACGCCTGGGGGAAGGGATCGGAGCAATGGGAAGTTACCAAAGCACTGAGTAGTGTACCCAATACGTACATCGAGCGTTTCGACTACGCCAAGCAGCACTTCGACTGGGTAGACAACAGCAATATCGGGCCCAGGCTGGCGGAACGGGTACGCTGCCTGGCGGCCTCATCAAGCGCTGGGGGCGGAATTGGCAAAACGGTTGTAGTCGGCCATTCGATGGGCGGTTTAGCCGCGCGCTACGCTGCATCCGTGGGCTCCACCACTAATGATCTGGGCCTGGTTATAACATTGGGAACGCCCAATATTGGCAGCGGGTTCGCTAATATTTCGAATGGCCTGTTACAGCTGATGTGCTCCGACTATGATTGCACCTCAAACACTGCCTGGGAGGGACTACGAAACAAATCTGAGCAAATCGACAAACTGCCTAATTTTCCCTCCCAAATTCCGGTAATGGCTATCGCCGGCGATGCCACGTTAAAGCTCAAGATCTTTCGAGTGGAAGTATCCAAAGACACCGACAGCGACCTCATAGTCAGCAAAAAATCGGCTTTACGTAATATGGCCCATAATGACCAAGGCGGGGGAGAGGCTACCGTGGCTTGCACATTACCCTTCAACACTAATAGCTCAAGCTGCCTTCATACCCGGTTGACCGATAATTACCAGGTAGGAGAAATCGCGAATAAATCGCTCAATACCTACATTGCCTCTCAGACCAAACCTCCGCTGATTAAGACCCCCGTCACGCCAAAACCGGCGACCGGCGGCACATCCAATGGGGGCGGCTCAACCGGTTATGATGACGGTGGGCTGATGATTTGCGACCGAACCTATGCGTTACCAGCGTTATCAGGCAGTCCGGCAGCCTCGTTTACAGGCACGTGGAATTTTATCAGGAGACCAAGCATTATCACCGGCGAATATACCACCGCTGTCACCATCCCCGCATCTGGCAGGGGTACAGTACATGACTTGCCTCGGGGTGGTTACAACGGTACAACAAATAACCTGGCATTTTATACCGCCCCGGCTTCAATCGTAAAAGCTTACGCGAAATGCAATTCATACGTTTCGGGCAAGCCCGCCATGATGGACGGAAATTTTGAGCTATATGTGCTAGCCGACACCGGCTTTATGGGCAAAGCTTCAGCTCATATGTTGGGTATTGTTGAGTCATACTGCCGCGATGATGCCGCGGCCAACTGGAAACGATACTGCTTGGGCCAATAAGTATAACCAGGTACAATATGCCTCATGGAACCCGATATTCAGTCAATTGTACAAGCGCTGCAAGCTTCGTGGTCTGCCGACACCGACTACGAGGCCACGCATTTTGATCCCACGAACCCTGCGCGCGGGCAATGTGTGGTGTCGAGTCTGGTGGTGCAAGGGCTATTGGGCGGCGAGCTCATCCGCTACCACGTATCTGGCGCCGGATACCATGAAAAGCATTATGCCAATCTGTTACCAAACGGTAGTGTGCTCGATACGACATTCCGCCAGTACCAAGGAGCGCCAGTGACACTCAAGATCGACCCGCCAGTACTCAAAGGCCACGCCAGTATGAGGGCCAAATGGCTGAGCGACGCTGAGACCCGCGAACGCTATGAGCTGCTAATGAAAAGCGTGCGGTCAAGGCTGGAGCGATGAACGCCAAGCTGGAGTAATTACTCTAGGCACAAACGCTGGCAATTAAATAAACATAATAGACAAAACACTCCAAATGTGTTAATATATAAAGCGGTATACAACGTACCGCACCTCGAGCACCGACTCCGAAAGTCGCCTTTAAGGAGGCACATCTCATGCGAGTCCTCATCCCGATCTTGAACGTGCTGTTCTCACTCTTCGTCGGCGTCAATTACGGTGCTGGTCACGCCACGAGCCCGGGCGGTAAGGTCGTCCTGAGTGTTGTGGCGGTCATCGCACTGCTCATCATCTTGGGAATGATCGAAACATTCCTGGGGTGGATCAAGCGCACGCTCGATCGCTGGATGGACAATAACACGTACTACTGAGTAGCGCAGGATCGCACCAAGCGCCTAGGGCTTTTGGCCCTAGGCGCTGACCATTTATAATGCCTACTATGACAACCTACATCTTGGCTGGCGGCAATGACCGCTCGACTCCTGGATACGGCGAGCGCCTGGCCGCCGAAATCACCAAACTCAAGCCCAATCCACATATATTAAGTTGTTTTTACGCCTGGCCTGAAGCGGTCTGGGAAGACAAGGCCAAAACCTGGCACGAATGGTTCAAACAGAATTTCGGTCCACGCATTGGCTACGATTACGCCAGCAAAGACCGGTTTTTATCACAAATTGGCACAGCTGACATGGTGTATTTGCATGGCGGCAACACGGCTATGATGCTCGATGCTTTACCTGATGCCTCACAGCTCAAAGCTCATTTCGAGGGCAAAATCGTCGTCGGCAGTTCGGCTGGAGCCAATGTGCTGTCAACCAACTTCTGGTCGAGCACCAAGGCAAGGCCATTGAGGGGCCTTGGTTTGGTCAAGCTCAACATCATGGTGCATTACGGGAAGCTGACCCATGAGAAGTTAGCCCGTACATCAGAAGATTGGCGGCGCGAGGAAGCCGAATTTGCTAAGTTCATTAATGGCCTCAATATCGTCAGATTGCCCGAAGGTCAGTTCATCAAGCTAGCGAATTAGTCCATGTGCCGAAACATTAAGATCTTATTCAACTTTGACCCGCCGGCCACCGATGCCGAGGTGCGTGAGGCATCGCTGCAGTACGTACGAAAATTATCTGGCTACAACATCCCGTCGCAGGCCAATGAAGCGGCGTTTAATCTGGCAGTCGACCAAGTAGCCCTGGCCACCCGGCATTTGCTCGATGCTCTCGTAACTACCGCCGGTCCCCGTGACCGCGAGATTGAAGCCGCCAAAGCTCACGCCCGGGCCGTCAAGCGGTTTGGTTTGTAAATCTGCATATAGACCTCAGTTCATATTAAGCCTATGCTAAAACCAATAAGGGCGAGGTAGCTATGAGTGCCGGTAAGATTGCGCGCTGGGTCGGTGGTGTGTTCGTGGCTTTTATGGGTTTGGGAGTGGTCGGTACTATTGTGTCACCGCAGGCGCAGCTGACCTCAACAAGTAGTTCGCCGACAGCGAAACCAGCGGTGCTGGGTGAGCAAACTGCGGCGTCGCCGACCACTACACCAACGGTAGCGCCAACGGTTACACCTACGCCAAATATACCTACACCGACCCCCTTGTCGGTTGCGTCCAAGGTACAGACAAAAATTACGCCTAAACCAACGGTTAAACCATCGCCCAGGCCGACCATCAAACCAGTGGCGCCGGCATCAAAATCAAATTGCGATCCCAATTATTCTGGGGCTTGTGTACCCAACGTCTATCCGTCGGATGTCGATTGTGCCGGTGGGACAGGAGATGGGCCATACTACGTTCGCGGGCCTGTGACGGTTATTGGTACCGATAGATATGGCTTAGATTCTCCCAAAGATGCTGATAAAATCGGCTGTGAGTAATAGGCACGGAGAGACATATGGGCCCATATGCAAATGTAAGTGGCCGATCCGGGAACATGAATATGCACGCCGTGGCGCATCATTAGCTGACGCGCGCATTACAAAGTATTGAATAGCTAGCGCGAGGCGGGGCGGGCGACCATCAGGTCGTCCGCCCCTTTTGCTTGTATGCATCACTAAATTTTTTCAAAGCGTACATGACCGTAATGAGGTAGTCTCCTTAGCCGGCATTTTTTAGACAAACCACCATTTCGCTCAGGACCCGGGCGGAGTACAATAACCCAACTAACTCACGAGGGCTCTTATGTTTTCTGACGCATTTATGTTTAGTACAATTTCAGTGGATGATCTCGATAAAGCCGATCAGTTCTACCGCGACGTCCTTGGCCTCGCGACCAAGCGCAATGCCATGGTCTTGCTGGAGGTCGATGCCGGTCACAACACAGGTTTCATCGCCTATCCCAAGCCAGATCACCAGCCGGCCGCATTTACGGTGCAAAATATTGGCGTCGACGACATTGACGCAGCGGTTGAGTACCTCACCAGCAAGGGGGTAAAATTTAAGATCTATCAGGACGGCATGTCCAAAACTGACGACAGGGGAGTGAGTGCCTCACCCGACGGCACCATGAAAATCGCCTGGTTTAAAGACCCGGCCGGCAACATTTTCTCCATCATTGAAGGCGGTCATCGCGGTTGATAAAACGGTAGTCGCCTAGCGCATCGTGATCACGCTTATGGTAAACTCACAGTTATGAAGAAGCCAATTACTATCAAAAATCTGAACCGCCTCAACTGGATCGCGGCCGGACTGCACCTCGCTCAAGCTGCCGCCGTGGTACTTCTAGCCAAAGATTTCCGGCTGCCCGTCACCATTCCATACTTGGTTTTTAATCCTGTCACCCAGGGGCTGGATACCGCCACTCACCAACTTGGCGAAGTACCACTAGCACCCTTGGTAGCCCTCTTTTTTGCGCTGTCGGCTGTCGCTCACTACACCATCGCAACTGTGTACCACCGTCAGTATGAAGCCGGCTTACAAAACGGCATCAACCGGGCACGGTGGATCGAATACTCGTTATCCGCTAGCGTAATGATGGTGGCTATAGCTCTACTGGTCGGAGTTTACGACGCTCCATCGCTCGGTATGATTTTTGCACTCACCACCGGCATGAACCTGATGGGACTCGTCATGGAAGTACACAACCAAACCACCAAGCGCGTCAATTGGCTGAGCTACTGGATTGGTTGTCTGTTGGGCGCCGTGCCGTGGCTGGTTGTGGGAGCATATTTTGTGGCCGCTGCCGCTTACGGATCAAAACCGCCGGCCTTCGTCTATTGGATCTATGTGTCGATCTTTGCCTTCTTCAATGCCTTTGCTATCAATATGGTCCTGCAATACCGCAAAACTGGTCCATGGAAAGACTATCTGTATGGTGAACGCGTTTACATCGTCCTGAGCTTGGTTGCCAAATCATTGCTCGCCTGGCAGGTATTTGCCGGTACCCTGCGGCCGAATTAGCTGCTCTTTATGAGCTTCAATCCCCGCCGCCATAAACCCTGTCGTTGAGTGGCAGACCGATATATTGTAGCTTTCCGGCACATGACCTCTAAATGTTGTATAATGACTGCTAAGACAGGCCGAACAACGCTTGCTCTGGAGGTACAAAATCATGGATCGTCGGACAAAAGTTCGCAAACCTCTGATGCCGACTATGTCATTGGACAGGTTCAAGTACTTCCACGGCGCCTTACTGGCCGCCGACAAGCATAAGCTGATACTGGCTAAAGCCGACAAATTCCGGGCGGCTGCCAGCCAGATACTACCTGGCTGGGACAGACGGTAACGCAGTATACTACCAGCCCGTCATCAGGAAATCCCTCATCATCTTGAGAAAGGTGTACCGCTGTTAAAGCAAACTATAAGTTGCAAAACAGCTAGCAAAGTGAGATAGTGGGCCGACTGCACCTTTCATTCGCGAAGTCGCCAACTTAAGAGGTGAACCATGTTGGCTCCACAGACCTCCGGCATCAAGCGTTGTCATCAAGCCGACCCAGCGGCACTGGGGTTGCTGCTGACGACCCAGCAGCCAATCCACGCTCCGGTTGTGGCATGCACCACTGAGCTGTCGGTGTCGCCTATGTCGCGGGCTCAGGTGGTGGCACACATCAAGCGGACAGAGACACTCTGGCATGCCGGCTACCACGCGGTTCTCACTGCATCGATAGTGATACCATTGCTTCTCTTCAGATTGGCCGCTACGATCGGCGGTACTTTTCCGACAGTCATCGCTGTCGTCATGGGTATAACTGCTGCTGTACTGCCGGTACTGGCGATGGTTCTCATTGCCGGTTATCGAGGTGGCTGGTACGACGTCAACTGGCGGAAAACTCTGTGGCGCGACTACCGGCGACACTGTCCGGAGCCTGTGGCCGCTGCCGCCGAGAGACTCGTCAACACCTACGGTGCAGACTACGTGCATGTCGTGCACGCTCGGCTCGACCCGTTCCTGATTTTGGCCGTACCCGGTCAGGCGCCCGTTGTGGTCGCTCATTGGCTCTTTGGCCAGGTTGACTATCTTGGCGCCTAGGGCCAACCACGCCCAGGTCGGTTCTCTCTACAAAAATGAGGGACCGACCTGGGCAGTTTTTTGTATAATGCTGTCAATATGAACACTGAGTACGAAGCCAAATTTATCAATATTGATCTGGCTGATGTCCGTCGTCGGCTCCAGGCCGTTGGCGCAGTTCTCGAGCAACCCATGAGGTTAATGCGACGGTCAATCATTGAAACACTGCCGCTCAAATGTAAAGCTGGACCTCACCTGGGAAGACGCGGCCTTTGGTGATGTCATGGTGGCTTACCGGGCCCAATACCCTCACTTGAATCCCGATCAAACCATTGGCAATTTGCCGCAAGTCAAGTTTGGTGATCCGTTGCCGCCGTTACTTCAGGGCAGCGTCAATCAGACTTAACGCCTGTTTGGGCAATCCTTTGCTCGACATATGAAACGCGCCGTGGCCTTGATTGGCATCAGTTAACGTTGTCAAAACATTTGCACCATGGCCGCTCAGCCAGGCAGCGGTTTCGGCCATGCCTGGACACCCGTCGCGGGTGGGGTTGGGGTCAAGTCCGCCGCACACCAGCACCCACGGCATATTTTTGTACAGCCGGGTAATATTGGTGTCTGATGCATCACTAATACCAAGCGGGAAATCGCTTTGGTATTTACCTGCATTTGAGATCACCGCGTCGAAGACCGATCCTGCCAAGGTTTTGTCTTGGGCGATCACGGCATACGTGTTGGCACTGCCCCTTGAGAACCCGTGCAAGATTACTCGGTCACTGGCCGAATACCCCTGTTGGTTCAAGAACGCTCGGGCTTCTTTGACCACTTCAGCCGGCGAATAATAATCAGTCGTTTTCTCGCCGGTGCCTTTCCACCAGTTAAATTCCGCCAGAGCATAACCGGTGCCAGTCAGTGACGTTTTCCAGGCCTTATACCCGTCGTCGGCTGATGTGCCGTGGCCGGGAAGTGAGACGATAATCTTTTTGGGTGCCGCATTGTTTTGGCCGGCTGGGGCTCCATAAACGAAATAAGTTTTGCCATCGGCGCTCGTGACTTTGGCAGGGTTCGCCATAGTATCAGCCGAATCAGCCGGTTTGGGGGTTGGCGAAGGCGTCACGGCTGGTGGGGTTGGAGTGGTAGTCGATGATGTACCTGCCGCAGAGGTAAGAGTGGCTTGGTGCTGGCGAAATTGCCAGAGCGCCAGGCTAATCACGCCGACCACAGCCACGGCGCCAATAACGACCATTAAGGCAAAGCCGCTTTCAGTGCGGATATGTAATTGGTTATGCTTATTCATGCGATAAGTTTAGCAGGTGTACACTGTAAATATAAATAAGGACATCAACCATGTCTGATATGAAGCATCACGCCGCTCATCATAGCTCCGGCGGCGCTGTTTACGGGCTCGGTTTTGTAGGGGCACTCGTGTATTACTGGCAACACGCCGCCACGTTCTGGCAGGGGATTGTGGGCCTGTTTAAGGCCATTTTGTGGCCGGCCTTTGTGGTCTTCCATCTGCTCGGTTTTCTCAATATGTAACCAGCTCTAATTCGGCATTTGTTCGCATACCGTATCATGCGGTATACTGGGTAGCATGACGACAATTGCCTGTCCCAGCTGCCAAGCTGCCATCGAAATTACCAAGGCCCTTGAGGGTCAGATCCAGGAGCAAGTACTGGCGGCTGCCCGCAAAGATCACGCTGTCGAGCTGGAACGGGTCAGGCGTGAAGCTGCGAGCCAATCAAGTAAACAGCTTGAAGCCGAGAAAGAACTGCTGCGCCAGCAAGCCGTGGCCGACCTCGAACTGGAGCGCCGCCGGCTGTCAGTCGAAGCTGAGTCCCGGGCCAAGCGTTCGGCGCTCGACCAAGAACTCGCCCTCAAGGCTGTCACCGATGACGCTGCGGCCGCCCGGGCCGATGCTCAGAAATTGCGAACTGAACTCACAGCCCTCATGGAACAGCTGCGCGCCGCCAATCACGCTCGCGAAGAAGCTCAATTGGCGGCCCAAAAGCAAATTGCGGCTGAGGAAGGCCGCATTCGCGAAGAGGCCACCAAGGCTGCCGATGAGCGCCAAAGGCTTGAGCTGTCAGCCAAGAACAAAACCATCGAGGACCTGCAAAAAGCCCTTGATGCCGCTCAGCGTAAAGCCGCTCAAGGGTCGCAACAGCTCCAGGGTGAAGTCCTTGAGCTTGATTTTGAAAAAGCGCTTGAGCAAGCCTTTCCTGCTGATGCCATCGATCCAATCGCCAAAGGCATCAGGGGTGGCGATGTTGCTCATACCGTCAAAACACCCCAGGGTCATGCCTGCGGATTGATTATCTGGGAGCTCAAGCGCACCAAGAATTGGGTGAACGACTGGGTACCCAAGCTCAAAGCTGATATGCGCGCTTCAAGAGCCAATTTGGCCGTCATCGTGACTGAGGCTATGCCCAAGGATGTCACGAGTGATTTATTGCAATATGAGGGCGTTTGGTTGTGCAAGCCGGCTTTAGCTATTGTTTTGGGCCAGCTGTTGCGCCAAGGGTTGCTTGATGTAGCGCGCACCAATGCCCTCGCTGAACGCCGGTCAACTCACGCTGAAAGCCTGTATTCCTATGTGACGAGCCATGAATTCAGCCAGCAGATAGAATCGATGGTCGAAACCTACCGTCAGATGAACGACCAAATCGCCAAAGAGCGGGTCGCCTACGAAAAACTCTGGGCTCAACGCGAGAAACAATCGGCTACACTGCTCACTGGTACCGCCAACATAATCGGTAGCATGCAAGGCTTTATCGGAGGAGCGGCTATGCCTCGCATTAAAGGTCTCGACTTGCTCGCTGACGGTCTTGAGGGGGCAGAAATTTGAACAAACACATTGTCGTACCGGGAGTAACGACGGTAATTGTCACGGCGGCGATAGCAGGCGCACTCACCGCGGCCAGTTACGGCCAGTTCAAAGAACTACCGCTGTCGGTCAGCCAGCCCCAGATATCAGCCGCCGTGACCCCGTCTGTGTTGTCGGCCCAGAGTCCAAACAGCCCCGGCCCGTCGGCCTCGCCATCTGTCGGGGTCTCAGCGGTTACGAGTCAGCCCGCCGCCACCCCGCCACCCACTCCGGCACCCCGGCCCAACCCCCTGGCCGGCCGCGAGTTATATGTTGATCCCCGATCTCAATCTGCTCTGGCTGAAGCTACCTTACGGTCAACTAATCCGCGCCAGGCCGAGATTATCAATAAAATCGCTCGTCAGCCCCAAGCTAAATGGCTCAACGGTCCGGCCGATACCGGGCCCGCACTACTTAGCTATCTCAAAAGCACCGGGAGCCGTTACCCGGTGTTGGTGGCGTATTACATGCCCTTCCGCGACTGCGGTGATACTAGTCAGCAAGGGGCGCCCACCTCAAATGCCTACCGGCAGTGGATCAATAGTTTAGGTGCGGCGCTGGGCACCAAATCAGCTGCGATTATCCTCGAGCCCGATGCTTTGGCACGATTAGACTGTTTGTCGGCCACGCGACAGGCAGAACGGCTCGCCGACTTGAATTATGCCGTCCAAAAACTAGCCACCAAACCCAACCTGGCCGTCTACCTCGATGCCGGACACGCCGGTTGGCTGAGTATAGATATGGCTGCCGAAAGGCTCAAAAGCGCCGGTATTGATAGCGCAACCGGTTTCAGTCTCGGCGTGTCACACTCCACGACGGCCGCCCAAAACGCGGCGTACGGCCAGGCAGTCTCTAGGCTGGTTGGTGGTCAGCATTTCATCATTGACACGAGCCGCAGCGGCCGCGGTGAAGCCGGTGCTGGTCAATGGTGTAATCCTCCTGGTCGAGGGCTAGGGCCTGTTCCAACCATTGCGCCTGGTCCGGCGGGTGTCGATGCCTACTTGTGGGTTAAGCGGCCCGGCGAATCCGACGGTACCTGCAACGGTGGTCCGGGTGCTGGCCAGTGGTGGCTCGATTATGCAGTGGCGCTGGTAAGCAATAGTTAAGGAAGGTAACCTACTTGGTCATAGCTGCTACTGCTTGTCAATGAAAGCAGCCGAGCTTATAATAGTATCAGATATCATAAGCATAAGGATAATTTAAAGAATATGGCTCACAAATCAGCCCCTCAAGCCAGTCCGCGGCCTACCGCCGAAGTTCCAGCTTCTGAGGCAAAAACTACTACGGCCCAGACCCGCCGTTACGGCTTCTTTGAGAACGCCGCCGTCTGGTTACTCTCCCGGTTGCCGTGGTTTAATACCAGATATCAAAATTGGTCAAAAACCAAACGCATCGTTGTTGGCTTGATTATGTACATTATTATCTTGCCGGTCATTCCTACAGTTGTCGGCATCGTTATGTACGTACGCAATCCTGAAGCATTCAAGAAAGGCAATGCTAGTAAGATTCTGGGTGCTGTCGTGGCTGCTCAGCTAGCGCTCTTCGGCTTGGTAGCGGTTCAGCCGTCGATGCCCGACAACCCCGTCAAGGACGCGGTCAACCAGGCGACTGGCACCAACATTCAAGGTAACCCTACCGGCGGTCGGGTGTTTGACAACTGCGATGAGGCCTTCAAGCTAGGTGTCAAGAACATCCCCAAGACCGATTTGTCATACCGACCTGAGCTCGACGGTGACAATGACGGTGTTGCCTGCGAAAAGTAGATAGCGTACATTATCCAAGTTACTTTAAAGAAGGAAGCATGACTATGACAAACATTATCGATATTGAAGGTGTCGGCCCGTCAGCTGCCGCTACGCTAGCGGAAGCCGGTGTGAAAACCACCGAAAAACTGCTCGAAGTTGCTGGCTCGAAAGCCGGCCGCGTTAAGTTGGCTGAAACCACTGGTTTAAGCGAATCCAAAATCCTTGAGTGGGTCAATCGCGCTGATCTGTTCAGGATCACCGGCGTCGGCGAAGAGCTATCAGACTTACTCGAAGCTGCTGGCGTCGATAGCGTGCCCGAGCTAGCTAACCGTGTGCCTGCCAGCTTGCACGCTAAACTCGTTGAGGTCAATGAGGCCAAAAACCTGGTCCGTCAGTTGCCGAGCGTTGGCCAGGTAGAAAAGTTTGTGGCCGAAGCCAAAACACTTGATCGGGCCGTAACACACTAAATCTTGCAAAAGCGCTAGTTCAAGCGCTATACTCCAGGACACCATAGACGCCGTCTGTGGTGTCCTTTTAGTGAGAGAAGGAGTCAGGCTATGATGAGGTACTCCGGCGTCCGTCAAAAGATGCGCGCATTGATAGCTGTAGCGCTACTAGCTGTCGGGATCGCCCAAGCTACACCGGCGCAGGCGGCGTCTCACGCTCGTCAAGCGGCAAGCACCACCACGGTGAGCCTCTGCCCCGCACTGGGCTGCCATGCTGGCAATGTCACACCCAGTCAACTGCGACCGTTCTTCGTTGGCGATGTGAAGGCCGCGTACCAGACACGTACAGCCGGGGGCGTCGTCCAAGTGCGGTTTCCAGCCTTCACGATCCGGCGTCCGCTCGGTCGAGGTGAAACGACTGCCAGCGTTTCGGTCAACGGTCGAGGTGTGGCGGGCATAGTGCTCACCGATAATACGTCGCGATACCAGGGAATGGTGGCCCTTGAACCGCCCGCATGGCGCAATCTGCCACTGACGGTGCATCTGGTCATCTCCCAAACCCACCAGGGGCGAACAGATGTGTTGGTACGCGACACAGTGTTCAAGAGCTAGGCTTCACTCGACCAGCCCGTTGGGCCACCTGCATCTAGTGTGCGGGTGGCCCTTAATCATGAGCGATCAAAATTTGCGAGCAATTACTGGTCTTGCTGAGTCAGTCGTAACCAGACATTGTAGGCCGGTTTAGTAGTGCCGTTGGCCCGCTTCAGGCCGTAAAAATACTCGCTCGAAGTGGTGGAAGTGCCTGAATCTGTGAGTTCGTACCACATGAATGGGCCGCTCCAATTGTAGCTGCGAAAGATTGTAACGCCCTGGGCCAAAATATCGGCTTGAGTATCTTCACTGACATATTCATTGGGTACATTGGGACCATTCGTGGGAGCGCTAAACTCAGTAATCCAGATTTTCTTGTTGCCATCACCATGATCAGCCATCACGTCGTGGGCTGTAATCATCTGGCCCCAGGCGTCTGCCGGCGTGGAATCATTGGGCAATATGGGGTAGGTGTATGGGTGAACTGCCAAGGCGTCAAACGATCCGGCGGCCCCTTTGTCATACATGGCATTCACGAAGTCAAGTGGTCTCAGATCACGGTGAGTAGTGGCCGTGGGTGCCAGGCTGCCGCCGAGGACCACAGCTTCAGGATTAGCTGCCTTAATGGCTTTGTACGAACCCTTGAGCATGTCGACATATTTCGTGACATCAACTGACGGTCCGAAACGGTAACTAATATTGGGCTCATTCCAAATTTCCCAAGCTTGCACCTGGGTGCCATATCGCTCGGCAGCAGCTTTCACGAACTTGACGTAAGCCGCAGCATCAGATGGCGCGCAGCGTTCCCCGGCGTTACAACCAGGCATCCGATAGGCCACTGGCGTCAAACCAGGCACCATCAATATCTGCAAACCGTGACGCTGGGCCGCCGCCGTTACTCTATCGGGCGTGGTCCAGTCATAAGCACCATGTCCTTGTTCGACTGACCGGTTCCAACTCAAGTCGTATCGTACCCAAGTAGCGCCGGTAGCTGCAATTTCGCCCATTCGGGTTTCCAGCTCGGCGGGTGATAATTGGTCAAAACTGGCGGCCACACCATAGCCCTGGGCTTGGGCGCCCACAGTCGCTGTCTGGGCTGAATCAGTACCAGCCCGGCTCCAGCTCATGACACCTGATTGCACGCCCACATAGAGCGCAAACAGTGCCGCAAACGCGACAGGCATAACCATTCGGTAATTACTACGCATAACAGATTGTTTGAATCCTCACCATAAACGATAAGGGCTAAATAGTATCATAACATTAGTAATATGTCAATATTATGGTAATGCTTTATGGTACACTAAACGTTGTATGAAACTATCTGTTCGCACGCAAGCGCCTCGTCAAGTGATCGATCTGACGGACCACGTCAATAGCTTATTACCCGACCGATCGAGTGGGGCCGCCTTATTGACGGCTTTACACACGACGGTGGCCGTCACCACGGCCGAGCTGGATCCTGGAACCGACCTCGACTTCTTAGACTTTCTGGACCTGATAACCCCCAACCGGCCGTGGCGGCACCCCCACGATCCTGAGCACGCACCAGACCACCTTCTGGCATCGCTGATCGGACCCAGTGTCATGCTGCCAGTGGCTGCCGGCAAACTAGCGCTGGGCCAATGGCAGCGACTTGTTCTAGTAGAATTGGCCGGCCCGCGTGTGCGCTCACTCGACCTAACCGTATTGGAATCCACGTCGTTCTAAGCTAAACCCAGACCTAAGCTGATGTGCCGTACCATCGTGGCATAGGGTCACGTCGGACAATACAACATCGGCTCGGAGAGGAATTGACATTATGCATACCACCCAGCAGCCAGCAGTCGTTTGCGCATCTCAGACTTGCTTGGGTGTTGCCCGAAGCACAGTTTGCCTCGACTTAGTAGAAATCATCGATACGAAGGTTGCCAATGCGTGTGCACAGGTGCCCTCCTGTGACTACGCGGATTGGATTGGACATACCAAGTCTACCGGCAACGTCGTCGGACAATTTGGGCGACTACAAGTGGTACAAGTCGGACAGATGGTAACCATACAGTCTCGAACGGCCACCCCCGACTCAAACATTACCCTGCGCTTCTATCCTGACGAGGTGACTCGATTCATTAGCCAAGTACGCAAAGGTGCTTTCGACCTAGTCAACCTACCAGATGACGGCACGCCTGTGGTGGCCAGCGCCCAGCCAACAGTAGTCGCGCGGTAAACCAGTACTCTCAATTTATCCATTGGGATTGCGCGCGCATTCCCAATGGATAATCTATTCCTCGGGCAGTCGCTAGTGCAAAGATATCTCGTGCTTTATAATAAGCCCATGTCAAAAATCGGTACCACAGAGGTCAAACGCATCGCCCGCCTGGCCCGCATTCATTTATCTGATGACGAAATCGCTCAAATGTCAGTTGAGCTTGGTGCGATCGTCGAGTTTGTAGAGCAATTATCGAGTATCAATGTCGACGGCGTGCCTCCCACCGATCAGGTCACTGGCTTGGTCGACGTTTGGCGCGAGGACGAAGTCAAAAACTTTGGTAACCGTGACCTACTGCTCAAGAATGCTCCAGCTCAACAAGACGGTTACATTAAGGTGAAACGGGTGCTGCAATGAGCACGAGCGCGACATCCAACCTGAAGCGCCCTATCACCGAGTTGGTGGCCGATGTGCGGGCTGGCCTGATCTCGGCCGTTGACCTGACCCAAGCAAGTCTCGACAGGATTGCGGCCACCACTGCCTATAACGCGATCCTCGAGGTGAATCCCAAAGCCCTCGAGCTGGCCAAAGCTGTGGACGCGCGCCTGGCTGCCGGTGAAGACCTGCCGCTCGCTGGCATCCCTTTTATTGCCAAAGACAACTATCTCACTTTCGACACGCATACAACTGCTGCCAGTAACATCCTCAAACCCTATGAAGCAATTTACGAGGGCCAGGTCATCCGGCGACTCAAAGCAGCGGGCGCCGTCCTAGTCGCCAAAGCCAATCTCGATGCTTTCGCACACGGCTCAAGTACCGAAAATTCAGATTTTGGCCCGACAAAAAACCCTGTCGACCCGACGCGAGTACCTGGTGGCAGTTCGGGAGGGTCCGCCGCCGCTGTGGCTTTGGGACAGGCCTGTTTTGCTCTCGGCACCGATACCGGCAGTTCGGTCAGGTTGCCTGCCAGTTTTTGTGGTGTAGTGGGTATGATGCCATCATACGGTCTCGTCAGTCGGAGCGGTGTGGTGGCCATGGGTAGTTCTTTTGATACTATGGGAGTCCTCACCAATCATGTAGCCGACGTGGGTCACATCTTTAATATCACGGCCGGTAAAGACCCGCTTGATTCCACAACAGTTGAAAGGGCTGATTCCTATGTATTGCCCCAGCACCCCAAGTCGCTCAAGGGGGTTCAAGCAGCAGTCATCAAGGAGTACATGGCCGAGGGCATCGACCCGAGCGTCAAAACTGTCATCGAAACGGCAGTCGATGAACTCAGGGCCGCCGGCGCCGAAATCCACGAAATCAGTATCCCACTGCTCAAAAAAGCCTTGGGTGCGTATTATATTTTGGTGCCTGCTGAAGTCTCAAGTAATCTGGCGCGTCATGACGGCATCAGGTACGGCTACAGCTCGCCCGATGCCACCAACCTTGAAGAAACCTATGTATTGAGCCGCCAACAGGGGTTTGGGGCCGAGGCTAAGCGTCGCATCATGATTGGTACCTACGTGTTGTCCAGTGGCTATTACGACGCGTATTACAAGAGGGCTCAAAAAGTTAGAACCTTGCTCATCAACGAGTTTAAGCAGGCTTTCCAAAAGTATGATGTCTTGCTTGGTCCTGTGGCACCCACCCCTGCCTTCAAAATTGGCGAAAAAGCGGCCGATCCCGTTCAGATGTATCTCGCCGACATTTGCACCGTGGCAGTGAACTTGGCTGGCGCTTGCGGCATAAGCGTGCCGGCAGGTGATGTCGATGGCTTACCGGTCGGCTTACAAATCATCGGACCACAGGCAGGTGAGGTCAAAACCCTTGAGATTGCCCAGGCATATGAGCAACGCAAACGCTGAAGTCATTCTGGTTCGGCCTGACGATGCTGTCATACTCCAGCAGCGTGACACTAAGCCCGGCATTTCGAACTCAGGCATGGTAACCACTTTTGGTGGCCATATAGAAGTAGGCGAAACGCCGGCCCAGGCTGCAGTCCGTGAGCTTGACGAGGAAACCGCATTGTTGGTTGATCCTGAGGACTTAGAATACTTCGGCCTCTATCATAAAACTCAAGCAGAGCACGGCGAGGATTGGGACGTGCATTACTTCATCCTGCGAAACGTCAACGAGTTTGACATCCAAGTAAATGAAGGCCAGGGCTATTTGGTTGTCAGGCCAACTGACGACCTCACGGCTACCAACTTAAGCAAATTGTGCCGCCAAGTACTATCAGACTTTTTTAAGTATCATCACAGCGACCTAATCCCATACTGATTTTTGATATGTACCATTGATGTGGGTACAATGTAGGCATGCAAGCAGCAGTACTAAATTTATTTAGATACAACTCAGACCGGTAACTTGGGCAGCATGACTAGCAGTTTGCTCATTTTTTTGACACTGAGCCTTGTAGCCGGCATTATGCTACTGGCCTTTATCAGTGCTCCCAAAAACTCTTCCAAAGCCAGAGCTGTCAGGCGCAATCACGGCGGCTTGCGCCTGTCGCGCACCGAAACCGCCGAAAAATGGGCGGTCATCGAGGCCATGAGCCACGGCGGCGGCAATGGTTTGCGTCAAGCAGTTACCGACGCCGACAAGCTCCTCGACAACGTCTTGCGCACTCAAGGATTTGCCGGTGACACCATGGGGGAGCGGCTCAAGCACGCCAAATCACGGTTTAGTAACTACGCTCACTACGACGGCGCTTGGCGAGCTCACAAGGTGCGCAATGCCCTGGTTCACGAGGTTGGTTTTGATCTAGTGCCCAGCCAAGCCAAAGAGGCCCTCGCCGATTTCAAAACGGCTATTCAAGACCTAGGCGGTATGTAATGATCTCCCGCCTCTACATGGCTATATCTGCCAACGGCGCCGTGGCCACGGGACAAGGCGACACGCCCTGGGGCGAGGCCTCTTGGAACAATTTCATCAGTGAAACCAATGCCGCCGGCAATCTGATCATTGGCCGTCGCACCTATGACGAAATGGCCAGCAGGCATGAATTTGCTTTGCTCGATCCTGGCGCTAAGGTAGTTGTGGTGACGAAAAGCCCGCTCAAAGACAGTACTGTCACGGCTGTCGCCGACCCCCAGGCTGCCCGATCGGCTGTGGCGAAGCTTGGTTTTGAGGTAGCCCTCTGGGGTGGCGGCCCCAGGCTGGCAACCTCGGCCCTCCGATCCGGACTGCTCGACGAAATCTGGCTCGATATCGAGCCAGTCATCCTAGGTAACGGCCTACCGCTCGTACCAGCCGACATTACGGCCCAGCTCAAGCTCAACGATTGGTCGATGTACATCGGCGGCATAACGCTCAAATACGGGGTAGAGAAATGACCAATCTAACAGCCAAACTCGAGCAGTACCTATCCCAAGATGCTGTCTTGGCGTCAGTCTTCGCGTATACGAAACAGCGTTTTGACGCCGCCCTGCACCTTACAGCGCACAATTTTGAACACGCCCGCCGCGACATGCTCAACGCCATAGCCATCGGCGAGGCCGAGGGCGCCGATATGCATATTGTGCTCTGCGCCGCCGTCCTCCACGACATTGGCTACCTCTACGGAGGCACCGGACCAACCCATGGCGACATTGGCGCCGACAACCTCGACGATTTTCTGGCCGGTGGTGGAATCACGTTCCCAGAGGCCGAGCTGGAGCACATTCGCGCCTGCATCCGTCAGCACAAAGGTAGTGTGCATGGTATTGTGCCCGAAACCATTGAAGCCAAGGTTGTATCGGACGCCGACATGCTCGAAAAAACCGGGCCAGTGGGAGTTTATCAGTTTATCCGCTCGCTCACCGAGTTCAATTTTCCAGTTGATACTGTCATCGAGCGTCTTGGCCGGGCCGATCAGCGGCAACTCGTAACTGACGCGGGTAAGGCTATGGCAGATGAGCGCCGCGGCTTTGCCACCAAGTTCGCTGAGGCCCTCGACAAAGCCTATGATCAATACCGTTAACATGGCTTGAACTCTAGGGAAGTACGCTTCCCTAGACGCCTGCTAGAGTGCGACAGTATGATCATCGCATGAGTCACGAAGTACACATTCATCCCGCCCAAACCAAAATACTGCGCGAATTACTATTTGTGCCGTCAGTCAATTTTGCAGGACTACAAAAAGTCAGTGGCCTAGATGGCGACCATGCCAAATTCCACATCAAGCGGCTAGTCGAACTTGGGTATGTTGATAAATCTGGGTCGGCGTATGCTTTGAGTATCACGGGCAAAGAATATGCCAACAAACTCGACACCGACGCCGGTATCATTGAGCGCCAACCCAAAGTAGCAGTATTGCTCATTGTCGAACGCTATCATGGTGGCGCCAAAGAATATGTACTGCAGGAGCGGCTGAAGCACCCGTATTATGGCTACTGGGGAGCACCTACAGGCAAGGTGCGCTGGGGTGAGTCAATCGTCGCGGCGGCTCAAAGGGAGCTCGCCGAAGAAACCGGCCTGCAGGCAGACTTTGTCCATCACGGTATCTCGCATGAGCGAGTCAAGCACGCCTCAACTGGTGAAATTGTTGAAGACAAGATCTTCTTTCTGATGTTCACCAATAACGCGCATGGTAGTCTCCAGGAACGATTCGACGGTGGCCGCAATGTTTGGCGTAGTCTTGATAGTATGGCCCAGGAACCCAAGGTTTATAAGGGTTTTATATCTGAGATGAACCTCGGCATTACTGGCACAGGCGACAGCACGGCAGAAGTGGCCTACGAATACAGCGACAGTGAGTTCTAGACAAAAGCGACAATGTAGCGTACGCTAGCCCACGCACTACCTATCCGCACCCACCTCAAGGAAACGGAGCAGAAGATGGCTCGTAGGCGTCGAGACCCGGACGAAAGTCGAGACCCGGACGAAAAAGGTAGGAAGCTCCAGGAATTGCGCGACCAAGGTATGACCGTTGGTCAAGCCGGCAAAGAGCTCGGAATGAGCAGGAACGCAGCCGAGAAGGCGGGACAGAGGTACCGCCGCCGCTTGCGGCGGCGCGGCGACAACCAGGAGTAACTAACAGGTAGTCGTTGCGTATGGTAGAGGAGGACAACTGTCCTCCTCTACCATAATTTTTGTAAAAAGCTATCTCAAATTTATATCTAGTAGCAAGTCCTTGGATCAAAAGCTTCCGATCAGCTATAATTTACCTACAATGAACCCAAACTTGCGCGCCAAATACGAAGCAGTTATTGGCATCGAATGCCATGTGCAGCTCGCCACCAAATCCAAACTCTTCTGCTCATGCGACAACGATTCCCGCACGGCAGAGCCCAATACGCATGTATGTCAGATCTGCCTGGGCCACCCGGGTGCCTTACCGGTACTCAATAAGCGGGCGGTTGAGCTGGCACTGCAGCTGGGCCTGGCGTTGGGTGCCGATTACGACAGGTATGCTACATCTGGTGGTTTACACATCAAATTTGACCGCAAAAACTACTTTTACCCTGATCTGCCAAAAGGCTATCAGATCACCCAGTTCGATGAGCCCATTGTTCCGGGTGGCGCCGTCGAGTTTCCATTTGAGGGCGGTACCAAGCGGGTTGGCATCACTCGGGCGCATCTGGAAGGCGATGCTGGCAAACTAACTCACCCTGAAGGCAAAGACTATTCACTTGTGGATCTCAACCGGGCTGAAACGCCACTACTTGAGATCGTGTCTGAGCCGGATATGCGCTCGCCTCAAGAGGCCAAAGCCTACGCTCAAGAATTGCACAATCTCGCACGATACAGCGGGGCCAGCGACGCCAATCTCTACTACGGCAACATGAGGTTTGACGTCAACGTGAGTGTGCGCCCGGTGGGCCAGAAAGAATTTGGCACCAGGACCGAGACTAAGAACCTCAATAGCTTCAAAGCTGTCGAGAAGGCCGCAGAGTATGAGATTCGGCGGCAAATCGTGTTAGTTGAGCACGGCGATCAGGTCAAGCAAGAGACCCGGGGCTGGAATGAAGCCAAACAGCAAACCTACGCGATGCGCAGCAAAGAAGACGCCGATGAATACCGCTATTTCCCCGAACCTGATTTGCCACCGTTGGTGATTACGCCGACCATGGTCGCTCAGGCGAAAGCCGAGGTGGGGTTGTTGCCCAACGACCTGCGCGCCGAAACAAGCTCGGCTAAGCTGCCTGCGGCCGAAGCCGAAGTACTGATCAGTGACCCAGCCAGCGCTCTCATCTGGCACAAAACCGTCACGATTGATCAGCGCCAAGCCCGATTCGCTCTTGGCTGGTTGGTCGGCGATAAAGTCAGACTGGCGCAAGACACCGGCCTGCCGGTTGAATCATCGTCGGTTACCCCGGCTGTCTTGGCGGAAGTCGGCCTGATGGTGGCCGGTGGCAGCTTGAGCTCCACCAATGCCAAAGCCCTGTTGGAACATTTCTATGCCCCAAACGTCAAGGGTAGCCCGGCCGAGGCAGCCAAAGCCAAAAGTCTATTGCAAGAGTCAAATGAAGATGAGCTAGCCGTAGTCGTGGACAACGTCATCAATGCCCACGCTCAAGCGGCGGCCGACTACCAAGCCGGCAATCAGCGGGCATTCGGAGCTCTAGTGGGCGCAGCCATGAAAGCTACCCAAGGCAAGGGCAATCCCGGTCTGATTACCAAACTACTCAAATCCAAACTCGACGGTGGCAACTAAGCACCTCTCAAGGGTCGAATTCGTCTTCTTTGACATCGGCGGGGTACTCATCAATGACTTTTCGGGCACCAACGCTAAGGCTGAATTGCTAGCCGAACTGGGAGTGACGGCTCAAACCCGGCCAAAAATGGCAGCCATTTGGGACGTTTGGGCGCCGTGGGCTTGCCTGAACGCCGACGCCGACGACCTCATGCCGATATTGGTCGCTACAGGTTTCAGGCCACCAACGGAAAATTATTCGTTGCTTGAGCATGGCCATGTCAGGCGGTTTAGTCAAAACCAAATGCTCTGGCCGCTCCTAGATAGGCTCAAGTCCGAGCGCTGTGGCATCATCTCCAATATGTACCCGCGCATGTTGGCCACAATAAAAGCGCATCAACTCATGCCACCGGCTGTCACAAGCTGGCGGCACGTTATTGACTCAAGCGTTGCGGGCCTCCAGAAGCCAGATGAGGATATCTATCGTCGAGCCAGCGCACATGTGTCTGCCGATCCGGCTGACATACTGTTTGTCGATAATTTGCCGGAAAACTTGCGGGCACCTCAGCGTCTGGGATGGCAGACATTCTGGTATGACCCCACGAACCATCAGGCTTCGGTGAAGGGCCTGGCTACCCGACTCCAGGGGCAGCCTGTCATGCTACAATAAACGTAAGCATGATAAATCTAAGTTTCGCCAATTCGCCTTTTGAACATACCTTCGACGGCCTGAAGCTGGTGGTCGATAACCTGCCTCAGGCTGCTCTCAATAGCTTTGTCGGCTGGCTGGCCATCAGATTAACGGTTTGGATCGTCCGTAAAACATTCAAATTGTTCCGCGTACCCGCTGCCCTGAGAGGGGTCATGAGCTCAGTCATCGAGACATTCTTGTGGCTGCTATTGTCGATCAACTTACTCCAAACCCTCGGCTTTAGTGGTATCATTTATTTCTTCTCGGGCTCAATTGCGGCTATTGGCCTGGCGATGGCGGCCGGCGGCTCAACGCTGGTGTCAGATATTGTGGCCGGTATCTTTCTGGCTCGCGACGGCGATTTCAATGTGGGCGATGAGATTAAAGCCGGTGAAGAACCGGCCATTCAAGGTATCGTCGAAAGGCTCGACGCGCGCCGTGTCCGCATCAGGGATACAGGAGGAATCTTACACGTTTTACCAAACTCAGTTGTTGAACGCAAAGCCTGGACAGTTATTCGTCGTCGCGCGCAAGTGCTGGCGGATGCTCGAGCCAAAGCCGCTAAGCTCGCCGCCAGGGACGCCAAAGCGGTTGCATCCAAGTCGTAAAGGCGTTACGGTAGTAGCGTAACCTAGGAGGTAGGTTTAAGATACGTGTCTACGATTGAAACAATCCTTGTCATCATGCTTGCTGTCGGTTTTTTTATTTTACTAGTCCTGAGCATTGTCATAGCCAGCTTGGTAATAGTCATTGTTCGTCGGCTGAACCGCATATCGCAAAAAGCCGAGGTGGCAACCGAGAATCTATCGAGCGCTGCTGCTATGGTCAGTTCCAAATTAGCACCAGTGGCGGCTTCATCGATCCTGGGATTCATCGTCAAGAAATTAAAATCCCGCAAATAAGTATCAAGTAAGAAGGAGTTTACTCATGTCGAACAAGTTTTGGAAAGGTACATTCGTTGGCGTTCTGTTGGGCGCCCTCGCCGGATTGCTATTCGCTCCACAGAGTGGCAAAGACACTCGCAAAGACATTAAGCAAAAAGTGAAAGGTACCTATGAGGAATTCGTCGCTAGACTCGAAGCTATGAGCGACGAAGTCAGTGGTAAGGTTAGTACGCTCAAGGAAGTTGCCAAAGACCTCAAGGGTGAAGCCAAAGAAGAGAGCCAGGAGCTGATTCGTCGGGCCGAAGTGCTCAAAACCGACTTACGAGCGTCTGCCAGCAACCTAGCTAAATCGGGTAACGATACCAAAGACACCGCCATCAAACAGGTCAAAACGCTCTTGGGCGAAGGCGCCGATGTCATGAGCGAATTGGAACGCTTAACCAAAAAATTGGCGGCCTCAGCCAAGGACCGTACCCGCGATAGTTTTAACGCCGAGAAATAAGTGGCGATGATTCTCGATCACCAGCGGCCGGCCGTCCACAAAGACGCCAATGTTAATTACGAGAAACTTGGCAAAGCCGTCGAAGACGCCCTGATCCTCGACTATATCTACGTCCTGCACAGTACCCGTCGCCAGATATGGAGCTCGTTTGTGAGAGGCGTCTTTGCGGGTTTCGGCGGTGTGCTTGGGGCCACCGTTGGGGTGGCGGTATTTCTGGCACTGCTCAGACTGTTTGTCGATGCCCCAGTGATCGGCCGCTTTATCGAGGATTTAGGCAGAATTATTCAAGGTACGCATTAGCAAACCCGTAGTTTGTCTAGCCAGACCACGGTTGGAAGCAAAAACCAGACTGACGGCAGCCCGCGGCATTTGCTAAGCTTGAGTGGTAATGAGGGGGATACCTCGAGGTGCGCCCATGAGTGGTTTTGTCCATCTCCATAACCATAGCCATTATTCTTTGCTCGACGGCTTACAGAAAGTCCCCGGCATGCTTGAACGCATCCAGGAATTGGGTATGGATGCAGTGGCTATTACCGATCACGGGACATTGTCGGGGGTTGTTGAATTTTACAAAACCGCTCACAAAATGGGCATCAAGCCGATTATTGGCGTCGAAACGTATGTGGCACCCCGCAGTCATCTTGACAAAGCCGGTCGCCAGGATCTAAATCCGTACCATCTCATTCTCCTCGCCGAAACCACTGCCGGTTACCATAATCTGGTTAAGCTCATTAGTATCAGCCAATTGGACGGCTTTTACGGCAAACCGCGTATTGACCACCAGTTACTCGAGCAATACCACGAAGGTCTGATCGCTCTATCGGCCTGTGCGGGTGGTGAAGTTGCCACTCACATCATGGACGGCAATCTCCCCGAGGCCGAAAGGATTGCCGGGTGGTACGATCAAATATTTGGTCGGGGTAATTACTATCTGGAACTGCAAGCCCACGAGCATGAATGGGCCACCCAAAAGCTCATCAATGATGCTTTGATCGGCTTGTCTGATAAAACGGGCATTCCGCTCGTAGTAACGGCTGACTCTCACTATTCCAGGCCCGAAAACCGAGATGCCCATGAGACGTTGCTCTGCGTTCAAACTGGCAAAACGCTCGACGACAAAAACCGCATGACCATGGACATGCACCTGTATGTGTCGAGTCCAGAGGAAATCGCTGAGCGGTTTGACCGGGCGCCCTCAGCTATCGCCAATACCATCAAAATTGCCGAACGCTGCCAGGCTGAACTCGATCTGGGCAAAATCCTCATTCCCACGTTTCCTGTGCCCGAGCCTGAGTTGAGTGAGCGTGATTATCTGCATCAACTCTGCTGGCAGGGCTTGGCCTACCGTTACGGCGGCATTCCCAAGGAAGATGTCGGTAGCATCACTCAAGACAAAGCTCGCCAGCTCGTCGATCAGAAAATTGCCGACAGGCTTGATTATGAGCTCGGCGTGATTGCCAATATGGGCTACGACGGTTATTTCTTGATTGTGGCCGATTTTATTAACTGGGGTAAAAATCAGGGCATCATCTTTGGGCCCGGCCGGGGTAGCGCCGCCGGTTCAATTGTGGCGTACTGCATGAATATCACTGATCTTGATCCCATCAAATACGACTTGCTGTTTGAGCGCTTCCTCAATCCTGATCGCATCAGTATGCCTGATATCGATATCGATATCCAGGACACTCGCCGCGGTGAAGTTATCGATTACGTGACCGAAAAGTACGGCACCGATCGGGTGGCCCAGATTATTACATTTGGTACTATGGCCGCCCGCAATGCCGTCAGAGACACCGGGCGCGTGCTGGGGTACTCATACGACGAGGTGGACCGGATTGCCAAGCTCATACCTCAGCCCATCCAGGGCCGCCACATTCCTTTGGCTGTCTCGATCGGCCTTAAAGAAGGTAAGGTGCCCGCCGATCCAGATCTAACGAAAGAATATCAGTCGAATGCTCGGGCCAAAACGTTGATCGACCTGGCAATCCAGCTTGAGGGCACCATTCGAAACAATGGGGTGCATGCTGCCGGCGTGGTGATCGCTCCTGCTCCTATCGTAAACTACCTGCCACTGCAACGAGCCCAGAAAGGCATTCCATGTACCCAATATGCCATGGGCGCTGTTGAGGAGCTGGGCTTGCTCAAGATGGACTTCTTGGGCCTATCCAACCTGACGATTATTAATAACGCTTTGCGGATTATCAAAAGAGTCTACCACCAGTCGATTGATCTTGGTGCGTTACCGCTCGACGACGCCAAAACCTATGGGCTCCTGGCAGCCGGGGACACGACTGGGGTTTTTCAGCTCGAATCAGCCGGCATGAAGCGGTATTTGAGGGAGCTCAAGCCCAGTCAGTTCGATGACATTATCGCCATGGTAGCGTTGTACCGGCCGGGTCCGATGCAGTTTATCGACGACTTCATCGACCGCAAGCATGGTCGCAAAGAGGTTACCTACGAGCATTCGGGCATGGAGGCAGCGCTGGGCAATACCTATGGTATCTTAGTCTATCAAGAGCAATTCATGCAGATCAGCAAAGATATGTGTGGCTTCACGGGAGGCCAAGCCGACACCTTGCGCAAAGCCATCGGCAAGAAGCAACGAGAAACCATGGCCAAAATGCAGGGCCTATTCATCGAGGGCATGGTCAATAAGTCGGGTGTCAGCCAATCGTTTGCCGAGAACTTTTGGCACCAACTTGAGGCCTTCGCTGATTATTGCTTCAATAAGTCACATTCTGCCTGTTACGGCCTAATTGCCTACCAAACTGCCTACCTCAAAGCGAATTACCCCAGCGCCTTTATGGCTGCCTTACTGACCAGCGACTTCGGCAACATCGACAGGATCGCCATAGAGGTGGCCGAATGTCAGCATATGGGCATTACCGTTTTGCCACCAGATGTCAACCAGTCGTTTTTGGAATTTGCTGTTGTCCCGGAAACCGGCGATATCAGGTTTGGGCTGTCAGCCATCAAGAACATCGGAACAGCTCCGATCGAAGCCATTCTCCGCGCCCGTGAAGAAGGTGGCCCCTTCAAGAACCTCCAAGATTTTGCCACCAGAGTAAGCGCCCGAGAATGCAATCGCAAGGTTTGGGAATCTTTGACCAAATGTGGTGCTTTCGACACCATAGCTGGTGTCGATCGGGCCACCTTGCTGCATAATCTTGATCTCATCACCAGTTACGCCGCCAAGGCTCAAAAGAACGCCCTGTCGGGACAGATTGATATTTTTGGCTCACTCGGTGTGGCCGACGCCGCTCCTGATCTCCGTCTTGATCCGGCGCCGGTTCCGGTGTCAAACCGCGAGCAGCTCGCGTGGGAAAAAGAGTTGATGGGGCTCTATCTTTCGCATCACCCGCTTGATGATTACGCGGCGTATCTGACCGATACCACCCAGCCGATCGGCCGTCTGACCCCTGAGGCCGACGGCAAAATCGCCCGCATCGGCGGCTTAGTGACGACAGTCAGGAAAATTCTCACCAAAAAAGGCGATGCCATGGCGTTTGTGGGCATTGAAGACAAAACCGGTTCAACGGAACTGGTGGTTTTTCCCAAAGCCTATGCCGCCGCGCCCGAAGTGTATGAACCCGACAATATCATTATGGCCAGCGGCAAGATTTCCGCTCGCGACCGCGATGGCAGCCTCAACGGCGAACCCAAAATTATGGTCGACAACGCCAAGATTATTAATTATGACCTGGCCCGTAATCATACACCACTTAAGCCGGTGGCCCCAGCACCACAAGCCGCGCCGACCCCCCCAAGTCAGCACAGCCAAAGGGGCAAATTACCGTATTCAGCACCTCCCACCGGCCAACAGGTTGTCCTAGTGGTGAGTCAAACTTCAGACGACATGCTTCACGCTCTCAAGGATGTCATTCGGGCACACCCGGGTGGAGCCGATATGTATCTACAGGTCGGAGGCTCATCGGGCAAGAAGCTCAGACTACCATTTAGGGTCGATGCCAGCGACGAACTCGCGGCCGCCCTCAAACAACTCGCCGCCGGCAGTCTCGTTACCCGTACCTAAGGCGTAACCCAAACCAGACGGCAGACATACTACTTTGACCGCAGCTACTACAGAGATTACAATCAAAGCATAAGCAGTAAAAAGCAAAAGTTAGGGAGCAGATAGTATGAGTCGCAGCAGGAATGAACGAGGAGATATTGGAACAGTCGTCGCGATCTTAGTAGGGATCGTCGCGATACTAGTGGTTGGCGGCCTCGCCTGGCAGGCTAAACAAACCAATACCGGCAAGACAACCGCCACAGCTACACCGACGGTCGCATCGACTGGCACACCAGTAGCTGACCATACTGCTACCCAGGCCCTCGCCAAAGTCCAGGAATTCTATGCGGCATATCTCAAAAATCCCGTTGAGACGGTAGCGAAACCGTATGTGGCCGACGACTATCTCGCGCAGCTCTACAGCCAGAAGTCATACGACCCAGTACTGTGTACGCAAGGCAGCAGCGACCAGCCATTGCGCTACGCCAATAGCTCCAGTGATGCCATGACTGCTAAGGTACAGATCAAGCAATTGTACAAGGGTAGTAATCAAGACAATGTCATTGACGTGGATGTGCGCCTGAGCGATCTGAAAGTCACCAAAATTAGCTGCCATCTCTAGCCAGACAGGCCCAAGCGAAGGCACTTGCTTAAGCTATCGAGATATGCTAATCTAACCAGGTTATGGAACTCATCACCCAACTCGAGCGCACGTACCGTAAACCGGCTTTACCTCAGGTCCAAACCGGCGATACCGTTCGTGTCCACCAATTGATCAAAGAAGGCAATAAGCAACGTATCCAGGTCTTTGAGGGCGTAGTCATCCGCCGCCATCGCATGAACGAACTGGGCGCTACTCTAACTGTCCGCCGGATTGCTTCGGGCGTTGGGGTCGAAAAAACCATGCTACTGCACTCGCCCAATGTGGCTAAGATTGAAATTCTGCGCCGGGCCAAAGTTCGCCGCAATTTCCTGTCGTTCCTACGTGACCGCCGCGGCAAATCGGCTCGTTTGCAAGAAATTAGTTTCGACAAAGCCGCCGCCAATGATGTTTCGGTGCCTCAACTCGAAGCCGCCGAAGTTGAAATGCCGGCCACGACAGACGCCCTGTCTGATGCTGTTTCACTCGACGAAGTCACCAAGTCTGAAAACAAAGCTGCTGCCGCACAGGACGAAGCACCATCCACTGATCAAAACACGGGCAGTGAAGCCACCGCCATGGCCGAGGCCGCTGAGAGTGGTGTGGCCAAAGCCGACAGTAAAAACAGCTAATAGTTCATACATCCAAATGCAGGCGACCCTGGGTATTGACGAAGTCGGCCGAGGAGCCTGGGCGGGTCCAGTGGTGGCCGCAGCTGTCATTTGGCCGGATGCGATTGCATCAAAGCTGATCCGCGATTCCAAACAATTATCACCGGCGCGCCGCCAGGCAGCTAGCCGCTTTATTAAGCAACATGCCATCGCCATCGGGATCGGCTGGGTACCTAATACTGAAGTTGATACCAATGGTTTGGCTTGGGCTATTAAGCAGTCTGGATTGAGGGCGTATACAGCTCTAGATCTAACCAAGCCTTGGCCGCAAGCTATCCAGCTCGATGGGGCCCATAATTATCTGTTAGAGTTTGGCCTCCTGGCCGAAGCTACCGTCAAGGCCGATAGCACAATCGTGGCTGTGTCGGCAGCTTCGATTATCGCCAAAGTCGCCAGAGATAACTTGATGCAACTTTTTGATACGAAATATCCTGGTTATAGTTTTGGCACCCACAAAGGCTACGGGACAACATTGCATCGGCAGGCTCTGGTAAAAATTGGCGTTTCATCAATGCACCGCCTGAGCGTCAAACCGGTGAGGGGGTGTGCCTGATATGCCGACTCAGCCCAACCGTCACCCGACAGCTACAGGTCACCAAGCAGAAAGCTTGGCCTGCAGCTACCTTGAAGGCCTAGGCCATCACATTGTGGCGCGCAACTGGCGCACCAGGTACTGCGAACTTGACATTGTGACGCGGCGCCAGAATGTCATCCACATAGTTGAGGTCAAATATCGGGCCTCAAAGCAATGGGGGAGCGCCACCGAGTATATTCTGTCAGCCAAGGCCGACAGACTGGCCCGGGCAGCTAATGCCTGGTGCCAAGCCCATCAGTATACTGGTGCCTGGCAAATCGACATAGTGGCTATCGATGGCCCGCTCGACGGGCCTGAGATAACTTATATTGCAAATGCCTTGTTCTCTTGAAGCCACTCGTGCGCAAAACGTTGAATTGACGCCCTGTCTCGGTTATACCAATCGGCTTTCAGTCTGATCGACTCAACCGCCTGGGCGGCAGGACGGTCAATCATGACGTGGTGGTTGCGGGCAAAAAAGGCCTCTACGTCATCGGCCTGGGCATGAGTGGCAAAAGCGCTACCGGCAAACTCAGGAAAGCGATCAAGCATGTGGCCACCGTCGCCAAAGCGCTCAACCAACTGCGGCCATGATTGCTGCAGGTGTTGCCAGGCCAGATCACGGTGAGCGCGGGTACGCCAGACACCGCTCAGTCCATAAACTAAGTCCTGTGACTTGACCTCGTTGCTGAGTGACCAATCTAATGTGCGGGCAGCCAGTGCCGGGTCTTGGAAGCGGCCCAAATTGACGAGCTGGGCCTGTCGCGCTTGAGGAGCCGTCTCGCGCCGGTAAAGTGCAAGCAGCTGCTCATACTCCGCCACGCCGCCACGGTGAGCAACTCCGTAGAGTACCGCAGCCCTGACATTAGCATCGAGGGATCCACCGTGGGCATAATCTACGAATAGTCGTTGGGCCTCGTCGCTAGCGCCAGTCACTTCAAATTTGACAGCTGCCATGAGAATAGCCGCTCGCAGGAGGATATCGAAATGGCTATCAGTGGCTCTGGCTTGCCAGCCCAACCTTTCATAATGCCCACGAACGAGCCAGCGGCCAAAGATCTTGAGCTGATCACGCAGCGCTTCGTCTTCGACGATTGCGAGCATGTCACCAAATCCATTGAGGAGAGCGACCAGGGCAAAATAGTCAGGCTCCGATCGTAGGGTCGCCACCATCTCCAGCGCAACGGCTGTATCGGTGTATCCCGCAGCCACGACTGCCCACATGTCTGAAATTACACCATACCTGTCGGCCGCCGGCAGTAGTTGACTCTCAAGAGCCGGTCTCAGCTGCTTGAGTAGGTGCTGGTCGTACAATGACCGCCAAAATCCTTGCTCGCCCGGATTCGGCTTAAACCAGGCAACACCTTTGAGCGCCGCTGGTCGGCTAGCCGAAGTTCCGGTCAAAAGGGTTGGCTGGGTGGCGAATATGGCACCTGAAGCATCGGATACCAGGGCCGACCATGGAATTTGCCAAGCTACCACGGGCAGGTTGGCGGCAGCCTGCCAGGCTTCGCGGGGGCTAGCAATAAATCTGGTGGCATCAATCCTACCATTCGGGTAGCTCACGAGTGGGTACCCTGGCTGGGTGGTCCAGGTGTTCATCAGTGTCGCCACATCTTGTCCCGAAGCCTCAGCTAAAGCTTGCCACAAATCAGTTGTCGTTGCGTTGCCGTAGGCATGATGCTTGATATATGTTCTCAAGCCCTGTTTGAAGACTTCGGCGCCCAGAAACGCTTCGAGCATCCTGATTAATCCTTGGCCTTTGAAATATGATATGGCATCAAAAATTTCATCGAGACCTTTGGGATCGGGCACATCCACCAAGATGGGATGGGTATGTATGAGGCTGTCAATTTCCCGGGCATAGGCACCCAGTCCAGCCGTGTACTCGGTCCACCATTGCCACCCAGGTTCGAGAGCGTCAACCGTCATAGTCTCGGCCCATGAGGCAAAGCTCTCATTGAGCCACAAATCTTCCCACCAGCTCATGGTTACAAGATCACCAAACCACTGGTGAGCCAACTCATGAGCGATAACCTCAGTTACTCGTTGCTTGTTCGCCAATGAGGTATTGACGGCATCAACTAGCAAATCAGTTTCGCGGTAGGTGACCAGGCCCCAGTTTTCCATGGCGCCGGCCGCAAAGTTGGGACATGCCACCAAGTCGAGTTTGGGTAGTGGATATGGCACGGCAAAATAGGCTTCGTAATGCTCTAATATCCTGATTGCTATGTCACGGGCGTAGTCGAGGCCATCGGCGTGAGCGGGCGTGGCATATACCCCCACAGCTACGCCGTTGCTGGTGCGGGCAGTGGTGTGGGTGAGCCGACTAACCACCCAGGCCAGGAGGTATGTGCTCATTTTGGGAGTTGGCGCAAAACCGATAGTTCGCCGTCCGGCTACCACCGTCTCGTTGGCGACCGGAGTATTCGCCAATGCCACCAGCCCGGGTTTGTCGGCAAAATTGAGTGTGAGTTCAAATACAGCCTTGGCCGAGGGTTCATCAACACAAATGAATGCCTCACGGGCGTGAATGGCTTCAAACTGAGTCATCAAAAACCAGTGAGCAGTACCACCCTCGTTATAGGTCGCCCGGTAAAAACCATGGAGCGAATCCTGAATGGTGCCTTCATACTCCACAGCCAATGTCTGGCGTCCAGCCGGCAACTTGTCGGCTAAGCCAAAGCTAATAGTCTGGTCGGCTTCGTTGTAGCTGATTTTTGCCACCGGCACTCCACCGATACTCGCAGCCGTAACCGTTAAGCCTGCCGCATGAAATGTGAGGTTCTTCGTGGCCCTACTGATCGTAAAGACAATCGTTTCGCGCGCTCCAAAGCTAGAAACGTCGTCGGCTATTGTGAAGGCCAGTGCATAATGCTCTGGTACAACCGTATCAACTAACCTGACAACTGCCACTCGCATGCTCCATTCATCATTGAAAATAGCGTATACTGGAATGAGATATGAAGCAAACTATGGAGCTTGAGCCTGAACACGAAAAGTATTTTGACAGGGTCAGCTTGTGGTATGCCACGCTCATTAGACTGGGTTTAAATATATTGCTAGCTATCACGTGTGTGGCTTTGTTTATCGGTATCATCAAAGCCGGAATTGACCTCTATCGCAATCTCGGTCAGCCTCTGGAAACCATCCTGCAACTAGTCTTGCTCGATGCCGTCTTTATTTTAGCGCTTACCGAAGTTGCGATCACCATCCTCGGGTATCTCAAAGACGGGTATGTTCAGGTTCGCTACATTGTTGACACCATCCTCATCATCATGCTCAATGAAGTCATTAGTCTGTGGTTCCGGCACCCTCGTCTATCCGAAGCTGCCGGGTTATCAATCATTATTATCACGCTGCTCATGGTCAGGATTGGTGTCACGCGGCTGGCACCGGCCAAGCAGTCATCCTAAAACCGCTACCATAGCCACCGAACCAAACCCGTGCTATAATAGTCCTCATAAACCGGCCGTTGTGGTCGGGCCTTTTTTCATAACGTCACAATTACATAGCAAGGACAACTGAATATGCAAGCCAATTTCATGACCGCCATAACCACCATTGCCGAAGAAAAGAACCTACCCCGCGACATTATCGTTGAAACTGTCGAAGCGGCTTTGGCTGCGGCCTACAAAAAAGATTACACCGACCGCGACCAAGAAGTGAGGGTCAAGCTTGACGAAATTACCGGTGAAGCTCACATCTTCGAGACCAAAGTAGTGGTGCCCGATGATGCCGTCGAAAATGAATTTCTGCAGATCGGCTTGACTGAGGCTAAAAAAATCGATAAGCAAGCCGTGGTTCGGGAAGCCGATCCCGAAAAAGAAATTGAGCCATATACGGTTACTATAGAAGCTCATCCCGATGACTTTGGTCGAGTCGCCGCCCAAACGGCAAAGCAGGTCATAATCCAGCGCCTGCGTGAGGCCGAAAGAGAGATCATTTTCTCCGAATACAAGGACAAAGAAGGGCTGGTGCTCAATGGCAGTGTTCAGCGAGTTGAAGGCAACCAAGTGTATGTTGATCTCGGTAAAGCCGTTGGTGTGATGTTTGGCGGTGAGCAAATACCCGGCGAGCGATATTACACCGGTCAAAGGGTCAAAGTTTATGTTGTTCGAGTCGAGCAAACCCTACGTGGGCCCCAAATTGTGTTGAGTCGAGCTCATGCCAACATGGTTCGCCACTTGTTTGAGCTCGAAGTGCCGGAGATTGAGGGTGGTACCGTCGAGATCAAGGCCATCGCCCGAGAAGCCGGGGTCAGGTCAAAGGTAGCCGTGGAATCCCATGCGCCAGGTGTAGATGCAGTCGGTACTTTTGTGGGCGGCCGCGGTTCACGCGTGCAGGCCGTCATGGGCGACTTAGGCGAGGAGAAAATTGACATTATTCCGTTCGCCGAGGACCCGTCGATTTTTATCGCCAATGCTTTATCGCCAACCAAAGTCACCAGTGTTTCGCTGAATGAAACCGAGAAAAAAGCTGTCGTCAGGGTACCCGAAGACCAATTGTCGCTCGCGATTGGCAAGCAAGGTCAAAACGTCAGGCTGGCCGCCAAGCTGACAGGCTGGAACATCGACATTATCTCGGCCGATGAATCAAGGGTTGAAGCCACGGCCGACGCCGCCGACGCTAGCTCAGAACCCAAGGCCCGCCCGGCCTCACCCCGCGACCTGGAGAACTCACTGCTCGATGCTATTAACGCCGGCACCGAAGAAGGCAAATAACGAGCCGCGGCCCTGCCTGAAGCAATAGCTCCATCAAATAGTTAGCACTCGCTTGCATTGAGTGCTAGTGATGCTATACTGGATCTTACAGTCCATATTGTTCTTGCGAAAGGAGCCCGCCATGGCCGACATGAGCGCCCATTTTGACCGTTTTACCGAAAACGCCAAACGTAGTCTACATAATGCCGAAACGATTGCTACCCAGATGGGCAGTAGCTATGTGGGCACCGAGCACATTTTACTCGGAGTCCTACAACAAGAAACGTCGATAGGAGCCAAGATTCTGAGCTCAGCTGGAGTCACCTTTGAAAAGGCCCAGTTAGTCTTAAGTTTCAGCCAACAGATGGTTGGCACTGGCTACAAAGGTGCTTCTGAGACCGCCAAACGTACTCTTACCTACAGTTTGCGGATCGCAAAGGAGTTCGGCCAGCCGTACTGTGGTACCGAGCATATCCTGTATGCTATCTTAAGCGAAAAAAGTGCCCGAGCTATAAGTCTCTTGCGCAACGACTTGCAGGTCGATCCCACAGGGATCCGCAATGAAGTCGAAAACTACCTGAGCAACCAGCAACCGGCTTTTCCTGAAGATTCCCAGGCTATGTCGGCTCGGTCACCCAAGGGCGGCAGCAAATCAGGCACGCCTGCTATCGACCATTTTGGCCACGATCTGACAGTCAAGGCCAGCAAGGGCGACCTTGATCCGATGGTTGGGCGGCAAAGCCAAATGAGTCGTATGGTGTCGGTACTGGGCCGACGCACCAAGAATAATCCAGTTCTTATCGGCGAGCCTGGCGTTGGTAAAACCGCTATCGTCGAAGGTTTAGCCCAGAGTATCGCGTCGGGTGACGTGCCCGAGCACCTACTTGGCAAACGACTGGTGGCGCTCGATCTAGCCTCAGTGGTGGCTGGTACGAAATACCGCGGCGAATTTGAAGAACGACTCAAGAAAATTCTCGATGAAGCCACAGCGAACCCGTCGATCATCCTATTTATCGATGAACTACACACCGTAGTGGGAGCTGGTGCCGCCGAAGGGGCTATCGATGCTGCCAATATCCTCAAACCAGCTCTAAGTCGCGGCCAGATCCAGGTGATTGGCGCCACCACACTTGATGAATATCGCAAGCACATTGAGAAAGACTCAGCTCTCGAAAGGCGTTTCCAGCCTATCCAGGTACCCGAAGCCACACTCGAAGAAACCAATGCAGTGCTACGCGGCCTGAAATCGCGCTATGAAGCCCATCACAAATTGCATCTTACCGACGAGGCCTTAGTGGCCGCCGCCGAAATGGCCAAGCGGTACGTGGCTGACCGTTTTCTGCCCGACAAAGCCATCGACCTGGTAGACGAAGCTGCCAGCTTGGTGAGAATTCAAAAATGCGGAACGAGCAAATCACGGAGGACGCTCACCCAGACCCTGGCCGAAATTAAAGATGACATCGAGAATGCCGTCTTTGATCAAGATTTTGAGCTGGCCGCCCGTCTGAAAACCAGGGAGTCGGTCATTCAGGGCCGGTTAAAGGCTCTGGAGCGCCGTGAAGGCGACCAACCCAAGCTGCAAGTGGAGCCAGAAGACATTGCTCAGGTAGTATCACTCATGACCGGTATTCCGGCTACTCGTATCGCCCAGGCCGAAGCCCAAAATCTGTCACAGTTGGAGACCAATCTACGCCGGCGCATCATTGGCCAGGATGAGGCGGTGGCAGCCGTAGCGGCGGCCATCAGGCGCTCAAGGGCTGGTGTGGCTGATAGCCGACGGCCAATCGGCTCATTTATGTTTCTCGGGCCGACAGGCGTTGGTAAAACTGAATTAGCGCGCGTTTTGAGTGAAGAAATGTTCCACGACCGCGATGCTCTCATCAAAGTCGATATGAGCGAGTTCATGGAAAAACATAATGTCTCGCGCTTACTAGGGGCGCCCGCCGGGTATGTCGGGTATGACGACGGCGGCCAATTGACCGAGATGGTCAGACGCCGCCCCTACAGTCTCATTCTGTTTGACGAAATTGAAAAAGCCCATCCCGATGTGTTCAATATGCTACTGCAAATCCTTGAAGACGGCTATATTAGCGATGCCAAGGGTCGTAAAGTCGACTTCAGGAACACAGTCATTATCATGACGTCAAACGTTGGCGCTGCTGACATGTTCCAGGAAGCCACATTGGGTTTTCGTACCCGGACTGCGGCTGCCGAAAAAGCGCTCGAAGCCGAGCATGAGCGGGTGAAAACCAGTGTCATGGAAGCCTTGCGCCAACAGTTTAAGCCCGAGTTTATCAATAGGGTTGATTCTATTGTAGTCTTCCAGGCCTTATCGCAGCTATCGCTGAGGGATATCTTGAGTCTGCAACTTGCAGAACTGAGCCGTCGCGTCGCCAAACAGCATCTGGGACTAAAGTTTTTGCCAGCAGCCCGGGCGCTCCTCATCGAAAAGGGCTATGATGCCAAACAAGGCGCCAGGCCATTGCGCCGGACTATCCAGCGCTTAGTTGAAGATCCCTTGGCCGCCGGTTTGCTTGACGGTTCCTTCAAGGAGGGCGATACCATTTCGATCAGCCGCCGCGGCGACAGCCTGCTACTGCGGGCCGTCAACCGGCCGGCCACTGTAACGAGCCGTGGCTAAATCGACCACTCAGTTCGTCTGCGCTCAATGCGGCGCTATGTTCAGCCGCTGGATGGGCAAGTGCGAGCAATGCGGGTCCTGGAATAGCCTAGTTGAACAAGCAGTGGCGACAGTGGCCGCCAGTCCTGGCAGCCGTACCCGCGTAGCCGCTGCTGCCACTCCTGTTGCTCTGGCTGCCGTCGATACCGCCAGGCAACCGAGGATACCCACAGGCTTATCAGAAGTCGACCAGGTACTCGGCGGAGGAATTGTTGCCGGTTCGATCATGCTGCTGTCGGGCGATCCTGGCATCGGCAAAAGCACGTTAGTACTCCAGATTGCGGGGCACTTGGCACAGTCGGGCCGACACGTGCTGTATGTGTCAGGCGAAGAATCGGCTGCACAAATTAAGCTTCGAGCCGACCGCCTAGGTCTGGGCGAGGCACCACTTGAGCTCCTGGCCGAAACTGACATCGATGTCGTTGTAGCTACTATGGCAACGGGCCAATACCACCTCGTCATTATTGACTCCATCCAAACCATGGCGACGGCTGCGCTCACGGGCGCGGCGGGCACAGTTGGCCAAATCACGGCGGCTACTCACACCATCCAAGGCGCCGCCAAAAAGCTGGGCATTGCCACGCTGGTGATTGGACATGTCACCAAGGAGGGTACCATCGCTGGTCCCAAGATTTTGGAACACCTCGTTGACGTGGTCTTATATCTGGAAGGTGAGCGCTACGGCACGTTTAAGGCGCTGCGGGGCATCAAAAACCGTTTCGGTTCGACGAGTGAAACGGGCATTTTCGAGATGGCCGAAACTGGGCTAGTAGGCGTTGCCAACCCATCTGCCGCCCTGCTCGCCGAGAGAACTCCTGCCAGTGGTTCAGTGGTGCTGGCCACTGTTGAGGGCACCCGCCCGCTCCTGGTGGAGGTACAAGCCCTCGTTTCGCCGACGCCTTTTGGCTACCCCAAACGGACAGCCGCCGGATTTGATTTGAACCGCCTCAACCTGCTGGTGGCGGTGCTAGGCCGGCGCGGCGGCCTAAACTTGAGCTCGTCTGACATTTATGTTAACGTCGTGGGTGGCCTCAAGGTGGCAGAACCGGCGGCCGACCTAGCAATTATTTGCGCCATAGCTTCAGCTTTAGCTGATACGCCCCTGCCAGACCAAACAGCAGTATTTGGCGAAGTTGGTTTAAGCGGTGAGGTCAGAGCTGTACCTCAAGCCAGCCGCCGGCAGGCTGAAGCCAAGCGTCTGGGCTACCAGTACGTCATCGGACCTGCTTACCAGGCACCCAAGGGCGTGCGTGGCGTCGGCTCCGTTCAAGAGGCTATCCAGCAGATAGGCGCCACCAAACGGCCGCGCGCAAACCACATAAAAAATGAATGAGGAATTATCGTTATGCTACAGGACGCTACATTTTGGCTGGTACTAGCCAATACAATTTTACTCAGCGCCATCATATGGCGACTTAGTCAAAGGCAGCCGGCTAAGCCGGCTACCGTACCGGCGACACCGTCCAAGCCCCAGCTGCCGCCAGTGCTCATCGATACATCAGTTATTATCGATGGCCGGATTGCCGACATTGCCGCCGCCGGTTTTGTGCCAGGTCAAATTACGGTGCCGAAATTTGTCTTGAGTGAGCTGCAAAACATCGCTGACTCCGAAGATGACCTGCGCCGGGCGCGTGGTCGTCGTGGCCTTGATACGCTGCAGCGGTTACGGGAACTGCCGAAAGGTCTCAGGGTATCAGATGAAGATGTCAGCGGGCTCAAAGAAGTGGATGCCAAGCTGGTGAAACTCGCTCAAAAATGGCATTGCGCACTCCTGACGACCGATTTTAATCTTGGCCAGGTCGCCAGCGTCCAGGGCTTGCGTATCTTAAACGTGAATGAGCTCGCCGGCGCTTTGCGGCCTGTCGTCGTACCGGGCGAGAACCTCACTGTTACAGTAGTGCAAAAAGGCAAAGGCCAGGGCCAAGGTGTTGGTTATCTTGATGACGGTACCATGATAGTGGTTGAAAACGGCGCCGGGTTGATTGGCCAAACGGTGCAAACTGAAGTCACCAGAGCCTTCCAGAGCGCTGCTGGCAAAATGATTTTTGCGACACCAGTTAAACGATAGCTTGAAGCTTTTGTTACCGTCGCCCGATGATTACGGCGTGAGCGTGACGCTCCAGGGGCTGGTTTGAGTGCCCTTATTACTCTTAACGTACCAGGTATGAGCACCAGCCCCCAAGGTAACGGCTTTTGAGGTTGCATCGGTCGAGCCGCCTTGCTTGGTACCATCGACATACAGCGAGTAACTCTCGGCACCATTTTCAGCTGACCAACTAAATGTTACCGAGCCGACACCTTGCAGGGAGCCATTGGTCGGCGCTTCATTGCTAAATGGTGCCCCAACATTAGTAACGGTAACGGTTTGGCTGTCACTGCTCTGGTAGAGCTTGTCGTCGGTGACAACAGCTTTGATGGTGTGAGTGCCGGCTGATGTCGGGCTAAAATTCACGTCGTACGTGCCGCTACCGCTAATGACTTGGGTGGACACGATTTGGTCATCAAAGAAGACTTCGAGCTTGTTGGGAGTGAACGTGCCGGCTGTTACCTGTACCTGGAAGGCATAAGGCCCCCCACCCCCTAAGCCAGTAATATTGGCGACTGGTTTGCTGTCAGAACAACTGTGAACGTTATCAGAATTGGTCGGCAAATCAGCGCTTGATGCATATCCGGCCTTATTGAGCGCCGCTAGCCACAAACTATACTGGTAGCTGTTTTCGGTTTTGGTTATCTCGGGCAGGATTGCGCTGGAATATTTGGTTTCTTTGGCTAACTCTGGAGTACACTCAGTGGCCAGTAAGCCTGATACCTTATCAACGACAGCGCTGCGACCCGACGACGGGCTCATTGGTACATACCAGGAGGGGAAGATATCGGTGGTGGTTGTGGTTGTACCGTTTGACTTTGACCGGCCGGTCTTTTTATCGAGCGTCACAGTCTTAACTGAACTGTCCTTAGTAAAGGCTTCATTTGGCTTGCCGCCGGTCATTTTATTCATGAAATTGCGCCAGACCGGAGCGGCAATGTCGGCCGCCGCTGTATTCATGGGAGCATTGTCATTATTACCTACCCATACAGCCGCCACAATATCTTTGGTGAAACCGATAGTCCAGGCATCGTTGAAGTGCTCGGTCGTACCCGTCTTGGCGCCGGCATGTACACAGCCTGAGGCATTGTTATTGCCACACATGTTGTTGAGAGTCAGATCATTGGCAAACACGTATTTCTTGGCGTCGTTATCACTCAAGACATCAGCCATCAAATAAGCCACCTGAGAATCAAGTGCCTGTTTTGGCTTGTCGGGCTTTGAATTATCTTCCAAGACCACACCTTTTTGGTCATAGAGCTTGAGAATAGGAGTTTGGTCGAAGTGTTGGCCGCCATTAGCAAACGACTCATAAGCATTCGCCATCTCTACAAGTTTAACTTCACCACTACCGAGCACCAATGACAAGCCATATTTAGAAGGTTCACCAAGTGTCGTGATGCCCAATCCTCGGGCAGTCCGTAGCGAATCTTCAATTCCAGCCATAGCCAGAGCCTTTACTGCTGGAATATTGAGCGACCCAGCCAGAGCTTGACGCATGGTTATGATACCATAGGTCTTCTTTCCAAAATTCTGAGGCCATTCAGGTCTTTCTGGCGTAAATACCGTTGGAATATCATACACCGTGCTGCCGGGGCCAAACGTCGAACAGGTGCGATCCTTGGCGCAAACTGCATCCTTGTTTTTGGCAAACAATGTGGCATACACGAATGGTTTAAAGCTTGACCCTGGCTGACGCAAACTGTTGGCAACGTTTACCTGACCGTTTTCACTGTCGTTGAAATCGTGAGAGCCGATCATCGCCAGTATGTGGCCTGTCTTGGGATCAGTGACTACCATGGCGGAGTTTGACCCCTTGTTGGCTTTGATGTGAGCCATATTGTCCTGGATTGATTCGTAGGCGGCAATCTGCTTATCGTAATCAAGTGTGGTTACTACCTTGAGGCCACCCTCAGTCACCGTGGCTGTGCCATACTTTTGCTCAAGTTTTTCCTGAGCATACAGTACGAAGTGAGCAAACCGGGAATCGAGGTTGGCATACAGATTACGATCTTGACTAATCTTGTCTTTATTGCGCAGATCAGCTAATTGCCATGTGGCGGCATCGGCATCGGCTTGTGAGATGTAACCCTGATCAACCATCAGGCCCAACACAATGTGCTGGCGGTCGATCAGCTCTTGGGGGTGGTTGCCATAGGGCGAAAAGTAGGAGGGGCCGTTCAAAATAGCCGCCAGCAGCGCCGACTGGTCAAGTTTCAGGTTCTTTGCGCAGCGCTTGTCTTTGTCCTGCTGATCGATATTCATAGGAAAGAACGTTTTGCAGGCACTCTCGATGCCATAAGCCTGGTTGCCGTAGGGGATTTCATTTAAGTACAAGGCCAAAATGTCGTTCTTGGAATAGAACTGGCCGATCAACACCGACAGCATCAACTCCTTAATCTTGCGACCATAACTATGGTCGGTTGGGTCAAGTAACGCATTCTTCACATATTGCTGGGTGATAGTTGAACCGCCTTGGCGGGTGTTGGCGTTGCGGGTGTTTTCATAGGCAGCCCTGATGTAGCCCCACACGCTAAACGATCCATGGGTGTAGAAATCCTTATCTTCAATGGCAATAGTCGCCTGCTTGGCAACCGCCGGGATCTCATCAAAACTAATGATGCTGCGATTTTGGTCGCCGTAGACCTCATAAATCAGATGCTGCTCGCTTGAATCATAAAACTTAGTGGTCTGGGCAGTTACTCGGGCGTTAATTTTGCCCGGCGTTGGCAGATCCTTGGCGTACCATAAAAACACCAGAAAAACCAGGAACAACCCGGCACCGGCGAGCAATCCGACGCGGCGCAAACCGGCTCGACTAAACCAGTATTCCTTGATACCGGCTGGTGTAAAACCATGTCGGAACCGCGCCCAACGGCCCGAATGAGCCCTGGTAGTATCGGTTAGAGGGCTGGCCGGCTTACGTTTGATGACATGTCGTTTGGGCATAGTAAAATAACACTCATTCTTACAATTAACCACCCCATTATAGCACTCACTGTCGACGAATTGAGTATAATACGCTTATGCTTCTAACAAATCACACACTTACCGGTACCGCCATCGGCTTGGTCACGGGGCAACCGGCCGCCGCGCTCCCGATTGGCGTGATTTCACATTTACTGCAGGATATGGTACCGCACTATGGCCCTGACCGTCGCTCGAGTGAAGCCAAAGCCCGCCGAGCGCCTCACACACCCAACCGGGATTACAGTTACCGCGACAGGTTCTTTCTAATAGTTGGCTCGCTCGATTTCAGCCTGTCGACGTTGGTGGCAGTAACAGCGATATCGCATTGGCCGTCAGCTGCTTGGCCGATCGCCACTGGCGTCTTGGGTGCCACCCTGCCAGATCTCACCTATATACCGTTAGTGATATTTAGTCGGCCACGCGTCGAAAAATGGTTTGCTTGGTACCGGCCCATGTTGGCATTTTTGGGTGGGATCCAGCGTTGGGAAAGGCCTTGGGGACTCGTGATAGAAGTCCTGTGGGCGGCCACACTCTTGTGGTGGCTTTCGGGTCGGTGGTAGGTCGTGGTAAACTGTTACCTGATATGAAAGCTACCCAACCAGATTTACACGACCTGCTCGTCCGGGGCACCGATACCGTCATTGATCAGCCAAGATTAGAAGCGGCTTTGGCAGCTGGTGCCCAGACAAAAAAACTGCGCATTAAGTTTGGCGTCGATCCTACCAGGCCAGACTTGCACATCGGTCATGCCGTGGTTTTATCGAAGCTCAGACAATTCCAAGACTTAGGTCATACGGTAATTTTTTTGATAGGTGATTATACCACCAAGATCGGCGATCCCAGCGGCCGCAACCAGACTCGACCCATGCTGTCTGACGCCCAGATTCAGGCCAACGTCAAAACCTACCTCGAACAAGTCGGCAGACTCCTTGATGTTAAGAAGGCCGAAATCAGATACAACTCAGAATGGCTTGGTGCTCTCAACTTCGGCCAGCTCATCCAACTGGCATCAAATGTATCAGTCGCCCAAACGATTGAGCGTGAAGATTTCAAACAGCGCCTGCAGGCAGGTTCAGAAATAGCGCTGCACGAGTTGCTCTATCCACTCATGCAGGCCTATGACTCTGTGGCTCTGGAAGCCGATGTAGAATTTGGCGGTAGCGACCAATTATTTAACCTCATGGCAGGTCGAGCCCTCCAAAAGAAATTGGGACAAGTGCCGCAAATTGTGTTTACCTGCCAGTTGCTAGTTGGTCTTGATGGAGTCAAGAAAATGTCTAAAAGCCTCGATAATTACGTTGGTGTCGCCGATGCGCCTATCGATATGTACGGTAAAATCATGACGTTGCCAGATAAACTGATTGCTCCGTACTATGAACTGTGTACCGATATTCCACTGACGACCATCGCCGAATTGGTTACAACCCTGGCAGCTGGTGCCAACCCCCGCGACACCAAAGCCTCGCTCGCCCACGAAATTGTGGCGCGCTACCATTCTCCTGCGGCTGCCGGCAAGGCCGAAACCGACTGGAACGCCACCTTCCGCGACCGCCAAGGTCCGGCAGCTGGTATGGTCAAGCCACTGCTCATCGACAATCATGGTGCCACACTGGCCGCAGTTTTGCTGGAACACGGCTTGCGCGCATCTCGGTCACAAATCAGAACACTCATTGAACAAAACGGCATCAGAATTAACGGCCAGTCGGCCACCAGTCTTGACCAGGCCGTCAAGGCCGGTGACGAACTCAACATCGGCAAAGCCGAGTTCTACAAGCTCAAAAACTCATGATCGACATGGCCGAAACACCGGCGGCCAGTGATCATCACTGGCAAGAGCGGCCAGTTGAATCACTCAAAGGTGTCGGTCCGGCTCTGGCCGACAAACTGGCTAGGCTTGGTATCCACAATGCCGGTGAACTGGTTCGGCACTATCCCCGGCGCTACGATGACTTTTCTCATGTTACTGCCATCAAATCGATGAGGCCAGGTAAAGTGACGTTTAAGGGCCAGATTGAACGGATTGCCGGCCGCTACGCGCGGGGTCGCAAATTGCATCTCACCGAAGCCATTATTTCGGACGGTACCGGCACGGTGAAGGCCGTTTGGTTTAACCAATCATACGTCGCCAAATCCTACCCTCAGGGGACACCAGTGCTCGTATCGGGTGAACTAAAATTCCTGCGCAATGATTTAGCAATGCAGTCGCCGGCCATCGAACGCACCGAAGCTGGCCGGGCTACCAAATCGACAGCCCGCATCGTACCCGTCTACGGCGAAACAGCGGGCCTCACCAGTAAACAGCTCAGGGCAGTGATACTACCGCTACTACCGCTGATTGCCACGACTCAGGATATCCTCCCCGATGAAGTGCGTCGGGCTAATCAGCTAGTGGACCTGGCCACTGCCCTCCAGCATATTCATTTTCCGGCCACCCAAAGCCAGCTAGCTGCCGCCAAGGAGCGCTTGGCTTTTGATGAACTCTGGTATCTCATGCTCACCAGTCTGGTGATCAAAAGCGAAATCGCGACTGAGCCGGCACCAGCCATCGGTTTTGATGTGGAAGTGGCCCAGGAATTTACACGCCGGCTCGGCTTCGAGCTCACCCCCCACCAAAAGCAAGCTGCCTGGGAAATCCTCCAAGACATCAGCAAAACCACGCCGATGAATCGCTTGCTTGAGGGCGATGTTGGTTCAGGCAAGACAGTGGTGGCCGCCATGGCCGCCACCATGGTGATGCATGCAGGCTATCAAGCGGCCCTGATGGTACCAACTGAGGTGCTCGCCCGTCAGCATGCCGCGAGTCTCGAGCCATTGTTTGCCAACTTGGGATACCCTGTCAAGCTGGTACTTGGTGGCCAAAAAGCGGCCGAGGCCAAGACGGCCAGAGCCGCTGTGGCGTCCACCGAACCCCGGCTGATTATTGGCACACAGGCACTCTTGTCGGACGCCACCAAGTTTGGCCGCCTCGGGTTGGTCATCGTCGATGAGCAACACCGCTTCGGCGTCAATCAGCGTCAGGTTCTCAAGGCCAAAGCCGGCAGCTTGCCGCATCTGTTGACTATGACCGCCACACCCATACCACGAACACTTCAGTTAACCGTCTACGGCGATCTCGATATATCAATCATTGGTGCCCTGCCGCCGGGCCGCACCCCCATCACTACCAAATTGGCTGACAATGCTAAAAGGGAAGAGGTTTACGAGTTTGTCCGCCAAGAGCTCAACTCGGGTCGCCAGGCGTTTATAGTCTGTCCACTGATCGAGGATTCGCCGGTGCGCCAGGTAAAATCGGTCATCAGTGAATACGACCGTTTGCGTCAGGGCCCGTTTACGAGATACCGGGTGGGCTTGCTACATGGCAAAATGGCAGCGGCTGAAAAGGCCGAGGTGATGACAAAATTTGCCTCAGGCCAGCTCGATATTCTGGTGACCACTACGGTCATCGAAGTAGGCGTTAATGTGCCCAATGCCACAGTCATGCTCATCGAAAACGCCGAAACCTTTGGCCTGGCCGCCCTCCATCAACTCAGGGGGCGGGTCGGCCGGGGTGATCAGGCGTCATATTGCTATCTGTTGGCCGATACGAAATCGCCAGCTACGCTCAAGCGCTTGCAAGCCATCGAAAAATCCACAGATGGTTTCAGACTCGCGCAGATAGACCTCGAACTAAGAGGTCCCGGGCAGATTTATGGCCGCCTGCAGCATGGGCAACTGGAGCTTGACCAGGCCGATTTATCAGATGTAGCGGCGCTCACCAAAGTGCGCCAAAGTGCTCTAAAATTCCTGTCTGACCCCCAAGCTCTGGTAAAATATCCTCAGGTCCTCGCCAAAATCAACCAACTCAAGAGCCTGACCTCGCTCGACTAGTTATTGCCACCCAACTATGTACGCCGGATTTATCTCACCCAAACATGCCTCTCGCCGTCTGGGCGTGCACCAGCGCCTTGATATGGCGGCCTACAAAATGATAGAGCCGTATCTTGGCGACCAATCATTTCCCACGATAGCCACCATCCTCAAGTTCGAAGGCTACAACGGCCCTGACGGCATCAAGAGCAAACAAGGGCTCAAGTATAAGACCTCCCACGATCACGCCCCGAGCCACTTGTATGACCCGGTGACAGACGAAGGGGAAGTGCCTATGCACATCGCGAATCATTACCGCCAGCTGGTGGAGGCTTTGGTAGCCAGAGATAACGTGAGATCAGCCTTTGAAGCTGCCTGGCTGGCTCATTATGTGTGTGACGGCCTGACGCCGGCTCACCATTTCCCGCTCGAGGCCAAGATTACAGCTGAAGTTGAGCGTGCGGCGCTCACGGTGGCAGCCGGCGACAGTTCAAAGGTTACAGCCCAGGTCAAGAAAAATTGGGCCATTTGGGGACCAAAAGGGCATCTGTCAACCCATATCGTCAATTTCGAAATAGGCATCGCCGTGGCTTTGTTGTTTTTTCCGATCAAAGGCCGCTTGAGTGAGGCCGAGGTCGCCCAAGCTAGCCAACAAGGGCCTGTTGAATATTTCAAGGGCGTAGCCCGCCAGGTATCAGATCTGAAAATCTACCAACAGTTTTATGCGCACGGTTGGACCAATGATCTAGCCAGTATTGTGAAAAATAATTTGGCGCCGCTCATTAGTCGCAGCATTGGCATTATCTGGTTGCTCGCCAGCATTGAGGCTGCCCAGATGGAAGTCAGTCGGTAAACTATGATTATTATTGCCGGAACCCATAAAGGCCGCACCATGGCCCAGCCGCCCGGGCGCACCACCAGACCCCTTACCGAAAAAGTGCGAGCAGCCCTCTTTGACGTCCTGGGCGATCCAACAGGCTCGGTAGTACTGGATGCCTATGCTGGATCGGGAGCAGCCGGTTTTGAAGCCCTCTCCCGGGGCGCCTTGCTCGTGGAGGCCATCGAAAACCATCCCCGAGCTGCCCGCACGATCGTCCAAAACGAAGCCAGTCTCGGTTTTACATCAAACCACATATTGCACACAGTCAGCATTGAAAAATGGCTAGCCAGCCCCGGCCAAAACCCCCCGGCGGCGCGGTACGGCCTGATCATCGCCGATCCACCTTATGCCAAAATCGAACCAGATATTATCGGCAAACTGGCAGCCTTCATGACGCCCGAAGGTGTGCTCGCACTCTCACACTCCAGTCGGCTGGCGCCGCCAGAACTAACCGGCATTCGGCATGTTAAGACCAAAACCTACGGCGATACTGCCGTGAGCTTTTACTGCTTGATAAACTGAGCGATAGCGGTCGCCAGAGCGAGCACACCTAGGATGTACGGCCACCACTGAATTGACACAAAAAATAGCGAGTGGCGTGGCTTAATCACCACAGCCTGGCCCGTCTTGGCGTCCACTAGCTGGCGAGGTTGCTGCTTGGGCCGTTTGGCTAACCACTGCTGCCACAAGTACACGATGATGGCTGTTAAGGTCAATGACGCGCCCACGAAGATTGGATTATCGGCATACGGTGGCCCAACCAGCCGTTCAACGATGATCGATACCGCAAAGAAAATGACCACAACCAAAAACCCCAAGCCTTGCCAAATAAACACTCAAAAAGTTCCTTATTGTCTGTTCAAATGATATCATATGTGCGCGAGCGGATGTGGTGAAATGGTAGACACGCTAGCCTTAGGAGCTAGTGACGCAAGTCGTGAAGGTTCGAATCCTTTCATCCGCACCAATAATTTCTAGAACATAATAAAAACAAACAGTCAAATTAATCGCTAGCATTTGATACAATATCATCATGACATTTGATGAAGCCCTAAAATTCGTCAAAGACACAAAACCCAACATTTTATACATTGGCGGCAAAACCTCCACTGGGAAGACGACGTTTGCTAGCCAACTCCAGCGCAGTATCGAATATCATGTGGTTGAGCTTGATAAGGTAGTGCACGAGAGCGTCGTTCAACCATTCCAAATATCCGACGAAGGGAAAGCATTTAATGAAGTCTACAAGCGTCGGGATAAGCCCGAATGGATCAATGCGTTTATCAAAGCTGCCGATAATCAAGTAGGTGGCCTCATCGAAGCAGGCCACAAGGTGATTATCGATGGCGCAATAGCGAACCCTGAGACTCTTAGAGAGCTGTTGGCTAGTCTCACGGATGTCGTCACTTTGTACTTTCACCCGACGAATCTCGACGTATACGAACGAAATCTCACAAATCGATTTATGCTGGCGACACCAAACCATTCCGCCGGCCTCCCGACACAATTCTGGAAGCTCGTCGATAAGGTCGAGTTTAAAAGGTTCTGCGAAACCGGCGAGGTGAGTGCTTCATTGCGAGATTCGATTTCAAAATACGCTAAGGAATCGAAGCAAAGCTCAGAGGACCGGATACAGCAACAGGCGGCAGTGATTCCTGAAATGAAGATCGTAAACATTTAGCAATCGCTCTCGTAAGGGCAACGCAATTGATCAACCCAGCCCAAAAGGTGTTCGAATGGATGCCGTTCAACCGCACCAATAATCACTAGAATTTAAGCAGTAAAGCGTAATCAACTCTCCAGCCTGGCATTCGCTAGGCTGGAGAGTTTCATATAAGATAAACCTGTATACGAGAGGCCTTGATGATGTACAAAGACCTACCAGTTTATGCGTTTGTGACCCAGGCTGAGTTCTACCAGTGGCTTGGTGCGCACCACGATACTGAAACCGCTTTTTGGCTACGGTATTACAAGAAACACAGCGGTCGGGCGACCATCAAGCACCCAGAAGCAGTAGAAGTGGCGTTGTGCTGGGGTTGGATCGACGGTTTGCTCAACAAATACGACGAAGACTCATACGTCGTGAAGTTTACGCCTCGCCGACCCAAGAGTATCTGGTCTCAGGTCAACGTCACCAAGGTTAGTCAGCTCATTGAAGCAGGTCTCATGCAGCCAGCTGGTCTGAAACATGTTGAGGCAGCCCAAGCCGATGGACGCTGGTCTGCAGCTTACGCGGGTCAATCCACTATGGAAATGCCCGCTGAATTCCTTGAGCTCGTGACTGCCAGTCCAATTGCGGCCGCGGCCTACGCCAAGCTCACCAAAGCCCAACGCTACAGCATTGCGTTTGCCATCACAACAGCCAAAACCCCGGCCGGCAAACAGGCCGCCATACGCAAACATCTCAGCAAATTGGAGACATCATGAAAACAGCAGTTTTACTCCACGGTACCGGTGGTAACAGCCACGATTACTTCTGGTTTGACGGCGGCTAGCTTCGGCCGACTCACGAACCAAAAAACCAAAATACCGGCCGCCACTGTTGCCGTGAGGGATACCGCCGTCATTACACCGTAGTGCTGGAATACCCAACCCATGCCAATGCTCGCCGGAATCGTGATAAACCGGCCCATGAACGAAAGCACCGACAGTACCGATGCTCTCACTACCGAAGGGGTGGCTGCCTGCACCTTGGTCTCGATCTGGTTTTGCAAGGCACCCATGGCAAAAATCTGCACGAATAAAAAGACGATGGCCACCCAGTGGTCGACAGCGGCCATCAGCACAATCGGCACGGTTGCGGCTACAATCAGCCATGTGAGGTGCCGTTTGAATCTATGAGCCAACAGGCTCCCGCCAGCCCATACAAAAGCGTACAAGGCCCAGAGTGAACCCATAACCGGCAATGATGAGACATATCTCAAGAGATAGAGCTGCCCAAAGTCGAGTTTAAACATTTCAATCACCCAAAACAGGCTTAAAACAATCGCTAATACCCGAAGCAGTGGCTCAGCTGCAATTTCTTTGACCACTCCGTTTAGCTGTTTGAGTAGCCGTTCTTTATGCTCGGCCTTATGAAAAACTGGTTCAACAAGCGATGCCATTACCACAATATTGAGTAGACAGGGGATTACCGATACCAGAAACGGAGTGACCAGGCCGAAGTGCTGACCCACGAACCCGCCGATGATGTCGCCAAGCCCGGCACCGGCCAAAAACAAGGCATAGGACCGCCCGGCGACTTGGCTATAATGCTGACTGCGGCCAAGTTCATGGAGCGTATCATACATGATTGCTTGGTAGGTGCCGCTGGTTGCCACCACGTAAAGCGAATAGAATAAATAGCCGCATATGTACTGGTTAAAACCGTGGCTTAGCCCCAGGATAAGCGAACTGCCGCCCAAACAAGCAGCCGACAGCATCAGCGTGCCTTTGCGACTCCAGGAATCGGCCAAAATGCCTGACGGGATATCGCCAAACGCCACGATACCAATGCCAAAAGCGGCAATCACCCCGATAGCCGCAGCATCGAGGCCAATGCTTTGCATAAACAGTTTTTCGATACCGTACCAAAAGACAAATCCGGTCAGGAAATTGCTGAGGTAGAGTTTTGTGATATTTGACTGCATTGGCAGCATTATACCAGTCAGTTGCTCGATACGGCTAACGCTTGCAATCTGGTGGTTTTTAGGTTTAATATTGGCGCAAGTCACGCCGTTGTGATGAGGAGTTCACCCATGAAACTGGCTCAGTTAAAAAGGCGCTTGCCCAAAAAACTCAAAAACTATGTACCAAAAAGCTTGCCTTGGGCCCGTCGGGTTCTTGGTATTGGCATGATCGTGACGATTGGCGCCATTGCCATTGCGCCAGATGAATCACTAAAACTGATCGGCTCGGCCCAACCCCAAGCGGCTCCTAACGCCGCTCCCGCCAGCACCCCATCTACTGCCATTGGCAAGGTAGCCGAGCTGATATTGTCGGCAGCCCGCGGACAGACATTGGGCGCCAATGCCCAGTCAAATAATGTCACTGGCACGTTGCCGACCAACACGCCAATCATTTCACTGGGCGTTACGCCAAGTGCCTCCATTACGCCTCTTCCATCGGCCAGTCCTACGCCGGTATTCACCCCGACTCCAGGTCCAACTCCCGCTCCTACTCCTGGGCCAACACCAGTACCAACGCCTGTTCCGACTCCGGTGCCGACGCCCGATCCAACACCAACGCCGGCACCTGTTCTGCCAATTTTGTAGCCCTATACTGGCGACCGTATCTGTGGTAACGTAGCTTTTGATATGACACCGCCACTTACCCTCACCTTTACCAAACGTTCAGAATCAAGTGCCGAGTTTACCGTCTCGGTACCAACCGCCAGGCTGGAGCTCATCCGCAGCCATGTCTTTGATGAGCTCAGACCTCGAGCTAAGGCTCCCGGTTTCCGGCCTGGCAAGGCGCCAGATAATCTGGTCGAAAGGACGCTCGGCAGCTCACTTGTCCAAAGTGAGGTGATAGATCACGCCTTGCAACAAACCTATGCTGAAGCCGTAACCCAGGAAAAATTGGCAGTAGTGGCGCCGCCGCAGGTCTCAATTGCCAAATTTGTGCCCTACACCACCCTGGAATATCAGGTCCAAGTTGAGCTACTTGCCCCGCCCAAACTAGCTGATTACAAAAAGTTCAAAATTAAGAAACCTGAGAGCGTTGTGCCGGAGGGCAAAGCCGAAACAGTCCTGCAAGACCTGCGCCGCCGGCAAGCCACGAGGCTTGAGGTTAAACGTCCAGCAAAACTGGGTGACGAAGTGGTCTTCGATTTTGCTGGCATCAAGGATGGCCAGCCCGTTCCCGGCGCATCAGCCAAAAAGCAAACCCTGGCGTTGGGATCAGGTAATTTCATCCCGGGCTTCGAAGACGAACTCGTTGGCCTGGCGCTTGAAGCTGAAAAAACCTTCGACATTACCTTCCCCAAGGATTACCACGAGCAATCACTGGCCGGTCAGGTTGTCACTTTTACGGTTACATTGCACACTATCACCGAGCTAGTGCTACCCGAGGTAGACGATGCGTTTGCTGCAACCGTTGGCCCTTTTAAGACGGCTGCCGAACTCAAGGCCGACATTGCCGACAGACTGGCGAGCGATGCCGCCGAAACCGCTGCCCGCGATTTTGAGACGGCCGTCCTCGACGAACTGATTGTCAAAAGTACCTATCATGCCCCTGAGGCTCTCGTGCGTCAGCAACTCGACAGCCTCAAGGCCGAGATGGATCGGAACCTAGCATATTCTGGTCTCGATCTGGAACGCTATCTTGAGATGACGAAGCAGTCGGCCGAAGAATTTGAAAAAGGCCTCAGGCCCCAGGCAGAGCGCCGGGTGGCCCTGGCACTCTTGATGACAGCCGTCGCTGATCAGGAAAAAATTGAGGTATCCGCCGAAGAAGTGGCCGCCGAAGTTGCTCGGCTCAAGAGCCAATATCCCGATGGCGCCACCCAAAAAGAGCTCGACAATCCTGACACGCAAGCTGAAATCAAAAATCATTTGCAATCGAGCCAGGTCATCGCCAAATTGCTCGCATACGCCGAAAAGTAACCCTACTTGGCACTCCCCGTATATGAGTGCTAGAATAGTAGTACTAATCGACTACTGACCAAATAAGGATTCTTTAGACTATGAACCATAAGGCATCGTCAATTCTCATTCCGACTGTCATCGAAAAAACCAGCCAAGGAGAGCGGGCTTACGACATCTACTCAAGGTTGCTCAAGGATCGCATCATCTTTTTGGGCACCGAGATCGACGAAACCGTCGCCAATCTGGTAATTGCGCAACTACTCTTCTTGGAAAGCCAGTCCAAAGACCAGGACATCAAGCTTTACATCAACTCACCGGGTGGCAGCGTGTATGCCGGCCTCGCCATGCTCGATACCATGAACGTCATCAAGCCCGATGTGAGCACCATCGTGGTCGGCATGGCTGCCAGCATGGGCGCTGTGCTGTTATCGGCTGGCGCCAAAGGTAAGCGCTTCGCCCTACCCAACTCCCGCATTATGATCCACCAAGGGTCGGCTGGATTCTCTGGCACGCCATCGGATATTGAGATTACAGCCCGCGAAGTGTTACAGTCCAGAGAGAGGCTCGAACAAATTTTAGCCGATAACACCGGCCGCACCCAGGACCAGATCCATGAAGATATCGACCGCGACCGTTGGATGGGTGCTACTGAGGCTAAAACATACGGCCTGATTGATGAACTAATTTCGTAAGGAGGCTGAGCTTGAAGAAGCGCGTGACTGCGGCGACTGTCAGCAATGACGAAATCTCTGTGGCACGCAATCGCAGCTTCAACCTTCTCTGGGGTTCACAAATCCTTTCGCAAATTGCGAGCAATTTGCTGAATTTTGCCCTCATTATCAGAGTGTTCGAATTGGCAGCCGGCACCAGATTCGCCAATATCTCGGTGGCATTACTTGTGCTCAGTTTTGGCTTGCCCGCCCTGGTACTATCGGCCGCGGCCGGCGTATATGTCGATCATCTCAACAAAAAACACGTTTTGTTGATTATAAACTTTGCCCGCGCGCTACTTGCGCTGCTGTTTTTGCTAGTGGATACTAACTTGTGGCTAGTATTGACTGTCAGTTTTGCGTTCTCCAGTGCCACTCAGTTCTTTGCACCCGCTGAATCGGCTGCCATCCCGGCATTAGTGGGCAAACGACAGTTGCTGAGGGCAAATTCGTTGTTTGTCTTTACACTGTATGCCTCATTCATCGTGGGCTACTCGGCATCGGGCCCGATAATTTCATGGTTTGGTTCAGCTGGTCCATATCTGGCGACCTCCGTGATGTTGCTGCTAGCCGGCCTCCTCACGCTCGGCCTACCCGATCTTAGGGCAGAACAACCGGCAAAATTACATTGGCGGCGGTTGTGGCACTACACGCAAGAAGAATTGAGGCGCAACTGGAGAGCCATTAGCACTAGCCATCATTTAGGGTTCCCGATTACCCAGCTGACACTTGGCCAAGGTGTGCTCTCGGTCATTATTGCAATGGCTCCGGCCTTAGCCCTGAGTTTGCTTGGTCTACCACTATCAGCCAGCTCACATTACTTAATTATGCCAGCCGGTGCCGGACTGGTAACGGGAGTAATTTTGGCTGGCCGGCTCACACAATTAGGTAAAACCAAGATTATCGCCATCAGCTTGCCGGTAGCTGCCACAATGCTACTGACTATTGGCCTCCTCGGAGCTCACTTAGCCGATAATCCCGAGCGCCATACTCTGGCCCATGCCACGGGACTCATGATTGCTGCATTGGTGTACGGCCTCGGGTTGTGTAATGCCGTGGTGTCAGTGACTGCTCAAACTATGCTGCAGGAACATACTGAAAACGCCGAAAGGGGGCGGGTATTTGGCGCACTCGGCCTGTTTATGAACTTGGCAGCCACTGTCCCGGTGTTTGTAGTGGGCGCTTTGGCAGATTTGACCACACCTCCGGCTGTTATTGCCGGTACGGGGGCTTTATTGCTAGGCTTTGGTATTGCCCAGTTTATTTATCTATGGCGGCAACGGTTGCTTCAGGCTTGACAACAGTACGTATATCTGCAAAAATCTAGTTTAAGAGGATGCTTAAATCTACCAAACTATGGACTTTGTGCGCCGTAGTTTTATGTGTTTAGAAAAACCTCGGGCCCAACGCATCCACATCAAGTAAGAAATTTATAACCATAGGAGAGCTTAGATATTGGCTCGTTCAGGCGCGCGCATCCGCAAAAACCTCAAAAGCACAACCGAAGTTTTACCATTACCTAACTTGATTGAAATCCAACTCAAATCCTTTGAGTGGTTTGTCACCGAAGGGCTGACGGAACTGTTCGCCGAAATCAACCCCATCGAGGATTTTACGGGTACATCTTTGGCTCTGTCCCTCAAAGACTTCCACTTTGAAGAGCCCAAGTATAACGAGAAAACCGCCAAGCTCAAAAACGCCAGTTTTGAGGTTCCCCTCAAGGCCAAAGCCGAACTGCTCAATAAGCAAACCGGCGAAGTCCGCGAACAAGAGATCTTCCTGGGCGATTACCCGTGGATGACCGACCGTGGTACGTTTGTGATCAACGGCGCCGAACGGGTGGTGGTATCACAGCTCGTCCGATCACCGGGCGTCTTCTTTACATCAGAACGCACCGGCGGCACCGAATTGTTTGGTGCCAAGGTCATCCCGAGCCGCGGTGCCTGGCTCGAGCTCGATACTTCCGCCACTGGTGTAATATCAGTAAAAATCGACCGCAAGCGTAAACTCCCGATTACCACATTATTGCGGGCCTTCGGCTACGGCTCAGACAAAGATATCAAAGAGCTTTTCAAGGACGTCGACACCGGCGGCATCAAGTACATCCATGAAACACTCGAGAAAGATCCTAGCTCTACCGTGTCCGAGGCGCTCATGGAGGTCTATCGCCGCATCCGCCCGGGCGACCTTGCTACTGTCGAAAACTCCAAGAGCCTCATTGAGAGTATGTTTTTCGATTTCAAGCGCTATGATTTCTCGAAAGTCGGCCGCTACAAGATCAACAAGCGTCTTGGGCTCGATGTGCCCAATACGGCCCAGTATCGCACCCTTAGGCGCGAAGATTTGGTAGCTATTGTCTCGGAGATCATTCAGCTTCAAAACGGCCACGGCACTGCTGATGATATCGATCAGCTGTCAAACCGCCGCCTCAAGATGGTTGGCGAGCTCATGCAGGCCAAGTTCCGCATCGGTCTGGCCCGGATGGAACGTATCGTCAAAGACCGTATGAGTGTGTATGACACCACCACAGTTACTCCCGGCCAGCTCGTCAACGTGCGCCCAATTGTAGCGAGCGTCCGCGAATTCTTTGCCAGTTCCCAATTGTCTCAGTTCATGAGTCAGATTAACCCTCTCGATGAGGTCGTGCACAAGCGCCGTCTCAATGCCATGGGACCTGGTGGTTTAAGCCGTGAGCGGGCAGGCTTTGAAGTCCGGGACGTCCACCGGAGCCACTATGGCCGCCTCTGCCCAATTGAAACTCCAGAAGGTCCAAACATCGGCTTAGTATCAAACTTGTCGACCTATGCTCGCGTCAACGAATACGGCTTTATCGAAACCCCTTACCGCATTGTGATAAAGGGTGTCCCGGCCGCCGAATCGGCTGGCGAAATTGCCCGCGGCGCTGCCAAGATTGGCGCCGAAGTGGTTGTAAAGTCCGGCGAAAAAATTACTGAAGCTGCCGCCAAAAAGCTGGCCAAAGCCGGCGTTGAAACAGTTGCAGTTAAGCCTCGTGTTACCGACAATGTCGCCTGGTTGGACGCCAGTGATGAAGAGCAATTGGTGATTGCTGGCTATGGTGCCCAGACTGATGAAAACGGCTACTTTACTACTCCGCGTGTGGCTGCCCGCCTCAAGGGTGAGGCCGAAGAAGTTGACACCGGAGCAGTTGACTACATGGATGTCTCGTCCAAACAGATCGTTTCGGTATCAGCGTCGCTCATTCCATTTGTCGAGCATGACAATGCCAAGCGCGCGCTCATGGGCGCCAATATGCAAAAACAAGCCGTGGCCCTCATCAAACCTCAGGCTCCGATCGTTGGTACCGGTATGGAAGGCACTGTCGCTCGCGACTCTCATCAGGTGGTATTGGCTGAAGCTGACGGTATCGTCGACTCAGCCACCGCCACAGCCGTAACCGTTACCTATAAAAACGGCGAAACGAAGACCTATGAGCTGACCAACTTTGTCCGCAGTAACGTTGGTACCTCCATTCATCAGAAATGTGTAGTGGCTGCTGGCGAAGAAATCAAAAAAGGCGATGTCCTCGTTGATGGTATGTCGACAGACCACGGCGAACTCGCCCTGGGACAGAATGTTCTCGTCGCCTTCATGAACTGGAAGGGCTACAACTTCGAAGATGCCATCGTCTTAAGCCAGCGACTCGTGACCGATGATCGTTACACGAGCATTCACATTGAGACACACACGGTTGATGTTCGTGATACCAAACTGGGACCAGAGCAAGTCACCCGTGACATCGCCAACGTCTCTGAAGACTCGCTCAAAGACCTCGATGAGCAAGGTATCGTCCGCATTGGCGCCGAGGTAACGGCCGGAGACATTCTCGTCGGTAAGATTACTCCCAAGGGTGAACAAGAGCTTTCCTCAGAAGAAAAACTACTCCGTGCCATCTTCGGTGAGAAAGCCCGCGACGTCAAAGATACTTCGTTACGCCTGCCCAACGGCGAGCGTGGCAAAGTCGTCGGCGTAAAAGTTTTCTCACGGGAAAACGGCGACGAACTCCAGGCTGGTGTCATTGAACAATATCATGTATCAGTCGCCCAAATGCGCAAGATCACTATGGGCGACAAGATGGCCGGCCGCCACGGCAACAAGGGCGTTATCGCCCGAATTCTGCCAGTCGAAGACATGCCGTACCTCGAAGACGGTACCCCGGCCGACATCATCCTAAACCCGCTGGGTGTTGGCAAGCGCATGAACATTGGCCAGATTTTTGAAACTCATCTCGGTTGGGCAGCCCATGCTCTTGGCTATACTGTAGCTTCACCGGTATTCGATGGGGTAGGCGTCGATGAAATCAAAGCTCAGCTCAAAAAAGCCGGTCTCCCTGAAGACGGTAAGGCACAGTTGTATGACGGCCAAACCGGCGAGCCCTTCCAAGAACGCACCACTGTTGGTTACAAGTACATGCTCAAATTGCAGCACATGGTTGACGATAAGATTCACGCCCGCTCAACTGGCCCCTACGCTATGGTGACTCAGCAGCCGCTGGGTGGTAAGGCTCAAATGGGCGGCCAGCGCTTCGGTGAAATGGAAGTCTGGGCCCTTGAGGCCTATGGCGCCGCCAACACCCTGCAGGAAATCCTCACCATTAAGTCTGATGACGTGGTCGGCCGTTCTAAGGCCTACGAGTCAATTATCAAGAGTGAAGAGATCCGCGGGCCGCGCATCCCTGAAAGCTTCAACGTACTGGTCAAAGAACTACAATCACTCGGTTTGTCAGTTGATCTGACTCAAGGTGGTTCAGCTGTGATCAGTCAAATTGACGCCGAGACCGTGATCGCCCAACGTCTCGATGACGAAATTACTGACCTCGGTTCAGACCAGATCCTTGAAGGTGATGCCGTTGTGGCCGATATGCCGCTGGTCGACTTGGCGACCACTGGCGGTGAAGACGAATTTGAAGCTCTCGACCAAGCCGCCGAAGATGAAGTTGACCAAGATTTCGTTTTAGCGACCGGCTTAGAAGACGACGATGACACTAACTTGGAAATGAAAGGCTAGTCATGGAATTACTCGAAAACCAAGCCACCACCGACTTCGATGGCGTCAAGCTGTCGCTGGCGTCTCCCGATATGATCCTTGGCTGGTCACACGGTGAGGTCACCAAACCCGAAACTATCAACTACCGCACCCAGAAGCCCGAAAAAGACGGCCTGTTCTGTGAAAAGATCTTTGGTCCGACAAAGGACTGGGAATGTTACTGCGGTAAATATAAACGTATCAGATATAAGGATGTCGTCTGTGACAAGTGCGGCGTGCGCGTTACTCGCAGTATTGTCCGCCGTGAACGTATGGGTCACATCAGCTTGGCCGTACCCGTGACTCACATCTGGTTCTTAAGGGGCACGCCTAGCTCAATCGGTCTAGTACTCAACATGAGTATCCGCGATCTTGAACGCGTAGCTTACTTCGCCAATTACATTGTGACTTCCGTCGACGAAGATAAGCGAGCCCAAAGCTTGGCCGACCTTGAGACCGACTTCAATGCCCGCCACAATGAAGTCATCAAAGGTTACGAAGCCCGCGCTACCGAAGAAGGCGTCGACGTCAAGGAGCTGGCAGCCGCACAATCTGCCGAGCTCGAAGAGCTCGATGCTGCCCGGGCCAATGCCAAGGCCGAGCTCGAAGGTCTAGCTCGTCTGACCCTGCTACCTGAAGCTAAATACCGTGATCTCAATCTCAAGTATGGCGACGTCTTCAGAGCCGAAATTGGCGCCGAAGCCATTCGCAACTTGCTTGGCGAGATCGACATCAATCAATTGGTTGATGAGCTCACCACCGAGGCCGAAAATTCCCAAGGCCAAAAACGCAAAAAAACCCTCAAGCGCCTCAAAACTCTCGAGGGCATGAAGGCAGCTGGTATCCGTCCTGAGTGGATGGTACTCACCGAGCTACCCGTCATCCCGCCGGACTTGCGCCCTATGGTGCAGCTGGCTGGTGGCCGTTTTGCTGCCTCAGACCTCAACGACCTCTACCGCCGCGTGATTAACCGCAACAACCGTCTCAAACGTCTCATCGAGCTTGATGCCCCCGAAGTCATCCGCCGCAACGAAAAGCGTATGCTCCAGGAGGCAGTTGATGCCCTCATCGACAACAATGCCCGTCGCGAACGGGCCGTCTCAAGCACTGGCACCCGTCGCAAACTCAAGAGTTTGAGTGACATGCTAAAAGGCAAGCAAGGCCGGTTCCGCCAGAACCTGCTTGGTAAGCGCGTCGACTACTCTGGTCGCTCGGTCATTGTGGCCGGTCCAGCTCTACGCATCCATCAGTGCGGCTTACCCAAGATGATGGCCCTTGAACTATTCAAGCCCTTCGTCATTGGCTCACTTATCGAACAAGGCCACGCCCACAACGTCAAAAGCGCCTCACGCATGATTGAGCGGGCCGTTGGCGTCGTCTGGGACACGCTCGAAGAGATTATCGCCGACAAGTATGTACTATTAAACCGCGCCCCCACATTGCACCGTTTGGGCATCCAGGCTTTTAAGCCCGTCCTGATCGAAGGCAAAGCCATCCAACTGCATCCGCTGGTTTGCCGGGCCTTTAACGCTGACTTCGATGGCGATCAGATGGCAGTACACGTGCCGTTGTCAGAAGCTGCCCAGCGTGAAGCCCGCGAGATTATGCTTTCAAGCAAAAACCTTCTCAAGCCGGCAGATGGTGAAGTAGTCGTAGACGCCACCAAAGACATGGTACTGGGTAACTACTACCTGACCCACCTCAAATTTGGCGAGACCAAAGCCCAGAAGATTTTCTCCAGCAGCAACGAAGCCATCCTGGCGTACGAAACCGGCGCCATTAAGCTGCAAACACTCATCAAGGTACCGGTCGGAGGCCACCTGATCGAAACAACTGTCGGCCGGATCTTCTTTAACGAAATCCTGCCTGCTGACTTTGGCTTCAGAAATGAAACCATGACCAAAAAAGTGCTGCAACGCCTCATGGGTGAAGTATTCGTCCGTTACGGTGGCGAAGAAACTGCCAGCGTTATCGATCTGGTCAAAGATTTAGGCTTTACGTACTCGACGGCTTCGGGAGTCTCGGTATCGCTCGACGACTACCTCGTACCCGAATCTAAAACCGGCGTCTTGGCTGACGGCGAAAAGCAAGCTGCTCAAATCTCTAGCCAATACGACCAAGGCCTTATCACCGAAGACGAAAGGTACCAGCGCACCGTCGATACCTGGAAGAAAGCTAATGATGCCATCATGAAACTGGTTGCCGACAAGCTCAAAGAAGGCAAAACTTCAACAGCCATCTTCATCGACTCAGGCGCCGAAGGTGACACCGCCCAGGCAAACCAGATTGCCGGTATGTTGGGACTCGTGGTCGACCCTTCAGGCCGCACCATTGAGCTGCCGATCAAGTCTAACTACAAAGAAGGTTTCTCGGTGCTTGAGTACTTCAACTCTACTCACGGCGCCCGCAAAGGTCTGACCGATACCGCCTTGAAGACTGCTGAATCAGGTTACCTCACTCGCCGTTTGGTCGACGTTTCTCAAGACGTCATTATCACCGAAGACGATTGTGGCGACACGGCTGGCACCTTGTTGTCACGGCGTGACTCCACCGCCATTGGTGAATCGTTTGCCCACCGCCTGAGTGGCCGCGTTGCTGCTCAAGCGATCAAGCACGGCGCAACAACACTCGTTGCAGCTGGCGACCTCATCGGCAGTGAACAGGCTCAGGCCATTGGTGAAGCCGGTATCGATGATGTGGTCATCAGGAGCGTCCTGAGCTGCCGCTCCAGCTGGGGAATCTGCCGCTTGTGCTACGGTCTCGACCTCGCCCGTGGCCATCTGGTCACTATGGGCGAACCTGTCGGCGTCATTGCCGCCCAGTCAATCGGTGAACCAGGTACTCAGCTCACTATGAAAACCTTCCACAAGGGTGGTATTGCCGGCGAAGACATCACCACAGGTCTGCCCCGTGTCGAAGAGATCTTTGAAGCCCGTTCACCCAAGGCTCAAGCCATCTTGGCAGATGTAGCCGGATCGGTGACAGTCAAGCAAGCCGGCGGCAAGCAACTTGTGAGAATCCAGCCGAGTGAAGAGAAGGTTTCTACATACCAGCTCGATGGGCGCACCGCCGCCGTCAAATCGGGCCAGAAGGTGATAGCCGGCGACGTAATCGCTGCCCTTGATGGTGGCAAGAAACCGCTCAAAGCCAAAGAAGAAGGCACCATCAAGCTACACAAAGAATCGATCGACATCACTCACGTGGCCGGTTCTGAGCGCGAGTTTGCCATCCCGGCCTTCCAGAACCTTGAGGTTAAAACCGGCGACCTCGTTGTACCGGGCCAAAGGCTGACCGAAGGCTCGATCAACTTGCAGGACATGCTCACGCTGTCGGGCCGGCCTACTGTCGAGCGCTACATCATTGCTGAAGTGCAAGCCATTTACGCCTCTCAAGGCCAGATTGTGTCAGACAAGCATATTGAGGTCATCATCAGGCAGATGTTCAGCCGCGTGCAGATCGAAGAGCCGGGCGATTCACTCTTCGTGACAGGCGAAATTCTGCCCCGCCAGGCTGTCATGGAAGACAATGCGGCCCTGGAAGCCGAAGGTAAACAACCATCTACCTTCATCCAGCTCCTGCTGCCAGTCACCAAGATTTCGCTCTCCAGCGACTCGTTCCTCTCGGCTGCCAGTTTCCAAGACACCACTCGCGTCCTGATTGCAGCGGCTGTCCGCGGCAAGACCGATAAGCTTCGTGGTCTCAAAGAAAACGTCATCATCGGCCGCCTCATACCTGTGGGTACCGGCTTTAATGTCGAAAGCGGCCGCAGCCTCGAGTTGGAAACAGCTGAACATGCCACACTGCCCGATGACTCAGGCGATTTAGCTGAAGCCGTCAAGGATGAAACGGTACAAGTGAGTGCTGATAGTACTCCTGAACCCGCCGAGATTGACAGTGACCAAGAAACTCTGTAAGATTAACAACCGTAACCTGTAAAACCACTATGCCAACCATTTCCCAACTGCTGCGCAAACCGCGCAAAGATCCCAAGCAAAAGTATGACACCGTTGCCTTGCAGCGTGTGACCAACTCGCTTAAAAATTCAAGCTACGTCAAACCCAGCCCACTCAAGCGCGGCGTTTGTATTAAAGTTTCGACTACCACCCCTCGTAAGCCAAACTCGGCTTTGCGTAAAATCGCCCGTGTTCGCCTAACGAACGGCATGGAAGTCACTGCCTACATTCCCGGCATTGGCCACAACCTGCAAGAGCACTCGGTAGTGCTGGTGCAGGGCGGCGGCCCCAAAGACTTGCCTGGTGTGCGTTACACGGTAGTGCGTGGTGCCCTCGACACCGCCGGTGTCGCCAAGCGCAAGCAAGGCCGCTCGCTGTACGGCGCCAAAAAAGACGCCGATAGTGCACCTGCCAAAGGTAAAAAGTAACCATTAACCACTTTAGCATCCACCGCCCAGTGTATATCTGGAACCAGCGGTAGTATCCCATAGAAGGAGAAATAGTTTAAGATGCCTCGTAAAACCACCAAATCATTCAAGCGTGACCTCACACCCGATCTCAAATATCAGAGTGTGCTTGTCACCAAGATGACTAACAAGATCATGCGGAATGGCAAAAAACGCCTGGCCGAAACCTTGCTATACAAAGCACTTGAGCAAGCAGAAACCAAAGGCAAACAACCAGCCCTGGAAATCTTTGAGAACGCCATCAAAAACGTCGCACCCAGCGTACAGGTAAAAGCCAAGCGCGTCGGTGGCGCCACCTATCAAGTTCCAATGGAAGTTCGTGGCGACCGTAAAATCCACTTGGCTATGACCTGGATTCTGGCTGCTGCCCGTGGTAAATCAGGTAAAGGTTTTGATGGCCGTCTGGCCGACGAGCTACTCAACGCCGCCAACAACACAGGCGACGCCATCAAGAAGCGCGAAGATACCCACAGGATGGCTGATGCCAACCGCGCATTCGCTCACTTTGCCCGCTACTAAACAAACACTCAAACTAATCAAAAAAACCGCTGCTACCGGCGGTTTTTTTGATGGTGCAAAATAAATCGCCAAACTGCCAGAAGGGTGTCATAATACGCAAGTCCGAACGTACCTTCAAGGATTGGCGAAAATCATGGCTCATGTCAGTGTCGAAAACGTCACAAGCAGACCAGTCACGAATCAAACGAGCAGGCAGGCTGAAGAATGGGAGGATCTCACACAGCTCATGAGACATCTCCAGCAGGCTGCCGGTGCCGCGCTTGGATCAGCAAGCGCGGTAGCAGTCACTATCAATACCTGTCTAGCAACCTCTCACCCACAGGAGTGGCGCATCCATCTGCCAGGTCTCATTCGGTATCCAAACCGCACGCCTGAGATCCATGCAGCTCTGGCCGACCTCCTGGCGATCGCGGCTATGAGGTACATTGAAGATCATATGTACCTCATCAAGGTCATCGTCTACACGTCGCATGAGCCGCCCCTCGACGCAGATCAGCAACCAATTGGTATCAGCAGTTTGACGTCTCGCTGGCACAGCGGCTGCGATTTGCAAAATGAGCTCTACAATACTGGTGAACTTCTGCACCAGTGCCAAACCGTCTGGCCGTTGCTCTTGCCAGTCAGCACTGCTGACGACATGACAGAGGTTGGCCGTTGGCTCGAATGGCGTCAAGCTGCACTTGAGCGCATGCTAACCCCATCCGGCTGAGTGTTACATCCACGTCTCCCCATGCCATCCAGGTATGGGGAGACAACGCCAAACCTCACAAACTGCTACAATGAAAGCATTATGAAATTTGCTTCACTTGATGCCCGCACTTACGCTCTCAGGTTCGACCCTGGCGACGACATTTTAGCCGAACTCACAGGTTTTTGCACCCGCCAAACAATTACCAACGCCTCAATCGCGGGCCTGGGTTCAATCGAAAACCCAACTCTGGCTCATTACTCCATCCATACCAAGCAATTCACTACGCGCGAACTGCCCGGCGTATTTGAGATTACCACGCTCGCCGGGAATGTCGCGCTCGTAGACGGCCAGCCAGCTGTTCACGTTCATGTTGCCATTGCCGATGACCAAATGCGTGGTTTCGGGGGCCACCTCATGGCGGGCGCTTGCAGTGCCACACTCGAGCTCATCCTAACGGCCTACCCATCAAGACTAAGCAAAAGCCACAGTGACGCCATCGGGCTCAATGTCTGGGATTTCTAGCGAGCGTGCTATAATGCTCCAGATATGTTGCTCAACCTCCAAAACATAACCAAAACCATTGGCGTCAAAACTCTCTACACTGGGCTCGACCTCACCATCCAGCCGGGCGAGCGGGTAGGGCTGATCGGTCGTAACGGTATCGGTAAAACCACCTTGCTTGGTATCATGGCCGGTACCGATCACGATTACAGCGGCGCCGTTGATGCTCGGCGCGGGCTCATAATTGCTTCCACTACCCAGGAGCACCATGGACTGGCCGACAAACCGGTGCTTGAGTACATCCTGGAGAACCTACCAGATTACGCGCGGCTGAAGCACGTTATCGACACGTATCCGCTGGAAATGGGGGAGGATATGACCAAAATTGAAGCTTATTCCGATGCCCTCACCCGGTTTGGCGAGCTAGGGTATTACGACGCCGAGGCCGACGTGCGCACTGAACTCGCTACCTTCCAATTACCACCGGACCGCATCGATGGATCGTTTGGTCACTTGTCGGGTGGACAAAAGCGCTTTGTGGAACTCGTCAAAGTGACGCTGTCAGACGCTGATCTGGCGCTCATCGACGAGCCTACCAATCATATGGACTATGTAGCCAAGCAGATATTCATTGATTGGCTCGCCAAATCCAAGCAAGCAGTAGTAGTGGTCACTCACGACCGCGACGTACTGGCGCACGTCGACAGAATTGTCGAAATCAAAGCCAGGGAGGTTCTCAGTTTTCCTGGTAATTACGACGCCTATCTGCAACAAAACGGCGCCGCCACCGCCAAAGCTATTGACTCGTACGAAAACGCCCAAAAACGACTCACTAAGCTCGAAAAAGCCATCCGCGACGCCAAAGCCCGCAAAGCCGGCTGGAGTGGCACTGCTGACAAAACAAACCCCTTCATGCTCCTGGAGAAGCGCCTCACCAAAGAACGTGATGAGTTGCAGGCCACCATGACAAAACCCGATTTCTGGATCGATCAGGAAACACTCGACAAACAACAAGACAAAGTAGTGGCTAAATACGATAAATACAAAGCTCGCAATATTAGGTTGCGCACCGGCGGCGAACATAGGGCCAGAAGTCTGTTTACAGTAGATGGAGTCAGTCTGGGTTACCATGCACAATTATTTAATCCCGTGAGTTTCGACCTGGCAGTGGGGGAGAGGCTGCAGATAAAAGGCCGCAATGGACTCGGTAAATCAACGCTCGTCAAAGCCATCTTGGCGGTAGCAGCCGGACAGCGCATTCCAAGTGCTGTCTATAGCGGCGATATCGGCGTAGGAGCCAAAACTGTCATCGGCGTGTACGAGCAAGAAATCGCCGAGAGCTACCTCAAGTTGCCACTAGGGCCGGCCATCAGGCGGGTCTACGATGAAGCTGGCATACCAATTAATGACCAAAAAGTCAGACAAATTTTGGCCGATTATCTTTTCGACCCCCAAAATGACGGCCGCCTCGACATCGAGCGTCTCTCTGGTGGTCAAAAGGCCAGGTTCCAACTTATCAAAATGTTGTGTGCTAACCCCAATTTGCTGGTACTCGATGAACCAACCAACCATCTCGATCTACCAAGTATTGAGGAGCTTGAGCGGGCGCTCACGAAATACCGAGGCGCTATTCTCTATATTTCTCACGACAGCTATTTTGCAGCTGCTGTCGGCGGTGACCTGTTTGAGCTGGAGCCTGTGACTGCTAAACTATAACCATGCGTCAATATCTGCCGCCATATGCTAGAACCATACCTTCTCAAGCCAAGCGGGTCTTCGAGGGGGTGATGTTTGATGTCTATCAGTGGCCTCAGACCATGTTCGACGGCAGCACCGCAACGTTTGAGATGGCCAAACGCCCTGATACGGTGGAGGTATTATGTCTCGTCGATGATAAACTCCTGGTTCTCCACCAACAGCAGCCCGGTTCCGCACTCTACTATGATTTACCCTCTGGTGCCCATGACATTGAACTAGAAACCGAGCTAGAAGCCGCACAAAGAGAAGTGACAGAGGAAACTGGGTGGTCATTTGCGAATTGGCGACTCATTGAATGCCGCCAAAAAGATTTTCGGATTGAACGCCTAGTTTACACATTCCTGGCCTGGGCACCCACCCAATACACCCAACCACAGCTCGACAATGGCGAAAAGATTGAAGTGAAGCCAATGACACTACAGCAGGCGAAAGCGCTGATTGATGCCAGCGGTCCGAGATCTCAGGAGTACGATTTTCTGGCCGCGCGTTTTTGGTATCACCTTAATTCATTTCAAAAACTACTGGACCTACCCGATCTGACAGTTCAAGCCAGAACTACCGTCAAAAACCGAATGGCAAGTCAATGACTCAACCGTCAATCTCATCGCTCCATTTCATAGAACAAGCCGCCATGCTCATCGATATGCCGCGGTCACATGTACATCGAGTGGCTCATGGGTTGGCGTGGTAACAAATTGGCCCAAAAATGGTTTGATGACGATTTTATCAATCGAGTACCACACTTGAGAACCAAATCAGCCCAAGCAATTGCCCAGGCGATGAAAAACAGCAACCCTCACGAATGGTGGTGGCAAGAATTTGTTACCGAATCCATGAACTTACATCATCTGAATGGTAAATAACTCTTGCACTATCAGCATGATGGTACAATGGCACCATGAAACATCTGTTTTTTGTTGGCATTACCGGCCACACCATGCGAGGGCTGGCCGAAGCCTGCACCCAGCTTGGGTACAAAGTTTCGGGCTTTGATCCTGCTGGTGCTGACCCTGGCGCCGCTTGGTTGGATGAACATGGCATACCGTGGAGCCGGGAGTTTCAGATAGCCGATCTGCACGGCGTTGAGGCCGTCATTGTCACAGGAGCTCATGTATCACCAGATACCCCCGTCATCATTGAAGCTGCCAAGCATGATATATCTGTCAAATCCTGGGCTCAGCTCGTAGGTGAACTGTCAGCCAAAGCTCACGTAATAGCAGTGGCCGGCACTCACGGCAAGACTACCACCAGCTCGCTAATCACCTGGCTACTCGAGAGCGCTGGCCGCCACCCCGATTATGTCATCGGCATCCAGCCTTTCAACTTCGATTCATCGGTGCGTCTATCTGGTGCCAAGACAATGGTGGTCGAAGGTGACGAGTATCGAGCCAGTCCTTTGGAGGACAAGTCCAAACTCCAGTACTATCACCCAGATACGCTCATTGTTACCAACATCGAAATGGATCATCCCGATTTCTTTGTCAATGAAGCTGCCGTCATGAGCCGATTCGAAGAAATCATAGCCGCTTTGCCAAAGTCCGGGCGCCTGATTGTCTGCGCCGAAAACAGCAACGCCCTAGCGGCAGCCCGGGTGGCTCCTTGTGACATCATCACATATGGCCTGCACACGGGCGATTATCAAGCCCGCAACATTGCCTATGTACCGGCGGGAATCGAATTTGATGTGGTGGCGTACGGCAATGTGCTCGGACGCGTCGCCCTCCCGGTGTTTGGTCGCCACAATGTCCTCAATTCGCTGTCCGCCATCGCGGCTGTCCTCAAGGCAGGTCTCGATCTCGGCCAAGTTATCAACGGCGCCACAGAGTTCAAAGGCTCATACCGACGGTTCAACCGCCTGACTACCAGTGATGATGCCGTCACGGTCATCGACGATTACGCTCACCACCCAACGGAGGTAGCTGCCACTCTAGAAGCCGCCCGTCTGCATTACCGCCATCGTCGCATTATTGCCGTCTTCAGACCGCATACCTATTCACGCACAGCCGCGCTACTGGCAAACTATGCAAATGCGTTCAACGAAGCCGACATGAGCATTATTACCGGGATCGAAGGTGCTCGCGAAGCCCACCTCTCCCATACTGTTTCGGGCGCCGATGTCGCTAAAGTTGCCGGGAAAACGGCCACATATCTGGAAAACCGACCCGAAGTCGTGACCCACCTCAAGGCCCATATCCAGCCAGGTGATGTTTTGGTATGCATGACGGTCTCAGGATTTGACAATCTGGCCAACGAATTAGCAACGTCCCTCAACGCCAAGTAAAAGCCCGCTACGCAAGGATCGCGTAACGGGCTGGTGGTGCTTAGGTACGCTCACCGCGCCTATTTTCTGAATCGTAGTTAGTCATGCTTGCTCCTTAGGGGTATCAGTTCGGAAGAATGCCAGTCAGGCAGATCATTTTCCGGGCTTATGACTATCCTGCGTGTTCTCTCGTTACTTCTTCTTAAAGGCTCTTGGCATCCACCTACCACGACGCGCTAGGCGCTCTTGCTCTTCCTTCTCTTCTTGCGCCTTTCGCCTACCCCTTATCACGTCAGGCTTCTCTGGAGACGGAACCGTGCCGTTCGTACGCTTAAGACCGGGCCAACTCATGATGTTACCTGCTTTCATCGTCTCGATTGTGTAGGTACCGAACGCACAAAATAATACCATATAGCACTTGATTAGCCAAGTAGTTAGCTTGTATAATAACCATAAGTTTGTGCCTGGCACGCTTTTTTCGTGTAGGACATATTATTATGAAAGGATTCTAACTACCCCCATGGCCCGTCAATACTCGCTCGAAAACACCCGGAACATCGGCATTATTGCCCACATTGATGCTGGCAAAACCACGACCACCGAGGGTATTTTGTACCGCACCGGTAAAACCCACAAGATCGGTGAAGTCCACCAAGGTGAAGCCACCATGGACTGGATGGAGCAAGAGCGCGAACGTGGCATTACCATTACCTCCGCAGCCACTACCTGCTTTTGGAAAGGTCGACGCATCAACATCATTGATACCCCTGGTCACATCGATTTCACGGTAGAAGTGGAGCGTAGCTTGCGCGTGCTCGACGGCGCCGTCACCGTGTTCGACGGTAAGATGGGCGTAGAGCCGCAGTCAGAAACGGTTTGGCGCCAGGCCGACAAATACGGCGTGCCGCGCATCTGCTTCATCAATAAGATCAACCAGACCGGCGGCGACTTCTACAAGTCGCTCGAATCAATCCATGAGCGTTTAAGCAAGCGTGCCTATGCCATCCACCTGCCCATCGGTTTCGAGCAGACCATCAATGGCGTAATCGACCTTATCGAAATGAAAGCCTACACCTACAAGGAATACCACGACCACGAGCTGATTGAGGGCGAAATTCCAGCCGACATGCTCGAAAAAGCCAAGAATTACCGCCAACATTTGGTGGAAGCCGCCGTGGAAGCCGATGACGCCCTTATGGAGAAGTACCTCGAAGGCCACGAGCTGACTACCGATGAACTCAAGAGCGCTATCCGCAAAAGCGTGCTCTCGGGTCAGTTCTTTGCCGTAACCGGTGGCGATGGTCGCGGAGTCATCGTGGAAAAATTGCTCGATGCCATGGTCGACTTCCTGCCCAACCCGCTCGACGTTGGTTCAGTTTGGGGCACCAATCCCAAATCTGGCGAAGAGCTTGAGCGCAAACCAGCCGACGAAGAGCCATTTAGCGCCCTGGCCTTCAAGATTGCCACCGACCCATTCATTGGTAAGCTAGCTTTCTTCAGGGTATACTCAGGCGTACTCAAAAGCGGTTCATATATCTTAAACGCCTCAACTGGCGAAAAAGAACGCATCGGCCGCCTCGTACTCATGCACGCCAACTCTCGCGAAGAAGTCCAAGAAGTATCCGCCGGTGAAATTGCCGCCGCCGTCGGCCTCAAGGGCACCACAACCGGGCATACTCTCACCGATCTTGACCATCCAGTGATTCTCGAGAGCATCACCTTCCCCGAGCCGGTCATCTCAATTGCCGTAGAACCCAAGACCAAGTCTGACCAAGAGAAGATGGGTAATGCCCTTCAGCGTTTAGCCGAAGAAGATCCCACTTTCCGTGTGCACACCGACGAGCAGACTGCTCAAACCATTCTCGAGGGCATGGGTGAGCTCCATCTCGATATCCTCGTTGATCGTATGAAACGTGAGTTCAAGGTAGAAGCCAACGTTGGCAAGCCTCAGGTAGCTTACCGTGAAACCATCAAGAAGACCGCCCAGGCCCAAGGCAAATTCGTCCGCCAATCAGGTGGTCGCGGTCAGTACGGCGATGTCTGGGTTGAACTGACACCACTTGAACCAGGTGGCGGATTCGAGTTTGAAAACGCCATTGTCGGTGGTGTCGTGCCTCGCGAGTACATCAAGCCAACCGAAGAAGGCGTGAAGGAAGCCATGCAAAACGGCGTTTCAGCCGGCTTCCCGATGGTGGATATCAAAGCCAAACTGTACGACGGCTCATATCACGATGTCGACTCCAATGAAATGGCCTTCAAGGTGGCCGGTTCCATGGCCTTCCAGGCAGCTGCCAAAAAGGCTGAGCCCATCATCCTCGAGCCAATTATGAAAGTTGAAGTGACCGTACCAGAAGAGTTCATGGGCGACGTCATCGGCGACCTCAACTCCAAGCGGGGACGCATCGAGAAAATGGAAGACCGCTCCGGTGCCAAAATCATCGATGCCTTCGTGCCGCTGGCCGAAATGTTTGGCTACACCACGACTCTCAGGTCAATGACTCAAGGTCGGGCTTCGAACTCTATGGAATTCGACCATTACGAAGAAGTGCCACGCCAGGTAGCCGAAGAGATTATGGCCAAATCAGGTGCAAAAAAAGACTAGTTTCGCTCTGCGTCATCCAAAACGGTAGCTCATAATGAGCTGCCGTTTTGATGTGTCTTGATTTGACGTCTCTGGTGTGGGTGCCTATTATACAAGTACCCGCCGGTCCAGAGCACCTTATACTTCATCCAACCCCGAATCCTAGTGGAGTGACAATGACGACAACTATCGTTGTGAGCGTAGAGTTTATCCACCAAGATCCTCGCCATGGCACGCTACTGCTCGTGCTACCGCCCGACTTGCAGCGGTGCTGGCCCCAAAGAACCTTTGAGTTTGCCCCAAACCCGGCTGTCAACGAACCAAACACCGGTATCTACTCAAGCGTGAGGGCAGTCATGAAGCAATTCGGCGGCCAAATAAAGTGGGTGGAGCTGCGCGGAACATACCACAAACATCCAGGTGTGGCAGTCTATGAAGTACCACCAGACAAATTTCGGGTCGCCCGCCGATTCGCACTTGATGTTGTCACGAATGTCATCAATGCTATCGCCGGTGTCGATCACGAGCTCGACATTCGCGTCAAGCGGGAGACAAATAGACCAACGCCCGCTCCACCCGGGACTCAACCATACAAAGTCCGGCGCAAACGGCCTCAGTCCAGTAAGCGTTAAACCAATCGTAACGGCCAGCGGTCCAGCGGGTACCTACCTACTGGACCGCTTATGCTATACAATAATGGCATGAGCCAATGGCAACGCATTAGTAGCCGCACAGTTTACCAAAACAGCCGCTTCAGCCTGCACGAAGATAATGTCATCGAACCAAGTGGCCAGGCAAGCGTCTACACCTGGATCGAAAGCCCACCCAGCGTTTTGGTGGTGGCCCTTGATAACCGTCATCGGTTGGCGCTCGTCGAACAAAACCGGTTCGTAATTAACGCTCCATCCCTTGAGCTGCCGGGTGGTTCCACCGATGGGCAAGACCCGCTCGACATGGCCCAACGCGAGCTGGCCGAAGAAGCTGGCTATATGGCTGAGCACTGGCAACTCCTGCCGCATCAAACATATCCGTTCATCGGCCGTACACCCGAGTATTCGTTAGTATATATAGCTCAAACCCTCCATAAGCTGGCTCCGGGTATTCGACACACATCAGACAACCCTGAAGCCACCAAATTCGTCACTTGGAATAGCGCCCTCAAACTCATCAAAGACGGCACAATTACAAATGGCCAGACCATCGCCGCGCTCATGCTAGCCGGCATCCATCTGGGCCACATCAAATAATCCCTCCAAAATGTCACTATCAGGCATAACACCATTATTGGCCGGAGTGGGAACGTAACCCACACAGGACAAACCGTTAATCCCTGGCGGCACCTACTACTTTACAAAAGGCGCTCAAAACCCCTATAATACCTACGTCCAATGCGGGCAGTATTTTTATGCTGACCCGCATTCCCACGCCTGAGTGGGGCGTGGGACGAATCATAATTTTTTTAAGGAGATTGTATGGCTGATACATTCCAGCGCAACAAACCGCACCTCAATGTGGGCACTATGGGTCACGTCGACCACGGTAAAACCACGTTGACCGCCGCCATTACCTCGGTACTGGCAAAGAAGATGCCTTCAGACATCAACAAGCCGGTCGCTTACGACCAGATTGACAACGCTCCCGAAGAGCGCCAGCGTGGTATTACCATCGCTACCAGCCACCAGGAATATGAGTCCGAGAAGCGTCACTACGCCCACGTCGACATGCCTGGTCACGCTGACTACGTTAAAAACATGATCACCGGCGCCGCCCAGGTTGATGGTGCCATCCTCGTGGTATCTGCTGCCGATGGCCCCATGCCTCAGACCCGCGAGCACATTCTGTTGGCCCGCCAGGTGGGTGTGCCTTCCATTCTGGTTTACATGAACAAAATGGACATGGCCGACCCAGAGCTGGCCGAATTGGTCGAGATGGAAATCCGCGAGCTCCTCGCCAAGAACGAGTTCGACGAGAACTGCCCGATCATCAAGGGCTCTGCCCTCAAGGCTCTCGAAGGCGATGCCGACAACGAGCAGTCCATTTTAGACCTCGTCAAAGCTATGGACGACTACTTCCCTGAGCCCAAGCGCGAAGTCGACAAGCCGTTTTTGATGGCTATTGAAGACGTCTTCTCGATCAAAGGCCGCGGTACTGTTGCCACCGGCCGCATCGACCAGGGTGTCCTCAAGGTCAACGACGAAGTTGAAATCGTCGGTATCCGCCCCACCAAGAAAACCGTCGTAACCGGCGTTGAAATGTTCAAGAAACTGCTGCCTGACGCCCAGGCCGGTGACAACGTGGGAGCTTTGCTGCGCGGCGTTGAACGTACCGACATCGAGCGCGGCCAGGTTTTGGCTAAGCCCGGTACCGTTACTCCTCACACCGAGTTTGAGGCCCAGGTGTACGTCTTGAACAAGGATGAGGGCGGCCGTCACACTCCGTTCTTCAAGGGCTACAAGCCTCAGTTCTACGTCCGCACCACCGATGTAACCGGTGCTGTCATCTTGCCTGAAGGCGTTGAGATGGTCATGCCTGGCGACGACATCAAGATGAAAGTTGAGTTGATCGCTCCGATCGCCATGGAAGAAGGCCTGCGCTTCGCTATCCGCGAAGGTGGCCGAACCGTTGGCGCCGGTGTGGTAACTAAAGTCATCAAGTAACGCCTCGTTACAAAAAACTAAAAACAGGCTCCCAACCGGAGCCTGTTTTTAGTTGTGTCCAAAATCATTGCCAAGTTGCCATTACTACGGCATAATCAGGCGGCACCTTTACACACTGCCGTCGCCCGCCCATATGATTGGACGTTATATGAATGAGGCAACCGCATTACCAGACGAGACTCTGACTTCGCTTGCCCATGTATTTATCTCAGCAGCCGAATCCATTGCAGATATAGCGAATCCAGCCGATCGAAGCAGTAAGCTACTTGCGTCAATTATCCAAGGACTCGTTCGTGAAGATCAACAAATTGGCGTTGTCAACGAATCTGGCATAATCCATTTAGCCAGTAATCTACATGACCACCAAGGTCAGTACTATATGCTCGTGCCGGCCACTACATCACAGCGATCAATCAAAGTATATTGCATCAGCTTTCAACGGGGGCTATTTAGCCTCCAAGCCGTAATGCTGATACGTCGGAGGCGCCAAAAAGTAACTGATATCTTGGTTGCAAATGTACGGGACAAAGTCAGGATTAATCTAAGCGGGTCACAGCAACAATCATATAGTGACTACCACTTTCAAGAAAATAATGCCGTCGAAGGCTTAATTTCGGCAGGCGAAATAATTATCAGACAACTCAATCCAGCACCTACTGTGCCGACGCAAGTTCAACGTATAATCGATGCGTTTTCGAAATGTCTAAGTGAGCATCAATCAAGAATAGACAGGTTGGTGTTGTCTCTGAATGCGGTCTACATATACGGATGGGAAGCTGCACTTTTAGATTGGGATCCGAATGAACCAATAACACAGATTACTATACTTAAAGCCTCAGCTCCCAAGCCTTGCCTAATTGTAGCGATCTTCGGTAGATTATCGAGCAACTTCAGTTTAACATTCGCGTTCGGCGAATATTACTCTGACGATTACGGCAGTTTTGTTATTTGTACATCTACAAGTGACGAAATTGGCATCTCGTTCAGTCGTAGGGCAAAGACTATTGCTTCAAAATGCGATACTGGTGATGTCGAATCGGATTTAAGTTGTCATATGCAGACATTTCTGGATTATATTCTAACGATTATCGAACCCACAAACCCAGCAAAGGACAGTCCATGACGCGCATCAAAGCATTTGTGGCGGGTCAAACCCGGCCCACCCATTGACCCACAGCCCCGCTCAGTGAAAACTCCTACTGAGCGGGGCTAAATATTTGACAAATCAGGTACAGTTATGCTTAAATCAGCAGGAAACCACGATAAGAGTGTGGCTCACATCAATATTAATTTATCGAGAGATAGTACCTACCCATGGCAACCGCCGAAACCAAAGCCCCCGAGAAGCAGCGTATCCGCATCCGGCTCAAGGCTTACGACTCCAAGGTCATTGACCAATCCGCCAAGCAGATTATTGACACAGCTACCCGAACCGGTGCTCATGTCGCCGGTCCGATTCCTCTCCCAACCGAGAAGAACAGCCTGACAGTGCTCCGTAGCCCGCACATCTACAAAGATGCCCGTGAGCAATTCGAAATGCGCACTCACAAGCGGCTCATCGACCTCACCGAGCCCACCCCCAAAACCATCGACGCCCTCATGAATCTCAACCTCCCCGCCGGCGTCGACATCGAAATCAAAATGTAATTTCGTCCTCAGACAAAGCCCCCGGAAACGGGGGTTTTAAGTTATGATCAACGCAATGAATGCTCAGCCAATCATTGGTAATTATGCCCGTTTACAACGAATCAGATGCCTCGCTGCGCAGTAGCATCGGCAGTTTTTGCGAGCAATTAGCCACAATCTCGTTAAATCTTTTCCAATCTTTCTGCTGAAATCATGAATTATATATTGAACGAAAATACATAATAGCAATTTGTGGTAACACCCTCATCCGTAAAGTTGCTATCATAAGTACCATGACAGAATCCATCATCTATTACACCGACGGCAGCTGCGTACCCAACCCTGGACCCGGAGGCTTTGCCGTTATCAAAAACATGAAACCTCATATCTTAGGTAGCGACGCCAACGCCACCAATATCCGTATGGAAGGCAGGGCACTGATTGCTGCCTTACAAGACGCCGCCGGCCGGGCTTGCGCCATTCATACCGATAGCGAATTTTGGATCAATGTCATCACCAAATGGGCGCCGGGCTGGGAGAAAAAGGGCTGGAAAAAACCCGGCGGGCCCATCAAAAACCTCGATATCGTCCAAGAAGCCTACGAGTTGTATCAAAAGTCGAATGCTACATTGGTATGGGTGAGGGGACACAACAACGACGAAGGCAACGAACTAGCCGACCACTGGGCCAATCAGGCCAGAGAAGGTGCGCAGGTATAAAGTTAATGGCCCCCAGGAACGAGTCCTAGGGGCGGGCGAGAGTTACTTGAGCTTGGGCAGCGGCGGCTTATACTGCCAAACACCCACAACCCACCGGTATTTGCGGTCGAGTGCCATAGCTTGGCGCAGCTGAATCGCCACTACCTTTTTATTGGCTGACTGATGCCGGTACGGACCGGCGTACACCATAATGACGACCTGTGCGTGAGGCATTCGTTTGTGCAGACCATGTACGGCCTTAGGCAGATTACGAGTATCGCGCAAACTGTTGTAGGCGAACACCACCTTGGGACGATAGGCATCGAGACTTTTGAGAGTCTTGGCCTTCTTTGAATTCAAATCACGGGGATAAAGCGTTGGCATAACTCTTTTGCCATAGCGCTTCGCCTGCTTATCCCAAGCTCCAAATTGCTGAGTACTGATACTCTTGCAGCTCTTACGTGAGTAATGAGTCACATTTGCCATGAAGTCATCTATGACCACGTCGCCGACACCAGCAGTGCGGCTCAATCTAGTCACGGCGCGGTTGAGATTGCCACCGAAGTACTTGGTAGCCTGACACCGCTGACGGGTTGGCGCCTCGGTATAGGGGAGTATCACCGGTGAGACCCTCATGCCCACCTGCTGAGCTTTGGGGACCAGCTGATTCGCAGCATGGTTCCAGGCGGCCTCACTCCTCACAATGTAGCCGATACTACCGGCCTGGTGACGGCGGTGGTAGTCGATAGTTTCGGTAGCCATCACATAGCCACCTTGCGAATACACGGCGCCCCAGATACCAGTACTCACGGGAATCTGGGTGGCGGCCGCCGCTTTTGGTAGTGCCAAAGTCATGAACATACCGCTGATAAAGACCGCAGCCGCTACAAGCACGGCCAACAGTCGGCATAGTTTGGTGAACATAAAAAATCAGCTCCTGGTAGTGGTTGTGGAGGTACCGGCAAAATGCTTCGCTCAAGTGTATCTCAGATTAGCAACATCCGACAAGCCGGTTAAACATAAATATCAAATATAAACCACTTATCCTGTACAAATCATCTGTTTATCAGTAAGATAGCGCGATGAATCAGACAGTTCGTACATCAATCCCGTACGCCATTACCGTAGCCATTCTTATGGTCATCGGCTATCTGGCTGGTCGGCTGGGCTGGTTTGCCGACATCACCAGTTGGCGCGACGGTGTGTGGTTGAATACTACCTGGTGGTGGCTGCTCGGAACCCTGATCATTCTGACACTTGGACTCTGGCTCATCAGTTGGTATGTGGCCTGGCGCAACAGCCAACCAACTACAGCACCAGCAGCCTCAGTGCCATCAGCCGCCGCATCCACCACCGCCCTCGACCAACTCGAAAATGAACTCAGGGAGAACGTAGCCCTACTGGATTCGCGCCGCGGTAGTACCGGTCTGGTCGCGCGCCTGGGCTACGTCATGGCCTACTGGCCGGCAGCTCTGGGAACAGGTCAGCTTACAGGCCTACTCAATCCCGCTCAACTCAACCAAATCGCCTTAGCCTATTATTGGCTTGATCAGGCCAACCGCCTCGAGGTACTCGCCTACAACGCCAAAAACTCAGGCCAAACCGCTGACCCCGAATTTACGACTGCCAAACTAATCTCAGAAATCAGATTGCTTGATGATCCGCTCGCCAAAGCTCTCGATGGAGCACTAGCCGCCGTCGGTAAGGCGCGTTACAATACAGCTAGATAAGGAGGGACCGTACGGCATTATGCCTCTCGGACTAGCATTCAGTAACGGACAAGAGATGGTTGTCGGCCTCGACCAGGGGCCAAACGGTAATACTGCCAAAGCCCGTTTTGAGCTCCTGCACAACCGAACCGTCATTAGTATTGTAGGAGACCGTAGCGCCATCGAGGGCCTCATTTTTGATTCTCACCTTGATAGCCTGGGCGAGCATGAGCATACGACAACAGTAGCGCATTACATCCATGCTAAACTGACTATCAAAATTATCCCCAATATAGCCAGTTACGTCGGGCACACTGAGATTATGATAGCCGGTATCGAGCCACTCCGTCACGTCACAGCACCTAAGATTTATTATTTAGATAGCAAGTCAAATTTTGACCTGGTGACATTAGACGCCGGTGCGGCCCTCGCCGGAGATAAACTGGTGGCTCAAAAACTGATCACCGACCGTGATATCGCTCACCTTGATAAAGCCGGTCTGACTACTTTGGCCAAAGAGTGCTTTACCGCCAGCCGCTTGCGCTGGCCATCAGTCATTGGCGCCCATCTGAAATTAGCCTACCTGGCGCCCCACGACATCAAGGTGTATGACCTCTAAGGGCGCCACACTGTTTGATGCCCAAGCACCCAGGCCACTGGCTGACAGATTAAGGCCGGCAACACCAGAGGACTACATCGGTCAAGAGGCAGCAGTCGGGCCGGGTACGGTAGTCCATGGTATGCTCAATGGCTCGGCGTTGTCGTCGCTCATCCTCTGGGGGCCACCTGGTAGCGGTAAAACCACCTTGGCTCGCCTGATTGCCGGCCGCTCCGGGGCCGCTTTCACCGAACTGTCAGCTGTCACAAGCGGCCTGCCTGACGTCAAAAAAGTCATCGAACAAGCCAACTTACGGCGGTCCATGGGCGAAACCACCCTATTATTTGTTGACGAAATCCATAGATTCAACAAGGCCCAGCAGGACGCGTTCTTGCCCCACTTGGAAAACGGCACCATTATCCTGATTGGCGCTACCACCGAGAACCCCTCGTTTGAGGTTATCGGACCCTTGCTCTCGAGAGCCCGGGTGGTGACTCTTTCGGCGCTGACGCCTTCGGATATTGAAAAAATCCTCCAAAAAGCCACTGATCATCTGGGAAGTAAGCTGCTGGAGGCCGAGGCGGCCGGCTTTATTGCCGAACAAGCCGGTGGCGACGCCCGCGTAGCCTTGGGCGCACTGGAAACTGCTGCCGGTTTGACCGCCACCAAAATCACGCGGACTCACGCCCAGCAAGCGCTAGGCCTGGTAGGCGTCAAATACGACAAAAAAGGTGAGTACCATTACAATCTCATTTCGGCCTACATCAAATCATTGCGTGGCAGCGACGCCGATGCAGCGCTCTATTATTTAGTCAGGATGCTGGCTGGCGGTGAAGACCCAAAATTCATTGCCCGCCGACTCATTATTTTTGCCTCCGAGGACATCGGCCTGGCTAGCTCGGGCGCTTTGACATTAGCCGTCAGTACTTCACAAGCCATCGAGAGGATCGGCTTGCCCGAGGGCCGCATCACGCTGGCCCACGCCACTGTGGCGCTCGCCAAAGCCCCCAAAGACCGTCGGGTCTACAATGCACTTGGCGCGGCCGAAAAAGCGCTCGCTGAGGCGCCCAATGCCGAGGTTCCGCTGCATTTGCGCAATGCCAGCACGAAACTCATGAAAGATTTGGGCTACGGTGAAGGCTACGAATGGGCGGCCGGCTACCAACACCCAGAGGGTTTTTTGCCCGCTGAACTAGCTGGTCACAGCTTTTTGGCATCAGATAACCCACCAGCCCGCAAAAGCACCACTCGTCAGCAAAAAGCATAAGTAATTTGCGCTAACGCTCGATTACGGTCTATACTAAAACGTACTATGGCAAATAAGAAATCATTCAAGCCCGGTGAAACCGACGACGCCTATTTTCTCAAGCTACTCATCTACCTAGTAGTGGGTATGATTTGGGTAAAATATAACGGCTACGTTGTTTTTCCCTTGGGACTCGTACTCGGGCTATTGATTGCCCAAAAGGACCACTTTGCGATTGATCGCAAAGTTGAGTACGCCGTTATGCTCATGGCCGCCGTAGTCGGCCTTATGGGCGCCGGCTTCTTCGTCAACCTTCCGCCGTTTTTGGGCTGACGGCCAAAAAGACAACCCTAAAAGGTTGACAGGCACGCCCCAGATAGGCTATGATGTCCTGGTATTTACATCTAGGCATGTCCAGGTCACGCATGTACGTGGTAAAGCCAAGTACCGCGGCACATGAGTGAAACCGGCGTGAGCTAGATATTAATTATGTAAAAGGACCACTCCTTTGAAGGCATTGCTCGGTACCAAACTCGGAATGACACAGCTGTTTGCTCAAGACGGTAGTGTTATGCGTGTAACGTTGATTCAGGCCGGCCCCTGCACCGTTACTCAACTTAAGACGCTTGAAAGTGACGGCTACAATGCCGTCCAGCTGGGCTTTGGCGAGGCCAAAGACCAGGCCAAACCCCAGGCCGGCCATCTCAAAGCCTCAGGTAGCAATGCCAAGGTGATGAAAGAATTCAGGATTGATGCCATTGACCCGAAGCACCCGCGGGTCAAAGAATACACTGCCGCAGCCGATGCTGCCCTAGCTCTGACTGTGGGCCAAAAAGTTGACGTCACCACCTTTGAAGTTGGCGACGCCGTTGAGGTCACAGGTGTATCAAAGGGCAAAGGATTTGCCGGCACCATTAAGCGTCACAACTTCAGCCGTGGGCCCAAAACCCATGGTTCTCACAATTACCGCGCACCCGGATCTATCGGATCTGGATATCCGGAGCACGTATTCAAAGGCATGAAGATGGCCGGCCGCATGGGCCACGAACAAGTAACTGTCAAAGGTCTGAAAATCGCCGTTATCGATGCGGCTCTCGGTGTTATCGGCGTAAGCGGCGCAGTGCCCGGGCCGAAGCGCGGCTTAGTGAGTGTGAGAGGAGTTATCTAATGCATTCTGTGACTACATTCTCTGCTACAGGAGCCACTAAGGACGTCAAGACCAAACTAGATACGTATATATTTAGCCAGACCCCCAATGAGCAACTCGTTGGTCAGGCCTACCGTACCTATCTAGCCAACGGCCGATCTGCTTCAGCCGTCACACTCAAAAGAGGTGAAGTCGCTGGTGGCGGTAAAAAACCTTGGAAACAAAAAGGCACCGGCCGCGCCCGCGTCGGCTCTATCCGAGTGCCGAACTGGCGTGGTGGTGGGGTGGTCTTTGGACCCACCGGCAGTCAGAATTTTAAGCTAGCCTTACCTGTGCGCATGAAGCGAACAGCTTTGCGTCATGCCCTCAGCCTGCAGGCCGCCGCTGGCGCTATCAAAGTCATCGAAAACATCGATTCAGCCGAAGGCAAGGTCAAACCCATTACCCAGCTCTTAACCAAGCTCGGCCTTGAAGGCAATGTGGTCATCGTGGTTCCTGCCAAAACCGATTTACTGGAGCGGGCTACTCGCAATGTCGCTGGCCTCAAACTCGTCTCGGCTAATTACCTCAATGTGTTTACCATTATGAACGCCGACCACTTAGTTTTCACTTCCGCCGCCCTGGCTGAAGTTGGCCATTGGCTTGGCGAAAAGAAAGATCAAGGTGCGTCATGAGTCAGCTCACTCTCACTCCGAAAATTTCCGAAAAAGCCATAGGACTAGCCGAACAAAGCATCTTCGTATTCGAAGTACCCACCAGCACCAATAAAATTGAGGTAGCTAAGGCAGTCGAAAAAGCTTTTAAGGTCAAGGTTGCTGCCGTTAATATGGTGATTGCCAAAGGTAAACTCAAGCGCTACCGTCAAATTTTCGGCCGTCAAACCGATACCAAAAAAGCATATGTCAAACTCAAGTCTGGCAAAATCGAATTGTTCGAGGGAGCTAAATAATGGCCATCAAACTTTACAAACCAACGACTCCCGGCCGTCGCGGTATGACCACAGCCGATACTGAGGGTTTGACCAAAAAACGTCCCGCCAAACAACTGCTCAGCTCGAGTAAGGCCGGCTCTGGCCGCAACAATCAGGGTAAAATTACCGTCAGGCACCGCGGTGGCGGCGTTAAGCGGCACTACCGGTTGGTTGATTTTAGGTTTACAGATATCAAATCAGCCGTTGTAGAAGCTTTGGAATACGATCCCAATCGCTCGGCTCACATCGCCCTGGTTAGGCTCGAGGGTGGTAAATTGGCTTACATTCTCGCTGGCAGCGGCATGAAAGTTGGTGACAAACTGGCTTCTGGAACAGAAGCCCAAATCAAATCAGGCAACCGCTTAGCTCTCAAGGATATCCCGGCTGGTACCCAAATCTACAACATCGAGCTCGTCCTGGGTCGTGGTGGTCAACTCGTCAGGTCGGCTGGCGCCAAAGCCTCGCTGGTGTCAAAGGAATCTGCTCGTGAAGGATTTGTACAGGTTAAACTGCCTTCAGGCGAGCTGCGGCTCGTCAATGAAAATTGCCAAGCCACTATTGGCACTGTGGGCAATGAGGCTCACCAGAACATCAAATACGGTACAGCCGGCCGCAAACGCCGGATGGGATGGCGCCCAGCCGTCCGCGGCTCTGCCATGAACCCGGTTGACCACCCTCATGGTGGTGGTGAAGGCGCCCAGGCAACTTCAATTTACCGCTACGGCCAGAAGACCCCATGGGGCAAACCAGCCCTTGGTCTGAAAACCCGCCGGCGTAAATCAACTTCACAAATGATAATCCGTGGCCGTGGCCAGGGAAGGAGGCGCTAAGATGAGCCGATCGCTCAAAAAAGGCCCCTACGTCGATGAAAGACTACTCAAGCGGGTGCAAGACCAACCCGCCGGTGATAAGTCAGTCCTCAAGACCTGGGCCCGCAGTTCAACTATCAGCCCCGAGATGGTGGGCCACAACATTGCTATTCATAACGGCAGGATGCACATTCCGGTGTTCGTTTCCGAAAACATGGTCGGCCACAAGCTAGGCGAATTTGCACCCACCCGTAAATTCCGCGGTCATGGCGGGAAATTGGCGAAAGGCAAGTAGGCAGATATGAAAACTCAAGCCACAGCTAAATTCGTTGGTACATCCGCCCGCAAAACTGGGTTGGTTGCTTCGCTTATCCGCGGCCGCCGAGCCATCGAAGCCCAAACCATCCTCATCAACACCGACAAGCGCGCCGCTGGTCCAGTCGGCAAAGTGCTGGCTTCGGCCATTGCGAACGCCGAGAACAACCACGGCGCCAGACTGACGGAACTGGTTATTGAGAGCGTTTTGATTGGCCCGGGGCCATCCCTAAAACGTTCAAGACCCCGTTCAAAGGGCATGGCCAACCGCATTCTCAAGCGCTCAAGCCATATTACGGTTGTTGTTGCAACAGTCGATACCAAGGAGACCAAATAATGGGTCAAAAGATAAATCCGCGCAACATGCGCCTACAGGTCGACCACGACTGGCAGTCTCGCTGGTACGCCGACCGCGATTACGCAACCTTCCTGATTCAAGACCTCAAGATCAGGAAAACATTGGCTGCCAAGCTCAGCAAGCGCGCCGGTGTTTCACGGGTCGATATTGAAAGGTCTCCCGGACAGATCATCGTTACCATCCATACCTCTAAACCAGGCATTGTGATTGGTAGGGGTGGTAGTGGCGCTGAAGACCTCAAAGCTACACTCGCCAAGCTGGTAGGCAGCCCCGTCAAAGTATCCATTGAAGAAGTGAAAAAGCCCGAAACCAATGCCACACTGGTCGCTGAAAACATTGCCGGCCAGCTTGAGCGCCGTATTTCCTTCCGCCGAGCCATGAAAATGGCAGTTGAAAACGCCCTCAAAAACGGTGCGCTCGGTGCCAAAGTCATGGTGGCTGGCCGCCTAAACGGTGCCGAAATGGCCCGCCGTGAGGCAGTCAGTCAAGGCAGTATCCCACTCCATACCCTGAGAGCCGATATCGACTTTGCCCATGCCTTAGCCAAAACTACCTATGGCGTGATCGGCGTAAAGGTTTGGGTCCATAAAGGCACCAAATTTGGGGAGCGAAAGTAGGTAAGCTATGTTAATGCCCAAGAAAACTAAGTACCGCAAAGCCCAAAAAGGCCGCATGAATGGTGTGGCCTCGCGTGGGACCGAGATTTCTTTCGGTGAATTTGGCCTCAAAGCGGAAACCGGTGAGCGAATCACAAGTCGCCAGATCGAAGCCGCCCGCCGAGCCATGACACGCTATGTGAAGCGTGGTGGTAAGATCTGGATCCGTATCTTTCCTGATGTGCCGATTACCAAGAAGCCAGCCGAAGTGCGCATGGGTTCGGGTAAAGGTTCTGTCGATCATTATGCAGCCAAAGTCAAACCTGGACGCGTCATGTTTGAAATGGCTGGCGTCACCGAAGAAGTGGCCAAAGAAGCTATGAGGCTTGCAGCCCACAAGCTGCCAGTGCAAACCAGGTTTATCGCCAAGCACGAAGCTCAAAGCGAGGCCAAGGAGTAGCACCATGAAACTTGCCGAAATCACCAAATTAACCGACAAAGAATTGCAGACCATGATCGCCAAAGAGCAGGCCAACCTGGCCACGGCCATCATCGACAGTCGCACCAAAGAAGTAAAAAACGTTAAGGTCATCGCTGGTCATAAGAAGACCATCGCCCGGGCGCTCACCATTGCCCGCGAGAGGGAAATTGCCAGCACCGAGGAGGCCACCAAATGATCCGCACACTCCGGGGGACAGTTGTCTCCGATAAGATGGACAAAACCGTCGTGGTAGCTGTGGCGCTCGTGAAGGAGCACCCTCTCTACCGCAAGAAGTACAAAGTAACCACCAAGTTTAAAGCCCATGACGAGGCCAATGCCTGCCATGTGGGCGATGCCGTTGAGATCACCGAGACCAGGCCTATCAGTGCGCAAAAACGCTGGAAAGTAGCGCGCAAATTAACGGCGAAAGACCTGGAGGCCCAGGTATGATCCAGGTAGAATCGCGATTGCGTGTCGCCGACAACTCCGGCGCCAAAGAGCTCTTGTGCATCAAGGTGCTCGGCGGCTCCCGCCGTCGGTACGCCGCAGTCGGCGACATCATCACGGCCAGCGTCAAAAGCGCTTTGCCAGGCGCCAACGTCAAGAAAAAAGATGTTGTTCGAGCCGTTGTCGTACGCACCACCAAAGAAACTAAACGACCAGACGGTTCAAGTATTCGGTTTGATGAAAACGCTGCAGTTTTGATCGACAAGCAAGGCCAGCCCCGCGGTACCCGTATTTTTGGCCCAATTGCCCGCGAACTGCGCGAAGGTGGATATATGAAGATTATTTCACTCGCTCCGGAGGTACTCTAAGATGAAACTCGCAAAAGGAGACAAGGTGATGGTAATTGCTGGCCGCGACAAAGGCAAAACCGGCACTATCAGTACCGTCCTGCCTCGTACCAATCAGATTGTCATCGAAGGCATCAATATCGCTAAACGTCACACTAAGCCCAGTAGTAAAGTACCTCGTGGCGGCATCCTCGAGATTGCTAAGCCCTTAAACGCCGCCAAGGTGATGGTCATCGACCCCACCAGTGGACTGCCCGCCCGCATCGGTTACCAGTTTGCAGCTGATGGCACCAAAGAAAGAGTCTTCAAGGTCAGCCCAAACCAAACCGCTGCCAAGAAACCCGCTAAATCAACTAAACCGCGTAAGTCCGCCGACACGGAAACTGCCGGAAAAGGTAAGTAAGCATGAATCGCTTCAGCGAAAAATATCATAAAGAAGTCGCGCCGGCTCTGGCCAAAGAGTTCAAGCTCGACAACCCCCACCAAATCCCGCGTATCACCAAAGTCGTGGTAAGTGCTGGTGTTGGTCGCGCTGTGGCCGACTCAAAGCATCTCGATACGGCCGCCGAAACCATCGCCAAAGTTACAGGACAACATCCTGTAACTACGATTGCGCGTAAGAGTATTGCGTCGTTTAAAGTCCGTGAAGGTCACAAGATCGGTGTCACCACGACACTGCGCGGCCACAATGCCGACGCCTTCCTCGACCTTCTCGTATCGGCCGTTTTGCCCCGCATCAGGGATTTCCGGGGTATTTCGGCCACAGCCTTTGACGCCTTTGGTAATTACAGCCTCGGCATTCCTGACCACAGCATTTTTCCGCAATTACCATTTGAAGAAATCGGCACTACTCATGGCTTGCAGGTCAATATTGTGACCACTACTAAGTCGCCCGAACAATCAAAGAGGTTACTTGAATTGATGGGATTTCCCTTTAGGAGGACTGCCTAATGGCACGCGTCGCACTCGTAGTCAAAGCCCAGCGTAAACCTAAGTTTTCGACAAGGCTTGTCCGCCGCTGCCAGATTTGTGGCCGGCCCCGCGGTTATATTCGTAAATTCGCCCTCTGCCGGGTTTGCTTCAGGGAATACGCTTCCCGGGGTCAGATCCCTGGTATCACTAAGGCGAGCTGGTAGGAAAGGAGCAAAAAGATGTTTAACGATCCCATCGCTGACCTGCTCACCCGCTTGCGCAATGCCAAAACGGCAGGACTGAAGTCTATCGTCATGCCCCATTCCAAGCTCAAGGAGCAAGTCGCCAAAATCCTCAAAAACAACCATTTCATTGCAGCCGTTGAGGTAGCCAAAGAGGGTAATTTCAAAACCTTGGCGATTACCTTGGCTGAAGACCCAGACACTATCACTTCACTGGTGCGCATTTCCAAGCCCGGTCGTCGGGTATATACCACAGCCAAGAACATTCCACTGATCCTAGGTGGCCGCGGCATCGTGATAGTATCGACTTCAGGTGGTATTATGTCGGGCCGCGAAGCCCGCAAAGCCGGCCTGGGTGGTGAATTAATCTGTAAGGTATGGTAAAATGAGCCGCATTGGACGTACCCCCATTACAATCCCCGCAGGCGTGCAAGCCGAGATTACCGGTCAGCACCTCAAAGTAACCGGCCCTAAAGGCAGCCTAGAGCTTGATGTACTGACGGGCATTAGCCTCGAACAAGCCGACGGTACTCTGAAACTGTCGAAAACCGTCGAAACGGCAGAAACCCAATCAGCCTATGGCTTGATGAGGACGTTAGTTAGCAACCTCGTCATTGGCGTCTCTCAAGGTTTTACCCGGTCACTTGAGATTAACGGCGTCGGTTACCGCGCGGCCGTCAGCGGCAGCACAATTACCCTCAGCCTCGGCTTCTCCCATCCGGTAGTCTTCAACTTGCCGGCCGGTGTTAGCGCGACAATTGAGAAGAATGTTATTACGCTGTCAAGCCACGATAAGCAACTCGTCGGCCAAGCTGCCGCCAACCTACGCGATTTGAAAAAACCCGAACCCTACAAAGGCAAAGGTATTAAGTATGTCGAGGAACGGATCCGCCGTAAAGCCGGTAAGACCGCAACAAAAGGTTAAAATAAGATGATCAATCACACTATTGCCCAACTCAATCGCCGCCGCGCCCGCATCAGGGCCCGAATCTCCGGCACCGCCAGTCGGCCACGTCTGTCGGTCAAGATCAGCCTGCGTCATATTACATGCCAGCTGATCGATGACACCACTGGTCGGACTCTGGCGTATACCACAACCGTCCGCTCGACTGCTACAGGCAATCTCACTGCCAAAGCCACCTGGGCTGGCGAGCAAATCGCCCAGGTGGCCAAAGCCCACAAAATTAAGCAGGTGGTCTTCGACCGAAATGGCCGCATCTATCATGGCCGGTTGGATGCTCTGGCAACCGCCGCCCGCAAAGCTGGATTGGAGTTTTAACCATGGCCATCGAACAACAACCGAAAGAATTTGAAGAAAAAGTAATCGCCATCGACCGGGTTGCTCGCGTGGTCAAAGGTGGCCGCCGATTCAGGTTCCGGGCCACTGTCGTCGTTGGCGACGGCAAAGGCCGGGTTGGTGTCGGCGTCGGTAAAGGCGGCGAAGTGATGACTTCCATCGCTAAAGCCGTTGCTGCCGCCAAAAGCCAGATGATCACCGTTCCCCTGAAAGACTCCACCATCCCACACGAAGTTGAGGTCAGGTTTGCCGGCGCCCGCGTGCTCCTCAAACCAGCCTCGGCCGGTACTGGTGTAATTGCTGGTGGCGCCGTCCGCAACGTCGTCGAAATCGCTGGAATCCACGACCTGCTGACCAAGTCTTTGGGCTCAAGCAACAAGGTGAACAACGCCTATGCTACTGCTATGGCCCTGTCGCAGCTCAAAAGCTCCACCGAAAGGAAAGCCTCATGAAAATCCACGAATTAGACCTCAAATCAAGCCCTGACCGCAAGCGAGTGGGACGCGGTATTGGCTCAGGTTATGGCAAAACTGCCGGCCGCGGTACCAAGGGCCAAAACGCCCGCACTGGCGGCGGTGTCAGGCCAGGATTCGAGGGTGGCCAAAATCCTATCAGCCAACGACTCCCCAAAAAACGTGGTTTTACCGCTCTCAACCCCACGATCTACCAGCCAGTCAATATCGGCACACTCGAGCGCTTCAATGACGGTGCGACGGTTGACGCCGCCGCTCTACAAGCCGCCGGCCTCGTCTCCAGCGCCACTGACAAGATTAAATTACTAGCAGAAGGTCAGCTCACTAAGAAACTGACGATTCAGGTTCAGGCTGCTAGTGCTAGTGCTCAAGCCGCGGCCAAACAAGCTGGTGCTACAATTGAATTGGTACCAGCCGTAAGGGTACCAAGCAAAAAAGCCACCCGTCCCACCAAGAACTAGAGCCATTTACACGCCGCGAGGAGGGCCAGTATAAGCGTGAATCTGTCATATCTCAAACAGGCTTACAAGTCACCAGAAATCAGGCGCCGGATTTTGACCGTGCTAGCCTTGCTTGTGATTTTTAGATTGCTTTCGCATGTGCCGGTACCAGTTCCCGACAACGCTGCTTTGGCCAGGTTCCTTACAGCGCTCTTCAATTCCAACGCCATTTTGGGCTTTGCCAACATCTTCTCAGGCGGGGCCTTACAGAACTTTTCCATTATTATGATGGGCCTAGGGCCATACATTAACGCCTCTATTATCATCCAGTTACTCAGCCAAGTCATACCGCAACTAGAGTCGCTCAAAAAAGAAGGCGAGATGGGTCGGCGTAAACTAAACCAATACACCAGATTACTGACGTTACCACTAGCCATCGCTCAAGCCTTCGGCATGGTCTTTTTGGTCCAACAAACCTCACTTAGCATGCAAGGAGTCGATGTCATCGGCAAACCCAACCTTCTCGGCTGGATCATGCTCATTACCACCATCACCGCCGGCTCACTGCTACTGATGTGGCTGGGCGAAATTATTACCGAAAAAGGCGTGGGCAACGGCATTTCCCTGATCATCTTCTGTGGCATCATCGCCAGTCTGCCAGCCAGCGCTGGTCAGCTCTCAAGTCTGGTATCGGGCGATCCGGCTAAAATGGTGACGGCCGTGGGTTTTCTGATTGCCGTTGTAGTCGTAATTGCGTTTATTGTGGTACTCAATGAAGGCACTCGCAATATTCCGGTTTCATACGCCAAAAGAACCCGAAGCGACCGCGTATATGCTGGGGTTGATACCCACCTGCCTATCAGGGTGATCACTGCCGGTGTCATTCCAATCATCTTTGCACTGGCATTCTTGTCGATCCCTGGCCTACTCAGTCAGGTTTTGAGCCATGCCACTACCCCCTGGGTCGCCGGACTCGCCCGCAACCTATCTGAGTGGTTCTCGCCAAATGGCTGGATTTACGCCGCATCGTACTTTGTGCTCGTCATTGGTTTTACCTACTTCTATACCTCTGTAGTCTTCAATCCCAAAGAAATCGCCGAAAACCTGCAAAAACAGGGCGGTTTCATTCCTGGAATCAGGCCCGGAAACCAAACCATGGGTTACTTGCAGCGAGTCATGAACCGCATCACACTGGCTGGAGCCACCGGACTAGCGATTGTAGCCGTGTTGCCATTTCTAGCCCGATACCTCACAAACAGCCAGATTTTCACCATTGGCGGTACCAGCTTGCTGATTGTAGTATCGGTGGCACTTGAAACACTCAAACAACTTGAAGCCCAAGCCATCACCACATCATATGAACAGTACTAAAAAGCTTTACAATCAAGTGTTTGGCATCTATAATGGGGAATTGTAGTCATTAATATGCCAGCACGACGTCGTAGAACAGCCGAACAAACCGGCAAAAAAACCACAAAGGAAGTAATCGAACTCGAAGGGACCATCCTGGAGACTCTTCCAAACGCCCTGTTTAGGGTGGAGCTCGAGAATGGCCATATTGTGTTGGGACACATCTCAGGTAAGATGCGAATGCACTACATCCGCATCATTCCCGGAGACCGTGTTGTGCTCGAAATGACTCCGTATGATCTGACCAAAGGTCGGATAACATACCGTCACAGATAAACTAATCAGTACGAGAAGGACCACCACGTCATGACCGTCAGCGCAAGCGTCAAGAAACGATGCGAAAAATGCAAAATCGTGCGCCGCGAAGGTGTAGTGCGGGTGATTTGTCCAGTCAAGCCTCGTCACAAGCAGAGGCAAGGATAAATCATGGCAGTACGTATTTCAGGTGTTAACGTCCCCGAAGCCAAGAGAGTTGAGATCGCTCTCACCTACATCTTCGGCATTGGACTCACTACGAGCCAGAAAATTCTGGCCGCCACGGGCGTCAATAAAGACACCCGCGTGAAAGACCTCACTGAAGCCGAGGTCGGCAAACTGCGTGATTTCATTGATAAAACTATCAGGGTTGAGGGTGACCTTCAGCGTGAAGTCAGCTTAAATATTAAACGGCTCAAAGAAATTAACTCTTACCGAGGCTTACGGCACAAAGCCAACTTGCCGGTGCGAGGACAGCGGACCAAGACCAATGCCCGTACCAAGCGCGGTAAGAAAATTACTATGGGTTCCGGCCGTAAGAAAGCCACAGCTAAGACTTAAAACTAGCAACGCATCAAGAGGATATCAAACACACCCATGGCAACTAAAACCACTACTCGCACCAGCTCTGCCCGTCGCCGCAAGATCCGGCGGACTGTCGCCGCTGGCCAAATGCACGTGCAAGCCACGTTCAACAACACCATCATTACGTTCACCGATGACCGCGGCAATGCCTTGTCGTGGGCCAGCGCTGGCTCAGCCGGCTTCAAGGGCTCACGCAAAAGTACGCCGTTTGCCGCTCAAACCGCCGCCGAAAGAGCCGGTGCCGGTGCCAAAGAATACGGCCTCAGCCGTGTTGACGTCTTAGTCAACGGCGTCGGCTCAGGCCGAGAATCGGCCATCCGTGCCCTCAGCACTCTCGGTATTGCCGTTGGCAGCATCAAAGACGTTACCGGCATCCCCCACGGCGGTGTCAGGCCCCGGAAAGCAAGGAGAGTCTAAACATGGCCCGCGATTTTACCCCCATACTGAAACGCAGCCGCCGCGAACAAACGGCCCTGCACCCCAAGGCTATCAAAGGCCTGACCAAACGCCCCACCAAACCAGGCCAGCACGGCCCCAACGCCGGCCGGTCTAAGCCCAGCCAATACGCTATCCAACTGCGACAAAAGCAGATGGTCAAGCGCATGTACGGCCTCCTGGAAAAACAATTTGCAAAACTCATCACAGAAGCCGAACGCCGCACTGGCAACACTGGTGATGTGATGATCGAGTTGCTCGAACGCCGCTTAGACAACGCGGTGTATCGTTTAGGTTTGGCTCCGAGCCGCCAGGCTGCGCGGCAGCTGGTTACCCACGGTCATTTCATGCTCAATGGCCGTCGCGTCGACATCCCTTCCATTAGCCTCAAAAGCGGTGACACCTTTTCGGTTCGGCCGAAGAGTGCCGCCAATGCCTATTTCAAGCAACTGGCCAGTGACGGCATAAGTAAAGAGGCCCTTTCCTGGTTGACGTTTGATGCCAAAAAACTGACAGCCAAAGTTACTGGCTTACCAACCCGTCAAGATGTCACCGAAGAAATTAACGAACAACTAATTATTGAGTTTTACTCAAGGTAATAGGAAAGGACGACAAACGTGTTACATCCGATTCAACTTCCGGAGCTCCGCCAGACCAGTCAGGACGGCAACAAGGCAACCTTTGTGGTGGAACCGCTTTACTCCGGCTATGGCATGACGCTCGGCAACTCTCTGCGCCGCGTAATCCTTTCAAGCCTGGGCGGTGCCGCCGCCACAGCCGTCAAAATTGACTCTGTCAGCCACGAATTTTCAACTATCGAAGGCGTCAAAGAAGATGTCGTCGAGATCATTCTCAACTTGAAAAAACTACGCTTCCGCGTATTCTCAGATGAGCCACAGTACCTAACACTGGCTGCGAGTGGTACCGGTCCGGTCAGGGGCTCCCAGATCAAAACCACTGCCGACGTCGAGATTGTAAATCCCGACCAAGTGATTGCCACACTAGACAGCGCCAAAGCCAAACTGGGCATGGAAATCAAGGTCGAGAAAGGCCGCGGTTACGTACCGGTCGAAAACCGCGAGTCAGAGCGGCTTGAAGTTGGTATGATCGCCATTGACGCCCTCTACTCACCAGTTCAACGCGTACGCTACACCGTCGAAAACACCCGTGTCGGCCAGGTGACAGACCTTGACCGGCTCGTCATGGAGATTGAGACCGACGGCACCATCACACCGCACGAAGCCATAGCTCAGGCCAGCGAAATTCTGGTCGAACACTTCCAGGTGGTAGCAGGTAACCCGGTAGCCGATACCGCGGTAGCCGGAGGCCACGATGGCACCGACTTGGCTTCTACCAAAATGAGTGTTGAGGAAGTGAATTTGTCTCCCCGAACCACCAACGCCCTCATCAACAACGACATCAAAACCATGAAAGACCTAGTCGCCTTAACGGACACTGAGCTCAGAGACCTAAAAGGCTTTGGCAGCAAAGCATATGAAGAGGTCAAAGAAAAATTGTCAGAGCTTGGTTTGTCGACCCAGGAGTCCAAGGAGTAACAAATGCATCGACACACCTACCAAGGTCGCAAACTATCACTGGACGCCGGACCCCGGCGGGCCTTGCTGCGCGGCCAGATGACTTCACTAGTTCTACACGAAGCCATCACCACCACTGAAGCCAGAGCCAAAGAAGTGGCTCCGCGCTTCGAAAGACTCGTCACTCACGCCAAAAAAGGCACATTAGCGGGCGGGCGCAAGCTTCGCTCAGAATTACTGACTGAAGCCGCAGTTCAAAAACTCTTGCAGGAAATCACCCCTACTTTCAAAGAACGGCACGGTGGTTACACGAGGATTATCAAACTGGCTAATCGCCGCGGCGATAATGCCCCGATGGTTCGTTTAAGTATTGTCCTCGACGATGCCGTAGCTGCAACAACCGCCAAGACTCCATCTCAGTCTAAGCCCAAAACCGCGGCCCAAAAACCAGCTGCCCAAGCTGAGATCACAGCCGCAGCTGAAGGAGACAAGTCATGAAAACATTTAGCCCCAAGCCAGCAGACCTCAATCACGAATGGTATCTCGTTGATGCCAAAGGCCAGACTTTGGGTAGGCTCGCTACCATGGTGGCCACCCGCCTGCTCGGCAAACACAAGCCCAGCTTTGCGCCTCACGTCGACGGTGGCGACAACGTAGTAGTAATTAACGCCGCGCACATCAGTGTCACCGGCAACAAACTGGCCGACAAAAAATACTACCACCACTCAGGCTACCCCGGCGGTATTAAAGAAACCAATTTGGAAACACTACTCGAACGCCACCCTGCTAAGGCTGTCGAGAAAGCCATTGCCGGCATGCTGCCCAAAAACCGGCTCCACGACGACAGACTCCGCCGTTTGAAGGTGTATGCGGGCCCAGAACACCCCCACGCCGGCCAAAATCCCGCTAATTTGGAGGTGTCATAACCATGGCTCAATCAGAAAACCATTACCACTACGCCAGAGGCCGTCGCAAGGCCGCTATTGCCACCGTTCGCTTATATAGTGGCAAAGGCGAAATTGTCGTTGGCGACCAACCAGCCGCCACCTATTTCAACAACCAGGCTCTCGTTTCAACTGTTGAGCAGCCGCTCAAGCTGGCCGGCCAAGAGCAGAAACTGCGTGTTAGCCTCAACCTCTCAGGCGGCGGCAAACGCGGCCAGGCTGAAGCTGCCCGCCTAGCCATCGCTCGAGCACTCAACGTGCTCAGCGAAGACCTGAGGCCAACCCTCAAAAAAGCCGGCTTGCTGACTCGCGACCCCCGTGTCAAAGAACGCAAAAAACCAGGACTCAAGCGGGCCCGTAAGGCTCCTCAGTTCTCCAAACGCTAACACAAAATATGCTCCCCTAACTACCCGCCCAATCAGGCGGGTAGTTGGTTTTTATGAGCACCTATTTCGCATGTAGTGGCATAAGCATTATACTAAAGGCACACAGTGGACAAACATGACGTCAAAAACTTTCGCCGCTTAGGGCTAGCTACGGTTGCCTTCGTTTTACTGGCTGCCTGGGCCTTGAGTTATGTCGAGCATCTGGCATACAGTGAAGCCGTCTATAGTGCAGTGATTATCTTGCTCACTCATATTGATCATCACGGATTCACAGACCCCATCGGTCGGATTATTGTGGTTGTTTTAATCCTCGCGAACTTTGCGATTGTGGCTTATTTGATTAAAACATTTGCCGACTATATGATGGGTCTAACGAGTAACGTCAAAAGGTTGAGGGTGAAAAAGAAAGTCGACAACATGTCAGGTCACTACATTGTCTGCGGTCTGGGCCGAGTAGGGTCACAAGTCGCCGGCGAAATGTACCACGAGAAAGTGTCGTTTATCGGACTCGACCGCGACCAGGTAAAAGTAGATGATATGCTATCGCTGGGCTACAACGCCCTGATGCTCGACAGTACCGATGAGTCGGCCCTCAAAGAAGCTGGCATCGACCGAGCAGCAGGATTAGTAGCTTGTCTGGGTGAAGATTCGCTCAACTTGTTTGTGGTACTGGCGGCAAGATCACTCAACCCCAACCTCTACATTGTTGCCCGTGCCAACCGTCCCGAAAACCAAATTAAGCTCAAACGGGCGGGAGCTAATCGCGTAGCTATGCCGTACCAGATAGGCGGCTACCATATGGCTTCCATGGCGCTACGACCCAATGTAGTCGACTACATGGACATCATGACCAAAAGCGGTACCAGCGAATTAGAGGTTGAAGAAATGGTCGTTGGCGACAATTCAAGACTGGCCGGCAAACCCTTGGGCCGCACCCTAGCCGAAGACGCTGTCGGAGCTACGATCATTGCCATCAATGGCGTCGACGGTTCAAGCCGCGTGCGGCCCAATGGCAAAGAAATTATCTACCCCGGCGATAGGCTGATCATCTTAGGCTCCAAGCCTGATTTGACGGCTGCCTCAGCACTCATCAGATAATGGATTACCGTGTTACTGCCGCTCAAGCCGGCCAGCGACTCGACGTGCACGTCGCGCAGCTGCTCAATACCAGTCGCAGCCAGGCTAAAATGCTCATCCTCACTGGCCGTCTCAAGCTCGACGGCCAGCCAGCAGTGCCAAATAAGCTCATCAAGCAAGGTCAAACCATCCACTATACACCGCCGCATAAGTCGACTACCACAGCCCGCCAGGCACCGGAGTTGCTGGTAGTATATGAAGACGATGATGTCATAATTATCGATAAACCGGCCGGCTTAACAGTTCATCCGGGAGCAGGCGCCCCCGACCAGGCTTACGTGAGCGACTACGCTGCCAAGCGTACGCTGGACGACCAACCTGACCGCCCGGGAATTGTGCACCGGCTCGACAAAAACACTTCAGGCCTTCTTATGATTGCCCGAACTGCCACCGCCCGCGCCTACCTCCAAAAAGCCCTGGTCGACAGGCAAGTGTCAAAAACCTACCTGGCCTTGGTGACAGGTCGACCAAACCTTACCGAAGCCGTCATCGACCTACCGCTCGGACGTCACCCACATGTCCCACTGAAACAAGCCGTAGTTCCCAACGGCCGCCCTTCGACCACCCGCTACCGCGTCAAATCTGTCTATGAGGGCTATAGCTTGCTGGAAGTTTGGCCCCTCACTGGCCGCACGCACCAGATTCGGGTACATTTGGCGGCAATCGGCCATCCGATCGCCGGAGACACTGTTTATGGATCGCCTCAACTACCAGCCGGCCTCGGCAGACAATTTTTACATGCCACCAAACTGAAACTCACCGGCCCCCACGGGCAAGCCATCGCTGTCAGCAGCCCACTGCCACTAGACCTCAAAAGCTTTCTGGACATGAGATACTAACGTTATGGATCTCAAGCACATACGTTCCGCCACCACTCTGAGCCTCATTCTCGAATCAGATGACAAGACGGCTGCTCAAACCGAGCTGATCGAACTAGGCCGCCGGCTCAACTGCCTTGGGCTGCCTCAAGAACCGTGCGCCAATTGCCGACGTGTCAAACAAGGTAACGCCGAATTTATCGACCTCATTGGCCTCACGACCAAAACCGCCATCGGCATTGAAGCTGTTCGAGACCTGAAAAACAGGTTAGCCATTGCCCTCCCGACATCACTCAGGCAACGAGTCGTGATCATCAATCCAGCCGACCAACTCACATTGCCAGCCGCCAACGCCATACTCAAATTAGCTGAGGAACCGCCCCCTAAGACCATCATCGGTTTCGTCTGCCAGCACAGTCGGTCACTGCCAGCCACGTTGCGCTCGCGTTGTCAGCTCATACCACTGGTCACACATCAACCCGAACCCTCAAACGCCGACGATGTTATTTCATGGTTCCAGCTACCAGTTTTCGAGAGACTAGCCGGTGCCGCCAAGCTGGCTGCAGCCTCGGATCCTCTCGACTTGAGTACCCGACTCCAGCGTGCTACCATAGCTGCGGCCGGTACGTCACCAGATATACCGGCGTTAACCCAAAGACTAGAATCAATCGAAAAATACCGGCGCTATACTCAGAGCGGAGTGGGAGTCAAAGCTGCCCTCGAAAACCTTATGCTGGAATACAACTAAAACATGGAACTTGTGATGTTACTTGGTGCCTTTACTGTGCTCGGTTGGGCGCTCAGCCGTCAAACCGGCGGCTCGGCCCATACCAGTCTGGCCCCTCGACGACCATCGGCGCGTTTGTCGCACCTGTCTGATTTTGCTGATAGGCTGTATTCCGAAAGGAAGTGGTTGGCCGCCGAAAAGGCTTATTTGAATGTGCTCAAAGTCGACCACAAAAACATTACAGCTTATACCCATCTTGGAGTGATCTACTCGACACAAAAGAACATGACTGATGCTATCGAATGTTTTCAAATGGCCGCCCGGCTGAGACCTTCGGGCAGTACCTACCAAAACTTGGCGCTCGTGTATCATGACAACCACAACTATATGAAGGCCATCGCTGCCTTCGAAAAAGCCATAGCTTTTGAACCAACAGCAGCCAGATACCTGGGCTTAGCCAAGGCCCAACGCCGATTTTCAAACTTCGACGGCGCTCTCCAAGCTATCGATAAAGCCATCGAACTCGATGCGTCAGACAGGCTCAAGGCCTTACGTCAGGAAATTGTAGTCGACCAAGCCGCCGCCGCAAACAAATAGCAGCTTGAAACGGCTCTGGTGTCAAGGTATGATGGAGCAGTCCGGCACTGGCCGATGTAGCTCAACGGTAGAGCAACTGTTTTGTAAACAGTAGGTTGCGGGTTCGATTCCTGTCGTCGGCTCCATTTATAAATTCCAATGAGGGTACACAGCATGCAAAACATTGGACCGCTTACCTCGTTTCACCAAGTGTTTTGCCGGCATCTGCACCAGATACTTGATACCCCTCAGCCCACGGCTGCCAACCTCGTTTTGGTACTCAACCACGCCATCGCGCTCAAGGATGCTGGCCTCGTCCAGCGGGTACTCGAAACCGCGACCACGCTTGATCTGTCAGATCAAGCCAAACTTGATAACCGCATGTTACGCCATTTGCAAACAGTGGCTGAACCCTTACGACTGGTACGGCACCGGCGAACCGCCGCTGGCTGGCTCATCAGCTATAACGAGCTCAGGGCACTGCGGCCGCCCCGCGACTCAAATCTGGCCATTACCAATATTCATAAAGCCTTCGACGCCACAGCGTTTAATTTCAATATGACAACGGGTGAAAAGTTTTGGACAGGAGTAGTCGAAGATCAGGCGGTTGAACTCTTCTACTCGAAGTTCCCGCTTGAACCATATCACGGCCTGATAGTGCCAGAACGCACCGCTAACCGCGAACAGTATCTGGAAAACCGCGACCACCAAGTGGCTTGGCAGATGGCGGAAACACTCGGGCGCCATCAGCCGCGATTGCTCATTGGCTACAATACTCACGGTGGGGGAGAGAGTATTAATCAGCTGCACTTCCAGTACCTGCCAACGGCTCCTGACCTACCGCTTTTTGATGATAATTTTGTGTCAAAATACCCGCTGCCAATGATCACTGCCACCGGTGCGGCTGCCGCCTGGCGCCATATCCAGCGGCACCAGGCCAACAACCAGCCGTTTAACCTGATCTACCGCCCTGGTCTCGTGCATATCATTGAGCGCAATTTTACCGGACATCGCCCATTGCCAAACTGGACCGGCGGCTTTGCCTGGTATGAACTCGCCGGAGGTATTCTCACGCTCAAACCCGAAGCCTATGCCAGCCTCACCGACGCCGACATCGCAATTATGTTCAATGATTTACGTCCGTAAAACCACAAGTATTTCTATTGCTTTCAACTAGCCGTAAGCGGTATAGTTATTTCGTATAGTCGTGAGGACACATGAGCCAGCTGTCAGATAGACAGACAATTCGGCGGACCTTTGGTACATTCTCACAACTACGCCTGGTTCCAATCTGGACTGGGCTTGTTATGGTATTTGTGCTACTGATGACTACGGCCCTGCCGGCGCCATCAACGCAAGCTGCTACTGGCATCAATAGTCAGCTCAACTTCCAGGGTCGGCTGCTCACCGCCAGTGGCGCTGTCGTCCCAGACGGTGATTACAACATGCAATTTAAGATCTATTGTGATGGTAACGGCGACACGACAGGTTCAGATCCTGGCAGTTGTAACGGCAGTGGTACCAATGAGCACTTACTGTGGACCGAAACCTGGCAGAATTCCGCCTCCCAGGGCGTGACCGTCAAGAACGGCTATTTCTCGCTCAGGCTGGGCGCCATCACCAGTCTGTCTGCAGTCGACTGGAACCAGGACACCCTGTGGTTGTCTATGAACGTCGGTGGCACAGGTACCGGCGGCAGTCCCACCTACGACGGCCAAATGACGCCCTTCAAGCGCCTGGGCGCCAATGCCTATGCGTTCAACGCCGGCCAGCTCCAAGGCTTAAATGCCAGTAATTTCGTGCAACTGGCACCCAATTCAGTGCAAGCCGATGCCACCAACAATGCTTCGGTCTTCATCAACAAAACCAGCGGTACCGGCAACATCCTCCAGCTCCAAAAGAGCGCCGCCGACATACTCACCATTAGCAATACCGGTACCGCTCTGTTTCAACCCACAGCCAACTCTACCTCAGCCTTCAACGTCAAAAATGCCACCGGTGGCAATATGTTCACGATTGACACCACCAACAGTCGGGTGGGCATAAACCTCGGCGCCAATAACACGCCGTCATTAGCCGGCAGTGGAGTCGAGGTTTATGGAGCCTTACGATTAACCGGGGGTGGCAGCGCCAATGCGGATACCTTCGTGACACCCCAAAGCGGTAACGTTGACACCAAGATCAATATTCCACTCTACAATCCTGGCAACTTCAGCCAGATCCTTGCATTTGGCTTGCCGAGCTCAGCTTCGGCTACTTCTCGAGCAATTAGCATCTTCGACAACCGCGCTGCAGGTGCGCAACCAGCATTGGCAGTGTTCTCGCCAGATGAAGGTACAGTAGTTGGCTTCTCATGGCAAGGCGACAACAACACCGCCCGAGTCATGACCAACTCACAAGCCGGCACCACAGACGCCATTATGCTGCAGAGCGGGGAATCGTCTGGAGCTGCTGCCGGCACCGGCAACGTCATTGTCTCTTCGGGGCAGGCAACAAATGCCAGCTCCGGACCATCGGGCAACGTGTCTATTAGCACCGGCGACTCTACTGGTGGCAACTCCGGTAATATCCTCATTGATACTGGTTCGGCGGGCGGTACCCGGGGCACAATTTCCATTGGGACTTCACACGCTACTGGCATCACCGTTGGCAATACGGGTGTCACCACCACCATCCAAGGCAACACCGGGGTTACCCTCAATGGCACCACCGGTACGACCCAAGTGTGCCGAAACGGCAGTGGCCTGCTGAGCAGTTGCGATGCCACCTACCTCGCCCCGACGGCCACCAACTTCATCCAAAACCAAAACGCCAGCGCCCAAAGCAGCAGTAACTTTTGGATATCTGGCACCGGTATAGCTGCTACGTTACAGGCTGCTACTATCGACACACCCAGTGGAACCACTACCCTTGCCGTAGGCACGACCAATGCCACGACGGGCATCAATCTCAATCAAAACACCGTGTTAGCCGCTAGTAAATCTCTCCGCATCACCGGCGGCAACACCGCCTCCCGTCCCGCCAGCCCCACTGAAGGTATGGTGTACTAT